>CAZYKT010000029.1:0-11179 GCA_964648165.1 uncultured Polyangiaceae bacterium | reverse complement strand
CCTTTGGCCGCTGGCGATGACTGCGCCTACGGTGGTCAGGAGATCTTGACCGGGGTCGACGAGGACGAAAACGGCGAGCTCGACGACTCGGAGATCCAGGACACGGCGCGAGTCTGCAACGGCGCCCCGGGAATGGACGGCAAGGATGGCGTAAACGGCGTAAACGGCGAGGATGGCCTGGATGGCGACGACGGCGTCGACGGGACGAACGGCATCGATGGGGTGGACGGCGTTGACGGCCAGGATGGCATCAATGGGGTGGATGGAGTGGACGGCGTTGACGGCATCAACGGGGTTGATGGCCAGGACGGTCTAGACGGCGAGGATGGTCTCGATATCCTGTTCCAGGTGCTGGACGAGGATCCGGGAGAGAACTGTGCAGAAGGAGGTTCCCTCATCATCTTCGGCCATGACCGGGACGGCGACGGCCAGCTGGCGACAACGGAGTTCGAGAGCACGCGCTACCTCTGCAACGGACGTGAGGGGATTGACGGCGAGGATGGAACCGACGGCCTCGACGGTAGGACCAGCCTCGTCAATATCTGGGAGCCCGGCAGCACGACCTGCACGGGGACCGCCAGGCGGCTGGAATGGGGCGTGGACGACGACCGCGACGGCACGCTGGACAGTATCGAGATCGACGGCTCCACCGATCTCTGCCTGTAGCCGCGGTGGATCACCCCGCCATTCGGCCGGAACCAGCCGAGCGGCAAAACGACTCGCTCCGGCGCCAATACTGGGTGGTTGTGGCGAGATCGGCCCGTCTCTTGCATCGTGGACAGCCAGGCGCCATACTGTCGCCCCTCGTTGGGAGAAGCCACATGGCCCGCGTTACCGTTGAAGACTGCCTCGAGCAGGAAGAAAACCGATTCGCCCTGGTGGTGTTGGCCGCAACGCGCTGTCGGCAGCTGATGCGCGGCGCCCGACCGCACGTGAACGCCAAGAACAAGGCGGCCGTGGTCTCCTTGCGCGAAATCGCCAAGGGGCGGGTTCGCTTCCACCGAGATACGAACCAGGTGGTGGCGGAGTACATCGAGGAACTCGCCGCCACCCAACGCCAGTGACCGGCGACAACCTGGTCCCGTCTCTGGCGAGTCTGGGCAAGACGGGTGACTTTGGGGCGCTAGCTCATTACGCCGACCCCGCGTACTACAGCCATTCGTACCGGAGCCGGCGGCACGACGTCGAGTACTATGTCCGACGGGCCAGGGAGCGGCGGGGGGCGGTGCTCGAGTACGGCTGCGGTAACGGCCGGGTCACCTTGCCCATGGCTGCCGTCTCGGAGTCGGTGGTGGGGATCGATCTCTCGGGGCCCATGCTGGAGGATCTGGAGCGACGCTTGGCCGCCTCTCCGCCGGCTCTGCGCCAGAAGGTCAGCCTCATTCGAGGCGACATGCGGACGGTCAAGCTGGAGCAGGTGTTCTCCCTGATCGTCGCCCCCTTCAATACCTTCCTGCATCTGTACGAGCGAACCGACGTCGAACAGTTCCTGGCTCGCGTCAAGGAACACCTGGCCCCCGGGGGACGCTTCGTGTTCGACGTCTCGGTGCCCCAACCGGCGGATCTTGGTCGGGATCCGGAACGTCGCTACCCTTGCCCCCGGTTTCGACATCCAGAAACGAAGCAATGGCTCCGATACACCGAGCGCTTCGAATACGATCCCTTGCGCCAGCTGCTCCTGGTGTGGATGGAATTCGTCCCCGAAGACGGGTCCGAACCCTGGGTCGTCCCGCTCACCCATCGTCAGTTCTTCCCCGCCGAGCTTCTGGCTCTGTTGCACCATGCGGGATTCGAGTCGCCCATCCTGACCGCTGATTTTGGCGATGATCCACCGGATGCTCGGGTGGATTCCCTGGTCCTCGACTGCGGCCTTCACGCCCCCTAGCTCACCCCTTGAAGGGGCCCGGGAGCGGGCTTACGTTGTTGTCGGATCATGCCAACGGACTTCTACGCCGAGCTGGGTGTGCCGCGTACGGCCAGCCAGGATGAAATCAAGAAGGCTTACCGCAAGCTCGCCGCGAAGCTGCACCCCGACAAGAGCCCGGGTGACAAGCGAGTCGAGAACCGATTCAAGGGAGTCAACCGGGCCTACGAAACCCTGAGCGACCCCAAGAAGCGGGGCCTGTACGACGAGTTTGGCGAGGAGGCCCTGCGCGAGGGCTTCAACCCGCAGGCAGCCCGCGCCTACCACAATGCGCAACAGGCAGGTGGCCCGGGCGGCGTTCGTTTCGAGGACTTCTTCAGCGGCGGCAATGACGGAGGTGTCTCGGGTTTCGGGGATCTGTTCGGGGATCTGTTGCGCGGCCGTGGCACGGCCAGGACAAGGGGCACAGGACTGCGCGGTTCGGACGTGGCGAGCGAGGTGACCGTCGACTTTCTGGACGCGGTGCGGGGAGCCGAGCTCCATCTCACGGTGCAGGACGGCGGCGCCCCGGTCCGAGTTCGGGTTCCTCCGGGTGCCCAAGACGGTGACCGGGTGCGAGTTGCGGGCCGCGGGGCTCCTGGACCTTTCGGCGGTCCACCCGGCGATCTGGTCCTGGCCATCCGGGTCAACCCCCATCCCTTCCTGGAGCGGCGGGGGCTGGATCTGCATCTGGATCTGCCCATCACGGTCGGGGAAGCTTGGCGCGGCTCGAAGATCCGCGTTCCCACCCTGGACGGTCCAGTGACCCTGACCGTCCCCAAGCACGCTCAGAGCGGCCAGGTCCTGCGCCTCAAGGGCAAGGGGATCAAGCGCAAGAAGGAGACGGGCGATCTGTTCGTGCGCTTCCTGGTGCGGCTACCCACCGTGGAGTCCCGGGACGTCGATCGGGCCATTGACGAGATCGAGCGGCACACCAGGGAGGACGTGCGCGCTCATCTGGTTCTGTGACAGGCCCCGTCGTTCAGTCGTGCAGGGAGCGAACCTGTCAGGCAAGGCATCGCCAGGATGCGGGCACTCGTCGCTCAATCGTGTGAGGAGCGAACCCTCCGACTCGGGTGGTCACTGGGACCCGCGTCGGGGCGAAGCTTGCCCTGGTCATCGTAGCGTTCCAGTTCCGCCGCCACCTTACGCAGCACCGCTTGTCGCTCGTGAAACGGTCGGAAGCTCGACTTGAATCCCGCAATCACGATCTTCTTGATGTCCTCGAAGGGGATTCCGATCTGGGTGTGGGCTAGCCAGAGCTCCTTGGAGACGGTGGTGTCGGTGATCAGGCGATTGTCGGTGTTGACCGTTACACGAACCCCCAGGTCGAAGTAGAGCTTGAGCGGGTGGGTCTGCAGGTCAAGGACTGCGCCGGTCTGTACGTTGCTCGAGGGGCAACACTCCAGCGCGATCCGGTGGTCGGTTACGTAGTGCAGAAGGTCGCCGTCCTCGCGCAGGCGCACCCCGTGGCCCACACGGTGGGCGCCACAGACGTGGATGGCCTGAGCCACCGACTGCGGCCCATAGGCCTCTCCGGCGTGGATTGTGGTGTTGATGTTGTTGTCACGAACCAGCTGGAACGCCTGGCGATGGTGCTTGGGCGGAAACTCGGCCTCGGCCCCGGCCAGATCGAAGCCGACGACGCCCCGATTCTTGTAAGCCACGCACAGCTCCGCCATCGCGTAGGAAGACTCCGGCGAGATGTTGCGAATCCCACACAGGATGAGATTGCTCTTGATGCCAAAGGTCTCGCGGGCACGACCCAGGCCGTCCAACACCGCCTCCACCACGGCGGTGAGCTTCAGCCCCCGTCGCGTGTGGAGCATCGGTGCGTAGCGGACCTCCATGTATCGGACGTTCTCCCGATGAGCATCCTCGCCCAGCTCGAAAGCAATCCGCTCCAGAGCGGTCGCGCTCTGCATCACCTGGAGGGTTACGTCAAAACCCTTGAGATAGTCGACCAAATTGCCGAAGCTCTTTCCACAACCGAGAACCTCGGCAAGCTCCCCCTCGTTGCGCGCGGGCAGGGCGATGCCTTCCGCCTCGGCGATCTCGAGGATAGTGGAAAGGCGCGGCGACCCATCCAGGTGAACGTGCAGGTCGGTCTTGGGCAGAGCCTGGAAGACCTCCAGCGGCACCGGATTGGGGTCGACGAAAGGCGTGTATCGAGACGAATCGCTGGATGGGGACTGGGAGGGCATGGGTGAACCTAGCGGTCATCATATTACGGTGAATCGGACCGATCCGCACGTTGGCCCTCCTTTTTGGCCGTCTCGCCCTGAGCGTGGGTGCGTGGCGCGGGGTTGGCGCTATGAAGACCGGGTTGCACAGCTTAGCCGGAATCCTCATCTTCCTTCTCACCTACGTGCTGGTGTCGCTTCGGCGTCTGTCCATCCTGGGCATCGATCGCCCGGCCGCGGCGCTGTTGGGTGCGGTGCTGTGCGTGGTCTGTCGGGTACTCACCCCGGAACAGGCGGGAGCCGCCGTCGACGGCTCGACTCTGCTGCTGCTTTTGGGGGTCATGGGGATGGGCGCCTTTTTGGCTCTGGACGGGTTCTTCGACGTCGTCGAGGCACGATTGGTGGACTGGGCAAGGACCCCCAGACGGCTCCTTGGTTGCATCGTCTGGGGAGCGGGGGTGCTGAGCGCCTTTCTGACCAATGATGCAGTCTGCGTCCTTCTGGCCCCCGTGGTGGTCCGACTCGTCAAACGGCACCGCCTGGCACCGCTGCCGTTCCTGTTGGCGCTGGCCACGGCGGCCAACACCGGCAGTGCCGCCACCCTGGTGGGTAACCCACAGAACATGCTGTGCGGCCTATTGGGTGGCCTGACCTACCGCGAGCATCTGGGTCTGGTGGGTCCGGTCACGCTGTTGTGCTTGGGCGTCAATCACGCCTTACTGCTCCTTCTGTATCGAGGTTGTTTTGATTCGACTCTCCAGCCGTCCCAACCGGGATCTCCCGGGCTCAATCGCAGGATCGGTGTGTCGCTGGCCATCATGCTGGCGACCGTGGTGGCGTATCTGATGGGGGCACATCTGGCCTGGGCGGCAGCCACCGGGTTCGCCCTGATGATGCTCGTGCACCGCCGTGACACGCGGTTGCTCTGGAAGCACATCGATTGGTCAATCCTCCTTTTCTTCGCTGGCCTGTTCGTCGTGGTCGAGGCGTTCTTGAGGAGCGGAGGACCCAGCTGGTTCTTCGCGCGGTTCCCCTTGGCGCAGGGCCCCGTCGGGCTGGGCCAAGCCCTCAGGCTCTCTTCGCTGTTCCTGGTTGGCTCCAACGTGGTCTCCAACGTTCCCTTCATCCTGGTGGTAAGGGACCAGATGGCCCAAATGGCCGATCCCCGGCTGGGCTGGGAGCTTCTGGCCATGGCCTCGACCTTCGCCGGAAACCTGACGTTGCTCGGCTCGGTCGCCAATATCATCGTGGCCGAAAACGCCCGGGATCTCGGTGGGATTGGCTTCTTGGCCTACCTTCGCGCCGGTCTGCCCATTGCCCTGTCGACAACCCTGCTGGGAACCTTGGCTATCGTCTGGATGTACGGCGGGTAGGCTCCGCCGATCAGCCGTCGGGCTTGAGGCGTAATGGACTTCCCGGACCCGAGATCAGGATCTGCGACCAGGTCTCCATTTCTGGACAGAGTTCGGGCAACTGGGACAACGGGACCAGGCGCGCCTCTGCCAGGCCCGGATCGACGACCCGGAAGGCGGTCGATGCGAGGTCGACACGCACCACGATCCCCAGATGAACGCGGGACACGGGGTTGGCATTGTCCATCAGTAATCCCAAGACCGAAAGCTCCGGCAGGGTCCGCGTCTCGACCTCTTCGGCCCACTCGCGCCGGCACGCTGCAAGGACGGTACTCTGGATATCCAGCCCCGCCTGGTTGACCACGGCGTCCCCGAGATTGACATGGCCGCCCACCCCCACCGAAAGCAGGCCGTGCAGGCGCACCTCGCCTCCCTTGGGTGTACGTCGGTAGACCAGCACTTGGTCCTCGTGCCGTGCCACCAGGTAGCTGACCAGCTGCCGGTAGCGCTCATCGGTCTCGAGCGATGAGCGGGGACCCAGCCACAGGGCACTGGCCGGCAGGATCTGGCTCAGCTGAGTCGAATTACAGGGCGTGAACCCACACGCCAGATCTCGGGTCGAGAGATGCTGCGAGGGAACAGAGAGGATTGTCTCGGTCATGACCAAACCGCCAAGAGGGGGGCAGAGCCAGACACGCTAGCTCAAAAACGGAACGGGTCGATCAGTAATCGCGATACGATTCCCTGATTTCCAGGCACTCCGGCAGGACGCGCAGAAACGTCTTGGTGACGTCTGGATCGAACTGCGTCCCTCCTTGACAACGGATGTAGTCGACGGCATCTTGGAGCTTCCAGGCAGTCTTGTAGGGACGTACGGAAAGCAGGGCATCGAACACGTCCCCGATGGCAACGATGCGCGCCTCGAGCGGGATCTCCGTGGTCGAAAGCCCCCCCGGGTAGCCCTGCCCGTCCCAGCGCTCGTGGTGTCGCAGCGCAACCGTTCGAGCCATCACCATCAACTCTGAGCGGTGTTCTCCCAGGATTTCCGCCCCGATCACGGTGTGTCGTTTGATGCTTTCCCATTCCTCGGCAGTGAGCTTGCCGGGTTTGAGTAGGATCCGGTCCGGGACACCGATCTTGCCCACATCGTGCATGGGAGCAACCTGGAACAGAAGTTCGGCCTGCGCCTCGGGCATGCCATGCGCCAAGGCCAATAGACGCGTGGTGTGACTCATTCGCACCACGTGCATCCCGGTCTCGTTGTCCCGATACTCGGCGGCTCGTCCCAGTCCCCGGATCAGCTCCAGACGCGTGTCCAACAGCTCGGAGGTCCGCTGACGCACCAGGCCCTCCAGGTGCACGTGATGTCGGTACAGCGCGACCTGGGTCCGCACCCGCGACTGGACCAGCGTGGGGTTGTAGGGCTTGGTGATGTAGTCGACGGCACCCACCGCCAGGCCCTTCACCTGGGCGTCCGTCTCGGCCATGGTGGTCACGAAGACCACGGGGATGTTGCGGGTCGCCGGGTTGGCCTTGAGCTTCTGGCAGGTCTCGTAGCCATCCATGTCCGGCATCATCACGTCGAGCAGCACCAGATCGGGCTGGACCGATTCGGCGATTTCCAGGGCCTTCTGGCCGTTGATGGCGACCCGGGTCCGGTACTCGGCGCCCAGGACACTCCTGAGGACGTCGATGCTCTCCGGAGAATCATCCACAATCAGAACGACCGGCGTGGTGGCGATGTTGGGTTGGGTAATCGGGGTGTAGCTGCGCAACAGGATGCCTCACTCTTCTGGACTCACCGCCCGACGGAGCGCCTCGAGCTGAATCGAAGCCTGTTCGAAGTCGTACGCGCCCAGACTGGCCTCCAGCCGGTGGAAGGGCTCGATTGCATTGGCCCGAGCGGACACCAGGCTCCCCAACTCCGCCATTCGATCGAAGGCCGCCGTGTCATGATCATCGATGAGGCGCCCCAGCGCGTACAACAACTCCTGAAGGTCCGCCTCCGGATAGCCTTCCGCAACCGCCGTCGGCTCGGGGGGCGAGGCCAGTAGCCGTTCGATGGCTTGCAGGGTCCGCTTCTCTGCCATCTCCAGATCCGTGAGCCCCGCCGTATAGGCGGCAGCGTCGCCCTCACGGAACGCCGTCTCCACCGCTTTGGCGGCCTCGTGCAGTCGACCTGCCCCGATGTGGGCCGCGGCAGAGGACAGGGTGTGCACGGTGATGAGGGCCGACTCCAGGGCGCCCTGGGCCAGAGCGTGACGGATATCGAACGAAACGTTACCGTGGGACTGGGCGAACCGCGCCAGCAGCTTTCTGTACAGGCTCTCGTCCTGGCCCAGCCGGGCCAGGGCCCTGTCGATGTCCAGCTCCGCCACTGCGCTGGCTCGGCTCTCGACAAAGGGCAGAAGCGATGGCCCGGTGTAGGCGAGCGTGTCGAAGCGCTGGCTCAGCGGGAGTGTTCCCTGTTCGGGAACCATCCAGCGGCGGGCGTACTGCAGCAATGTTTCCGCCTCCACCGGAGCCAGGATGAAGTCGCTCATCCCAGCCGCACGGCAATGGTCCCGCGTGTCGCTGACCGCACTGGCGGACAGACCCAGAATGGGCACCCGCCGTCCCTGTGGAAGTTGGCGCATGGCCCGGGCCACCGACAGACCATCAATCCCGGGCAGGTGCAGGTCCAAGAAGACCAGATCGTAGGTCTGCCGTGTCATCTGGTCGATTCCCTCCTCACCGGTCGCCGCCACCGACACGTTGGCGCCCGCGCGAACCAGGATCTCTCGAACCACCTCGCGAGTCACTGCGTCGTCCTGAACCAACAGGATCCGACATCCCTCGGGCAGGGAGTCCGGCGAAACGGGCTTCTTGCCCTCCCCGGGATGGCGGCTGGGATGCAGCATCAGGGCTTTCTGCACCGCCTGTCGCAACTGGGTGCGCTGACAGGGCTTGGCGACAATCGCCACCAACCCCGGCAGGTTCTGTTGGGCGGCGATGACCGGAGTGCTCTCGGCCGGGCGCAACAGGACCACGTTGGGACCAGCCGCCTTACCATGGGCGGCCGTGCGCCGCAGAAGACACAGGGCATCTAGATCCGGCAGGTCTTCGTCACACAGAAGCACGTCGAACTGGGTCAGTCGCTCCGGGGACTGCCCCAGGGCAGACAGCGTCCCGGCCGCATCCTTGGTCCATGTCACCTGGTAGCCGCGCTGCTCCATTAGGTGTGCCAGGGACTGCCCCAGGGTCGGTTCATTGACGACCAGAAGGACTCGCTCTTGCTTGCCCTCCACTGGCCGGGGCCGAGAATCCGACACGACCGGGAAACGGGCCGTGAACTGAAACCGGCTGCCCTGCCCCGGTTCGCTCTCCACCGTCAATTCCCCTCCCATCAGCCCCACCAGACGACGGCTGATCGTCAACCCCAACCCGGTTCCCCCGAAACGTCGGGTGGTCGAACCGTCCCCCTGGGTGAAGGGCAAGAAAACCCGTTCGATCTCGGCGGGTGTCATGCCAATCCCCTGGTCCTTCACCGCGAAGCACAGGGTCAGATCGGTCGCGTCGCGTTCGACCAATCCGACTGAAACCTCCACCATCCCTTGGGAGGAGAACTTGACGGCATTGCCCACCAGATTGAGCAGGACCTGAGCCAGGCGCAGGGGATCCCCGTTCAGTGCCACCGGCACGGTGGGGTCGGCGTCCACCACCAGGTCCAGACCCTTTCTGACCGCGGTGGATGCGCAGGTGGCGACGACCTGGTCGAGCACTTCGTCCAGCTCGAAAGTGACCTGCTCGAGCTCGATCTTCTGCGCCTCGATCTTGGAAAAATCCAACAGATCGTTGACGATGCCGAGCAGGGCCCGTGATGAGGCGCGTGCCTGGTCGAGTCGGTGTGAGAGCTCGACCGAGAGGTCCTGCTGCAGGCACAGATCCAGATGGCCGATGATGGCCGTCAGTGGCGTCCGCACCTCGTGGGAAATCATGGCCACGAACTCGGTCTTGGCCGCATTGGCTCGTTCCGCCGACTCACGAGCCTGCTGCAGCTCCGCAGCCCGTTGGATGGCGTAGATGGCGCTGCTCAAGTTGCCGGCCAGACCCTCCAGCAGCCAGGAACGCTGGCCGTCGCGCGGCGCATCGAACACCACGTAACCCAGGCTGGTGTGCGCGTACACCAAGGGATAAACGGAGAGGTCGAGCCGGTCCGTAGTCGACGTGGGCAACTGGGGATGCACCAGCTCGTAGACAGGGAAGACCGATGCGGTGGCCTGGGTCTGCGGCTGTTCAGGGGGCAGCGAGCCGGGAACCGCGAAGAATAGTTGCTCCGCGCTGCACGGGACCTCGGCCGTCGGAGGGGTGGTGGGGCTGTACAGGGCAGCCACTCGCGCGACCCGAGGCTCCGACTCCCCGACGAACAGGCAAACACAGCAATAGCGGATCCCCAGACTGGGCAAACCCGCGTGAAGCACGACTCCCAGGTTGCGCAGGTGACGAACGGACAACAACGCGCTCCCCAGGATCCGGGCGGCGGTGGCCCACTGCATGGTGTGCAGGTTCTCCAGCGCCCGCACGCGCGCCGCCACCTCGTTGAGCAAGAGGTCTACCTGGCGCATGCGCTGTTCCAAGAGCCGCCCGATCGACCCCTCGTTGGGTGCCCGACGCTCGATCTCGTCGCTCAAGGGGAGCAGGATGTCGTGCCAGTGCAGCGGGTCGATGCCGGCCTGGGCCGAAGCCAGGACGCAGTGTTCGAAGTCATGCAGACCGGTTCTGTCGGCGTCGGCGTTTGCCTCGGCGCGCAGAAACCGAACCGCGGCATCGATCCCACTGGGATCGGCGGCCATCCCGCCCAAACGCTGCAGCCGCAACAGGCAAGCCTCGCGCCGCTGCTCCACCAGAGTCGTCAAGGGGCCTATCGCCGCCAGACTCGGGCCCCGCATCAGCTGGGGAGTGGTGCAACCACAGGAACGTCGCCAGGCCGGCTCGGCCTCCAGCAGGATTCGTTCTGGGACTGCCTTCTTCTGCAGACGGTCTAGCAGCAGCGAGACCGCGTGCTCCCCCAGAAGCTCGACTGGTTGAGAGACGGTGGTAAGCGGCGGGCTGGCGCCGCGAGCGTAGTCATCGTCGTCGAATCCCACCACCGCGATGTCGAGCGGCACTTTTAACCCGCGACGACCCAATTCGCGCATCGCCCCCACCGCCATCTGGTCGTTGGATGAGATGATCGCGTCGATGTCGGCCGGTGAGACCTCGCGCCGATCGAACAGGGTCTGAACGGCGGCAGAGCCGGAGGCCTCCAGGAAATCCCCCGGCAAAACCTGCCGCTCTGGCAGGGGCACTGCCAGATCCTCCAGGACCGCGCGGACGACCCGCTCCCGTTCGATGGCGTCCACGTTACCCACCGCACCTTGGATGAAGGCCACGCGGCGCCGCCCGTGGTCACGCACGACGTGCTCGATGACCTGACGAAACGCCATCTTGGTGTCAACGTCGATACTGGGCACACCCGGCAGGCGCCCCACGCTGACCACCGGTAACGTGGTGCGGCGGCACAGCTCGTACACGGCCTCACTGCCCGCACGACTGGAGAGCAAGTTGCTGGCGATGATGAGCCCGTCCACCGACTCCTGACCCGCCAAGCCGTACACGAACGAGCCGTCGAACGCGACGCGACGTTCCCGGTCCGGGCTGGCCAGATAGCTTCCCTGAAAGACGATGAGTCCCACGCCACGCTGGACCGCCGCATGCTTGAG
>CAZYKT010000028.1:3712-71292 GCA_964648165.1 uncultured Polyangiaceae bacterium | reverse complement strand
CAGTCGGCCATGGCGCTCTCGACGGCTCGTGAGCTCGCCAAGGAAGGCCTGGATGCCTACGACGCCCAGCGCTTCGATGAGGCAGCGGACAAGCTCCTGCGTGCGTTTACGGTTGTTCGCGTGCCCACCCTGGCCGTCAACGCGGCTCGGGCCCTGGTCAAGGTCAACAAGCCATTCCAGGCTTCCGAGCTCTACCTGCAGGCCATGCAACTCGCACCTGCGCCGGACTGGCAACCCGTGCAGCAGGAAATGCAGGCGGTCGCTGCTCAGGAGCGCGCCGCGTTGCTCCCCGTTCTCGCCACCTCGTTGCGCTTCGCAGGACCAACCAACCCATCGAGAACTACGCCGCAGAGCGCTTCTTGCGCCCTGCGCTCACCGAGGCGGCCAGCGTCTGCAGAATGTTCACCACAGCATCAGGCCCGCCCAGTGTGTCGAGCACTCTGCGCTCCACCAAGACCGTGTCAAACGAGCGCCGCGCTCTCTCCACATGTCGGCCACGGCCAAGCACTCTGACCTTGGACAGGTCAATCTCGGGGATCTCCCGGAGCGAAGCCTTGGAGGGTTCAGAGGTCTTCTGTGTAGATCTTCTTCTCATGAGGGGTCGCGCGCCGGGCGCTGATGATGCGAAGTATAGCGCCAGCCAAGCGTTCGGCATAGACAACACAAAGAAGTCGATTTGCCCGAGAAAGCCCGAGCGGTAGCAGGCGTTCGGGGTGGACACGGTCGGCAAGATCGATGCCATGCGGGTCAAGGAAGCACTCCATGGCCTCGACAAACGTGACACCGTGTTTTTCGGCGTTCCTCGCCGCCTTGTTGCTATCCCACTCGAACTCACCGACTCGAACGGTTGCCATGTTGCTGCCCGGCCCAAGAATCGCACTATTCCCGCAGACATCCCACCTCAAACCTCCTTCCGTCCTCCGGCCCCCAGGACAGCATTCCGGCGACTCTTCCCAAACGTTGTTCCCCGTGTCTTCTCCGTACTCTCCTGTCCACTCATGCCTGGCACAGGTTGTCCCCATCCAGACCACCAATCAACCGCCCGCTCCGTATCGTCTATCCCGTTGCTGGCTACTGGAGCGTGTAGGTGCTCACACGTGTCCCGGATCCGTGGATCTGTTTCAGGAACACCAGCTGGTCGAAGGTCGCGGTATAAAGGCCAGCTGAATCAGAAACCAACACGGACTCCGTGCGACACGTCGGCACCGACGCAAATGAGTTGCCATCGAAAACCACCGTCTCGTTCCATTGATGGAGAATGCCCATTTCCCCGTCCGGCTGCCCCTCCATCGTTTCGAGCCGTGCGGTCCCATCCCCAACCCATGAAAGAGCGACTGTCCGCTGCGGATCGTACGCCTCGCCAGTACTGGGGCCATCGATCCCGGTGAACTGCTCGAGCTGCGTCAAGTGGTAGAGCCCCTCGATGGGTGTGCCCCCCCTCGCCGCGGGAGGCTCCCCCGATACGTAGCTCAGAATGATCGTGTCGGCGTCATTGCGAAGGTCGTTACATTGCCACGCGAATTCGACAGCCTGCACGCCGCTGGCACCCGCCGAGGAACCCTCACGACCACCCGCACCCAACAGATCCAACCCCCCGACTCCAATGGCCAAGCCGCCGGAACCGCCACCGCCGCCCGAGTGGAGCGTTGCTCCGGCGCTGCCGGCTGCGCCGCCCAAGCTGTCCTTGGTCAATCGTTGGTCGGCGACTTCCCCGCCGCAGCTGGTGGCAGCCCTTGCTGCAACGAGCATGACAACCCATGCCTCGGCGCGATTCGAGCCACGCATGAACACATTGTAGCGCAAAGGGCTGGCGTGGGATCCGTCCGAAAGCTCCACGCGCTAACCCGAGGCTTGCCGGACGTCCGCCAACAGGCCGTGGTCGCGACGAACTGACCAACCTGTTCCATGCTTCAAGCTGGCAGCCAAGGCGCAGCCCGACGACCACCGATCACGATTGCCTTTGACCCGGTGGCGTGATGCCGATGATCACCGGTGCCGAGAGTGGGACGATCAGTGTCAGCGAGCGCCACGTGAAGGCCCTCCTCAGGGCGTGCGGCTTGCCTGCGGGCTGGTCGGGCCCGTCGAGGAAGGGCACAAAGAGGTAGCGCTGGCCTGGTTGCTCCCCATTACGCGTCGTGCCTGCCCTGGTGGACCCGCAGGACAGCACTCGCCTCGAACAATGCAGCCCGCCTGACCCCCGCAACGCTGAGCGGAGAGCGGACGCCGGACGCCCCGTCCAAACTGAGACCGGCGTTCAGCACCCGCTCAGCGAATAGAAAGACCGGTGCGTCAACCGCCGCATACCCACCGTGCTCTTGCATTTTCGCGTCCTTCGCGCGGTGTAGGTGCGTCGCTGGTGGGCGGCACCATTTGCCCTACCACAGCCCCTGGTGACAACAGGCCAGGCTCGTATACACTATCCACTATGAGGGCAACCGAGGTGACGTCCAGGCTGTTGGCGCTTCTGCTCTTCGTCGGCTGTTCCGACGAGGGTTCGAGCTCTCCGAGAGCGGACGCCGATACCGGCGGCACGAGCTCTGACCCGGGTTCCGGCGGTTCGGCGCAGGCCGGTAGTAGCGGCGATACCGAGGCTGGCGAATCTGGTGGCTCGAATGAAGCCGGCGGGGCCACGGGCTCGGGCGGCGCCATCGAGAACGGTGGGACCACCGACGACTCCGGCGGAACTGCAGGCTCGCCCTCCACTCCCGAATCCGGTGGCTCGAATGAAACCGGCGGGACCACGGGCTCGGGCGGCGCACTCGAGAACGGTGGGACCACCGACGACTCCGGCGGAACTGCAGGCGCCCCTTCCACTCCCGACTCCGGTGGCTCGAATGAAACCGGCGGGACCACGAGCTCGGGCGGCGCGATCGAGAACGGTGGGACGGCGGAGTCGGGCGGCTCGTACCAGAACGGCGGGGCGCCGGGCGACGGCGGAGCCGCGGGCGACGGCATTGAGGGAGACACCGGCTGCGACGGCAGGCTCGAACCAGTCGAACACGCCGGAACGATTCAGATCGTGGGCACAGGGAACCCAGACTCGTGCAACGCCCAGGCGCTCGAGGAGGCGATGGCGGTCCTCAATGAAACGGAGGGCCAAGGGACGCTGACCTTCGACTGCGGCGGCCCGCACACGATCGAACTCGATACGTCGCTCTGGGTCGCCCAGCCGCTGATCATCGACGGTAACGGAGAGGTCACGTTGAGCGGAGGGGGGCGCGTGCGCGTGATCGAGCTCGATAACTACGTGGATCTGGTTCTGCAACGCTTGACCGTCCGCGACGGGTTCGTGGCGGCCGGCAGCGAAAACGAGAGCGGGGCGGGGCTCTTACATCCCTGGTTCGGCACCCTGAAGGTGATCGACGTCACCTTCGAGAACAACCACAGCGAAAGCGAGGACCATGACGTGGGGGGCGGTGCCATTTACGCCGGTGGACTCACCGAGGCCATCATCTCGGGATGCACCTTCGTCGACAACAGCGGCTCCACCGGCGGAGGCATTCTGAGCCGGAGCACCAACCTGCGCGTCATCGACAGCGTGTTCAGAGGCAACTCTGCCACGACCTGGGCCGAGGACGGCCAGTACGGCAACGGTGGGGGGCTGTATATCGATCGCATGTGGCTCGACGCGCCGATCGATTTCGAGATCTGCGGCACGCTCTTTGAGGACAACCACGCCAAGGTCCACGGTAGCGCCTTGTTCTCCTACAATCTGGAGGGTACCGGCGCCACCTTCGATCGCTGCACCTTCCGCAACAATGACATGGCGGACAGCCCCGGAGGCGGGACGGGCACCGTGTACCACGAGGGGGTTCCGCTCACTTTGACCGGTTCGACGTTCTCCGGTAACACCACGGGCGCCCATGCTGGCGGGCTCTTCCTCGGCGGTGGTTCGGACGCCGCCGTCGAGAACTGTACCTTTGCCAGCAACGCGACACCGGGCAATGCTGGAGGTCTTTGGGCGGGCAACGGGGCCGTGACCGTCACCAACACGACGTTCTACGCGAATGACGCGGACTACGGACCGGCCATCTTCAAAGGCAGCAGCGGCACGGTGACCTTGACCAACGTCATCTTCGCCAACAACACCACCGCCAACGAGTACAGCGCCGTGGCCTGCCACGAAACGTTCGGGGATGGCGGCGGCAACGTGCAATGGCCCGATGTGAAGAACAACGGCAACGCGGACACCCCCTGCTCTGGGGACATCCTCTTCGCGGATCCCGAGCCCTTGCCGCTCGGTGAGTATGGCGGCCCCACCGAGACACTGGCACTCCCCGAAGGCAGCCCGGCGATCGACGTGAGCGACAACTGTCCGGAGCGCGACCAGCGCGGCGAGCCCCGCGCCGGGAGATGTGATTCGGGAGCGTTCGAGTACCAGCCGTGAGAGGTTGGCGCGGCGTGATGGGGCGCACGGCCTCAACTTGTCTTCTGGTGGGACGCCTGGACGAGGCTCGCCTCGAACTGGGAGTGAGCAAGGCCGAACTTGCAAGGGCCATCTCGGCAGAACCCGAAATCGTCCGTCGCCTTTTCACGGCAGAGAGCCCCAATCCCACTCTCCGCACGGTCGTCCGCTTGGCCAACGTGCTGGGATACACGCTGGAGCTGGTTCGGCACTCCACACCTGGAACCAAGGCACAAACGAAGGCGACGAAGGCAACGCGCACCCACCATGGCCGCGCGAGAGCTGCTTGACTTATTCACCGGGCGACACTTCGAGGTACTGCCGAAGCAGTCCCTACGCTGTCTACTTGTCACCCTTATCGTCACCGCATTGTGGCGTGGGTGAGTAGGAGCTCTTGTCGTCGCCCTGCTTCTTGTCGTCCCCTCCGCCACAGGCGGGAGAGGTCGAGCTGCCGAGCGTTGCGGCGTAGACCGAAATCGGCGCCAGGAATGCCAAAAGGCCAGCACGGAGGAAAGATGCGTGGTTCATGGTTCACTTCACTTGGGTAGCCTCGCGGCGATTGTCAAGTGCAGGGGCCTGGCGTGGGGGCGTGACTCCCCTGCCCCGGGCCGGACCCCGAGACCACCGTCCCTTGCCCACTCTCGCTGTGCTGGTCCACCTATCAACCGCCCGCTCCGTATCACCCGTACCATTGCTGGCTACTGGAGTGTGTAGGTACTGACCCATGTTCCGAATCCGCGGGTCGACGTCATAAACACCAGCTGGTTGAAGGTCGCGGTATAGAGACCAGCCGAATCGGAAATCAAGACGGTGTTCGTGCGGCACGTCGGCACCGACGTGAACGAGTTACCATCGAAGGTCAATGTCTCGTTCCATTGATGGACAATGAACATTTCGCCGTCCGGTTGCCCCTCCATCGATTCCAGCCGCGCGGTCCCATCCCCAACCCGTGAAAGAGCGACCGTCTCCTGCCAATCCACCGACTCGCCGCTATTGGGACCATCGATCCCGGTGAACAATTCGAACTGCGTCAAGTGGTAGCGCCCCTCGATGGGGGTGCCCCCGGTCGCCGTGGGAGGCTTCCTCGGTACGTAGCTCAGGGTGACCGTCTCGGCGTCATTGCGAAGGTCGTTGCATTGCCATGTGACCTCGACGGCCTCAGCGCCGCTGGCGCCCGCCGAAGAACCCTCGCGACCGCCCGCATCCAATAAATCCAACCCCCCGACTCCGATGGCCAAGCCGCCCGAACCCACGCCGCCGCCCGCCGACGAACCCGATTGGGTTCCGCTGCTCCAGGGGAGCGTAACTGTGGCGCTGTCGGCTGTGCCGCCTGTGCCGTCGTCGGTCGATCGTTGGTCGACGATTTACCCGCCGCAACTGGTGGCTGCCCTTGCTGCAACGAGCATCGCGTCCCATGCCTCGGCGCGAATCCGCATGAACACATTGTACCGCAAATGGTGTCGGTGGGCGCCGTCCAGGCTCTTCACGCAGAATCCCAGGGCTTGCCTGACATCCGCCCACCCATCGTGGTCACGCCCAACAGACCATCCGATCCGGCGCACCAAACCGGTAACCCGATCTCGGCCCGACGACCACCGATCAACGCTGCTCCCCGGCGAATCCGTTGACAGGCCCGAGTAACGCCCCGATAATGCTGGATTGAGGGTTGTGCCGGACACGGTTCTGCCTCGGCAACGTTAACGACGACACCAGTCGGGAAAGTGATTTGTCATTACCATGTCTCCCGTCCAGTTCACGCTTCGATGCTCTGCCTTGCGTGTGGTTCGAGTCGCAGTCGCGGCTTGTGTCTCGGGGCTCGCGCTAGCACACTCAGCCTGCAACGGTTCTGATGACGACGCTAGCTGCAGCGAGGTCTGCGCGAACGTCGGACGCCTGTGCGGTGACGAGGACGTAGCCGATTGCAATGCAGAGTGCCCCTCCGCGACGGTTGCGCAGCGCAACTGTGTCGCGAACGCGACTGACTGCAAGATCATCGAAGACTGCCTCTTCCCAGAAGATGGTGAGTCCGACGAAGTGACGAACACTGACAATCCCGGTTGTGTATGGACCTCCTGCACCACCGGCGCCGCGCCAGATGGCGGATATGAGTGTCAGGGCAACTCGCTGTATCAATGTGTCTACGGCAGCTGGCAGCTCGTCATAACGTGCCCCAGCCTGACGTCTGACGGCTATGCATGCACCTGCAAGGGAGGCTGTGGCACGAGTACCGCGGAGTGCAGCTACGCCTTCAACGTCTGTGATGGCTACCAGTACGCCACCGGCTGGCAGTAGCCCGGGGGGTGGATATCCTGCCCTTGGCGGCCGCCCCATTGACGAACTGGACCATGGGGCAAACGGTTGTGAACATGCCCACAGACTCGAGTGCTGAAGAAGAGGCCAGCTCGGACCGACGGCTCTGAGCCGTCGATCCGCAGCCGTATCCGCGCAAGGGTAGCCGAAGCGCTGGGCCCTCGGACCGTCCGAGAACAGCCGCGCCCGCGTGACGCGTCGAGTTGCCGACCGCGCCCGGCTCACCAATGCCCGCTCAGACGACTTCCATCGTGGAGGGGGGCTTGGGTGCGATGTGGTAGGTCACGCTGACCACCCCGGGGACGCCATCGAGCAGCCTCTGAGCCAACCGCTGCAGGGTTTCCCAGGGGAGCTGGGTGGGTTGGGCGGTGCGGGCGTCCACGCTGTCCCAGCAGCGCACCTCGAGCTGCAGCCCGAACTCCCGCTTGCCATTGCGCATGCCGGTTACCCGATCCTCGTGCAGGATGGTCATGTTCTGGAACGCCTTCGCCGAGGCCAGCACCTCTTCGGTAATCGCCGTGGCCTTGCGCACCAGGTCTATTTTCTCAGGGGTGACGGCTCCGATCACACGCGCCGCCAGGCCTGGGCCGGGGAACGGCGGGCGAGCATACACCGACTCCGGGAGAGACAGGGCGCGGGCGACCAACCGAACGCCATCCTTACGCAACCGAACGACAGGCTCGAGGATCTTGTAGCCGAACGCCTCCTCCGGATTGATGCCCAGCTGTTCGAACACGTTGTGCTGGCGCTTGATACCCGCCACGGTTTCGTCGATGTCGGTCAGGATGGTACCCTGGAGGAGATGCTTGGCACCGCTCTCGCGCACCAGGCGAGCGAAGACCCGCTTGTAGAAGGTCTGGGTGATCGCTTCGCGCTTCTGTTCCGGGTCGGTCACGCCGTCGAGGGCGTGGAAGAACTCCTCCCGCGCATCGACCAGCTCCACCTTCACTCCCAAGCTGGCAAAGAGCTCCACGACCTGCGCCGGCTCTCCCTGCCGCATCAACCCGTTCTCGATCATATACGTCTTGAGCCGCCCGCCCAGCGCCCGATGTCCCAGGAGCGTGACCACGCAAGAGTCCACGCCGCCGGACAGGGCGTTGATCGCCAAGCCGTCACCCACCACCGAGGCCAGCCGTTGGACCTCCTCGTCGATGAACTGTTGTGCATTGAGCTCCGATGCCTTGATTTCGCCAGCGACCATGGTTCCTCCTCGCGCCAAGGGCGCGCACCTGAAGCGGCGGACCGCTCCGGGTTCGAGGCGCCCTTCTTAGCCGAATCACGCCAGCTGCGCTACCTGCCCCCGCAGGTGGGGCTCGTGGGCCCACCTGTGGCCCCGCCGCGAGCTTACTCCACCGGTCCAATCCCGCGACGGTGGAAGATCCTCTTCAGGGGAGTCTGGTGGGCTCCACCGAAGAGGTTCCGGTCGGCGTCCAGGATGGCGCGCGCGCCCCGAGCGAATGTGGTGAAGCCGTCGAGCTGGAAATGGCTGTCGATGATGGCCTGGTCGGCTTGGTGCCGGCCCAGCAACTCCCGCACCTCCCACAGCGTTGCTGCCCAGATCTCGCCGTTGTCGTGCTCGTCTGCATTCTTCGCGTGATCGAAGGTCTCGTAACTGCGCGGGGAATCGACCCGACGAACGCAGGGGGGAGCCCCCTCGAACAAGGCGCCGTCCCAGGCCATCACGGTGTGCCGATAGCGCGCCGACTTCTCGGATTCGAAGGTGCTAGCGGCCAAGTAGTCCCCGAAGCCCTCGCCCATCGCAGCGGCCTGGGGTGATTGCCCGAAGTCCGGACAGATGGCGTCCTGCAGTGCGTGTCCGAACTCGTGAAGGACCGTCTCCCCGTCCTCGGCGTCGTCCACGTCGCCCAAGCCAAAGGTGAGCGTGCGCTGGCCCGGGCTGTACCAGGAGTTGTCGTCTTTCGTGCCGCGAGCGTCGATGGCGAGTGCCTCTTTGAAGATCCGTCGCGACCCCGTGTAGCCCAGGCTCTCGACATAGGCGATGGCGCGGTCCACGTGGTAGTATGCCGAAACCTCTTCGAACCCATGACGGTGGGCGTCCATGGTGAAGTCGTGGTGTCGGCGGCACACGCGGTCCTTGGTGAGTCGCGTGCTGGCGCGCTTGCCGTCCAAGTGCCCGTTGCCGAGAAGGCCCGACAAGATCACCTTGGCATACGACTCTGGGGTGGGACGCCTCACCTCGCCGTCCTCATCCAGGGGCTCGAAATGGGGATCGCGCGCCATGGGGTGAGGCAAAAATACACGCCCATGCCCGGTGGCCCACGCGAGGTTGTCGTAGTAGTCAATCAGCTTGCCGGTCCTGGCGTTGACGTAGGCAATGAACTCGGCACGGGGTTGGGTGCGGTGGATCCGCACCCGCCAGGCCGATCGCAGCTTGTCTCGGACCGGGTAAAGCATCGACTCGGGCTGGCCAACGACCCGCGCTTGCCCGCGCCCGCGGAGAAGGCCGAGAGCGATGCGCGCCGCCTTCTGCTTGGTGACCGTTGACTTGGGTGCAGCCTCCAGCACATCGCGGGGCGCCGCACGGCTCTTGACCAGATAGGCCGAGCGATCCTGAGCGCCAATGTGCACGGAAACGTACGCCCGATGGACGCGGCGGCCCTCCCAGCACTGCTGCAGGATCACGTGGACGGCGCCCAGCCCGTGAATGATGCGGGGCTGGTTGGCGAACAGCGGCGCCACCTCGATACCCAGCGTAGCCGCGTTGGCGTCAAGGAAGGCGCGGGCGGTGGCTCGCGCGTTCCCCCGAGCCGGCTCGCCTCGAAACCCCCAGAGCTCCTTGGGGGTTTCGTAGTAATGGCCCGGTACGATTCGGTACGAGTTTCGAGCGAGTGGTTTCACAGTACCCCCCATGGCCAGCGGCCAAGAGCCGTTGGGGGGAGTCTATCACCACCGTACGTTTCGGGGGTGGCCTAGGGGAGACTGTTGAAGAACGACCAAATGTTCTGGGTCTCGACCCCCTCGATGGAGTGCTTCCAGCCGCCAATACAGAAGACGACCGGCTTGCCATCTGGGCAGCCGTCGAAGGTCTCACAGTTGTCGTACGACGACGCCGAGGTCTGGTTGCAACCGTTCTGACCGATCCAGAAATCGCGGCTGTCCTCGCCGCTCGAAAATTCGACGATGTCGTCGGCGGTTCCATGATGGATCATGATCGCAGCCTTGGTGTCGGGATCTGCGCAGGAGCCGGGCCCCCCTCCAGAGACGGGTGCGAAGCCGCGGAACCAGTCGTTGTGGGCGCAGGCCATGGTGTTGGTGAAGAAGCCGCCCATGCTGAACCCGGTGATGAAGACACGGCTGGTGTCGATGCAGTATCGGTCCTGCAGATCCGCCATCAACGTCTGGATGTAGGTGTAGTTCGCCTCGTTGGCTGCCCAGGTGGCCTCGAGGACATGATCGCCCCAGTGGGACACATCTCCGGGCGGTGGCCCCTCCCCATAGGGGTAGACAGTGATGGCTTGACCGTTGGAACGTGACGTGAAGTTGAACGGGCCCACGACAGCGACATTGTTCATGTCGTAGCCATGCAGGGCGAAAATCAGGGAAAGGGGCGTCTGGTTGTCGGTGTTGGACGGGACGTCGAGCAGGTAGTAGCGGGTCGCGTCCCCGATTTGCATGGTCTGCTGGACCCGCGGATCGGGACGCTCCAGCGGCGTGCCGCAGCCGGGCGACCGCGTGTCGGTTGGCCCGCCGCCTTCCCCACCGCTGCTTCCCGCCGTACCTGGGCTCCCCGCGGTCGCTTCGCCACCCGAGGCGGTCCCACCGTTCGATTCGCCGCCGGCGCCACCCAACTCCGTGGTCGCGCCGCCGTTTTCAGCCGTCACACCGCCAACCCCAACGTCTTGGCCACCGGCAGCGTCGCCTGCGCCGCCCCCAACCAGAAGCGTCCCACCGCTGCCAATGACCACGCCACCGCTGCCAATGACCACGCCACCGCTGCCGATGACCACGCCACCGCTGCCGATGACCACGCCACCGCTGCCAATGACCACGCCACCGCTGCCAATGACCACGCCACCGCTGCCGACGAATGCCCCACCGCTGCCGATGAATGCGCCACCGCTGCCGATGAATGCGCCACCGCTGCCAACGAATGCGCCACCGCTGCCGACGAATGCCCCACCGCCGCCAACGACCGCCCCACCACTGCTACTGAACCCGGAGCCCCCGGTGCCTTCCGCAACCTTCTGGTCGTTCGCGTCGTCACCGCAACCAGGGGCGGTCGCCAGTACGAGAGCTGCCAGGCCCACCAACCTTCGGCCCTTTCCGGGGCATCCAGGCAAAACCCGACGCAACCGGCTGGATACGGACGGCTCCATAGCGTCAATGCTGCCGCCGAGCTGCCCAGAACAGGAGGGGCACTCTTGGTTCCCCTGGGGGTTCAGAATTGCAGGATGAAGGGATCGAGTCTCTTCCCGATTGGGCCACCAGACTCGACGTCGGAGACCAGCTCCGGGGCGGGCGGTAGCATATGCACCTACAAACCGTGTCGCCACGGCGAGACTCGTGACGGATTTAGCCCGGTTTCGACCACAGGATGAAGTCACTGCAACCTGTCGGGTCGATTGATCGAGCTGCAAATTTGCGCTCCGGGTGAGCGCGGGAAACGCCATGACATTGTTGATTCGAACGATTTCGGTCCCGCTGGTGGCGGCACTCGTCGTCGCCTGCAGTGATGATGATGGAGCTGGACCCTTTTCGGAAACGATTGCAGGCAGTGGAGGTACCGGCTTCGCCGGTGCCACGATTAGCCCCAGCGGTGGGCTCGCATCAGGCGGAGCGCCTCCGAGCTTCGGGGGAAGCGCGGGAAGTCAAGGTGGTGCCATCCCCGGTCAGGGTGGAGCCATCGTCACCCAGGGCGGTGCGGCGATCGGGCAAGGTGGTGCCATCCCTGGTCAGGGCGGCGCAACCCCCGCACAAGGTGGGGCCGTCGTCACCCAGGGTGGTGCTGTGATCGGTCAAGGCGGTGTTCCAGATCCCGGCGCGGGGGGCGGCACCAGTTCCTGCGTCTCGGGAGTTGACACCAACGACCCATGCAATCCGTCCATCGATAACACCGAGTGCCAACGCAGTGACCGGACCTGCACGTGCAATCCAACCAGTAGGGTCTGGAACTGCGTGCCCAACACCGGCGCGGGCGGCAACCCGGGAACCGGCGGCAATCCGGGAACCGGAGGGGATCAGCCTGCCGAGGGCGGGACGGACATGGCGGGCGGGGCGCCGGCTACCGGTGGGGACCCCGGCTCCGGTGGGACCGTGGGCACGTCGGTTTGCGGCGTCAACCCTGAGTCCGCGACGGGTGTCGTCCAGATGGAGGATCTGTGCCGAGGCCTGGTCGCCGTCCGCACCAACAACGGCGTGTTCTTGAGCTGGCGCCTGATGGGCTACGAATCATCGGACACAGCCTTCAACGTCTACCGCGACACAGCCTTGGTCAACGATTCCCCCATCACCGACAGCACGAACCTGGTCGATGAGGCCGGAACGTCCGAAGCCACCTACACCGTGCGCGCCGTTCTGGGCGGACAAGAACTGGGTGATTCCTCGGTCTCCCGAAGTGACCCCTCCCCCACGCCGGTCTGGCAGAACGATTACCTGACCATCCCGCTGCAGACCCCGAGCTCATATACCGCGGGCGACACCTCTCCCGGAGATCTGGATGGTGACGGGGAATACGAGCTGGTGGTCAAGGAACAGAACAGCCCTCAGGATCCGTCCAAGGACGGTACCACCGGCCAACCCAAGTTCGCTGCCTATGAGCTAGATGGCACCCTGCTGTGGCGTGTCGATCTGGGGATCAACGTTCGCGAGAGCGAGCACACGACGCCCTTCGTCGTCTATGACTTGGATGCAGACGGAAGCGCCGAGCTGGTCGTCAAGACGGCGCCCGGCACCCGGGATGGGACCGGTAGCTACCTGTCCAAGGGGCCCGCGGCGAACGACAACGATTCCGCGGACTACCGCAACGCCGCGGGTCGCATCCTGGGGGGAGGCGGCGAGTACCTGACGGTATTCAGCGGTCGCGATGGCGCCGAACTTGCCACTATTGCCTACCACGCGCCCTTTGACAGCGGCTACTGGGGCGACGATTGGGGCAACCGCTCGGATCGCTACAATGCCTCGCTGGCGTTCCTGGACGATACTGGGATGCCCACGGCGGTGCACCAGCGCGGATACTACGAGCGGACCACGTTCGGGGCCTACGACTTTCGCGATGGGCAGCTCAGTCTAGTGTGGGACTTCGACACTGACGACGGCGGCAACTCGTCGTACGCTGGCAAGGGATGTCACTCTCTGATGGTGACCGACGCCGACGGCGACAATCGCCAGGAGATCATCCCCGGACCCATGACGCTCAATCCCGATGGAACACCGGGTTGTGTGGTGAGCTTCTACGGGCATGGGGATGCCCTGCACGTGGGAGATTTCATCCCCTCCCGCCCAGGAATCGAGGTGTACCAGCCTACCGAGGGCGACCGGGTGCCGGCCTATTTCGTGCGAGACGCCAAGACCTGCGAGATTGTCTGGCAGGGTCCGGATACGCCAGCCGGGGAGGAAGGACCAGCCCGCGGCGCCGCCGACGACATCTCCCCCAGTAACCCCGGCGCCGAGGTATGGACCAACGGCTTGGGGCTCTTCAGCGCCGCGAATGGCGACAACGTGGGCAACAACGCTGCTGCCTGCAACTTCCTCATCTGGTGGGACGGAGACGAGAGCCGTGAGCTCCTGGATGGAAACGTCGTGAGCGAATACGACTCCCAGGGGCAAGGCTTCACTGCCTCGGGCTGCACCTCGATCAATGGCAGCAAATCGGCACCGAACCTCTCCGCCGATCTGGTCGGCGACTGGCGTGAAGAAGTCATCTTCCTATGCGGTAACTCGTTGCGCCTGTACACGACGACCCAGGTCACGTCCCGCAAGATCTACACGCTGATGCATGATCCCCAATACCGGGCCAATGTCTCCTCTCAGAACGCCACGTACAACCAGCCGCCCCATACCAGTTTCCACATCGGGGATGGGATGGCCCAACCGCCGCAGCCGAACATCCACGTACGGTAGTTGCTCAATCGATTTACGGAGCCGAAAGCTCGCGTTCCCAGTCCCGACGGGTCTTGGCCTTCTTTGCTAGCTCGACGAGCTGAGCACGGCTGGGCACGGCCCGCGCCGAGAACTCGCCAAAGTCATCGGTGGGCAGGATGTACTCGCGACAATCGAGGTCGTACACCGAACGCCATTGCCTCGGTTCCGTGCTGCTTGGCAGGGCGGGACGAATGAGAACGGAACCCCGATAGGAAGCCAGCAACAGGGTTCCTCGGACACCCAACGTGGACCACACTCGAACGTTGCCGCCCTCTTCATCGGCAATCTTCACCGCAACTCGGGTGTCCACCGACAGATCTGGATCGCGCTGCCAATTGGCGAGCCAGTCCAGTGCCAGACGGCTGGCCTGCTCATCGGTTTCTCGTGAACCGGAGACACCGATCCCAAGATCGTCCAAGGCAATCAGATACAGCCCGCGGTACAGGGCTTCTAGCCAGACCAACTCAGCAGCCAGCGACTCTTCTCGAAACCCACCTGCCTTCCTTCCGTGAAGGCTGCTGGTGACCTCCCGGGAGAGCAGCTGCTCGAGGCGCCGCGCCAGTTCCGCATGCGCCTCGGCCATCCTGACAAAATGCGTCGCTGCGGGCTCGACCCTCAACCTTGGGAACACTGAAGGGCCAGAAATACCGATCTCTCCCGATGCCAGGGAAATGCCGAAGGTGTCGCGATGCTTGGCTTGAAGCGCCGCGAAGGCATGACGCAGCCGCTTGGCATAGCGAGGCGTAAAAAGGACCTTGCCATGCTCTTGTGCCCGATCCGGCAGAAGCAGCGGCTCGGAGGCATAGGTCAAAAGGTCGTAAAGCCCCGAGTCGGGCTTGGGGGAAAGATCGATTCTCCCCGTTCGAACCGCGTCGATGAAAGCAGCCATGGTCGAGTAACCAGAAGGGGCCGCTGAGATTGCGTCGACCTCGTGAGAACGTGCCAGCGGCAGGAAACGCACTGTCGACTGGTCGGTGCCGGGCTGACTGGAGTTGTCGAAGCTGACCTGCCGGGTCGGGTTGGTAATTTGGTCTTGGATCCGCAGCAGACGGTGGTAGGCCGAAGCAAGCTCCGGATGGGCGCGGAGCTGGTTGCGAATCTGTTCGGGGACGGGATGGTTCCTCGGGAAGGGACGCTGCAGATAGCGAAACAGCCGATAGGTGCGGGTCAACTCGTCGGACCAGGCGTAAAAGCCAGTCACCGTCTCCTGCGACGCTTCACCAACCCAGTCCTTGACCGGCGTCGACAAACCGCGCCGTTCTTCGGGTGAGAGACGACCGGCAGCGGCGAGTGCACCGAGCGCCCAGGCGTGGGCCATGCTCCCGGGCTCTAGATGGCCGAGCGCGATTCGAAGCCACCCCTCCAGACTGGCGGGAGAACTCGGGGCTCCGAAGGCGAGATGAGCCTGTACCGCCGCCACCAGACCGTCGTCGATCTGCTTCGCCTTGCCCTGAATCAACTCGATGGACGGTAACAGCGTCTTTTGGTGCTGGGCCGCGGCTTGGGCCAAGGCAGCGTAACTCGGTCGAAGCTCGCCCAACCAGGCCGACTCCGGGGGCAGTTCGTTCTCGGCATCCAGGCAGATTGCCGCTTGATGGGAGTCGACCTCGAATGTCGCCCGGTCCCGTCCGAGCGTGATCGTGGCATTGGCTGCGGGGACACGCTCCGGCCATACCGAGGGCACTGGCGGGCAGAGTCTCTGGCTCGGATCATTGGCGTCAGCCGTTCCCTGTTCGTCCACCATGGACACGGGATGTGCCGGATCGGTGATGCCCCAGTCTTCCCCCACGCCGGTCAACCAAACCGCCAACGCAATACTGGTCCAGCCCCCACCAAGTGCCGGGATTAGGAGCAGAGGCCTTCTGCCGGCCGCGCACAGGATGATCAGGCCGCCCAACGTCCCCAGGAACCAGCGCCAGAGCTCCCACATGGCACGAGAGGCATCGGGACCCGCTCCGGACCCGAGCCAATAGCCGTAAGCTGCGAAGAGGGCCGCGGTCATGACGACCAGCGAGGTCGTCACCCACATCCGACCTGCAACCCTTCGTTCCAGACGCGTGCGCAAGAGGAAGCGGCTCATGCTCGGCAACCCCGACACCGCGCTAGGAACCCCTGCAGTTTTTCGAGGTAGTCTCATTGTCGAGGCGATCCGTTTTTGTACCAGCGATGGACACCCATACCAGAACCGGGTTTGGGTGGAGCTTCTTGTCTTGACCCGGCAGGCTGGACGGGGCGAGGATCCTCCCATGGGTTTCTCGGTGGTGTGGGGACGGCGCTGCGGGTCGGCGGTGGTACTACCCGGCCTGGTTGGGTTGTACGTGGTGCGCCTGGCACAGGCAGGTCCGTTCTCGGCACCGTCTTCGGTGGATCCGGCGCCAACGTCGTCGAGCGGCAATCCCGCACCAACCGCCTCGGCAAGGCCCGCACCAACGACCGTAGCGTCGGGTTCGACAACCGCCGGTGGCACCGCCAACACCCAATGGGGCAAGCCTGTCCAGCTGCCGAAACCGAGCTTCGATTCGCGCCCCACTTGGACGGGAGATCGAGTTGCTGCCTACGTTCACTTGGGGATGGCGCTCCCGGCGGGCTGCCTTGGTTTGAGCCTCGACCTCAGTCCTTGGCCCTACATCGTGCTGAACGGTGGGGCGGGGTGGGGTGCAGGCGGGCCGCAGTGGGCGGTCACTCCGCGAGTGCGACTCCCACTTGGCCGCCAACTCTTTCTAACGGTCGGCGGAGGGATATCGGCGGGGCGCTACGTTCATGCTGGCGGACAGGAGGGGATCGGCGCAATCATCGATCGGCCATTGTCCGCGATGATGGGCGGTGGCGACAATGCGCCCCAGATTTGGGACCGCGCCGACTGGACCAACCTCGAGTTGGGGCTGGATGTCTTGCCTGCGGGTACCCGCTTGGTCAGTCGTGGCTTGATTGGGCTCAGTACGATGAGGAATCGTCACGATTTCACCTGCCAGGAAGAAGGCGATGACAGGCGGTGTGACCGCACTGACGGCACGAGTCTGGTCTACGTGGGAGGGGCCGTCGGCCTCGCGCTGTAACGGAAACGGATCTCTAGAGTATCTCTGGCCAACGACGCCGACTGCGGAGCGCTTCGACCAGCTGCTCCAGCTCCTCCCGGTCGAGGCCCGCCAGCTGCGCTTCTCTTTGGTCGTCCAGCTCGATCCCCAAGAGGTCACAGATCGAGCGAACGGCCAGCAGTAGGCCCTCGGCGCGACCCTTGGTTTCCCCCTCGGCGCGACCCTTGGTTTCCCCCTCGGCGTGACCCTGTTCCCAAGAGGAGCGGAGCAGGTGACGGTGCATTAGCACGGCCGTCTCCCGTTCCCGAGCCAGACGCTGGGCGGTCGGGTCCGAGGAGAGTTCGTTCAGTGCATCCTTGGCAGCGCTCATGACGGCATCCCTTTCTGCCAGCTCTTCGAGTTCCTCGGCCGTCCGGGCTCGCAAAAAGCAAGCCCAGCGCTGTAGTCTAGCCTGCCCGCCGGCCTCCGCCAAGGACAGCTTCGGCAGCTCCAACACGTGAAACTCGATCTCGGGGCTGAAGACCTCCTGCGTTTCGTCCTCCGCCAGGTGAAACACTGAGTGAAATCGGTCACCTCGCAGCAGTGGCTCCTTCAACCAAAGGATGGATATGCAGGGCCGAAGCGCCAGGTACTCCTCACCACGAGCCAACGAATCGGCGAAACCCTTGGCCCAGTAGTACAGAAAGCGCGCACGGGTGCCCGGTGGAACCGTGGACTGCATCTCCAGATCGATCTGGCGACCGTCGTGGAGCCGGATCCGGACGTCGAGCACGACGCTCTTGTCCAAAGGAAACTCCTCCGAGATCTCCGGATTCTGGACCTCGACGTCCCTGAGCGGCATCGGGAGGTCGAGCACCGACTCGATCATGTCGCTGAGCAGATCGCGATGGCGGACCAGTAGGAGCTTGAAGACGATGTCGAGGGTCGGATCGAGCAGACGGAGGGACACGGGGCTCCTGGGGGAAAACTGCTTGCCCAGAAGATTCGGTCGCAGGAGCTACGGGTTGCGTAATGATGCACTGACCAGTCACACCGTCGCTGGCCAGCGACGTCGAGTGCGGAGCTCTTCGACAAGTCGCTCCAGCCGCTCCCGGTCGAGGCCCGACAGCTGCGCTTCTTTGTGCTCGTCCAGCTCGATCCCCAAGAGGTCACAGATCGAGCGAACGGCCAGGAGTAGGCCCTCGGCGCGACCCTGTTCCCAAGAGGAACTGAGCAGGTGACGGTGCATCAGCACTGCGGCTTCTCTTTCCCGAGCCAGACGCTGGGCGGTCGGATCCGAGGAGAGTTCATTCAGTGCATCCTTGGCAGCGCTCATGACGGCATCCCTTTCTGCCAGCTCTTCGAGTTCCTCGGCCGTCCGGGCTCGCAAAAAGCAAGCCCAGCGCTGTAGTCTAGCCTGCCCGCCGGCCTCCGCCAAGGACAGCTTCGGCAGCTCCAACACGTGAAACTCGATCTCGGGGCTGAAGACCTCCTGCGTTTCGTCCTCCGCCAGGTGAAACACTGAGTGAAATCGGTCACCTCGCAGCAGTGGCTCCTTCAACCAAAGGATGGATATGCAGGGCCGAAGCGCCAGGTACTCCTCACCACGAGCCAACGAATCGGCGAAACCCTTGGCCCAGTAATAGAGGAAGCGCGCACGAGTGCCCGGCGGTACGGTCGACGGTATTTCCAGATCGATCTGGCGACCGTCGTGGAGCCGGACCCGGACGTCGAGCACGACGCTCTTGTCACCCGGAAAGTCCTCCGGGATCTCGGGGTTCTGGACCTCGACGTCCCTGAGGGGGAAAGGGAGGTCGAGCACTGCCTCGATCATGTCGCACAGGAGCTCACGACGTCGAAGCAGGAGCAACTTGAAGACGATGTCGATGGTCGGGTCGAGCAGGTGGCCGGGCACTTTGGCACCTCGGGTCGGGCTTGCCAACCCAAGGGAATCGGCCGCGGGAGCCACGAGTTGCGCGAATTTCCGCGACGTTGGCGTCCAAGGCTCGGTAGCATTGCCATGTCCAACGCGACGTCTCGACCCATGAACCGCTGCCCCATCGGATACAGCCTGGCACCCCTGTTGCTCCTGGCCTTCAGTTGCGTGGACAAGCCTCGGGCATCGACGCCTGTGCAGCCTCGTCCCTCACCAGCCAAGGCCATTGCGTCAACTGCGCCCGCACCACGACCCGGACCAAAGGACATCCGTCAGCTAGCCATCGGGCACTATCACGGCTGCGCCCTTCAATACGACGGCAGTGTCTCCTGCTGGCACGCCAATCAATGGGGTGATCGCGATGGGCAGCCCGAGGACCCCAAACCGGTCAAGGATCTGCCGCCCCTGCGCACGGTCGGGATCGGCATGTATGCTGCCTGTGGCCTGGCGTTGGACGGCGCGGTCTATTGCTTCAGTGCCCCGCGGACGGCGCAACCGGAGGGACCCGTGCCGGACAAGCCGGTGCGCATGCCCTTGAAACCGTCCGTACAGGTCGAGGTGGGGAATTACACCGCCTGCTCGCTTTCGGTTGACAGAGACGTGGACTGCTTCGACATCATGTTCGGTGCCTCGGGTGAATTCGGAGAGCCCCAGCCACTTGGGGCGCGCGGGGCCCAACACATCGCGCTGGGCGGTGAGAGCGGCCTGGTTTGCGTTTCCGGCAAGGCCCGAACGACGTGCGCGTATTTGCGCATGCCAGCGGAACCGCTGGATCTGCCCGGCGCTGGACTCCTCTCGGTGAGTCTCGGGGACCGTCACGGCTGCTTCTTGGCCGCCGGCACCGTGGGCTGCTTCGACGAGAGTCGGATTCGCAGAGGCAAGCCCCAGGTGGTTGCCGATGCCGGACCCCCCGAACCCATCCCGCCGGTTCCTGGAATCGAGCCGGTCCGTTCACTGGCTGTCGGCGGCATGCACAACTGCGCGCAGAAGCAGGACGGCAAGATCCTGTGCTGGGGCGACAACGATGTGGGACAGGTGAATCCAAGGAGCCGTGAAGTGCAGATCCCGGCTCCCGTCGAGGTTGGTAGCTACCCACCCGACTGGACGCTCGACGCCCATTTCCGCCTCAGCTGCGTCAACAGCCCCGACGCCCGCTACCATTGCTGGGGCAACTGTGGGGAGCTCCCCACCTTGCCCAAGTTGGAATGCACGGGCTTCGGACCGAAGTTGGTCGGTAGGGACGAGCTCTAGGCCAATAGCCACTTACTCGTTGGTCTGGAACAGCACGCCGTCATACAGGCACCGAACCACCGTCGTCTCGCCGTAGGTATCGATGTTCCACTGGCAGTTCTCCTTGGCGTTCCCCAGGGTATAGAACTGCGCGTCGGGGCCGCTCACCAGCTGGCCGTCCCAGTAGAGCTGGTAGCCGACACGGGCCATGGTGCCAATGCTCTCGTCCATGGGCCCGAGCTCACACTGCCCCTCCACGTTGACCAGGGTCTTGTTGGTTGGATTGTGCGTAGCAGGATCGTACGTGAAGGAGGGGAAGGCCAGAGCATTGAGATCCAGCAGGAAATACTCCTCGGGAAGGAAGATGCCGGGGGTGGCGCTCTCCACCAGGCCCTGCGAGTGGTGGCTCGGATCGTAGCTCATGATCGATTGACTGCTGTTCATGTCCTCGCCGATGCAGTCGGAGTGGGTCAATCCGAAGGCGTGGCCCAACTCATGGACCAGGGTGGACTGGATCGGGTAGGGAGTGTCCGAGACCAGACTGGTGTATTCCAGTTGCATGAATCCGCCTCCCGTCCCCTGCCGGCCATTGAAAGGCCGTGCTCCCCCCATGCAGGAGATCTCCCCGCCGCATTCGGCATTGGGTTTGCGAACGAATAGGGTAATGAAGACGTGCCTCGAGTTGTTGCGGTCTTCCCCTTGCCAGTCCAGAAGCTCACGGGTCATCACGTGAGCACTGTCCGGGCTGGCCTGGTTGTACTCCTCGACCGTCCGGGTCGCGTGGTAGACGGCTGGCTCCAGAACCTCGAAAAAGAACGAGTCGGTCTGTAGGAGGATCTGGTAGCGACGCTGGGCGAGCTGCATGTGTTGCACCAGAAGAGCCCGAGAACTGGCCGCTTCTTCGTCGGACAGGGAGCTATCGGTGGGGACGAAAAAGATGGGCAAGACGACCAATCGCGTGCCGTCGTCGGGGATGATGCTCCCATCCTCTCCACCCGCTCCGCTGCCGCCCTGGGGCTCCGTCGCTCCGCCAAGCTCCGGGCTGGTTCCCCCGGCTTCGGCTCCGCCCGAACCATCGCCTCCGCTGGACATCCCTCCTACCTCTGCTCCGCCGGAGCCATCACCACCGAAAGCCGGCGTTCCTGCCTCCGCTCCGCCCGAGCCATCACCACCGAAGGCCGGCGTTCCTGCCTCTGCTCCGCCCGAACCATCACCACCGAGAGACGGTTTTCCTGCCTCCCCAGAACCTGCAATCGATGTTGCTCCTCCCCCAGCCGGAGGACTTCCCCCGTTGCCCAAGGCTCCACCTGAGCCGAGCCGGCCGCCTGCAGGAACCGCGCCCCCCAACCCTGGCTCTTCACCTCCGGATTCGCGGCCACCACGCGCCGAGGGTCGACCCCCAGTCTCGTCGGAACCTCCGCCCCCTGCGACGTCTGGTGGAGACTCCGTCCCACTGGCACCAGCAACCGAATTTCCATCGGCGTCATCGCCAGAACAACCGTACACAGCCAAACAGAAAACCAAGCTCGCCCCAAAGGGTCGAGTCCCTGCACGCGCCCGCATAGTCATCTGCCAAGGATAGCTTGATTGGCGCGCCTTGTCTTGGTCTTGGCGGCGCAGTCACGAAGAGCGCGGACGCTGGGGACGTCCTGTGGTAAGCCGAAGCCGTGTGGGTCTGGTTGGTTGCTTCGCTCTTTGGCTTCGGCATCTTGGGTTGCGGCGGCTTGCTTGCCGATGACGACCGACGGACCGCGGACGAGTCAGCGGGAGGGTCCGCCGGCAGCTCGGGGGCGGCTTCGACCGGCGGCCTCGGTGGGGCAACAGACACCACGGCTCCCGACGACTGTCAGGGGATCTCCTTTGCGGTGCGTCAGTCATCGGACGCAACGGGCTCATGGTGCCTGGGCCGTCCCAGGGGATGCATCGATGGCTTCACCCTCTTCGATCAATCCGGTCCTCTGAGGTTGGACAACTGGTGCGACGTCCGCTGCGACACCTGTGAGATGGCGATGTGCCTTCCCGTCATATGCCAACCTCCCATGGAGTTGCCCGCCGAGGGTTTCACGTGGAGCTGGGATGGTACTCGCGTGACCCGGAGCACCTGCGGTTCCGAATCGACCGACTGTGCACTGACCAACTGCGCGCCGCCCGGGACATACCAGATCGAGATCTGTGGATTCGCGAACCCGGAATCGACTGATCCCCAGGGTTGTCCGGCAGCCCCTGAGTCCACTCCTTTCGTCTGCAACACGGTGGACCTCGAATACCCCCGAGAGGCTCCCGTGGTCGTGTACCTGCCGCAAAGTGGGCCCACCGCCCCATAGCGAGCGACTGGCAATGGCATGGAGCCCATGCATCCCCATGGGTCATGGGGCCGGAGCCACTTGGCCCCGCATTTCTGTGGCTTCAGGGGGGGCGGTTGCCTATATCTCCCCCCGAAGCTCAAACGGCTCCGGCATGGTGCCGCAGCGTCTGCGAGCACTCAAGGAGAATCATGGACGTATCCCATGAAGTAGCACGGATGGTGTGCATCCACAGAGGACCCAACAACGGTCCTGCACCCATCCCCGAAGAAGGGCGCTGGGTGCAGGCTCGCGAGGTCAAGGACATCTCGGGACTCACGCATGGCATCGGTTGGTGCGCACCCCAGCAGGGGGCCTGCAAGCTAACCCTCAACGTGAAGCAGGGCATCATCCAGGAAGCCCTGGTGGAGACCATTGGCTGCACGGGCATGACCCACTCTGCAGCGATGGCATCGGAGATCCTGCCGGGCAAGACCATCCTGGAGGCACTCAACGTGGATCTGGTGTGCGACGCCATCAACGTGGCGATGCGGGAGCTGTTCCTGCAGATCGTCTATGGACGCACCCAGACCGCGTTCTCCGAGGACGGGCTGCCCATCGGCGCGGCCCTGGAGGATCTGGGCAAGGGTCTCAGGAGCGTGACCGGCACCATGTTCGGGACCAGCGCCAAGGGGCCTCGCTATCTGGAGATCGCCGAGGGATATGTGACCCGACTGGCCTTGGACAAGGACGAGGAGATCATCGGGTACGAGTTCGTCAAGCTGGGGCCGATGCTGGAGATGATCGCGGACGGCAAGGATGCCGGTGAAGCCCTCAAGAAGTGCACCGGAACCTATGGGCGCTTCGCGGAAGCGGCTCGTGTCATCAACCCGAGGAAGGAGTAGGCAACCATGGCACTGTTCGAGAGTTATGAGCGGCGGATGCCCCAAATCCTCCCGGTCCTGAAGCAGTACTCGCTCGACAAGATCGAGTCCGCCGACGAGCTATGCAAGAGCAAGGGTGTCGACGTGGCCGCCATCGTCAAGGGTGTGCAGCCCATCTGTTTCGAGAACGCCTGTTGGGCGTACACCCTGGGAGCGGCCATCGCCATCAAGAAGGGCCAGAAGCGGGCCGCCGACATCGCCAAGTCCCTGGGCGAAGGCCTGCAAGCCTTTTGTATCCCGGGTTCGGTGGCGGAAGATCGCAAGGTTGGCCTCGGTCACGGGAACCTCGCCAGCATGCTGTTGCTGGAAGAAACCAAGTGCTTCGCCTTTTTGGCGGGTCACGAGTCCTTCGCAGCCGCTGAGGGTGCCATCGGCCTGGCCAAGAGCGCCAATCGGGCGAGGACATCGCCACTTCGTGTGATCCTGAACGGCCTGGGCAAGGACGCAGCGCAGATCATCAGCCGAATCAACGGGTTTACCCACGTGCAGACCCGCTTCGACTACATGACGGGCAAGCTCCAGGTCGTCTTCGAAAAGGCCTACTCCCAGGGTGAACGAGCCAAGGTTCGTTGCTACGGGGCAGATGACGTGCGAGAGGGCGTGGCCATTCTCCACGCCGAGGGCGTCGATGTCTCCATCACCGGTAACTCGACCAATCCGACCCGTTTTCAGCACCCGGTGGCGGGTACCTACAAGAAAGAGTGCATCGAGCAGGGCAAGCGCTACTTCTCCGTGGCCTCCGGTGGAGGGACGGGGCGAACGCTTCACCCAGACAACATGGCGGCAGGGCCTGCCTCCTACGGCATGACCGACACCATGGGCCGCATGCACTCCGACGCGCAGTTCGCGGGCTCCTCGTCGGTCCCCGCACACGTGGAGATGATGGGTTTGATCGGCATGGGCAACAACCCCATGGTTGGCGCCTCGGTCGCAGTGGCCGTCGCCGTCGAAGAAGCAATGAAAAAGGCCGGCTGAGCCAGGTCTCGGCGTTGCTGCGGCGCCACGTTTCGTTGGTCCTGAACGACAACGTGGCGCCGTTTCCGTTGGTGGAGCCAGGGTTGGCGGCTACCTGGAGAACCACTGGACCAGCATGGCGAACAGCACGCCCAACAACCCGGAGACGGGCAGGGTCAGGATCCATGCGGTCACGATGTTGCGGGTCACGCCCCAGCGCACGGCCTTGAGGTTCCTGGTCGAACCGACACCCATGATGGTCGCCGTGACGACGTGAGTGGTCGATACGGGCAGCCCAAAGAACGCAGCCAACTGGAGCACCAAGGCCCCCCCGGTTTGCACCGAGAAGCCGTCGACGGCCGTCAACTTGGTGATCTTGCTGCCCATCGTCTTGATGATGCGCTTGCCCCCAGCAAAGGTCCCAAGGCCCATCACGATGGCACAAACCAACTTGACCCAATTCGGCACGTCCGGAACAGGAATGGCGTGAGCGGCGAACAGGGCCAGCGTGATGATCCCCATGGTCTTCTGTGCATCGTTGAGCCCATGGGAGAGGGCCATGCCGCTGGCCGATAAAAGCTGCAGCGAACGGAACCGATCGGTCACCTTCTGCGGCTGCATACGGGTGGTCAGCCACATCATGGCAATGCTGAACAGGAGCCCCATGATGAAGCCGAGCAGCGGGGACACGATGGTCGGAACCAGAACCTTGCCCACGATCCCCCACCACTGCACGCCGCTGTTCCCGAAACCGAACAGGACGGCACCGGCGATCCCGCCCACCAGGCAGTGTGAGGAGCTGGAAGGGATCCCGAAATACCAGGTCAAGAGGTTCCACACGATGGCGGCGCTCAGCCCGGCCAGCACCATCTGGAGCGTTACCACCTCGGGGACGACGATCCCCTTGCACACGGTGGCCGCGATGTTCGTGGACAACAGAGCCCCCACGAAGTTCAGCACCGCTGCCAGAATGAGAGCAGACGTGGGCGACAGGGCGCGCGTCGAGATCGACGTCCCGATCGCATTGGCCGCATCATGAAACCCGTTGGTGAAGTCGAAGAACAGAGCGACCAGGATGACGCTGACGAGTAGCGCGCTCAACTTGGGGGCACAGTACGATCGGTGAAGGGGACTGTCCTGTAGGCAGGTCGCGCAGTAATTTCTTCGCGTCGTGTTGCGCCGAAAACCACAACTCTTCTCGATAGAGACACCGCACCGTCATCTTTCCGTCACACAAATGTCACTTTGCCCCGCGGGCCGGCTCCTCGTTCGGAGCAGCTCACTACACGGGGATCTCGCTGCGCAGGGATGAACGAGGGGCCGCAGGGGCTCACCGAGGCCGAGCTATCGCTGCAGCAGGAACGTCGTCGGCTGAGGTTCGTGATTGACGGGGCCCGACTCGGAACTTGGGAGTGGAACGTCAAGACCAACCGCACTGTCTTCGATGAAAACTGGGCAAGGCTGATTGGCTACACCATCGAGGAACTGGGGGATTACAGCTATGCGACCTGGGCCAGTCTCGTCCATCCGGAGGATCTCGAGCAAGCCGAACGTCAGCTAGACCGCTGCATCAAGGGAGAACTCTCCCAGTACCAGTGTGAATTCCGGATGCGACACAAGGAGGGCCACTGGCGGGCGGTGTGGCCCATGACTTCAACAACATGCTGGGGGCCATTCTGGGTCATGCCGAATTGGCCATGGATGGCCTGCACCCCAGCGATCCGCTGTATGGCCATCTGTCCGAGGTGCGAAAGGCCGGAGAGCGCTCGGCGGCCTTGACCCGCCAGTTGTTGGCCTTCGCCCGCAAACAGACCGCCTCCCCCAGGGTGCTCGACCTGAACGAGACCGTGGAGGGCATGCTGAAGATGTTGCGCCGGTTGATTGGGGAGGACGTCCAGCTTCTCTGGTTGCCCGGCACGGTGGGGACCAAGGTGAGGATGGATCCCTCCCAGCTCGACCAGATGCTGGCCAATCTCTGTGTCAACGCCCGGGACGCCATCAATGGCACGGGGAAGGTAACCATCGAGACAACGTCCACGATTCTCGAGCCCTCGGATTGCGCCGAGCGCCCCGGCGTGGAGCCCGGCGAGTACGTCCTTTTGTCGGTGACCGATGACGGCTGCGGTATGAACAAGGAAACCTTGGGCCGTCTCTTCGAACCCTTCTTCACCACCAAGGAGCAAGGCAAGGGGACGGGCCTTGGGCTTGCCACGGTGTACGGTATCGTCAAACGGAACCGAGGGTTCGTCACCGTGGACAGTGAGCTTCGGAAGGGGACCACATTCCGGATCTACCTACCCCATCACGACGAGGAACCCTCGGCTACCGACAGCGCCCCCAAGTCGGAATCGCTGGCACGTGGCAATGAGACCATCCTTCTGGTCGAGGATGAGGCGCTACTGCTGGAGGTCACCCGGACCATGCTGGCTCAACGGTGCTGCCCCGGTGACAGTGCCAGAACACGTCCTCACCCACGAACTCGGGTTGTTGCACCTGCCACCCGAGCTCGGTGAGCTGGAGCCGGAGGGTCTCGGGATCATGTTGTTTGAGCCGCAACTGCATCGTCTCCGAGGGGTGCTCCCCGGTGGGGCAGGACAGTTCCAGGGTAATCGCCAGGGTTTGGGTGTCCTCATGGTAACGGAGCCGCTCGGTGACCCGACAGGGCACGTCGTGTTCGGGGTTCCGAAACCAGGGCACGTATCCAGACGCGCCGCGCCACAGCTGGGGATTGGGGCGCTGGGTGTCGAAAGCGAAGACACCGTCGACAGCCAGATGGCCCTGGACCGCCCGAGAGAAGCAGGAGAGCTCGGCCCCGGTTAGCTGATGAGCCAGGCCGTTGAAGGGGCAGATGACCAGAGCGAAGCGCTCGTCGAACGGTCGTGTGGAGATGTCGCCAAGCAACGGCGTGACGTTGGCCGCCACGGCTCGTGGTTCGTCACGAAGTCGCTCGAGCAACCGCGAGAACATGGCCGGCTCCCGCTCCACGGCAACGACCCGGTGACCCGCGCGCGCCAGATGCAGACTCACCCGCCCCGTTCCCGCCCCAATCTCCAGGACCTCCCCCGCCGCGACCCGAGCCAACGCCTCGTAGCGCGGCAGATCATGGGTCCTTTGGTCGTGGAGCGACGCGTAGAGCAGCGGATGGGCATAGAGGCTGTCCACCGTCCCCATTTCGCACGAGCGGGACCGCAACGGGACGTCGTTGCGCTGCAGCCAACCAATCCCTGCCCAATGGGCCCGCGGCTGCCCCGGCACGGCCTGTGCACAGAAGGCATGGCAACCGGAGCAATGAGTCAGATGGCACACTCCTTCCTACCCCTCGCGCTGTCTTCCTTCCTTCCCCTGGCGCTCGCCTGCTCGAGCGACAGCTCCGGTAGTCGACATGATGGCTCGGCGGGCGACGCCGGGGTCTCGGCCTCAGCCGGCACAGCGGAAGGAGTTTCAGGCTCGAACGGAGAGGCGGGGAGCTCGGAGGAAGGTTCTGGGAACGCTGGTCACACTGCAACTGGTGGTTCGGTCGGTGGTTCTTCTGGTGGTTTGCCCGGCGTAGGTGGCAATGTTGGCGGTTCCACGGGTGGCACAGGGGGCCATGGTGGCTCAAACGGTGGCACAGCCGGTTCGGGAGGCTCGCTGGGCGGTGCGGGAGCCGGTGGTTCCCTTGGCGGAGCCGCTGGAGCCAGCGCAGGTCGGTCGGGGCTTGCGGGGGAAGCGGGGTCAATCGAGGTAGCGGGAAGCGCAGGCGCGCCCGACACCGGGTGCACAGCCATCGGCGAGGTGAACACGCCTTGTGCGGGGCCGGACCGCGTCTGCGGCAGCTGCCCATCCGATCCCTGCAGCTTCTGCAACTTGATGGCCTGTCAAGACGGTACCTGGGTTCGAATGGAGGCCTTTCCTCCGTCCGAGTGCTTTGGCCAAGGCGGCACGGCGGGAGCGGCTGGCACTACGTCACAAGCAGGAGCTGACAGTCAGGGAGGCCAGGCTGGCGCCGCCGGCGGCGGGGGCACTGCGTCCTGTCTGGAACCTGACCCAGCGGACTGGCAAGGCTTCGGGGGTGGAGCCTGCGACTCCATCTACCCCGAGTGTGAATACGGCAGCTCTCTGGCTAGCGGAACCTGCGAGTGGCTGATGTACGACGCGCGGGCCAGCGTCTTCACCCAGGTATTGGCATGCCTCGAGGAAACTCCCGAGGTCTGTTCCGATCAACCGGTGGAGAACGTCAAGGCCTGCATCAACGAGGTATTTCCCCGCGCCTGTCGTGCCGATCAAGGCACCTACAATGGTGAACCGGTCGACTGCGGGGTCGTCAACGCCAGCTGCAGCGAGGTTGGCGTGAGTGAGTGTGAGGTCGCCTTGAGCATCCTTGGTGAGGAGCAACGCGCGGCGTTCTTCGACTGCTATTTCGGGGGCAACCCGGAGCCTACCACCTGCCGAACCGATTTCTTCGATTGCGTCGGATATCCGGGGGAGCTTGTGGAACCGGAGACACCCGCGCCCAACCGCTGTCCACAGGAACCTCCCAGCGGATCGTGCAGTCGCTATTCACCGGAATGTCATTACGAGACGGTCAACTGCATGTGCATACCGATGGGGCCCGATCTGGATGCGCCCGCCAACTGGCGGTGCGACCCGGTGTAGTTCAGCCTCCCGGTTGCACACACGCGCCTCGTCCCACCTACAGCGCACAATCAGGCGGGAGAATGAGCGAATCCGCGGGACCCTTCCTGTGCGATAGGGTTTCGGGTATCTTTGCCGGTCATGCCGGGTTGCCGGCTCTGGATCGGAAAGGTGGGAAGTCATGGCTTATCGCTCGTCGTTGTTCCTGGTTCTGGCCGTGGGGCTCTGGCCGCTATCGGCGTCGGCACAAACCTGGAGCGGTGTGGTACGCGACATCCGCAACCTCGAACCCTTGGCGAACTCGAGGATCTGTGCAGGGATCAACGGACGGGTGGATCTAGCCTGCACGGACACCGATGCCGCAGGCGCGTTCAGCGTCTCTTACCCGGAGAACTCACCGACTGGAACCGACGGCCTGTGGTACCTGTTCGTCAATCCACCCGCCGGGGCTGACTACTACAACCAGGTCCGGGCACGGGCCGTTGCCGGTGAGGCCGAATGCTTGCTGATTCCCAGGCAGGTTCACATTCGGACCCGGGTCACGGACGCTAATACCGGTGTTCCCATCGAAGATATGGGCGTGTGCCTCATCCGGGTGGGCGCCGTCGAACAGACCCTGCGCACCGACGCGAACGGCATGGTCATTTTCGAGCCGATGGGGGCCTTCATGAACGCGGGTCTGCAGTACAACACGTACGGTGTACCACCGGAGGATCTGCCACCCGACTCGGATGACCCTCTAGTCTACATAGCCTGGCAGGTGACGGCTCCCTGCTACAGTGACAGCTTGGGTTACGCGCAGATCGCGCCCACGGAAACCACCGAGGGACGTTGGGATCCGGAGCTCGAGCTGCTCTCGTCGCTCGATCCAGAGGTGTACACGTTCGTCGAACTCCGTCTGCCACCCGAAGGAACCACGATCGACGATCCCGCCGACTACATCGACTCGCAGATAGGCCCACCGGATCCCGCCGGTGGAACGGGCGGGACGGGTGGGACAGCATCGGGTGGGGAGGCCGGCAGCAGTAACGGTGGAACCGACGAGGCAGGTGGAGCTGCAGGCAACGGCGAGGGTGGTACCGCGGGTTCCGTCGAGCAGGCTGGAACCGCGGGCAGCAGTGACGGCGGGACCGCAGGCTCTGCCGAACAGGCTGGAACCGCGGGGACGCAGGAATCCGGTGGGAGCGAGGCCGGGGGTGCGCCCGAAGCCGGAACCGCCGGTGAAGCTGAAGGTGGTTCGCAGAGTCCCACGGGCGGCGACGCGGGAGAGGCCGGGAGCGAACAGGCCGCAGGGGCAGCGGGTGACGCCGGGACCAGCCAGGCTGGTGTCTCCGGTGACGACCATGGCGGTCAACCCGAGGCCGGCGAAGACGGGGATGAGCCCGAGAGCGGAGAGGCCGGCGCCGAGGACGATGATGACGACGAGGGCAGTTCCGAGGACCAGACCTCGACGACGACAGCGGGCTGCGGTTGCAGCGTGCCCGCCGATCAATCGTCGTTAGGTGGCTCAGCGTTTCTACTGCTCGGTCTGCTGCTGAGCAGACGAAGAGCGGGCTAGCGAGCCGCCATCTGTCCCGGCATGGCTCCGCCCGGATTGATCTGGGGCCGCGGATAGGCCACGGGGCGTCCCTCCAGAGCACAGGCCACACATTCGAGGCCATACTGGAGGATCTCGGCGCCGTCGCCGAGCCCGTACATCATCCACGAGTCGAATGACAAAAAGAGGCTCTGTCCGCTGCCAACGATGTGGACCGCGAACTGGCCAACGAACTCGCCCAACACGTTGGCCAGGCTGCCCAGAACCTGGGGCTGCAGGGTGAACACCTCGAACTGACTGTCCGCCATCGGATTGCCGAAATTGGCCTGGGGAAGCTCCGGATAGATCCGGTGCATCGTCGTGTACTGGTTCTGGGTGCGGGCCAGGATCTCGAAGGGAGGGACGTTGGCGTTGATGCGGACGGTGAGCGAACAACCAAACGTGGTGGTTCGGGTTCGACCCATCACCGGGATGGCCGCACTCAGATCGACCTTGTGCTCGAAACGGAACTCGGTTGGCCTCTGATAGGGCTGCCCGGTCGCCACGATCCGTACGTCCTTGAGGTTCGTGGCCAGGATGTTCGAGCTCTTCAGGCCACTCTTGAAGTTGTCGGCCAGAGAGTTCTCCGCCTCACTCATGACCAGATGGAAGTTCGGATCCCCCTCCACCAAGGTCAGCCCCAAGCGCTGGACAAAGGCGCCCGCACGCATGTGCTCGGTCTTTTGCAGAAGGTCCTTACTCTGGCGACGACCCCGAATGAACAACCACAGCGCGAAGGGCACGATCAGCAGCGGCAAATAGTTGTACCACGACATTCCGACGACTCCTGTTTGCGGATTGATTTCGACCCGAGCTCCCCTGTGCCTCGGCCAGCAAGGACTAACGCATTAGGTACAAGAGCACAATGCCCACGGCGGAGAAGACGACCGTCGTGATGGCTGCCCAGCGATAGAAGGCCTTCATGGGCAACCCGTAGGCTTCCGGCCGGAAGGCTTCTCTGCTTCGTTGCAAGAACTCCTGGCGCTCGGCGAGCAGCAGCTGGTCCACGCTGGCGGAGAGACTGCTGTTGGGGAGGTTGCGGGTGCCACAGTAGCTGCAGTTGACCTCCGCATCCCGAACGCCGGGCAGGTCACCGCCGCAGGTCCGGCAACGGGCGCTGAGCCCCGGCTGCAGGGGCGGTCGTGCACAAAGTCGCGGGACAATCAGCGCCCGATAACTGCGCATCATCCCGAAGTACCCGCCAATCATCCCCAGGCCGAGGGATCCCACGATGGCCGTGAAGGCCAAGGTTTCGAGTGGCATCTCGGCGGGGGCGCTGAGCGCCTGAATCCACTGCGCGGCGCTCATGATGACCAGGGGGACGAGAGCGATCAGCCAGTGCTTGCGCACCGTCTCCACCATCGCTAGCGGTGCCTCGACTGCAGCGCGCGCCTGCTGGACCTGCATGAGCCGAACGCGAAGCTGCCGATGCTGTGCCGCGGCGTCGGCGGGCAGCGGCTCCTGTTGCCCACAGAATGGACAGGCCAGGGTCAGGTTGGCGTGCAGAGTGGGCGCAGGCTGCAGGGCCATCGGTCCACCGCAGCGCAGGCACGGCGCAGGGACGGTCTCTTGGACAGGAACGGCTTGAGACATGCGACCGACCGAATATGCCGCGTCTCACCCCACTCGCACACCCCACTGTCGGGTTCGGGGGTCGGCTGCGGGCCCAAACCGGCCGTTGTCCCTGGGATGGCCCTTGAAGCCTCCCCGAGGAAGCCGCCCTGGGGCTGGGGCTCCGGCTGACCGTCGACCAGGCAATGGTTGACCGGTCGCGGTAGCCGTTCGGTTTCCCGCAGCTCGCGTACCGGCGAGTGTTGTCCGGGGCCGAGAGTCTGGGCCAATCCTGAGCATCGCCGCACTAGCTTCCGTGTTATCTATCAGGCGATGCATTCGGTCTCGGTTGACTGCGACGTCTGCGGGGCACCCTTGTCCTTCACCTCTGGACAGCTCGTCGCGGTCTGCCGGTATTGCTATGCCACTTCACGGTTGGTTGGAGATCCGTCAGTGCCAAGCGGGGGGCAGGCGGCAACGGTCCGAGAGGTTCCGAAGGAGGTCGGGCGTCAGATCATCGATCTGGTGATCAGTGGCCGTCGGATGGCGGCGACTGCACTTCTGGCTCGTCACTCGGGGCTCGACCTTTCGCAGGCTGCACAGTGCTTGGACGACACCCTGGGGCAGCGCGTCATCGGATACTCTCGGCAGGCCCCGATGACGATGGTTGGGCTCCTCCGGAGCGGGCTTCTGTTCGTCGGGATCCCCATCGCCATGGCGGTGGCTGGGTTCTTCCTGGTTGCCCTGGGCAATGGCTGGGCCTGGGTGTTGGTCGGGCTCGGCACCCTGGTGGCCATCCTGGGCATCGTCTCGCTCATACCCCACCTCGGGGCGAGCCTGGTGGCTCGCTTCGGAGCCCCCGGTCGGGGGCGAATCCTCCGATATGCCTTGCTCCGCCCCAACTTCAGGCCCGGGGCAGGCGTGATTCTGGTTGAGTACGAGGTCATCCCACAGGATGGCTCCGCTGCCTTCCGCACCGAGGAGGTGCTGTTGGTTACGGACGCCTCGCTAGCCAAATTTGCCCCAGGCAACGTGCTTCGGGTCCGATACAGCAAGGCAAGGGATCGGGTGTTCCCAACGTTTCCTGTGGAAGTGGTTGGGGGATAGGCGACGGGCGTCACCAGCTGCAGTGCCCTGGATGCCACCGCTCCGTCAGCGGTCGCTCGCAAAGATCGAAGCCTGAGTCGCCGTGGCTCTCAAGCCGTGGTCCGGATCCTCGACAACATCCTGACCAAACAGAGTGAGGTCGTCTGCCGAGGTTTCGGGGCTGTAGTACAGATTGGTGGTCAGAGAGAAACCACCGTCACCGCCACCTGGGTTGTCATCCCAGGCCCAAGCCAACCACCCGAACCCGCGGGCATTGGCAGCAGCAATGAGGTCGCTGGGTGTGACCGTCGAGGGTGATGGGCCAATGTTCCGCCCGGGGCCAAACTCGCCGATCAAGATGGGAAGACCGATGCCCTGTAGCTCGTCGAGGGCATCCGGCAGGTAGTAGGGTTTGGGCCAATCCGAGTCAACGTAGGTTTCGCCCTCGTAGCTGGCGAACTCGCCATAGACATGCATGTCGAAGATGACGTTGTGTTGCGGATCGGCGTTGAAGACCTCCCGGGCATAGCTCACGAGATCCGTCGGATTCTGGCCGCATCCTCCGGTATCGACCACCAGCGTACCAAGGTAGCCGACCTCACGCAGGCGCGTCACGGCATCGATGTAGGCATCCCGCCACGCACCGTCATTGGAGGGCCCCCATTCGTTGGCGATGTTCAGGAGCCAGTATGGCTCGAAACCACGGAAGTCCTCGTATCGAGCGACCCACAAGTCCACGGCCGTCTCGACATAGCTCACGTCATCCTTGCAGGTGACGTTGGACTCGTCGGTGTAGGAATCGTCCGTGTACCAGACAGCCGGCAGGGGAACCATACCGTGATCAATCGCTCCCTGGATGGCCTCTGCGCTTCGCGCCGCGTCCCAAATGGGCAGGCTGATTCGCACCGTATTCACGTTGGCACGGCGCATGCTGACATAGACGCTCTCCGAATCGGGGTTGAAGTCGTAATGGCAACGATTGACCCCGCGGGGAGTGAACTCGACGCCATTCGCGTCGTACAGTCGACCATCAGCCACGAAAAACCCCGTCCCGGTGTTCTCCTCGGGACGCACCGCCCCGCCGCCACCAACACTCGGGTTCCCACCCAGTTCCTGCGCGCCGCCGCCAGCACTCGGGTTGCCCCCCAGTTCCTCCGCGCCGCCGCCAGCACTCGGGCTCCCACCCAGTTCCTGCGCGCCGCCGCCAGCACTCGGGTTCCCACCCAGTTCCTGCGTACTGCCACCAACACTCGGGTTCCCACCCAGTTCCTCCGCGCCGCCCCCGCTCGACTCACCGCCGAGCTCCTCCGCACCGCCGCCCGCCTGCTCGGGGCTGCCCCCTGTGGTTGTGTCGCCACCTTGAGTCGTATCCCCCCCTCGAGCCGTATCGCCACCCTGAGCGGGCAAACCTCCGGCGCCGTCGCCGCCTTCACCCGTAGCGGTTTCCCCTGCAGTTGCACTGCCGGAATGCCCACCTTCCCCGGGCGTCACATCGCGGCCGCCACTCCCACCGTCACCCGCGGAACCAGCCTCTGCGGAGACCGTCCCCGCGTTCTGTTCGGCTCCACCTGACGATGTCGAGCCTGTGTCATCCGAGGAACAGGCGAGCGTGAGCGGCCCGGCGATAACGATCAACGTCACAGCGGTGCGTGAAACCATTGGGATCTCCATCGACGCAATCCTATCAGTAACACGTCAGTCGCGAGTTCGATAACCGGAATCTAGACCACCCCAAGGTTCGACCACGCAACGGGCTGGCATTAGTGACTCGGTAGCAACGTCCGTGCCTGAGGCTTGCCCAAGACGAATGCTCGTGCCAGTGGTATCGTTCTGCCATGATTCCTGCTGGAATCATCAATGGTGTCCGCCGAGTCTGCTCTTTGGGTCTTGCCGTCGCAATCACGAGCCTTGGCGCCTGCACACGCACCGCGCTCGAGGAGCCAGGGATGTCGTCGGAATCTGGCGACAGCGCTGGGAGCGCGGGAGAGTGGCCGGGCCTTGCCGGTGGTGATGAGACTGCCGGCGACTCGAATGAAGCAGGGGGGCGCCCTGGATTGGGTGGTGCTCCGAGTGCCGGCGGAACGACGGTGGGGGGTGCACCGGGGCTCAGCGGGGCTGCAGGTGTGGGACCCGCTGGCTCCGCGGGGTTCAGTGGCATGCCGGTCGCGGGCGACGCAGGAGAGGCCGGCCGGAGTGGTTCTTCGGGAAGCGCTGGACTGGCCGGTGGTTTCTCTGGGAATGCGAGCAGCGGCGGGGCCACCGAGCTCTGCGTGCCCAACCCTTGTCAGCACGAGGGACCTGCGTAGCTCTGGAAGATCGCAGAGCCTGCGATTGCCAATCTGGCTTCTTCGGTGAGGACTGCGAGCTGACGGCACAGGCGGTCTCTGTGTCGGGCTACCATAGCTGCGCCCTACTCTCCGACCAAACCGTCACCTGCTGGGGCAGCAACGACGACAGCTGCGCCATCCGCCAGAACGACCTCGGTGTGAGCTGCTGGGGAATCCTTGTCAGGTAAGAGCCTGGACCAGCCTTCCTGAGGGCCGTTGCGGGCTCCGTTCGCCTTGGATAAAGCGGCCTCGTGGAGTAACCTCGGAGCGTGGCTACCCAGAGTGTGGGCGCCGGGCCCACGTCGTCTCTTCGCCGTTCGGCACGAGCCCTGTGGCTGCCGTTGCTATGCGTATCCATCCCCTATCTGTTGGCGGTCAGCATCGCTCTGCTTTCTGGCAGCACGATGGCGGGAGGGTTGGGAGCTCTGGTCGGCTTCGTTCTCTCGCTCTTTCTTCTGATGCATGCAGCAAAGGCATCCGAGCCGAAGGACTGGTATGTGGTGACGGCGGGTGCTGCGGGGGTGTTCGGTCTTCTCGCCGGATTCCTCGGAGCCAATGTCCTCGCTCCTGTCGGTGCGCTTCTTCCGGTAAGAATCGAACGCGGCGTGTCGGTCGTTGAGCTTCTGACGCGCAGTGACGCCTCTGGGTGGGAGATGCGGGACGCAGTGCCCCAGCCGGCATACCGAGGAACCTACACGGATGAGGGCTGGCTTTACCACGCGGCGCCACTCGTTCCCTCGGGGTGGGATCGGACACAGCCCGTCCCCGCCTGGGTCGTCTGTGATGGCTCTGGCTGCCCGAAGGACTGGGAAGAGCCCTGGCTCACCGGGTTGCGCTGGACGCAGAACAGCAACCAGTTCCAAGGGGCGATCTCCAACGCCCTCACGCAACATCGCCTCAAGAGCGCCATCAACGCACCCTGGGTCAAGTGGACCCGAGACCCGGTGGCCGCCATCGAGTCCCGAGTTGTTCTTGGCGTCTCGTACCTCGCAGGAGCCTTGGTGCTAAGCGCACTGGCTGCTCTCTGGTTTCGTTGGCGCCATGGCACGGAATCAACTCGCGCAACCGGCTCGCCCAGATCCCGGGCCGATGCCGCAGGTGCCCAGAAAGGAGGATCGAAGGCGAGCGAGCGACACCTCAGAGTGGAGCTGTCCCGCTGGGCGGTCGCCGGATGGAGCTTGTTCGCTGCCGCGATTGTCACGATCGCCCTTTGGGCGCTTCATCCTGAAACGGGCTGGCGCGACATGGCCATCCTGTGGGCGACCTGGGGGGGAGGGTCCGCGATTTGCTTAGTGATGATGTGTGGCTCCCGGGCCTGGGACGTGCGCGCTGATAGCCTTGGGGTCCACATCCATTTGGGCACTGACACCCTGTGCTTTCCCTGGGCCAGCATGGCTTGCCACTACGTCGGTGTCTGGATCGTCAAGAACGAGAACGGCCGTGTCGAGGACGTGGATGGCACCCTGTATCGATTCACCGTGTTCCCACCGCACTTTCTGCTCAAGGGGCGCAAGACTCTGCAGGCAAGATTGCGCCAGCAAGGCCTTTGGGATATCGAACAGGTGCGCCTACTCTTCTCGCCTAGTCCGTTGTGGCGCGGCAACATCGAGTGATGTGCTGACCTGCCCGGCCCCTTCAACGACCACCCAACCGAGTACCAAAGGTGCCCGTGCGGCCGGGGCCACCGCACGGGTATCGCCGAGGGAGGCGGCAACTCGAACCGAATCGACATCGAGGCGGTAGCCTCACCCTGCAGTGGGAAAACAACCTCGAGTTCGCGGAACTGCTGGACGATGCATGCCACGGTGTGCGGGTCGGGCATATCGCTCTGCGCGTCCTCGGAGTGTACGACTCGACCGTCGCGGCCGATCACCAGCCGCACCGCCACGGTCCCGCCGAGGCACGGGTTACGCGAGCGCCCCCGCTCGTAGCAGGTTCGCCAGCGGGCGTAGTTCGTCCGAGGGAGACAGAGAAGGGATAAGGCGTGTCCTCCGGATCCCCTAACCACCTATTGACCTTCGTCTTTGCGCTCCTCGCCTTGGGGTGCGAAGTGGTCTTCACTTGGCCAGAACTGGTCCACGGTTCCTCGAAGGAGCTCGGTACTGTTCCGATAGTCGCGTGGTTCGTCTGTTACCTGCTGGCCATCGGACACGCCATCTACGTTCGGTACCATCGGAACCCCGCGCCCTTGGGGGCGGAGTCGCGTCCACTCAACCCCCACCCGATGCTCTGGTGGATGGGAACCATTGGGGTCGTGGGGGCCCTTTGCTTGGGTGTTGGGCTGGGGTTCCCGAAGGTCATACAGACACGACTGGGTTCCTTCGTCGTCCAGTCCGTTGTCATGGCCCTGGTCGCGCTGGGGCTGGTTGTCACGGTGAGCGGGCCACTGCGGTTCGGTCAACCCCCGGTCCGAGCCGACCTTTCCAAGCCCCCCAGTTTCCTCCATTCCGCGCTTCGGTTCGTCGCCTACCAGCTGGGGGCCATGGCTGTCGCCGTCATCCTGTTTGGACCCGTCTTCCTCGTCGTCATGGGTTTCGAACGATGGATCGACATTTCGGCGTGCAAACGGGTTTGCGCGTCCCATGGGTTCTCGTTCGATTCGTTCCACGCTACCAAGACAACGTACGATTGCGTATGCGGCACACCTGAGGGCCTGTCGCGATTCCGCGACCGTGCGTACGTGACCGGAGGTCATGGGTTCTTCGCGTGGTTGGTAGATTGGCTGGTTCGCTCGGGGACGATGATCATCGTCGTCGTCGGGTGGGTCGTCACAGCGCTCGTCGTCGTCGTATGGCTGGGGAAGAAGAAGGACGTGCGCTGGGAGCGACGCCCTCGAGATATCGCCAGAAACCCCTCGGGTAAGGGGCAGGGCTGACCGCTCGGTAAGGGGCCAGGCGTGGGGGACCGAAGCGGTGCTAGGCTGGGGAGCGAGTCGATCTGACCATGAGATTTCTTCAAGTGGCGATGTGTCTGCCTGTGCCCTCCAACACTGGTGGCAAGATTAGAATCCGCGGTCTAGCCGAGGTATTGTCGACATTTGCTGAGGTTGATCTCCTTGCGCACGGGAATCGGCCGAACGCTATCTCCCGCGACGCCCCCCCGTATCGAACCGTGCATCTGGTTGAGAGTCCCTCGGGTCTGACTGGGCATTTGGGTCGCTACCTACGTGCCCTTCGGGGCGCTCCGTTTTCCTCCCTACATGTCGGGACGCCCGAGCTAAAAAGGAAGTTCCACGACTTGGTTGTTTCGGGCCATTACGACGCCGTCCAGGTGGAGGGGGTGTGTATGATGGTTCCTCTCCTCGGCTCCCCCGGCTTCTCTCAGGTTCCCATCGTGTTCAGCTCCCATAACGTAGAAACGGACCTGTCCACGCAGCTGAACCGCAACGCTGGACTCCATCTCCGCCTCTTGGCCGGCGTCGACGAGAAGAGGACGTTCGCGGTCGAACGGGCCGGCCTGGCCCTTTCCCAGCGCACCATCGTGGTCAGCGAGTCGGATCGCCGTTGCTTCGTCAGATCCTTCGGTTGTGATCCCGAGCGATGCGTCGTGGTGCCGAACTGCTGCGCGAGTAGCATCACATGCCAGAAGACGGCTCGCGGAGCCGAGGTCCTCTTCGTAGGCACCATGGGATGGCGCCCCAACGTCGATGGACTGCGATGGTTCCTTGACGGCGTGCTGGAGCGACTGCGCCAGCTGATCCCTGACGTGTCGGTTCATGTTGCGGGCTCCAAGGTTCCAAGGTGGCTACGCAGGCGCCTGCGCGCTGCTGGCTGTTGGGTGTCCGAGGATGTCGTAGATTTGAACCCTTTGTATGCCCGCGCGCGGGTTGCGATCGTCCCGCTGCGCCTGGGGGGTGGCACGCGCATCAAGATCACGGAGGCGTGGCGCGCCGGTGTTCCAGTCGTTTCGACGTCGCTGGGCGCCCACGGCCTTCTGGATGACGACCCCGGAGGCGTCCTGGTGGCGAATACCGCATCCGATTTCGCCACAGCCATCGCGAAGGTCATTGCCGACGATGAAACGTATCTGGCGCTTCGCCGCGAGGGGCTCAAACGATCGACTCAGCACGAATGGATGAACTGGGCTCCGACACTGCGGCGCCTTTACGCGGAGATTACCGCCCACTGAGTGGCCACGGCGATGGATTCACTCCCGATGAACCGAGCCGAGATGGTTGTTCAGCAGCTCGACGGTGCCACGCTGCCCCGGACGGGCCAGGCGCCTTCTTTGAGCGTCGACTCGTCTCTTGGACGGCGCAGCGACTTCCGAGACCGGGGATACCGCTGCCCCGTCTGTTCGAGCGAACGGCAGGGCCAATCGGTCCCCGAACCGTGGAACCGAACCCATCGTCACGCCCAGGTGAGGAGCTGCGCCGGTTGCGGAACCGTGTGGACACCTCATATTCCGAGGTGGCGCGCTCTGCTGGGTGCAATATGGCTGGGCTTGCTCCTTCCCATGATCCTGGGTTTGTTCTGGACGGCGCAGCGACGGGCATCCTTCGCGGCCACGACCTCCACCATGCCACCCCTGGAACGCGCGTTCCTGTTGGTGCTGGCCGCAGTAACGGCCTACGGCTGTTGGCGGAAGCTCGAAATCCTCCGGGGCAGGCGGGGGCACTTCGCCGTGCTGCGGGTGGGCTGGGACGACCGTCGTTTTTAGCTTCTTTCATGCTACAGTCGGTGTATGCGATACTGGCTTGGCCTGATTGGGATCCTGTGTTTGGGGTGCGGCGACAGCGATCCGAAGGGTGATGGACAGGGCAATGGTGGACAGGGCAATGGTGGGCAGGACAACGGGGGTGGAGAAGCCGGTCAAGCGGGCGACGGGGGTGGAGAAGCCGGTCAAGCGGGCGACGGCGGTCAAGCGGGCGAGTCCTCGGTGCGCAGTGAACCGGACTTCACCAGAGTCGCCAGTCTCATCACGGTCGATGGGATCGAAGATGTCGTGACGGTGACCGGCAAGATCCGCAATGGACGCGAGCTCGCGTGGCACACGGAAGAGGACCGCAGCGGCACCTGTCGGTTGCTGACCTACCAGCCAGGGTTCTGCGATCCGGAATGCCCCGAGGGGCAATTCTGCATCGACGGTTCTTGCGCAGCGGAGCCGGCGTTGGTGGACGGGGGCAATCTGATCCTTTCCACACTGGTTCCGGAACCCGTCACCATCGAACCGCGGTCGACCGGTGTGTACTGGTGGCAGGAACACGTGAAAGGGGTGACCTGGGGAGACGGGGTCCAGGTGGAAGCAACCGGGGGAGACATTCAATCCTTCCGCTTGGGCGTGCAGACCGTCACCGCCCTCGAGCCGGAAGGGGACTACAGCGAGCAGATGCAGGAGCGCTCGGAGGGCGAGGACGTGGTCTTGCGCTGGTCAAACCCCGATCCCAACGCGCGGATCAGCCTGTATCTGACCACCGGCATCGGCAGCCACGGCGGGATATCCCCCGTGGACGTGGAATGCGACGCCCCCGACCAGGGCGAGCTCACCATCCCGGGAGAGTACCTGGACGCCCTGTACGGCGATTCGTCGGCCTGGAGCTGTGGGGAATGCGGCGTGAACGACCTTTATCGCTATCGCGCCATCCGCAGCAGCTCCGGTGACGACCAAGTGGAATTGCGCGCCAGGATGGCGACGCGGTTCTTCTATCAACCGTGAGGGATGGGGGTTCCGGGCGGGAATCGTTGTACGATCTCGGCGGTTCGACCTGCCATGGAACGTCGCGGCGTCGCAGCTGCACTCGATTGGCTTCCAGGAGAGCCCGGCTAGGCGCCAGGCTCTGGGTCGAGGTCAACAAATACAAAACCTTTCTCCCGCAATCGCCACCCAATGGCTCGGGACGGGACGGGTCGGGAGTGGGCGTCTAGTTGGCCCCATCGCTCTCGACCAGCTGCTTGATGCAGTCCTCAACCATTTTGCAGTCCTGAAGGCTCAAGCAGCCTTCCACTCGCGTGAGCCATCGGTCCTGCAAATAGGGCAGAACCATGCAGAGCACCCCAACGTCATTCCCGCACGACCCTGACAACCGGCCGCACTGCGCCCGTACTCGGTTTCCATGGGGGCTGGGCGTCCACGAGCTAATCGCGGTCCTCATGCATACCTGGTCAATTGGAGTTACGGGATTGCAGGCGTGGCGGCGAACACAATCCGTGACGGTCGACGTCACGTCCGCTCGAACCAGTCGCTCCAGGCGAGGCTCGATCTCGGCACAATTCTCTGCGCCAGGAATGTGCTCGCTCGGGCAGGCCGCCGCACGAGCGCGAATGGCGGAGCAGAAACCGGAGGCCCCAGGCGACATCGAACCGTTCCCAACCATCCTCAGGGGGCCTGCTGGTGCTCCAGATGACTGCCCGGTTCCCTGCCCTGCGCCTGCTTGGGGATTGGAACGATGAACCACTGGCACGCTCGGCGCAGCATTCCCAACCAGATTGCCGTTACCTTGCGGTGGTGGGTTGTGATGGCGGTCGTGGCCACCGCAGCTCATCAGACTTGCCGCCAACCCAGTCAACGCCAGGGATTTGGCGATCGCCACTGCCACCTGGCACCGAATGGTTACCTCATCACCCACCGTGGCTCGCAAGCGATAGGAGCAGAGCATGACGGCGCTCTTACCATACTCCCGCGTGAAGGCGCTGCTGTCTGGGATGCAGAGTGCCGTCTTCTCGGCATCGGGATTCCAGATCGGTCGAATCACTCACCGCGGCGCCATCTGGCCGCGGACTGCCAGCAGCTGCGGACATCTCGCCATCCCCGGGACGCTGCCGCGCATCCACGGGTGTTCGGCCAGGGCGTGGCGCGGCGCGGCGTTGATTGGGAAGCGGATGCTGCTGATTGACTGTATTGCACCAAAGCATCTATTATGTAGGAGTGACCCCGTTCCGCCGGCCCTTCAAGGTGCTCTACCGCGCCGCGGAGGGGCAACCATCGATATCGAGGTGAACCGATGACGAGACCCCCCTCCCAGAGTCGACTTGGCTCTCCAAATTGAGAGCACAGCGTCAGCCGTTTTCATCCTGGTATCCTTTTTTCTGCTGTCATTGGCCGCGTTGCTCTGGTGGAGAGTCGACGCGATGGGCGCGTGCATTGCGGCGGCGGTGGGGCTCTTCTTCGGCGCGATCGGGCTGTGGAAGCTGGTCAGAGTCCGTCGCGCTCGCCGAGGGCAGGCGCCCCAGGGCGAAAAGCAGCCGGCCGCCGTCACAAGAATGGACGCCATCATGTATCGAGAAACTGCCGAGTCCCGGTTGGGGCCGTCCCTGGTGGTGCTCGGGACCGGGATCCTCCTCCTCGCCACGGCGGTCTACTTTTTGGTCATGAGCCTCGACGGAGGTCCGAGCTCCGACGGCTTCATGACGGAGGCCATCTTCCTCGGGCTGCTAGCCGTGTTCTCGGTGGGCCCTGGAATCTGGGGCGTCGTCACCGCAATCAGGTGCCGACGGATCGCCGACGCCGCGGGCCTGCCCAAGACAGAAGACATCCTGCACCACCGCTCGCGGTGAAAGGAGATTTCTTTACGGCTCACTTCAGCGAGTGACGGCGGACCGGCGTCTCGTCACGGTGATTGCGGTGAGTTGTGCTGTTTACGCACTGGGTCTAGCCTTCCGACATGTGGCGACCTCTAGCATGCGCTGCTCCGATTGCGTGCCTGTTCCTATCGATTCCGGCGTGTGATTCCACGCCGTCGGATCCCAAGTCGAGTGCCAACACGAATGACTTGACCGGGGATTGGCTCCCGTGCGTCGACACATCGTGCGTCGAGCTGGCTGACGATGGCTATCGCCTAGGGGCCGACGGTAGCGCCACGCGGATGAACGGAACGTCGTCTCTGGCGGCGGATGCTCCAATCTGCATCGAAGTCGGGGAAGCGGTTGGTAGCTACGAATTCGATGGGACTCAGTTAACCATCGAGGGCTTGACCGTTCCTGCCTCGCTCGAAGGGGATCTGCTCACGCTCCGCGACGTGCCGTCAGGCAGTAGTGAGGGCAACACTTCGTACGTGACGGTCGTGTTCATTCGACTGACGACCTATGTTGATACTCAATGTGCGGGGGATCCGGCGCCGTTGCCTGATCTCTGAGAACACGTTAGCGACATACCGCCAACGCGGACCGGTAGGGAAGGCGGGCGCCGCCCCCTCGAGCCCAAAGGCGGTTCTGCCAGCGATGCTGGCCGCGCTGTGGCCATTATTGCCTGGGCGGAGTTCGTGTCGGAGTTCATGGTCGGTGCGGCGTGGCCACGGGGCTGTTCGTCCAGCAAGAAACCAGAGTGCCGTCAGTCGGTTAGCCAGAGCCCTCGTTCACTGACGTCGGTAATGTCGGATCTCGTGTTGCGGCAGTACCTACCGGTGCGAGCCCTGATGGGCATCACGGAGGCCGCTCGCGGTGCCATCAGTCAATGTCGTCGTCGAGACGCACGCGCTCATGGTGGCGCACGACCCGCAGAGGTAGGGGCGCTCCCGCGACGGCGACGATGTGTACCGTATAGCCCTGAGCGGGGGGGAACGGGCGCTCCCCATAGTAGCTCCTGCAAGACACCAGAACCTCGTAGTGCTGGTCCCTCTTCGTCATCTGGACGACGTGGTCACCCTGACATGACCAGCTGATCTCCCTCTCGACAACGACCAGGAAGTGGGTGGGAAAGTCGAAGCGTGAAGGGAGCCCGTACTTCTCGACCAGCTGCTGGTACTCCGCTGGGCTGCTCACGACAGACACGCCCGGGCGCTGGGCGGGTCCGCCAAAGGCTTCACGATAAACCTCCTCGAACGCGACCGGGGTTCCTCCAAGGCGAGGGGCGGTCGATCCTCGTGTCGCGGGGCAATCGGGGCCGACGGCGACGTGTGCCGGAGTCCCTCGACAGGCAGCGAGGGAGAGCCAGGCAAGAATGATGGCACCGTGGGGCCTCATGATGGTCTTCCTTCCGTGCGGTGGACAGGTTGACTGTGCCGCCTCCCGGTGGGCGACGGCAAGCAGTTCGTGACTGATGGGACTGACGTGGCCGGGGGTCGAGTGCAGGCGAAGCGAAGGAACTCCGGCTGTCTGTGGTGACGACTGACCACTCGCCCCAGATCAAGGTTCCGGAGAGGCGCCCGGCGACCCTGAGTCAGTTGACATGGTCGTTCGGTCCGCGAACTAGCCTCATTCACGGACGCTGCGGCTGTCGGATCTCGTGAGCACGGCCACGAAGGCATCGCGCTCTTCACTCCCGGGCAGGTCTTCCGTGGCGAGGTTGCAGCTGTCGCCGCCGTCCGCCGAGAACTTCATCGCTACTGCCGACGAGAAGGTCGAAGACCGCTGGCCCGCGAAGAACAACGAGCGCCTCCCGTGCATCAATCTGCCAGGTGCTACGCAGCCTAGCAGCCCGCAGCTCTTCCTTCATAGACTTCACGCCGCCGCTGTCTCAACATCGTTGATACGTACGGGGTCATTGTATATACTCCGCGCCGTCCGAACCAACTGGTCGCAGCGCGGGGGCTGCTGCTGGGGCCCGTTCGAGGGTATGGAGATGAACGGAATTGCTCGAGTGACGGTTGGTGCGATGGCCCTGTGGATGCTCGCGGCGTGTAGCGACTCGGAGGGGGACGACCCGAGCCGCACGCCCGGGGGTTCATCCGAGCCCGTCGTCGTCACGTCGACCGAGGGCGCCTACTGGCAGATGGCGCAGCCGACCGAGACGACGGAGGGAGACGCCGACGTGGCCATCGACGTTAGCGACGAGGCGCAGACTTGGGACGGATTCGGGGGATGCTTCACGGAGCTGGGCTGGGTCTACCTCTCTGAGCTCGACGAGGACGCCCGTCGTCAGGCCCTGGAGTTGCTGTTCGGCGCCGAGGGAGCGCGCTTCGTTTGGGGCCGCATTCCCATCGGCGGCAACGACTACGTCCTGAGCCGCTACACTCTCGACGACACGGGCACCGACGTCGTGCCCGACAGCACCGAGTCGAACCGCCCTCCGCCGGATCCTGGGCTCGACCAATTCTCCATCGACCGAGACCGCCAGCACCTCATCCCCTACATCAAGGCCGCCCAGGCAGTGAACCCCGAGCTCCGGTTCTGGGCCATCCCCTGGACGCCACCGGTGTGGATGAAGACGGGGTATACGGCGGTCGGCGGCGGGGAGACCCGGGCGATTGCCTCATACTACGACGGCGGCTCGATGAAGGGCGACGCGGAGACGCTGAACGCACATGCCCAGTACTTCGTGCACTTCCTCGAAGCCTACGCGAACGAGGGGATCGGCATCGAAATCGTCGCGCCGCAGAACGAACCTGGCTTCAACAGCTCCCTGAATTACCCGTCGTGCCATTGGGAGCCGGAGACCTATGCGGCGTTCATCGGCCAGTATCTGGGCCCGGCGCTCAGCAACGCGGGTCTCGACACCCGCATCATGCTGGGCTCGTTCGACGACGGCGGGTCAAATGTCTTCGTTGACGGGGTGCTGGCCGACTCGGCGGCGCGCGGATACTGCACTGTCGCCGGCGTGGGCTACGCCATGGTGAGCGCCTCGAAGGTGCAAGATATCCACGATGCGGGCATTCCCGTCTGGGTCAGCGAGCACAAGGCCGGGAATTACTTCTGGCTGTCGTCCTACCAGGCCACGGCCCCGAACGACGTGGACTACGCCATCGAAACCTGGACGCTCATCCGTGACGCGATCACCCAGGTTGGCGTCAGTGCGTACAACGCGTGGCACATGGTTCTCAACGCCGATGGCAACCGCGTGATCGCGGCGAGTGATTGGGCACAGAACTCACTCCTCGTTGCTGACAGCGACCAACTCACCGTCACCCCAACCTACTACGTGTTCCGTCACTTCTCGCGCTACGTGGAGCCCGGCGCGCGCGTGGTTGCCGTGCGCGGTGGCGATGCCGTCGCCTTCAAGAACCCCGACGACTCCCTCGTCGTCGTGCTCTACAACGATGGCGAGGAAACCCCACTCACGGTCGACGTGGGCGGCCGAAAGCTGCGGTTCTCGGCTCCGCAGCGTGGCTTCGCCACGTTGGTCGTGCCCTAACCGTCCGAGCTTCCGCGCTCACGGCGCAGAATGGAACCCGCTCTGAAGGTCCCCTTGGGCCGCCTGCCAGAGCGCCCCGATGAAGGGCATCCCCGGGTTCTGCTGACCGCCGATCTCGGCGCCGAACCGGTCCAGGAACCGGGCGGCGGCGTTGTCCTGCTTCATCCAGGGGAAGCGGTAGTCGAAGCAAGCCGCATGCTCCCAAGGCGTGAGCGGCCAGGACATCCTAAGCCTCTCCCCTCGGTTAGACACGGCCAGTTGACACACTCTCTCGATTCGCGAAGTGGTCTCGTTCACTGACGATGGACATGTTGGATCTCGTGGCTCGCGTGACATAGTCTGCATGTGGGGGCAGGTTGACATGGTCCCGCGATCCACGAACTGGCTCTCGTTCACTGGCCTGGAATCGATGGCCTGGTGAACCCAACTCTCATCGCTCTACCACCCCGGTTCGAGGCGGCACAACCCGTCCTCGCAGGTCTCCATCGAGAGGCAGTCCGCATCCGCCTGACACCTGGGCAGGCACAGCGACGCCCCGTCGGGGGCAGCATCCTCTACGCATTGCAGATCCTCGTCGCAGGCGAGAAGGTCCGTCGTCGCGGGATCCCGGCATGGAGAGCGTGCAATGCCGGATACCCGGTGGGACCCGGCGCTGAGCGCACTTTCGAAGTTGTAGCGGCAGCGCGTGCCGCTCTCGGCGGACAGGTCGACCGTACCTACGACGGTTGGCGTGGAATCCGGGGGGCAGCCGTTGATTGACACCGCAAGCGACGACATCGGCCCGGCCTGCTCGACGTTGAGGGAGAAATCGAAAAGACACCAGCCACATACCGCGCTTCCGCAGCTCGGCTGCGCGATCGCCAAGATCTGCCCGTCCCCTTCTTCCTTCATCGTGCCCTGCCATCTGGAAGCGGCAGAATCCATCATGCAGGCATAGTGGATGTTCAGCAGATCAATGCTTACGCTTCCGTCCGCCTGCCGTTGCCAGGACACGCATTCCAACGGGAATAGCTCCGGCTTGGGATCGGTCCCCAGCTTGATCGTCACCTCGGCATCGCCCTTGCAGCTGCTGGCGAGCAAGGACGACACCCTTGCGACGTCCTCGTTGTCGGAACCATTGCATCCCGACAACGCGAGGGCAGCAGCAAGACCGATTGTTGGGAGCAGCGGACGATCCCAGCGCACAACATCTCGTGCCTTCTTCCCTGTTTGTGTCATGACCCTTCTCCGTTGGACAACAGCACCGACTCGGTCCACCCAGGATCAACATGATAGCCCTTGGATGCCGCGACAAGCGCTGCTGTGGACCGGGATGCTCCGCTGCGGGTCTCAACTCGATCTCAATTCTTTAACTGCTGCTCCAAACTTGTGGATATTCGCGAGCATACGCTCACCAGGGTCGCGTCGGGCCGTTGGACCACTGCCTGCCCGGGACTGGACTCCACTCGTCGACCGGGGGGCCGCGATGTCGTGAAATTGCGTTTCCCTCCAAATCCTGGTTTCAGAGGCCGCCTGGGTATGGAGGCAACGGGTGGTTCACGATGCGCGAGCAGAACTTGGCCCAGTGGTGACACACGCCAACTTGGTCATTGACGGCTCTCTTCCGCCGAGGGGAGCAATGGAGTCGGAGCCGCCGGGTGCTCACGGGTGCGCGACAGGTCCGAATCAAGAACAGAGAGCGCGGACATGGCCGCGGCCTAGCTGGTTGCGCCGAGCATTCCTCAGGCCCGGCGTAGCGACCTGAGGTGACCGGGACCTCTACACCATCCTCATGCGGATCTACGAAACTGGCTGCCGGGTATTGCCATTCCGGAGAGCGCGGTTCGGTCTACGCGCTGGCTTGATGAAGCTCAACTTCTGCCCACGTGGGGCGCCTGCGCGCACGGCGGATCGTGAGGCCTGGTGTCGCTACGCGGCTTGCCGGAAAGGAAGGTGACGCACACCGACATTGGCTAGTTTAACTAGCACCGGGCGACAGGCGGTATCGACTTTTGCTGGTCCAACCAGCGCCGGAGGGGAACCCAGGCCGATTCACCACAGTACTGGTTTTCGGTGCGCACCCGCCCCGGAACGGTCAAACGCTCACCGCGGCGCCACCTGGTCGCGGACTGCGGTCGGCTCCGGAAATCTCGCCATGCCCAGGACGTTGGCGCGCGTCCACAGGCGTTCGGCCAGGGCGTGGCGCGTCGCGTCGCGCTCGGCCAAGTCGAGCCCCAGATCGGTCGCGAAGCGGGTCACGCTGGCCGCGTCGTCCAGGCGGACCTCGGACGCGAAGCGGTGCACCTGCCAGAGGACAGAAAGCGTGTCGCGATGTGTCTCGAGCAGGAGCTCTTGGACCTGCTGAGCCAGATCTTGCGTTGCGGGCCCGGGCAGGAAGTGCCGTTGGATCTGGCGCGCGAAGGAGAGGCTGATCAGGCGGTTGAGCAGGCTGTCGAAGGCAAAGGCATGCTCGTGCAAACAGATCCGCAGGACGCGGAACATCAGCTCCGCCCGCGGATCCTGCATCCGGTAGCCGTAGCTCCGGTAATCGCCCAACAGACGGTCCTGTTGTTGAAGGCGCGACAGTAGCGGCGTCCCCGCGTAGATCTCGGTGCGACAGAGGTTGATGGGCAGATCCAGGACCTCATCCATGAAGGACAGCGTCTGACCGATCTGCGATAGGGTGCAGTCCGGGTCGAACAGCATCAGGTTGAAGGACGGCAATATGCCGTGGTCGCGGCACAGCTGAATGGCGCGACGATTGTCGGGGGGCCGATGCAGACGCCCCAGATACGCCAGCCGCTCCGCGCAGGCGCTCTCTACGCCGAGGAAGATGTGTAGCGTCCCGAGCTCCCGCGCCGCCTCCAGAACCGGCACGGTGATGCTCTCCGGTCGCCCCTTGATCCAGAAGGCGACGTCGTTCACGCCGCGCTCGCGTAGGGCGAGGGTCAAGGAGCGGATTCGCTCCACGGCCAGGGATTCTCGGGTGAGGATGAACAGGTCATCCTGCACGAAGAAGACCGGGATCTTCTGGTTTTTGTGGAGCGCCGCAACTTCGTCGGCTACCGCACCAACGCTGCGGGTTCGATAGGCGGGGCCCCCCGCCGAGCGGGTGAAGGCCCGGATGCTGCAGTAAGAGCATTCGCCGACACAGCCCCGCGCGGTAATGAGGAACGCGATGGGGATCCCCGCGACACGATAGGGACCGGCGGCGCGTCGCGGCCAGGGGAGCTGGTCGAGCTCGGCCAACGGCCGCGCAGGGCCAACTCGAAGGGCGGTGCCTTCTCGCCACACCAGGCCAGGCAGCTCCCGCAAAGGCTCACCCTTGGCCATGCGGGCCAGCATGGCCACCACCGTCTCTTCACCGTCGTGACGCACCGCCGAATCCAGGGCTGGCGCATCGCGCAGCAGATCTTCGTAACAGAAGGTGGGCACATGCCCGCCGCAGGTAAGATGCCCCGCGTAGCCATGATCGCGCAGAGCCTGGGCCAGAGCCACGTAGTCGTCGATGGCGTACTGAAACGCGATACCCAAGCCCACCAGATCCGGAGCCAGCTTCAGCGTCTCCTCAACGGTGCGCACGAGGTCGTCGCGGTGGTTGTAGGCCACCTGCTCGACCCAGTGCCCTGCCCTCTCGGCGGCAGCCGCCAGGTACTGAAGGGCGAGGTTCTCCTGCTGATTGGGGCCGATGAGGACCAGACGCATAGCTGGCCTAGGCGGCGCGTTCCATGCGATAGCTGCAAACCCCTGCTCGATCCCGAAGTTCGACGGCAACCTGTACCGAATGAGCCTGGTTGTCCTCAGGAGCCGTCCAAACCACCAGATCGGAGTCAAGGGTCGTTAGCGTTCCCCCTGAGGCTCGCCAGCGATACCGAGCCGAGGAACCAGCGTTGTGTTCCGCCCGCAGGATCACGGAGCGCCCGACCCGAGCCACCGGGCGCAGACGGAGAGGCAGAACGTTCGGCAAAGGCAGCGGGTCATCCCCCGTGGCGGGCAGGATGGGGCTCGGCGCCATCTCGCAGATGGTGAAGCACTGGGCACAGATGTCGCCGGAACTGACCCAAACGGGGTCCGTCTCGCCTTCACAGTAGTGAAGATCGGTGTCGGCCTGGACCGTCACCAGGGGACGCCCCTCATCGTTGCAGCGCAGATCGAGCTCCACTCTGATCGCAAGGTAGGATTCGGACGGAACCGGGTGCTTTATCACTTCCGTGGCGTCGAACACGAAAGCGTTGCCCTCGGCGCGCACATCGGTCAGCTCGATGGCTGCGATATCCCCCATGGAGGTCTCGATGACAGTCACTCGGGGCAGCCCCTGTAATCGAGGACGGACGTCTTCGGCGATGATGATGTGACCCAGGGCGTCGGCGCTCGACTCTCCCATGGCCAGGGTGACCCGCGCCGCCCAGTTGCTGACCACGCTGTCGCCCAGCTCCGCACAGATTGCCCCCGGCTCGGCGAGGGTTCCTTGCTCCGGAACCTCGACGTAAAAGGTCGAGCAGAAACGCATGGTCGGATCGACGGCACCCGAGCCCGCCTCGCCTCGGGTGAAGCCGTAGTCGGGATCCGGCGGCTCCCCGTCAATGGATGCCATGCCTCCGCTGGGAGTTGCCCCACCGAGCTCGATCACCTGGTAGCCGCCGGAACTGAACGCCCCCCCTTCTCCAACCTCCTCGCCGCCCTGCCCCTTCGCCCCTCCGACCAAGGAGGTGTCGTCGCCTGCCCCGCCAGCCACTCCGGTCCCGTCCTTCACGCTGCCGCCGCAGTCACCGACTAATGGAACCAGGCCGGCCGCGAGAAGGATTGGAACCGAACCCGACCGTTGAATGATCGATAGCTTCAGCCGCCGCATGCCAACCTCCAACAGGTAGACAGTATACCTCTTGGCTGGGATCCTGTCATCAGCCGGGCCTTTCTGCAGCGTTGATCGGGGGTCGTCGGGCCAACACGAGACCGGGCCGGCACAACTACACCGGGCCCAGAACATGTTCGCTAGGGACAACCCGTTCCGGGCAGCGTCACCACAGAGTCGCTGCTGCCACCCTGAAACTCGTAGGCACCGAGATCGACCGGCGCGCCCTGGCCGGTGTTGCTGACGTTATCGATATCGTACCGCGGGCTGCCGTCGAAGTCGGTGGCTGGCACCGTGGCAAGGCAGCCATCGCCCGCGTCGATGGCGGGGGAACCCGACGACAGGTGCACATCACCCGCCGCCGCATCGACGAAGAGAGCGTCGGCATCGGTGATGGTCGTCCCACGGGCATAGCCTCCCTGAACGATGCTGTACGAAACGACCGGAGCCGAATCCGTATCGTCATCGTAAATCTCCTGCCCAGAGCCACCGTTGTCCCACAAGATGGAGTCCGAGATGGTCGGCGAGGAGTAGTACTCGTTGTACATCCCGCCGCCGTAGTCGGCGATACTTCCGGAGAACGTGCAGTTCGTGAGGGTCGGGGAGGACACGGCGCGAATGGCCGGTTGGCCCGTCTTCACGGGTGCTGCGGTTGGGCTCTCCATCCCGGAACGGAGCGTCACCACCACCACTCCGGCTTGCGCCATTGGATCCTCCGGGCTGCCACCACAATCGCCGATCAGCAGCACCAAGCTCGCCTTGAAAAGGATGGGAACCGAGCCCTCTCCGCGAACGACCGAGAGCGCGGCAACCGCCTCATGCCAACCTCGAAGTGAGCATGAGCTTGCCGCGTGGCCGGGGTTCTGTCACCGGGGAGAGGACACCCCAATTTGCAGCAAGGTCGATGAGTTACCTCTCGTTGCTGCGCCGAACCAGACCAGAAGGAAGCCATCCGGCCCCGAGATGGACTCCTCCTTCTTGCACTGACTTCTGTCGCGCGCGATAGTGGCTGCCATTCGAGGGTTGTGCCGGAGGGAGTTGGCACGTTGCCGAGGCTCTGAACCGGTGTCCCTGCGGGAAAGAGGAGGAGAGCATGAAGCTGAATCGAGGGTTCCTGTTGGTAGCAGCGGTCGGGGCTTTGGTCGTCGCGGCGCAGGTGACACGGGCCGCCGTTCCGTCGGCGTCGAGCCAGCCCAGGACCGTGGCACAGGTCCCGGCAAAGACCGTCGCACTCAATCTCAGGAGTCTGACCGTCCCCGCGGCATTGAAAACGGCCCTTGCGGGCAAGGCACTGTTCGATCAGAAGGCCTTGGAGAGCCGTTTGACGTACACTGCCGCCCAGATCCCCACGCTGAAGCTGGCGAAGGGGCGGCAGATTCTCCTGGAAAAAGTCGGCGTGGAGCCGACGGCTCCCGCGGCCACGACCAGTGCGACGTTGACCGCCAAGATGGCCAAGTACCGAACTCACCTCTCGCAGGTGTATTACGGCAAGGCTCGGCTCGCAGCGGTTGCTCTCCTGCCAGCAGTGGTCGACCATGCGTCGGTTCAGACAGCCATCCGCGACCAGGGAAACCGGGGCACTTGCGTGGCCCACGCGGCAATGGCCGGGATCGAGAGTGTCTACAAGCGGGGGGGCACCACCAAGGATCTCTCTGAAAACCACGCCTACAACCTGTTCATGGTTCGTGAGGGTTCCACCTGCGTGGCGGATCCGGGGCTGAAGACATGGAAGGCCGGGGCGTATCTGCTCTTGGATCGGGTGTGCGAAGAAACCCAGAGCCCCTACGTGAACCCCCTAGCGGCAACCTGTTCCAACATCCCCACTGCCTGCAATACCAACAAAAAGCACGGCCATCTGGGGGTGTCCACCTTCTACTCGCCGGAGTTCGGCGGTACCGGGACCAACATCGCCACCAACACCAACTACCTGGAGAGCCTCCTTCGGGAGGACTACGACATTGTCCTCGGTGTATATGTAGCCGGTTCGGATTGGCACGATGGCAGCGCCGACACCGGAGTCATCGACGTGCAGCTGAATTCGGCCGGCAATCCCGCGTCGGCCTATGGCGGACATGCCATGTTGCTGGTCGGGTACGACCGGACCAACAACTACTTCAAGTTCAAGAACAGCTGGGGCGCGACCGAGGGACACGCTGGATATTTCCACCTCACGTACGAGTATTTGCAGACCTATGCCAAATACGGGTACGTCATCACGTCGGCCACCACACCCTGAACCAACACGTGCGGTGAACCGTCACCATCTCGGGTGGACCATCGGGCTGTGCCTGCTCTGGAGCGGATGCCAAGGGCGGGCACAGCCGGTTCGAACCTGTGAGTCATCGGGGCCGTTGCCAACGTCGTCTTCCCCTCCGCCTGCACCAACCCCAAAGGCCACGACCGTTGCCGATGACTCCCTAGCGGCCGAGGTCGTCATCACCCAGGCCCAAAATGGCGCTGACGTGGTGTTGCGTCGTAATCAGCGCCTGGTTCTCGAGCTGCCCAGCAATCCGACCACGCCCTACGCGTGGTTCGTGGTGGATGCGCCTGCGGGTTGGCCAGAGCCCGAACAGGAGTATCTTCCCGCTCCGGTAGGCAACGAGGGCGCTGGAACCCGAGCTCTGCTCACCTGGCCATCCAATTCGATCTCGGGGCGCTCACGCTTGGAACTCGTCTATCGACACCGCGGGGATCCTTCTCAAGCGCCAGCGGGTCGTTTTCAGGTGACGCTAGTCGCTCAGCCCTGAGCCGCAGAATCGCTACTCGGTGATTGGCGTCCGCTCGCAGCTGCAGCTGTCGTCCCACCGATACCGGGTTCCCAACTCCACGACCTCGAAGTCGGTCCACTGCAGGCTGGTCAAGTCGTTGGGCCCCAGCCCCACGTTGGCCCATTTGGCGGCGGTGAAGCGATCGTTGGCCGCCGTGAACGTGATGTTGCCGCCGTCCGAGGCGATCATCCCGTACTGCTTGAGGGCTCGGGCGACCACCTGGGCCGCCTGGTTGAGCTGACTCTCGTCGTAGTCTGCCCGCAACCTCACCCTCACTCCGTACGGCGGGGCATCGGCAGGGCCGCTGGTGGCTCCCGTGGAGTGGGTCGCGGGTCGAACGTAGACGCGTTCCCGCATGTGCTGGTTGGGCAGGATGAAGCGGATGGCATGCCGGATCTCACCCGCCGCGATCTCGTCGGCGGTGAACAGGTGGGCGGCGATGGGCAGCCCAGCTGCGTCTGCGCTGGTGCAACAGTCCCCACGCAGCGTCTCCTGGTAGTCCTCGGTCAGATCCCAGACCGCCAGACAGCCGCCCTGGAAGACATCACCGCCCAGATTGGCTCGCCACATCTCGTAGAGACGACAGTCGTCCACGTCCACTACGATCAGATGGCAATCACCATCCTGGGTGCAGGCGTAGGTCTGTTCTCCCTCGATGGCTCCCCCCTCGGGCAGGGGGACCGGGGCAGGATCGCAATCGGGTTCAAAGAAGTCCTCGCTGGTCATGAACTGCTGGTGGGTGGTGGATTCGTCGGCGGAAAGCAGCGTGATGCCGTAGAGACTGTCGATCTCCTCACTGGGTCCGTCGATGCGAAACAGCCCACCGGAAGTGTGGTTTTCGGCCAGGTAGGAGATGATTGCGTCGGATTCTTCGTCCAGGGCCGCCTCGTCGATCCGTTGGTTCCATGGGTGATCGGGACCGAACAGCTGTCCCTCCTGGGCGCCACAGATCCCAGAGCTGTTGGGAGCCCCCCCACGTGGGTGGTTGCCGTTACCACCTCCACCTTCTTCTGTGCTGCCGCTGTCGGAGCTGTTGCATCCAGAAGCGAAGATCAACAGGCTCAACCATTTGGCAATTCGCAGCATATCAGCCTCTCCCGGTTGGTGTGTCCGACTGGTTCAATCACTCTAGACGACCGCCAGAATCAAGTCACGCTCGATGCTTCCCGAACGGCGCAACTTGCGCTAACGTGTTGATTCGGAACGGGCCAAGATGTCAGAACAAGCCGCAGTAGCACTGGACTGGAACGAGGAAACTTGTCGCCGTTACGCGCAGGGGATCCGCCGACTGGTGCGTTATGACCACGTCCCGCTGGCCGCCTGCATCGCCAACCGGGTCGGTAGCCTGCGGCCCGATCAAACCGTGGCGGAAATCGCGGCGGGCTCCGGGCATCTGTTGCTGGAGCTGGGGCGCCGCACCAAAGCCGCGCTGGTCGCGGTCGACGCCGAACCCGCCATGCTGCGGTTGGCTGCCAAAGAGGCCCAGCACGCGAAGCTGGCGCTGCGCACCGTGAAATCCCGTGCCGATCAGCTGGATCTTCCGGACGCCAGCGTCGACGTGGTGGTATGCAAAAACCTGCTCAATTGCCTGCCCAAGGACGAATCGCGCCGGGCGGTGATTCGTGAGCTCGGTCGGGTGCTGGTTCCGGGCGGCAAGGCGTTCGTTGTCGATTTCGATCGCGAGGCGTCCAGACTCTGTGCCTGGTTCATCCGGGGTGTGGTTCGAGTTGCCTCGGGGCCGGATTTCGCTCGTGATTTCTGGGCTGCGCAGGAGCGGCGCTTCGATGTGCGCGCCGTCGAGGCGTGGATGACCGAGTTCGGTTTCGAAGCGCTGGGTCGAGGCACGCACGGGATCTCCTTCGTGCTGGAGGGCACCAAGGTGCCGAGCCTAGCCACACCGCGGTCGACCCGCGCGGCCTAGCCGCGTGAGTTCCGGTAGATGGTGTGGTGAAGGATCCGCTGCGGTGTCGCCAGGATCAGCTCCTTTTTCTTGTAGTCGCTGCCCACGCTGCACAGGGTAATGCCGTTGCGCTGGACGGTGCGGGGGTGGTGGATATGACCGGAGAAGACCAGCGACACCTCGGTGGATTCGCGAAACGTCGATAGGAAACACTCCGAGCCCAAGAAGGCGTTGGCAAAACGCCAGAAGTCGGGGAGCATGAAACGCGGCTGGAAAAGCAGCGCCTTGCTGACCAGGTGATGGGTGAGCCCGACGACTGCGGTGGCGTCTGCTACCTCGGCCAGGTGCTCCTTGAGCCGTTCGTTCAACAGGACGGTCAGCTCCTGGTCACTGAGACCGAATCGAGCATGGCGGGCGTCGTTCCACACCGGATGCGTCATGCCGGGAGGGATCTTGGTCAGGTAGTTCTCGATGCTGGCTCCCGGCAATGGATCGGCAAAGGAGTAGTCGTACCAGCCCATGCTTCCGACGAACGCTACCTCGTCGTTCAACCGGAAGGGCTGACGATGCAGGGGGTGAAATCCGCAGTCCTCGCAGAGGCGTGGGAATCGGTGATCGTGGATCTGCATCGAGCCCTCGTCGTCCGGCAAGTCGTACACCGAGGTCCAGATGTCGTGATTGCCCGGCACGACGAGCTTGACCCCACGAAAGCCACCAAAGAGCTGAAGGCAGGCGCGAATGGACGGTTCGTCAACGCCCAGATCACCGGCCAGGAGCAGGGCGTCGGCCCCCTGTTGCTCGACGGTGAGGGCCAAGTCCTCGGTGTTCGCGTCCCCCTTCGGGTCGAGACCGTAGTGCAGGTCACTGGTCACGAAGAAGGTGGGCGGGGCCGACATGCGACGCATGCCTAGCGCTGCGAACGGTGCTGGGCCACTGCCGATGTGAATCCGTCCCGTTTTCGGCTGCCAACCTGGCGAGTTCGGCGGATTGAGCTAGGTGGCTTGGATGGTGAGTGGCCCAACGAACCTACGTCTGTACGGCGAACCACTCTGGTACAGCCCCTACGTCTTCTCGTCCTTCGTGGCGCTGACCGAGAAGGGCCTCCCCTTCGAGGTCGAGGAGGTGTCGCTGATCGACGGACAGCAGCGTGCCCCCGGCTACGGGGCAGCCTCGGTGACCGAGAAGGTACCCACCCTGGAGCACGGGGATTTCCGGCTAGCGGAATCGAGCGCCATCGCGGAGTACCTGGAGGAGGTCTTCGCACCACCCGCCTATCCGCGGCTGTTCCCCGCGGATCTCTTGCAACGGGCCAGGGCACGACAGCTGATGGCCTGGCTGCGGTCGGACCTGGATGCCCTGCGCCAGGAACGTTCGACCATCACCATGTTCTTCCGCCTACAGGTCCCCCCGCTTTCTCCCGCCGGAGAACGTGCGGCGCAGAAGTTGTTGCGGGTTGCGGAACGATTGATCCCGCGCGACGCGGGGCCGCTGTTCGGCAGCTGGTGTCTGGCGGACAGCGAGTTCTCGTTCCTTCTGCACCGCCTGGTTCTGAACGATTATCCGCTTCCGGAACGGGTCAAGGCGTATGCCGAGGCCCAGTGGCGGCGCCCCTCGGTGCGGGGATACATCGAGCATGCGCGACCGCAACGGGTCCCGGAGACATACTGGGCCTATGTAGGTATGAAGCGGCTGGAACCGTTGATCTGAGCCCATGGGGCGACCCAACGCCGGGCGTCGTTACTGCGGCTTGCAGCCACAAACATCCTGATCGATGATGTGGGTCCGGTCGTCGTGGGCTTGGAAAGGACGACCCGTGGCTGTTATTCCTTCGGGAGGATCGCATGGCTCACTCGGCTCGTTTTGGTTGGCTCGGCTGCCTGGGGTTGACTCTGTGGCTCGGTGCTTGCAGCGACTCCGCGTCTCCTTCCGACGAGGGCTCGGGGGCCTGCGGCGGAGCCAGCAACGAGTGCGATGGGGCTTGCGTCTCGCTCGACCAGGATGAGGTACACTGCGGTGACTGCGACACGCGTTGCGAATCGGACCAGAGCTGTGTCCAGGGGCAATGCCGAGACAGCGACGAGGGCGAGGGGGGAACCGCTGGACAACCCGCAAGTGAACGAGGCGGCAGCGCGGAGGCGGGCAGTGGGAACCAAGCCGGTGCCGATCAGGGCGGCGCGGCCACGGCAGGTGGGGGGAATCGAGCCGGTGCTGGTCAGGGCGGTGATACGCCCGAAGCTGGTGCTGGTCAGGGCGGCGCAGCCACGGCGGGTAGCGGTGTCGGTGCTGACAATCAAGGCGGCAACGCTCCCCAAGCCGGTGCCGATCAGGGCGGCACAGCCACGGGTGGGGCGGGTGACTCGGGCGCACCCAACGCCGGCAATCCCGGGCTGGGAGGAGCCACGGCGGGCGCGCCTTCCCAGGGGGGCATGGTCGGCCAAGGGGGTAGTCCCGTTCCCACGGTGAGCTCCTGCACCGAGGCCTTCGTCGAGGACTCGAGCTGTCCCACTGCCTCGGGAACTACGTACTACGTCTCTTCCTCCCAGGGTGACGACGGCGCGACGGGGCTCTCCGACCAGACGCCGCTCGCCAGCATCGCGGCAGTCAACGCCCTGCAGCTCTTACCCGGGGATCGGGTGCTGTTCAAGTGTGGCGACACCTGGGACCTGGAGCAGCTGAATTTGGTCCGCTCCGGCGAAGACTGCCGGCACATCGTGTACAGTTCGTATCCCGCGCCCTGCGAAGCGGGGCAGGCTCCCACCCTCAGCGGACGTCGCGAAATCCAGGGATGGAGCCAAGATGCCGGAAACGTCTGGGTCGCCAACCTCGCCGAGGGCGAGAACGCGGGGCGTTTCCCGCGCGGGATCAATCAGCTCTTCTCCGCCGAGGAGCGGTTGCCCATGGGGGTGTGGCCGAATCCCGGTGAACTCGCGCAGGGTTTCTCCTACGTGGATCGCCACGACGGGAGCACCCTGGAAGATGACGAGCTACCGGCGGTGGACTGGAGCGGGGCGGTGCTGCGCATCCGAACCGTCAGATGGCTGTTGTTGAATCGGGAGGTGGTGAGCTCCTCGGGAGCGGCACTGACCCTGAATGCCGAGGTGGGGTGTTACGCTGACACCTGCGGCAACCCCGACCCCACCGACTCCGACCAACATGGATTCGGCTATCAACTGACCAATCACAGAAACACCCTGGATCGGCCCGGAGAATGGCACTTCGACGCCGAGAACCAGGCCGTGTACCTAGTCTCCGAGACGGCTCCCCATGGTGTCTTCGGTTCCGCGATCCCCGACTGGGCCAACGAGAGCGAGGCGGACTGGGACTATGACGGAGCGGTACGGATTGGAGTCCACCTCGAGGACCACATCCATCACGTGGTGTTGGAGAATCTGAACATCGAGGGCTATTTCGGGAGCGGCATCAGCACGCCGATCAATCACCACGTCGACGAGGACTACAACCTGGTCCTGCGCTGTAACGGCATCCGCAACGTCGAGGCCCGGGGGTTGAACCTACAGACCTGGGTGTACGAGCATCCGACTCTGAGCGAATGGTACGGTGGGCGCAACCTGCTGGTGCAGGGGAACGTCATCGATGGGCCCAACCACTACGGCATCCAGAGCTACGCGCAGAACAGCGTGTTCTTGGACAACGTGGTGGTGAACATCGGGGTACTCGCCAACCTGGGCAAGCGGGGACTGGGCTGCGCAATGGAGGGGGACAACTGCACGGAGAACGGGGATGGAATTCATCTTCCCATCAGCCAACCCAGCATCAATTCCCATGATCTGGTGTTCCGCAACAACGTCGTGGCGCGCACGGCCTATTGCGGTTTCGATGTCTTCGGCAATGACATCACCATCGAACAGAACCTGATTGAGCAGGCCTGCGTCACCAAGGCGGACTGCGGGGCAATGCGCACGTTCGGCAACGAGAACGGCACCGGGGCGCAAAACCTCACCATCGATCACAACATCATCGTGGAGCCGGTCGGCAACGTGGACGGAGGGGGGATGGGGTTCGACACACCCATGGCTTTCGGCCTGTACATCGATATGTATTCGGAGGCTGTCACCGCCACGGGCAACTCCATCGTTCGCACCCCCGCCTCGGGGATCCTGTATCAGAACTCCAATGGCACCATCGAGGGCAACACGCTGTTCGATACTGCGTCGGTCATGGGTCAGCCCATCGATGCCCCCAGCGTCACGCCCACCAGCAACACGATGGTTGACACCACCAGCCAGCCCGGCGCGGTGATTTTCTACAACCCGACCAACGCGACGGTGCAAGAGTCGCTGGCCTCGAACTATCACGATCTGGCCGGGAATGCGGTCACGGGGTCAGTCAGCATCGCCGCCTACGAGTCGGTGATCCTGATCGAAGATTAAGCCTCTAACTTCGCCGGCACCGACCGTTCTTGGGGGTATGACCCCTAGAATGGCTCGGGCCATCTTGGCGGCCGGAACCCTGGAGCTGGCCAAACCTCAAGTGGCGGTCGCCGAGGAGCAGGGTCCACCCGATGACGGACCGGACCAGCCACGGCGGGCTCGATGGATGTCGATTCGTCCCGAGCTGGTGATCGATTCCAGCCTGGACAAGCTTCCCGGAGCCGAGGAGGCCCTGCGGGCAGCCCTATTGGCCTGGCAGGATTTCGCCCCCGACCTCCCCGAGGTGACGCTGATCAAGGCGGAGCCGAGAAGACCGCATCACAACCCCAATAGCTCCCAAAACACCATTTCCTTTGCCTACCGGGGAGAGCCGCGGACTGGCGCCAACCTGGCGGTGACGGTGTTGTCCTACGAGCAGGAAAGCGGCTCCATCGTGGACGCCGATATCATCATCAACGGACTTTATCGGTTCGGCGATGCCGGGGCCGAGCAGCCTCCCTGCGGCAACCAATGGGACTATCGCCCTCTTTTTGATCTGCAGAACGTCCTCACCCACGAGCTCGGGCACTGGTTCGGGCTGGAAGAGGACTACACGGATCCCGAACGCACCATGTATGCGTTCACGGCACCCCAGGAGATCAAAAAGCGCAGTCCCACCGAGGCGGATCGGGCGGCGGTGGAGATCCTGTACGTGCAGGATGAGACCGATCTGGGCAACGAGACGGGATGCGGTGCCCGGATTGCCCCTGGTCCCAAGGGGCCGAGGCTGGGCCTGTACGATGCCGCCGCCCTGGCCCTGCTGTTGGGGGTTGCCCGGCGCGCCCACCGCCCCACGAGCGGCAGCTCCCGGCCCAAGTACCGACTACGCCGCACGGCCAATGAGCTCAGGCTGGAACGTCGGTCCCTGCGCCCCAAGCGCACCGAGTGCTCACGCTCCAAAGCCCCGCCGCGGTGAGCTCGACTATCGGTGTCGTTCCTGGCCGTTCCAGCAGTACGTGCAGAGCTGGTCAACGGGCAGCGCGATGGCGGCCACCATGTCGGGGAGGGTTTGGTATCGCAGTGTGGTCACGCCCAGGTGCTTTCTGATGACCTCCACCATGCAGGCGTAGGATTGGCTGTCCGGGTTGGCGTAGTCGGCCAAATTCCGGTTCGGATCACCTTCAATCTGACCGACGGCCTTGCGAGCCGCTAGCTCCAGCTCCGTGGAGGAGCGGGAAAAGTTCAGGAATTTGCAGCCGTGCAACAGGGGTGGACAGGCGGGACGCATGTGCACTTCCCGGGCACCGTGCTCGAACAGTCGGGATATCAGCTCCTTGAGCTGAGTGCCGCGAACGATCGAATCCTCGCAGAACAGCAGGCGCTTGTTTCGAATGAGATCCTCGACCGGGATGAGCTTCATGCGGGCAACTAGATCACGGACCCGCTGTTCCTGCGGCATGAAGCTGCGCGGCCAGGTGGGGGTGTACTTCACGAAGGGGCGGCGATAGGGCAGCCCGGCTGCCGAGGCGTATCCCACAGCGTGGCCGATCCCCGAGTCCGGGATGCCAGCCACCACGTCCGCCTCGACGGAATCGGCCTTGGCCAGCGCAGCCCCGCAGCGATTGCGCGACACCTCGACATTGATACCCTCGTAGCCAGATGCCGGGTACCCGTAGTAGATCCATAGAAAGGCACAGATCTGTAAGGCCGTTCCAGGCGGACTGAGCTGTTCGACGCCCTCGGGCGTGATCCGAACCACCTCGCCGGGGCCCAGGTGGCGGCAAGCTCGGTAACCTAGGTTGGGCAGGGCGCAGGTCTCCAGGGTCGCCGCCCAGGCGCCGTCCTTCTGTCCCAGGGTGATGGGGGTGCGCCCCAGCCTGTCACGAGCCGCGTAGATCGAATCCTGGGTCAGGATGAGCATCGAGCAGGACCCCACGACCTCCAGTTGCACGCGACGGATCCCAGAGAGCAAATCGGGCTCCTGGTTGATGAGGGTGGCAACCAGTTCGGTCGCGTTGACCTCGTTGCCCTTCATTTCGCTGAAATGGGTGCCGGGCTGCCGCAAGACGCGGGCCGCCAGCTCACCGATGTTGTCGATGCGCCCCACGGTGACGATAGCGTACTGGGAGTGGTGGGTGGCAATGAGGAGCGGCTGGTCCTCGTAGTCGCTGATGACGCCAATCCCTAACCGGCCGTGGTGTTTGGGGAGATCGTCCTCGAATTTGGTGCGAAATGGGGCGTTGGTGATGTCGTGAATGTTGCGCTTGAAGCCCCGATCGTTACGCACGACCATCCCGCCTCGGCGGGTGCCCAGGTGCGAGTGGTAGTCCGTCCCGTAGAACAGATCGGCAACGCAGTCTTGCTTGGATACGACGCCGAAGAATCCTCCCATGGCGAACTCCTTACTCCCTGTCGCGATGCGAACGAACGACTCGAACGGCAGGCCGTTCGGGTGGGCGGAGTCTGTGTCAAAGAGGGGCGCTGTTCAAGCTAGAAGACCAACGCGATATCGTGCTGATTCTGCGGATTGACGCGCACCTGGATCTGTGCCCCCGGCTGGGCCCGAGGGATGGCAATCTGCGGGACGATGGCCGTGGTCTGCGCCTGATACACGCCCAACTGTGGGTGCGTCACCTCCACGGTCGCCCTGATTTCGGGGTTGTAGTTGACCAGGCGACCCGTCTGTTCGACCTGGACCAGTCGCCCCATCGCGGGGACTCCCGTCTGCGCCAACTGGGCCTTGGCAGCGAACCCGTTCACCATGGCCGATGCGCTGCCCAACATCCCGGTGAACCGGGGAAGAACCGCCAGCGCGACCACGACCAGAACAACGCCCGTGACGGACACGGCGATGCCCGTCACCAGATCCAAGACGAAGATCAGGCCCACACCACCCAGCACGAACAGGGCGCCCAGGACGATGAAGGATATCTTTATGATCTTGATCATGCCGCCGGCGCCAGCGAGTGCCTTCTGCGCGCCACCAAAGGGGTTGTGCGGAGCGACCGGTGCAGCACCTGGACGCTGCATGACTGCCAGCGGTTGAGCCACCTGGGGGAAGTACAGACCCGCCGGCTGTTGCGGTACGCCCGGATAGCCGGCGGCGGGCTGTTGCGGTGCACCATAGGCCTGGGGAGCGGGCTGCGGATAGCCCGGGGGCGTTCCCTGGTATGCAGGTTGTTGAGGCGCACCGTATTGCTGGGGCGCACCGTATTGCTGGGGCGCACCGTATTGCTGGGGCGCACCATACTGCTGAGGAACGCCCGGCTGGCCTGCCATTGGCTGGGCTGGCACGCCATAGTTCACTGCGCCCGGGGGATAGCCTCCGGGGGGTTGTCCAGGTCCGTTACCGCCAGGGGGCCCAAATCCACCGGGTTGCATGATGACCCACACTATCCTCCGCCGAGGGGCAGCTTGGCAAGGCTCAGCTAGCAAGCCGGCGTTCGGCGGGAAATTCAGCCTGGACGCTGGACTTGCGACACGGCGAACCACTTGCCCGGGGTGGGGTGTCGTTCCAACACGGTGGTCACTTCACCGCTTCTCGACCCGTCGCACGTAACCGAGATCGCTCTCGACGATCAGCAAGTCTCCTTGAGGGGTGACGGAAACACTGCGCACCTCGCCGATCTTCCGACCTGGCGTATCGAAGTCCTCTCCATCACCGCTGTGGGATTTCGTCGAACCAGTCAAGAACTGATGCACGACTCCAGCGTCGTCCACGAAGAGAACGCGGCAGACGTCGTGCAGGCCAACGAACAATCCCCCCTTGAAGGGCCAGATGGCACGCGGTTCTGGAACTGGGGTCTCGGTGGCCAGTCTCCCCTCCACCAACGGCCCCTCGGCTCCCGTGCCCACCAAGGGGACCTTCGCCCCATTGGGTTCCACGGCGAAGACCTGGTTCTTGCCCCGGTCTCCCACTAACAATCGCCCTGAGTCGTCCCGAAGGACCATGCCCAATTCGCCAAACCCAGCCGAGAACGCCTTCGACCCGTTCTCGGGGGTCCAGCGCAGCAGGATGCGGTCGTTGCAGATGAAGGCCTCGCTCTCGTCGTCCGCAACCCACAGGCCCCGTCCAACCGCTATGTTCTCCAGGGTGATGAACGTGCTCATCTCGCCCTCTGGCGTCACCTTGCGGATCTTGGCGTTATCCATGTCCAGGATGAACACGTTGCCGCTCTTGGTGACCCACAACCCGTTGGGGTTGTGCAGGGCTCCCTCCCGGGCGGGACCGGGCTCGTCCGGCGCGTCCCCAGGCTGGTTGGTGCCAGCGAAAGTGTGAATGATGCCATCCGTGGTGACGCGTCGGACAGCGTGGGCTTCCTTGTCGGCGATGTAGATGTTCCCCTCCTCGTCCGCCAGCGCGATGTGGGGGCGAGAGAGCTCTGCCGAAACGGCTGGTCCACCCTCGAAGCTCGGCTTCCACTCGTTCAGGGAGTCCGACTTGCCGGCTCCCGCGATGGTGGAGAGCTCCCCGAACCACGACTTGACCTCCGGCCAGTTGCCTTCTTCGGGGAGAGCAGGCTCCCCAGCGGAGCCGGCCGCCCCCGCGTCGCGCTCTTGCTCACCCTTGTTGTCCGTGACCCCCCCCGAACAAGCCACGCAACCCAACACCCATAGGCCCAGATAGGTCAGACGTTTCTGCACTCAATCAGTGTAACCCCACCCCGGCTGGACGGAAGGGAAAAGGGGGTGGCAACGTTCCCCCCCAACTGCCGTGGTGCTACGGATTTCCGAGGATGTCCACCGAAGACTGAGCCTTGGAACCGGCCCGGAAACACTGACATCCCGTCTGGTCTGCCACTCCTCTTGAATCGGTCGACATTCGTCGACATGCTTGCCCCGGAATCCCCATGACGTCATCGCTCCGTAGATTCGCCCTGGGCCAACATGGCCTGATTGTTCTGCTTGGCTCGCTCTCGGTGGCACTATGCCTGAGTTGCTCGGGCCGTGCCGTTGACCCAGACGAGGGCAACGACAAGCCGGTGACTGTGGTCGAGAAGGAATGCCAAATCGACACCAGCGAGGAACTCCCGAATTTCGTCTACGAGATGCCGTGCCTGAAGGACTACGAGGCCATGGCCTCCGAGCCGTTGGACTCTTCCGTCCCTGGCGCCGTATCGGTCAAGCTGATCCTGGACCGCGAGGACAACAACCGCCTTTACTACCAGAACAGCTCCAAGTACGAGCTCCATTTCGACTTCGTTACCGAGAACATCGAAGACCCACCCACCATCCAGACGTTCAACGACTCCACCTACTACAAGTCGGATCGCCGATTCATCGTAGGGGCCGTGAGTTACTACCAGGCCATGAAGACCTGGACGCTGGATCTGGCCCCGTATGACACGGCCAGTGTGGAGATGATCGAGCTATTGTACGACAAGGTTCGCGATTCCTCGTACTTCGGTGAAGCCCTCAACTTCCGCCCCACCTCCTCGGCGTTGGAGGCGAAGCTCGCCGAGCTACCCGGTGACATCCGGACCATCACCAACGACGAGCTCTACGAGGGGATCGATTTTCAGCCGCTGACGCTGGGAACGGCCATCGGCAAGCTGCGCTTCGTGAGGGCCCGAGCGCTGGAGACCACGTACCTCGATTTCCAGGATATCGTGGTCCTCGACAACGTGCCCAATGACATCTCGACGGTGCTTGGGATCATCACTCAGGAGTTCCAGACTCCGCTTTCCCACATCAACGTGCTGTCCCAGAACCGCGGCACACCCAACATGGGCCTGCGCGACGCGGCCGACAACGAGGAGCTCCGCGCCCTGCAGGACAAATGGGCCAAGCTAACGGTCACAGCGTTCGACTGGTCGATCGAAGAGGCCACCGAAGAGGAGGCCGCGGAGTTCTGGAAAAATGTGCGTCCCGAACCGGTCGATGCTCCACGCATCGACGAAACGGTCACGGAGATCAAGGACATCGAAGACATCGTACCCGACGCACCCACCGACACCACGCTCAAGGCGGCCATCAAGTCCGGCATACCTGCCTTCGGCGGCAAGTCCTCCCACTACTCGGTCTTGACGCAGATCCCGGGCTTGCCCATCCACGGGGCCATGGGCGTCCCCATGTTCTACTATGCCCAGTTCTTGCGGGAGAACGGGTTCGACGACCGGATCGAGGCGATGCTCGCCGATGATGACTTCAACGACGATCCGGCCACCCGCGACGCGATGCTGAAGGACCTGCGCGCGGACTTCATGAAGGGAGAGGTCAACCAGGACTTCCAGGACCTTTTGGCCTCCCGGATCGCCGAGAAGTTCCCGGATTATCCCAGGGTACGGTTCCGGTCCAGCACCAACGGTGAGGATCTGGACGGCTTCACGGGAGCCGGGCTGTACACCTCGGCGACGGCTGATCAGAACGATTGGAATCAGGTCCTGGACGCCGTGCGCGAGGTCTGGGGCAGCGTTTGGTACTATCGCGCCTTCGAGGAACGCCGTTACCGGAGCATCGATCCGGATGCCGTGTGCATGTCACTGCTGGTGACGCCTGCGTTCCCGGACGAATTCGCCAACGGGGTGGCCCTGACGGCCAATCCCTTCGACAACATGGACCCGCCCATCCCGGCCTTTTACGTGAACGTCCAGGTGGGAGGCAATTCGGTGGTCCAGCCCGACGCAGGAACGACGACCGACCAGTACATCTACTACTACCAGATGCCGAACTTCCCAACCGCGTATCTCTCCTCCTCCAACATGGTCGAGGAAGGCGAGCATGTCCTGACCAGGGAGCAAGCCCACGAGCTCGGCCTGGCGCTCCAGCTCATCCACGATCGCTTCTCGTACGCCTATGGCCCCGCCATGGGGAACAACGGCTGGTACGCGATGGACACGGAATTCAAGCTGGACGTCACCAGCCCCACTGACGATTCGCCGAAGATCTGGTTGAAGCAAGCGCGGCCTCACCCGGGGCGCGGCTCCGCGAAATAGTCCCGAGCGCTCGGCTCGTTGCTGCCGCGGCCGAGCCCCCGCGCGGCCTCACCCGGGGCGCGACTCCGCGAAATAGTCCCGAGCGCTCCGCCCCCGCCCGCGCCGCCTCACCCGGGGCGCGGCTCCGCGAAATAGTCCCGAGCGCTCGGCTCGCTGCTGGCGCGGCCGAGCCCCCGCGCCGCCTCACCTGGGATGCGGGTCCGAGCCGAGGCGCGGGGTGTACACCCCGCGCTGCCTATTCGAGGATGTGCAGCGTGCAGTTCTCGCGACAGGAGGAGCCCGGGCTGCCGTTCCTTTCGCCCTCGTCGCACTCCTCGAATCCCGGGTCGACATGGCCGTCGCCGCAGCGGGGGCCGTACACGCAACCAAGGGCGCACTGGCCGTATGCGCCCGCGTTTACGCCGTCGTCACACTGCTCGTAAGGGGCCTGGACCTGGCCGTC
>CAZYKT010000028.1:0-3612 GCA_964648165.1 uncultured Polyangiaceae bacterium | reverse complement strand
CGCCCGCGTTTACGCCGTCGTCACACTGCTCGTAAGGGGCCTGGACCTGGCCGTCACCGCAGTACGGAGTGCCGACGCAGCCTGGCGCGCATCCTCCTCCGTAGGAGCCGATGTTCACGCCGTCGTCGCAGAGCTCGCCAAACTCTGGATCCTCGTGGCCATCACCACAGTACGGAGCCAGGGTGCAATCCGGATTGCAGCCACCGTGGGCACCGGTGTTGTTCTCGGTTCCCAGGTCACACGCCTCACCCCAGGTCACAATCCCGTCACCACACTGGGGCGTACAGACGGAGTTGCCGGAGAGGAAGTTGTTCAGCGTCAGCCAGTAATTCGAGTAGATGAACTTGCGCTCGGCCTGGAACACCACCACCTCGTAGATGTTCCCGATGGTCATGCCAAAGTCGATGCTGCGCGGCGGATCCGGGCAATCGTCGAAGGTGTCGTTGTCCCGGGCCAAATCGTTGACGTCGCAGACCTGGCCGGTCCCGTCTGTACCCAGGATGACCCTGCCCACGCGCCGAGCGTGGATCCCGCCGAGATCGACCGCCAAACGGCCATTGACGAACACGAAGACGTCATCGTCACCGCTGAAATCGAGCTCCTCCCCACCCTTGTATTCGAACCAATATCGCAGCTCGCTGGTGAAATGGAAGTTGTGCTCGGGCTCCTCCGGATCGGGACCCGAGTTACCGAACCCCATGTCGTCGATGGGGAAGAAGCCATCTAGACTCGCCCAGGGCTCGTCATTGGCACTGTCCATGGAGTAGGAGCCGTCGTCTCTCTGCAGGAGGCGCAGCATGCCGTCGAATCTCTGGTTGACCCCCGCAACGTCGTTGTACCACTGGGCAAACTCGGCGGGCCCGGTGGTACGTTCGATGGGAGCGTCAACCGTGCCAGCGTAGATGGGCTTTCGATCCTCCCCCAACTCGGGCTTGACGATTCCAGCGACTGTCCCAACCGTGGGGTACTGGAAGTCCAGGTGCCCAGTTTCCAGGTTCTGACCCTGGAAATCGCGGATGATGATGGGCAAATCGATATAGGGTGGGGCCTCTTCGGAGTCGCAGATGTAGCCCAGCTCCTGCTGGCAGGTCTCGCTACAGCCATCGCCGGGCACCGCGTTGCCGTCGTCGCACTGCTCACCCTGTGACTCGAGGAGAATCCCGTCGCCGCAGCTGGCCAAACAGACCCCCGCCGCGGTTCCCGCCGCGCCGCACTGAGGCTCACGCTCGCAGCTCCCGTCGCAACCGTCATAGGGCAACAGATTCCCGTCGTCGCAGCCCTCGGAACCCTCGGTCACGCCATCCCCACACACGGTGTTCCGGCAGGGTTGGCCTTCCGGGCAGACCCAGCCCGGTTCCAGCTGGCAGTTCTCACTGCAGCCGTCGCCGGGAGTGGCGTTCATGTCGTCGCACTGTTCGCGACCGCGAATCAGACCATCGCCGCACAGTGGGCGACACGCCGCGCTGGGAGCGGGACAGATGTACCCCGGCTCGGTCTGGCAATTGGCGTCACAGCCGTCGCCGGCCACTGGCACTCCCACGACGTCATCACAAGTCTCGGTACCACCGACACGACCATCGCCACAGGCAACGGTGTAGACGCACGCCTGACCCGGGGTTGGGCAGACGAAGAATGCTTCGATGGCGTCACAGGCTGCGGTGCAACCGTCTCCCCCGATCTGGTTGCCGTCGTCGCAACGCTCCTCCGCCCGGTTCACCAGGCCATCGCCGCAGAATGCGACGATCTCTTCTACTTGTCCAGCACTGCCGCCTTGCTGGGCTTCCGTGCCACCGATGGCGAGGGAGAGTCCTCCGGAGGAGGCGAAGAAGGCGCCTCCTTGCGGTGTTTGATCACCTCCACCGGCACCGTCGCCAGCACCACCATTATTTGACGGTTTGTTATCGTCAACATCAGGTCTTCCGCCGGAACAACCTGATAGGTAGGCGATGACGATTGCCGAACCCAAGAGCGGCATCGGCCGCAGGAGTCTGGTTTCCATAGCGCCGTTGACCTCGCATGAAATCTACCACGCACACTTACACTTGTCCCCGGTCGAGTCGCTCTGTGGAAACGATCTTGGTTGATTCAATGGGAAAGGGCGTGGCGCGATGTGGGTCCGTCGATACGGCGTGGTGAGCGTGTGCGGACCCCAGATTCCGTATTGGTGCCTGCGAAATGCGGCGAAGTGCGCCCCCCGCAAGGGGTGACATCTCGGGCGCCCCATCGATACCGCCGGGCAGGATTCTTCGTTCACCCACGCGGGCGCGTCCGGGATGAGCCCCATCGATACTGCCGGGCAGGATTCTTCGTTCACCCACGCGGGTGCGTCCGGGATGAGCCCCCATCGCTACCGCCGGGCAGGATTGTCTTTGCGGCAGACCAGCTGTCCGCCGATCGGGTCTGGTCTGTTTCGGTGGAAATGCTGCGCGCGCCGTACTGATGGGGGCGCGATGGTCTCGTCGGAAGGCTCGAGAGCAGCGGGGAACGTGGCCCGGCCCGTGACCCGCTTGCACGAATGGGCAATTTGGCTAGGCTTTCGCGAAGAACCGTTCTCGGTACTCGCCTGGCTGCTCTCTCTTCATCGAGATCGCGGAAAGTCGTTTTCCCCGCGGCGATTCTGGGCTTTCGGGCAGTCATCTGCCGAGATCGTGTCTCGGGGTTCCGACCCCCTCGGGTACGGTCGTAATCCGCGTGTTCCCGAGGTCGCCGAGGTGAGCAAGGAATGAACCACTGGGTTCTCGCAGAAGCTGCAGGGCGGAGCCTTTTCGTGGCGTGGATGGCGTGCCCCGGCGAATGGGGTGCGTCGTGACGCCCGGTCACGGCTGTGGAGGGGGGATTCAGACCTCGGGGTCGCAGACGGAGCGGATTTCTTCCCGAATTCGCCAATCTGCCGAGGAGGACGGCGTCGCGTGGGCCCGGGACTGGGCACAGTCCTTGCGCTCCGAGGGTCGCGCGGTAGAAGGCGGTTGGCCTGGGACCATGACGGAAGCTCGCAACAGAGCCAGAGCGCTGGCGATTCGAGAGAGTCGCTGTGCGCTGCTTGGCGACTCCAATGAGCTGCTGGCTGTTGCCCAGTTCGCGTACGCTGCGGCGCGCAAAGCCTGGTTGTCAGACTGCAATCCTCGTTCCTCGGCGGAATCGTCGGCTTCGACGCAGGAGAGGCGTTCCGGACATTCCGAGCGGCGGCGCCCACCCGGGTCGTCCAGCCCCCCCAAGCTTCCGTCGGAGGAGATGTGAACCGATTTCGTCAGCGTAACCTGGAGGCCAGCCGCCGGATGGAGGAGCGGCGTCGTCGTGAAAGCCTGGCACCCAGGTTGATGGAGATTGCCCCAAGCCTTCGGGCTCTGCACCTGGAGATCCAGGAGCATCGCTCCGGTTTCCCGATACCCGAGTCCGCCCATATTCGGCGGATCAACGTGGCGCATGCCCCTGCGCTGTTCGAAATCCCCTGCATGGATTCGTACTGCGCCGATGGGGGGCATGAGCTGACACAGGTCGTTCTGGATGGCCTGCGGGGCGGCAAGGTTCGGTTCGAAGGTGTCAGTCGGTGCCGCGGGCGTTCGGGTAGCGCGGACTGCGGTCGGGAACTGCACTACGTGGTGGTGGCGGAAT
>CAZYKT010000027.1:0-71313 GCA_964648165.1 uncultured Polyangiaceae bacterium | reverse complement strand
ACGATCCGAAGCACATGGATCTCGGGTTCCTCACCCTGTTGTAACCTTTGGGCAAGGTGTCGGTGAAACCCGGGTGAACCGGCGGATATGGCTCTAATCTGGTCTATCGGGATTCTATTCCATAACATGTAGGGTATTACGCGCGAGGGGTCTCGATTCTCAACAAGAATTGATCGCGATCCCCAAGTAGGGCGTGCCGCGTGCCACCGTTCTCCCCAGGGTCGGCTTGAGTGTCCAGAACCTCACCGGTTCACAAACCACCCGGGTCGCATGAATGACTACCGCGGCAACGCCGGAGCTCCGGTCTGTTGCCCAGGGGCAAGCCATGCGAGAATCACGGCGTGACACGTTTCTGGACACCACGACCGTCGACGGCGTGCTAGACAGGTGAGAGGAGGCTCGAGAATGGCGCACCCGCCCGTTCAACGCTTGGCTGCCAACCGGGCGACCCGTCGCCACCGCGCCTGCTGCCAGATCCTGGCAATTGGCGCCGTGTGCGCGTGTGTCATGTCATCCTGCAGCGGCAGCGACGAGTCTGCAACTGACGAAACCGGCGGCAGTTGGGCCCTCGGTGGCTCTCAAGGCATCGGCGGTTCAGTCACGACCGGCGGCAGTTCCGCAGGGAGTCCGCCCGCTTCGGGTGGCTCTCCGCATTACTTCGAGTGGCGCGTCGAGTCGCGCACCTCGGATCCCACTGACGACGGCCAGGTCGATGTCGAGATTCGCTTCTGGACGCCAGAAGATGTTGAGCTCTACGACAACGTATGGCTGTACTACTGGTACAGTGACGAAACCGGTCAAACGGGAACGGCCGAGTTGATGCGCAACCATATATCGTACGCGGACGGCACGGACACTATGGATTCTCTCTGCGTGTATGCGAGTATGCCGCATGGTGGCCCAGCGGGGCGCCGCTACGTTCGCTACTATTTTGACCGGTTCGCCGGCACCCTGGCGGCGGGCGACTTCGTGACTTTCCGGGCGGCGTTTTATGGATTGTATAACGAGGAGCGAGTCTTCGACGAAACGAATGACTGGTCCCACCCAGCGGGAAATACGTGGACAGCCGCTCCGCACATCACGCTCCACCACTACAACTCGGACGCTGGAGTTAGTGAACTCGTCTGGGGAGAGGAGCCTCCCGAGTGACCCGTCAACCGCCTGTGTTGGCTGCCATCATCATCCCGTAAGATATCCGTCGCAGTACGTCACGCGACCTCTCGGCGGCGAAAGCTGAGCAATCCGCGGAGGCACGGCCGACATCGGACCGGGCCAAGGTTCCCATTCCGAGTGGACCCCATGGTGCTGGTCTCGACGCCGTTGCTGCTCGAGGTAGTGAGCGCGACGCTCCTCCCCTCCCCCTCCCGCCGTCCGCCCCGCACCGTCCCCACGCCGCACCAACCCAAATCGATCAGCTATATTCCGAGAGTCCCCAACGCACAGGCTCCCAGTGCGCTTCGTCCCGAGCGTGGCGGGGGACGTCGCACCGAGCACCTGCCCTTCGTGACGGCCAGCGGGACGGGCGAGATGGAGGCGCTCCACGCTGACGAGAACCCGTGGCTCAGCCAGAGAATGATGGCCCAGCTCTAGGAATTGGAGGTTCCGACCATCAACGGCCACGCGGGGTGGCCTAGCGGCCGATGCCCATGCTACCCGTTGGGGTGCATTTTGCTGGCGCACTGCGTTCGCCGTCATATCGACCCGGGGTGTCTCGTATGAAAACTCTCCGCTTTGTGCCACTCGTTGGTTCGATCCTCCTCGTGACGACCTCGGTTCTCGCCCAGGACCAGGCGAACCTCTCCACGGCCCGCACGATCGCCATGCAGGGACTCAGTGATTACGATGCTGGGCGCTATGAGGAGGCTCGGGACAAGCTCGCGCGGGCTTATGCCGTGGTCAAGCTCCCTACCTTAGGGAGGGACTGCGCTCGAGCCCTGGTCAAGCTGGGTCGGTACGTGGAGGCAGCAGAGCTTTATCTCGAGGTGACACGGCTCCAGATCAAGGGGGGAGACAAGGCCGGACAGGAGCAGGCGAAAGAGGAGGCAGCCGCTGAGCGTGCCGCGCTCCTGCCGAAGATCCCCCAGCTGGTCATCATCCTCAAGGGGGTATCCGCGGAGGAAGCCAGCGTCGAGGTGGATGGTGTCCAGGTTCCATCCGCCTTGCTGGGTGTGGGCCGTTTGGTGAATCCGGGGTCGCACCAGATCAAGGGCACGGCGCGCGACCAGACCAGAGAAGAGAAGATCGAGATCGCCGAGGGAGTCTCGCAGAGGGTCACCTTGAGCTTCGATGCTCCCGCTCCAACGGTCGAGGGCTCCCCGACCAGCGCCGGTCTTCTGGTAGCGCCCAAGGATCCCTCCAGCACTTCTGGTGGGCAGCCCGATGCTTTGCCCGACAAAGGCGGGCAAAGGGATGGTTCCTTGGAGCGCACCCTGGGGTGGGTCAGCCTTGGCGTGGGGGGTGGGGCACTCGTTCTGGGCAGCGTCACGGGCATCATGGCCCTTTCCCAACGCGATGAGCTGGACCAGGGAGGGTGCAGCGACGGCCACTGCTACGCGGACCAATCCGACGATGTGGACGGGTACAACACGCTTCGAACCCTATCGACGGTGGGCTTCGTTGCCGGAGGGGTGCTGGCTGCAACCGGCGGGGTGCTGCTTCTGACCAGTCCCAGCAAACCGGCGACTGGAGCCAGCCGCGTCACGCCCTGGGTTGGTCTCGGCAGCGCCGGGATGTCGGGGAGGTTCTGATGTCGAGATCCAAGTGGCTTGTTCGGGGTTGCGCGTTGCTGTTGGGCGCTGCTGCTGGTTGCGCCATCCCCGCCTATGAGGCGGATCTTGGCGCCCGAGTGGCGGGAAGTCCGGGTGGCGACTCGGGTGGCGACTCGGGTTCCGACTCGGGAGGCGCCGTTTCGGCCGGTTCCGGCTCGGGAGGCGCCGTTTCGGGCGGTTCCGGCTCGGGAGGCGCCGTTTCGGGCGGCGAAGCCGGCGAGAGCGGCGCGGCACTCTCGGCGGGGGAGTCCGGTGGTCCAACTGCCGGTGCTGGCGTCGGAGGAGCGAGCCGAGGGGGTTCGAGCTTTGGTGGTGCTGGCGTTGGAGGGCACCAGGCTGGCGGAACCACCAGCGGCGGAAGCGGTTCCGGGGGCAGTCCACTTGGCAGAGGGGGTCAGGGAACCGGTGGTTCCGGGGATGCGGGTTCTGGTTGGGGCGGCGCAGCGAACGGCGGAACCGGCGCGGGGGGCGAGCCATCCGTCGGTGGAGCGCCGGGCTGCGGCGACTCCGCGGTGGCGGGTAGCGAACAGTGCGACGACGGCAATAACGTCTCGACCGATAGCTGCCTTTCCAACTGCACCTTCAATACCTGCGGCGATGGTGCAGTCTATCTGACCCAGACGGACACAGGGAACCCCAATCCGCTGGAAGCCTGCGATGACGGCAACGGCATCAACGAGGACACCTGCACCAATGCCTGCCAAGAAGCTCGCTGCGGTGACGGGACTATTGGCCCCGGTGAGGCCTGCGACGATGGCAACGAAATAGACAACGACGAGTGCACCAACGGCTGCACACTCGCCGACTGTGGGGATGGCGTCATCCAGGACGGTGAGGACTGTGACGACGCGAACACCGACAACACCGACAGCTGTCTTGATGCCTGTCGATGGAACAGCTGCGGCGATGGTCACGCATACCAGAGCGTGACCGACACAGGGAACCCCAACTCGACCGAGGACTGCGACGATCGAAATAGCCGCGACGACGATGCCTGCCTCACGACCTGCGTAGCTGCCACCTGTGGTGACGGTCATATTCAGGTTGGCGTTGAGGACTGCGACGACGAAAACGAGCAGAACGACGATACCTGCCTCACGACCTGCGAAGCTGCCACCTGTGGTGACGGTTACGTTCAGTCTGGCGTCGAGGATTGTGACGACCAGAACACCAACAACAATGACAGCTGTCTTGATACCTGTCATTGGAACAGCTGCGGCGATGGCTTCGTCTACAAAAACATGACCGACGTAGGACACCCCATTTTGGAAGACTGTGACGACGCCAACGCCAACAACAATGACAGCTGTCTTGATACCTGTGAATGGAACAGCTGCGGCGATAATTTCGTATTCGAGTACGTGTCCGACGGAGACAACCCCAACGACCTCGAGGAGTGCGACGACGGCAACAGCATACAGAACGACGACTGCCTCTCCGACTGTGTCGAGGCCCAGTGTGGTGACGGATGGCTCCAGAACAGGGGCAGCCGCATCGAGGAGTGCGACGACGCCAACAGCGTACAGGGCGACGACTGCACCAACGAGTGCCGATTGCCCGTCTGCGGCGACAGTATCGTCAACGTTGACCGCTTGGACGCCGACTCGGACGGTAACACGACTGAACAGGAAGGCTGCGACGACGGACCGGACAATGGCTTTCCACCCGCGGCTTGTTCCGTGTCGTGTGTGCCCAACTGAACGTGGGCCCGCACGAGCGCCATGCAGGGGCTCAGTGATTGCTGATGCTATCGGAGAATTCCCGGACTCGCAGACTCGGGCCGCACCGTCCAGCCAGCAAGGGGGTCTCGGCGCGATACCGCCGCTGTTGCTCGGCTCCCTGGGGGCTACGCCCTGATTCTGGGTCTCGTCACTGTACCCGCCGGCTAGGCGTCGACTCGCGCCCAAGCTCGCACAGCTCTCGCGGCTGGTGAACGCGCCGAACACAGTGGATGGCCCGTCGAACCCCTGGTGGGGTGCCACTTGCGATGGGTTGGCCAGCCGCCTGGCCGCAGCGTGCAGAAGTCTTTTCTACCGACAGAAATCCGGATGGGCCGACGCATAGTGTTGCCACATCAAGCCCACGTGGCTACATTTGTGTCCGTGAGCCTCGACGCGTTACCCAGTGCCTTTTCTCACGCGCTTGCGCGGGAGCGCGGTCTGTCGGACCGCCGCCTGCGCGGCCTCGTGGCTGACGGGGCTCTGGAGCGTCTGGGGCACGGCCTGTACCGCAAAGCCGATGCGCCGCCCGCCGACGTCGACCGAATCGAGATCGCACTGCGAGCGTCGGATGCGACGTTATGCCTGACCACCGCGTTGTCGCACCACGATCTCACCGATGTGATCCCGTCCGAGATCGACGTCGCCTTGCCGCGCTCACGGCGCCCGCCGAGGGTCCACGCACCAGTTCGTTGGCACCGGTTCCATGAGGACACCTTCGACGTCGGTCGCGAGACCATCGAAGTGGCCGAGGGGCTGTCCATCAGCGTCTACAGCGCCGAGCGCAGCCTCATCGACGCCTTCCGGCTGCGCCACCAAGAGGGTGACGACATGGCCGTCGAAGCTCTGAAGCGGTGGCTCAGGCACCCAGCGGCAACACCTGCCAAACTCCTGGCGATGGCCAAGCACTTCCCCAAGGCCGAGCCATCGCTCCTCTACGCGCTCAGGATCCTCTCGTGAAGCCCAAGCCTACCCACGCCGATCTCGCGGGCTCGCGCTATCTCGCGCTCCAGCGCCTTGCTCGGGCACAGAGAAGGACCACCGCCGAGTTACTCCAGCTCAGAGGTCATGCGCCCCGTCAACACCACGAAGCTGCTGGTGTACTTCGACATCGGTCGCAAAATGGTCAGGCTCCTGCAGCGTGGTGAAGAGCGCGCTGGCGACGATCCGCGCGTGCTCGAGGTGGAAGGGAGCGCTATTCTGCGGAGCGTCGAGGAACTCGAGCGCCAGTCCCGTACGAAGGGACGAATATGATGACCGCGAACCAGCACCCAGGAAAAGACGCGTGACCCGCAAGAAGAACCCGACCCCCTCCCTCGTTCGCTCCTCCGCGGCCGAGTACCTGACCTTCGTAGCGGCCAGCGGGACGGGCGGGGTGGAGGCGCTCTACGCCGACGAGAACGTGTGGCTCAGCCAGAAGATGATGGCCCAGCTCTACGACGTCGACGTCCGCACCATCAACTACCACCTAATTAAGGTGTTTTCCGACAGCGAGCTGGAGCAGGACGCAGTTATCCGAAATTTTCGGATAACTGCCGCCGACGGGAAAAACTACGACACCAAGCACTACAGCCTCTCGGCCATCATCGCCGTTGGCTACAAGGTCAATTCGGAACGGGCGGTACAGTTCCGCAAGTGGGCGACGCGCGTTATCGAGGAGTTCACCATCAAGGGCTTCGCGATGGACGACGAGCGCCTCAAGCGCGGCGGCTCCGTCCTCGGCGACAAGTACTTCGAGGAGCAGCTCCAGCGCGTCCGGGAGATCCGGCTGTCGGAGCGCAAGTTCTACCAGAAGATCACCGACATCTATGCCACCGCGGTCGACTACGACGTGACGGCGCAGGCCACCAAGCGCTTCTTCGCGACGGTGCAGAACAAGCTGCACTGGGCCATCCACGGGCAAACCGCGGCCGAGGTTGTCGTCGATCGCGCCGACGCAACCAAGGAGCACATGGGCCTTTGCACCTGGACCGACGCGCCGCTCGGCAAGATCCAGAAGTTCGATGTGGTCGTAGCCAAGAACTACCTGACTGAGCCGGAGCTCGCGCAGCTCTCGCGATTGGTGAACGCCTACCTCGACGTTGCCGAGGACATGGCGCTCCGCAAGATCCCCATGACCATGCAGGACTGGGAGACGCGGTTGAACCGCTTCCTCGCCGCCACCGATCGCGAGGTGCTCTCGGATGCCGGCAGGGTGACGGCGGAAATCGCCCGAGCCCACGCCGAGAGCGAGTTTGAGAAGTATCGCATCGTGCAGGATCGGCTTTTCAGAAGCGACTTCGACCGCGTCGTGGCCGAGACCAAGCGCCTTGGTGAGGGCGCGACGAAGGACGCGCCGCGCAAGGGCAACAAGCCCTGAACCCCACGCGGGACCTCCGCCCTCCTCCCTCGTCCTCCCGCGTCCGCCCAGCCCCGTCACCACGCCGCACCAACCCAAATTGATCGTTGGTGCTTGCGAAAAGACCCCCCGTGGCCGCAGCGTTGCCCCATTTCGTCCCCTGTCACCAGAATCAATGCCGCCCATCCGGAAAGCAGGAGCTCTCTCGGTACGGCCCATGACTTCGATGCGCATGGGCAAGCGCCAAGCAGCGCCGGCTATCGCGTCCGGTAATGACGCGAGCGGGCGGCTCGCTCGGGGACTACGTGCCGTTCAACTTCTGCCCGCGATCGGTCATGCTCTACGCGGTTCACAGGGGTCACCAGGACTACAGCGGTGGTCAGGAGAGCATCGTTCACCTCGTCAGCAACGTCAGTCTTGCAACTGGCCTTGGCCGAGACTGGGCGTTCACTGACCGCCACGCCGAACTGGCCCACACGCTGTACTTCGACACGGACCGCGATCTTGCGGAGGTCCCTTGGCACGTCATGTCGATGAACTACTGGGTCGATGTGCAAGAGGAACGACAGGCCGAATTTCTGGTCCGCGAGTTCTTCCCGTGGACGGCCGTCGTGGAAGTAGCTGGAATGAATGCGAAAGCGGCCCAGTGCATCCAGGTCGCTCTGGCCGAGAGCCGTCACCTTCCGCAGGTGACAGTCCGCCCGGAATGGTACTACTAAGGAGTCACGCCATGACTCTCGAACAGGGACGAGGAAACCTGCTAGCCGCCGAGGTCGACGCGCTCGTCAACACCGTCAATACCGAGGGTGTTATGGGCAAGGGAATCGCACTGCAGTTCAAGAAGGCGTTTCCCGAGAACTTCGCGGAGTACGCGCGAGCGTGCAAGGCGGGGCAGGTCAAGACGGGTCAGGTTCACGTCGTACGGCGGCTCGCGTCACCTCGTTTCATCATCAACTTCCCCACCAGGAAGGACTGGCGACAACCGTCAAAGCTCGAGTACATCAGGGATGGGCTTCGCGATCTCGTTCGTCAGGTCGATGCCCTCGCTATTGAGTCAATCGCAGTGCCTCCTCTCGGTTGCGGCAACGGCGGTCTCGAATGGCCAATCGTACGAAATCTCATCGTCGATGCATTCTCCTCCCTTCCGGGAGTTCGAGTTGTGCTCTTCGAGCCGGCACGGACGCCTGCAGCCGATCAAATCGTCGACCGACGAGCCAAGCCGAGCATGACGCCTGCGCGAGCGGCGTTGCTCGCACTGATGGGGAAGTACCTCGAAACGGGCTATGAATACCGCCTCTCGCTGGTGGAGGTACAGAAGCTCGCCTACTTTCTGCAGGCGGCCGGAGAGAATCTGAAGCTCGAGTATCGTGCACACCACTACGGGCCGTACGCCGACAACTTGCGCAAAGCTCTGCGGAACATCGAGGGCCACTACACCCGCGGCGTCGGGGACGGGAAGAACAGTCCCGAGACACCCCTCGAATTGCTACCAGGGGCGGTGAGCGAAGCTCGCTCGTTCCTTGCGGAATGTCCAGAAACCCTTTCGCGACTTGATCGGGTATCCGCGCTAATCGACGGCTTCGAAACCCCATTCGGAATGGAGCTTCTGGGCACGGTGCATTGGGTGATGCAGCACGGAACCTTTGGTGACGACCTAGATTCCGTCATCACTGCGGTTCACGGCTGGAGCGAACGAAAGCGGTCGCAGATGAAGGACGGACATGTTCGTGCAGCGTGGAAGAGGCTTCACGAGCAGGGCTGGGCGCGCCCCATCGCCTCATAGCATCGGGGCGGAAACGTCAGCCGGAGGTCCAATCGGACCCGTCAACCACCGCGCCGCAGAGCTGCTCCCCTCGTCCTCGCGCGTCCGTCTAGCATCGTCCCCACGCCGCACCAACAACCCGGTTCGGCCAGCACGGCTCGAGCCACCGCTCCTGCATATGCTCAGGATCATTTTGCCGACCCTGGACCTCGAGTTCGGAGCGATTCCGGCTGCAACTGATGGGGCAGCCCCTCCCGGCTCTGGGGCCGTAGCCTCAATTCAGCCGCGGGGGCGAGCGCCGGGGCTTGCCCTGTTGTCGAGCCAAATCCCGTGCGATTAGACTCGCGCGCCATGAGCTCCACCCCCGAACGCCCCTACAAGCACCCGCTGCTCTGGGTTCCCTCCAGCTACTTCGCCATGGGAACCGTCTGGGTCACGGTCACCACCATGAGCAACGTCATGTTGCTCAACCTGGGGCTGACCGTTGCCCAGGCCGCGTTCTACTCGAGCTTGCTCGGGCTGCCTTACATCTTCAAGCCGCTGTGGGCACCGCTGCTCGAGCTGTACAAGACCAAGAAGTTCTGGGTGGTGTCGGCGCAGTTGGTGCTGGCCGGATTGCTCTTGGCAACGGCCTTCGCCCTTCCCTTACCGAGCTTCGTGGGTCCGGTGTTCGCCCTCTTGATGCTGATCGGCATCGTGGGCGCCACCATGGATATCGGGTCCGACGGTGTGTACGTGACCACCCTGGGGGCCAAGGAGCAGGCCAAGTACACCGGGATCCAGAGCATGTGCTGGAGCATCGGGCCCATCCTGGCCACCGGGGGGCTGGTGTGGGTGACGGGGCAGATGCACGAGAAGATGAGCTACAACTGGGCGTGGCTTTGGGTCTTCGTGGGCCTGGCCATTCTGCTCGGGCTGGTGGCGCTGTTGCACATGCGTTCCTTGCCGCCCGGAGCCAAGGCCGAGGACGCCCCGGCGAGCTTCGGGGATGCCATGCGGACCTTCGGCACGGCCTTCGCCCTGTTCTTCAAGAAGCCGTCGATCTGGACCATGATCACCTTCGCCTTCTTGTATCGATTCGGCTTGGGTTTGCTGGACAAGATCGGCCCCGCCTTCCTGATCGACTCGCGCCTGGCCGGCGGCATCGGCCTGGACAACGCCGAGCTCGGTGTGCTCAACGGCACCGTCGGCTCCGCCGCGTTCATCCTGGGCTCGGTCCTCGGCGGGCTCTTCGTGGCGCGCTCCAAGCGCGGGTTGATCGGCGTGCTGTTCGTCCTGGCCCTGTGCCTGAACGTCCCCAACCTCACCTTCCTCTATCTGGGCTTGACCACGCCGAGCAACACCGAGCTCGGTGGGCAGACGCTGATCGGCATCCTGGTGTTCGTGGAGAAGTTCGGTTGGGGCTTCGGCGCCGTGGGGCACATGCTGTACATGATGCAGCAGATCGCCCCGGGACCGTATCGAACCGCCCACTACGCCTTCGCCACCGGCTTCATGGGACTGTGCATGACGGTCACCGGGATGCTCAGTGGTTGGGTGGTGGAGACGGTTGGTTACCAGGCTTTCTTCCTGGTGGTCTTGGTCGCCGCAGCACCGTCCCTGCTCGCCACGTTGGGGGCGCCCTTCATCCACGCCGAGGGGGATCCGGAGAACGACGGCAAGAAGCGTTTCGTGCTCTCGGGTGGGTCCGCCAAACTGGCGGTGGGGGCCGTGGTGGCAGTCTGCCTCGTGGCGGGCGGCTTCATGTCGCAACGCGCCTCGTCCTTCCGAACCACCCGCAGCAGCCTGTCCGCTGACGTCCCGGCCTGTTTCGACCAGGGCAACCGGGAGGCCTGCTACTTCCAGTGCAAGAACACGGGGAGCTCCAAGGCCTGTGAGCATCTCTCCGGCCTGTTCCTGAAGCAGACGCCGCAGCTCGACAGCGGCAAGGTCGAGGCCCTGCCGGCGGAACAGGCGCGGGCCCACAGATATGAGCGCCGCGAGGCCTGGGCCTGGCAGAAGGAGGCTCTGACCACCGCCTGCGGAAATCCACCCGAGGCAGAAGCCCCATTTTACCATTTCTGGAAATACTGGTTCACCGACAAGCCCACGCCGGAGGCTCGAACCCCCGAGGCGCGCCAGGCCTGTGAGAAGCTAGGGCTCATCCTGCTTCCGCCCCCCAACGCCGAGACCGCCAAGACCGATGATCCCTGCGCTTCGAGCCTCGAGTTGACCGAGGAGCGAAAGCCCTGGTGCGACGTGGTGGCGCCCGACGCGGACGGCGCCAAGACCTGGTTCGCCAAGGCTTGCGACCACCGGCGCGGATCCCAGGAGTCCTGCCAGCGCGCTGGGACTTGAGAGACGCTCCCAGGGCTCCTAGCCGGGACCGATGCGAGGCCATTGCATCGCTGGCCAAAATCGTATGTAGGTGCTCGTGAGTCTCGTTGACTGAGTTGAATGCGAGCGGTAAATTTCCTTTCGCACGCTACCGTGCCCGGTTGGAGCGCCCTCGGAGGAGAAGATGCGTCATTCGTTTGGTTTTTGTGCGTTCGCGGTTCTGTTGCTGGCGGGGGCCTGCGGCGGGAAGCCGAATTTCGAGCCACGTCAGGTGGGAGACCCCAGCCCCGGGGGCAATGGGGGTAACGGGCAGGATCGAGGGGGGCAGGCGGGAGAATTCATCGTCGACATCGGTGGCGAGGGCGGCAAGAGCGGTTCGGGTAACCAAGCCGGCAATGCGGGCTCGGGTCCCACTTCGATCTGCGGGGACAGTTCCGTGGACGAGGACGAGGAATGCGACGACGGGAACGATGATCCGGGGGATGGCTGCGACCGGCTGTGCCGGGTCGAGAACGGCTACGAATGCGAGGAACCGGGCGAGCCCTGTGAGTACATCCTGTTCTGCGGTGACGGGGAGCCGGGACCCAACGAGGCTTGCGACGACGGCAATCAAGACAGCAGTGATGGCTGCTCGGAAGAGTGCCGGGTAGAAGTTGGCTTCACCTGCCCCGAGTTCGGCGAGCCCTGTGTGCCCACCGTGACGCCGCCTGAATGCGGCAACTCGTCGATCGACGCGGGCGAGACCTGCGATGACGGCAACGAGATAGCCAGCGACGGCTGTTCGGACACCTGCCAGCGCGAGGAAGGGTATAGTTGCCCTCGGCCCGGCGAGCCCTGTCAGGAGGAGATCACCGAGTATTGCGGCGACGGCGCGGTGAATACGGGCGAAGAGTGCGACGATGGAAACGCGCGGGGCGGCGACTGCTGCGACGGGACCTGCCATCTGGAGTCGAACTGCGTGTGCGAGGATCCCCCCGAACCCATCGAGGGAGCGGCCCAGACCTGCCATTCTACGATCGAGTGTGGCGACAGCGAGGTCACCGGGTCGGAGATCTGCGACGACGGCAACCAGACCAGCGGGGATGGATGTTCGGGCAACTGCAGCAATGTCGAGCCCGGCTACAGCTGCCCCACGACGGGCGGCCCTTGCAGCGAAGCGGTGAACCCCTGCGGCAACGCCCAGATCGACGGCGCCGAGGAATGCGACGACGGTCAGAGCCCCATGACCTCGGGCGACGGCTGCTCGGCAGCCTGCGAGTTGGAACCGGGCTGGGTCTGTCCGACGCCGGGGACTGCCTGCCAGCGCGTGGAGTACTGCGGCGACGGCATCGTCAGCTATCCGCGCGGTGAGACCTGCGACGACGCGCAGGATCCGCCCGCCGACAACGACGGCTGTTCGGCGACCTGCACGGTGGAGAGCTACTGGCGCTGTACCGGGGCCCCCTCCACCTGCGAGTACACGGTCGTGTGCGGCAATCGGCGCATCGACCCCACCGAGGGATGCGACGACAACGACAACCCACCCGCGAACGGGGATGGATGCTCGGCCACCTGCCAGCTGGAAGAGGGCTACACCTGCACCGCGCCCGGGATCGCTTGCCAACCCACCTGCGGCGACGGCTTGCTGCGCGGTCGCGAGACCTGCGACGACGGCGACACGGAATCCGGCGATGGCTGCAGCTCCAGCTGCGTGGTGGAGACGCCCGGCCCTGGTGAACGGGATGGCTGGATCTGCCCGACCCCAGGTGAGCCTTGTGAGCGCACCCAATGTGGCGACGGCACCCCCCAGGGCTCGGAGCAGTGTGACGACGGCAACAACAACATGGGGGATGGTTGCACCCCCTTCTGCCGCAAGGAGCCGAGCTGTCCGGCGGCTGGTGGCCCCTGCACCACCGCCTGCGGCGATGGGATCATTCTGGAGGTGGACAAGAACGCGGGGCAAGAATGCGATGACGGCAACACGGTGAGCGGCGACGGCTGCTCGGCGACCTGCACCATCGAGGACGGTTTCGAGTGTCCGGACGTCACCGACGATCCGGACACCCTGATTCTCCCCATCGTCCTGCGCGATTTTGACGGTGACTACGAGGAAGCTCGCGCCAGCTACCACCCTGACCATGAGATCATGCAAGGGGGCTGGGCGGGTTACGTGCCCGAGCAGGGGATCGTGCAGAACCGTCTGGATGCCGACGGCAAACCCGTTCACGTGACCCAGAACATGGAGATGACCTCCAACGAATACGACGCAGGCGTTCTGACGTCAGAGGACTACTTCGCTGCGTGGTACCGTGACGTCCCCAAGTACAATCAGACGTTCCTGCAAACCCTGACCCTCAATCGGGTGGCTGGGGGTTACGAATACGACAACCGGAACTTCTACCCGCTGACCGATCTGGGCTGGGGCAACTACTACGAGGATCGCAACTACCACTTCACCAGTGAGGTCCGGTACTACTTCGAGTACTCGGGCGGCGAGACCCTGCGTTTCCGCGGTGACGATGACGTCTGGGTCTTCGTCAACAAGCGGCTGGCCGTCGATCTGGGCGGGGTCCACAACGCCGAGGACGGGACGGTCACGCTGAACGCCAGCGATGGAACGGGCGTCGTCTGTGATGACCCGGACGATGAGCAAAACAACTGTGACGACGACCGCACCGTGGACTTTGAGCTGGAGCTGGGCAGCGTCTACGAAATGGTGGTCTTCCAGGCGGAACGCCACATCCTGGCCTCGAACTACCGCTTGACCCTGGGCAACTTCGCGGTGACCCACAGCGATTGTGGTCCCATCTGCGGCGATGGCGTGGTGACGGCGGACGAGCAGTGCGATCTGGGGCGCGACTTGAACACGGGCGACTACGGCGGCTGTAACGACGACTGCACGCTGGCCCCCTACTGCGGGGATTCCAACACCGACACCGGTGAGGAATGCGACAACGGCCTGAACACCGACTCCTACGGCAGCCGGACCGGTTGCGCCATGGGCTGCGTCCTGCCCCCCTACTGCGGGGACGGGACTCGAGACACCGACTACGGCGAGACCTGTGATCAGGGTGCCGAGAACTCGGATACGGCCTACGGGCTAGATCTCTGCACCTCGACCTGCGAGGCCGCTCCGTTCTGTGGCGATGGGCTGACCAACGGCGACGAGACCTGTGACGACGGCGCCGACAACGGCACCCCCCAGAGCCCCTGCGGGGTCGATTGTCGGCCGGCCTGTGGCAACGGTGTCATCGACGCCGGTGAACAATGCGACGACGGTGCCGACAACAACGACGGCCGCTACGGCGGTTGCCGCTCCGATTGCCGCTACGCTCCCTACTGTGGCAACGGCGTCAAGGAGGGGGCCGAGGAATGCGACGACGGCAAGAACGATGGTTCCTACGGCACCTGTAATGTGGACTGCACGTTGGCGCCCTACTGCGGCGACGGGACGCAGGATCCCAACGAGGCCTGCGACGCTGGCGACAACAACCAGGTCAACGGCTATGGCGAGGGGATCTGCACGACCCGCTGCCAGCCGGCTCCGTACTGTGGAGACTACGCGGTGGACGTCGACCACGGGGAGGTGTGTGACGACGGCGAGGATGCCAGCGACACCGAACCGGGCGCCTGCAAGACGGACTGCTCGGGCTACAACCCGCCGCCCGTGAGTTGCGGGAATGGCAACATCGATCCGGGTGAGGACTGCGACGACGGCGACGACAACGGCACCCCGGGGAGCGCCTGCGACGTCCGCTGCCAGTTCAAGTGCGGCAACGGCATCAAAGAAGAGGGCGAGGAGTGCGACGACGGCGTGAACGACGGCTCCTACGGCACCTGCCAGCCGGACTGCACGTATGCTCCCTACTGCGGCGACAACCACCGTGACCAGCCCGAGGAAGAGTGCGACAAGGGTGACGACAACGAGAGGAATCCGTACGGCCCCAACAAGTGCACCCTCGAGTGCAAGCTGGCGCCCTACTGCGGCGACGACCGGGTCCAGTCACCCCCCGAGAAGTGCGACGGCCAGTCGGGCTGCGACGGCAACTGCGAGTGGTCGATCCCGGAGCTCGAGTAGCTCGCCAAGGAGTGTGGAGCCCACCCTTGGTGGGCTCCACGCGATGTCACTTGGACCGGTTCGCCCCCAGCACCGGCGATTGCCTGGTCAATGATAGGTTGCGGTGAAGGCCAGGGTGGGACTGATGAACGAATCCGTCCAGTTGTTCGTCATCCCGTCCTGTGTCTCCTCCATGGACATGTGGGCGTAGGTAACCCGAAGACTGGGCCCGAGCGACCACTGCTCACTGATCCAGAAATCGTACCCAACGCCAGCGGCCAACATCGGACCGCTGGGCTGGTCGTCACTGTAGTCCTCTCCGTCGATCTCGATGGTCCGCCCACCGTATCCGAGCAGGGCATGCAGATTGAGTCCGTTCGTTGGATCAGGATAGAAGGCCGCGAAGATCCCCAGCCCTGAGACGCCAACCACAACGTCTTCCGCCTCGACCTCGTCATCGTTGTACTCGAACGTCGGTTCGGACATGGAGTGGATCATCACCGCGCCCCCCAGCACGAAACCGGGAGCCAACGTACCTGCCATCATCACGTCCACCATGAGCGCAGGGCCTGAGAATTTGGCCTTTTGCTCGTTCTCCCCGGTCAGGCGCTCGGTCACTTTCAGACTGCCGTACCCGAGCCCCAGCGACATCCGGGCGAAGAAACCGTCGTGATGGTGCGCGGTCGGATCCCGGGGCATGGGTGGAGCCGGGGCGGGTTGAGGCTCGGCGGCGGCGGGCGGCTCCATTGGCTCCGCGGGCGACGGCTCCGCGTACTCCACGGGAGGTGGGGCCGCGAGCGCTTCGGTGGTCGCCGGGCTCGCCGCCGCGGGAGCGGGCTCGGTCGAGGCCGGGGCCACACTGCCGCTGGGGGCGGGCGTCGGTTCGGCTGCGGGAGCCGGAGCCGACGCTGCCGGGGCCTGAACGGGTGCGGGCGCCTGTGCCGCCAGGGGAAGTGCAGCCACCAGCATGGCGAACAGCGCGGTGCCCCCAAAAAAGATTCGATGCTCCATGGATCCTCCTTCTAGCCGGGAACGCGTTGACAACCGGGCACCGCTTCGCACGCGTCTGGGGCGAAAACTGCACAGCGCCGGGGGCTCCCGGTGCATTCGACGCGAGTCCCCTCTAGCGTGCAACCCGGACGGTTTGTGCAAGCGGTCAGCGAGCGGATCTCCGCGCAGTCCCCGCCCTCGCAGACGCCCGATTCGGTGCCCATCGTGCAGCCATTGTCCCGACAGGCGGAAGAATCCGTACCGAAGGTCGCGCATTCGACCAGGGAAGTGCCCGTGCAGTTGGCGGTGTTGTTCGCCTGGCACCCGGGGAAGATCAGACAATCACAGGGTGGATTGACGCCGCTGCACTCGGAACAGGCCGCGATGGCGGGCGTCCCCTCGCATCGATCCCTGGTCAGACCCCCCGCGGCACCTGCCGTGGAGCCGCCACTCCCGGGAGCTGCGCCGCTCACCGGTGAACCGCCCCCTCCCCCTTGCGCCGGACCACCGCCAGCCCCGGGGCCCCCTCCCGTTTCGTCGTCGTCACTCGAGCCCGACCCACAGCCGGGGCCTGCGCCGACACCAACCAAAAGGATCAGCCCCACCGGGAAACCGGACCGCCTTGCCCTTTTTTCAATCGGCATCAGTCGCGGTCTAGCATTTTTGAAGGCCCCGCAAAATGCTCGGTTGCGCGGGCCCGCAGGGGACCAAAACCCGGGGCAAGACGACGCCTGGGCACCGCCAGGTTCGGTTCCGATGACCCAAAAGGCTATGCTCGAGCCGTGCCTCGGAAGCCCTCAACGACCCATTGGGTCTGGATCCAGCACAGCGTCCAGCTGCTGGGGGTTGGGGTCATCGCAGTGACGATCGGTTCGGGTTGTCAGCAGGATCCGTCGAAACGGACCCCACCAGTAGCGATGTCAGCGACGGCGAGCCAAGGGGTGCGGCACGAGCAGCCGCCAGCTCGGCTGGGTCCCCCCGAGGTCAGCGTGGCACTGCGTGGCCTGGATCCAAACCGCCCCATCACGGTGACCCTGGTCACCGATCAGGCCGCCGTCCCGTGCACGCTGGATGCCCAGCGTGCCCCACACGGCGTTGCCCTGTTCGTGGGACTGGCAACGGGACGAGCAACCTGGCGCCATCCACGGACCGGCGAGGTCACGACCCGGCCTCTGTACATCGATTTGCCCTTCTTCCGTGGCATACCGGGGGTATTGGTCCAGTCGGGATGCGTCGTGGGGGACGGGAGCGGTCATCCTGGCTATCGGATCGAGGTCGAAGCACACGCCGACGACACGGAGCGACTGCGACAACCGGGTGCCCTGGTCCTGGCGCGCTACACGCCACCTCCCCATCGCGAGGATCCGGCTCCTCCCCCTGCGGGCCACGTGCTGGGCAGTCAGTTCGCCGTGACCTTGACCGACATGAGTCACCTCGCCGGCAAGGTCAGCGTCCTGGGCCGCTGCGGGAACCTTGACGTGGTGCGGTCCATCGCACGGCACAGAACCAGGCAGGCCCCATCGGCGCGCCTTTTGCGAGTCGAGCTCTCCGGCGTGGAGCCAATTCCGAGCCGCGTTACGTCGCCTCTCCCTCGGCTGCCCTCGCCCCTTGGCTCCCAGGATCCGAGGGTGGATGCGAACCGCGAACCTTGGCCATGATGAGCCAGGCCATGGCTTGGAAATCCGCCAGGCGGAAGGGCTTGTGCAGCAGCAAGAAGGCTCGGCCTGCTACCACGTGTTCGCGACGCCCATCAGTTCCGGCTCCTGTCATCAGGATCAGGCGGTCTAGCATGGCCGGACAATCCTCGGCCATGCCGCGCACCACGTCCTGGCCGGACCCATCCGGCATCATCAGATCACACAGAACAATGTCATAGGCGTCGGGAGTCTTGAGCAGACTGAGCGCCTCCCGACCGCTGACGGTCGTGGTGACCTGGCAGCTCCGTCGCAGGGTGCGTTCCAAGGCGTGCAGCACGACCGGGTCGTCGTCAACCAGCAGAACCCGGTACCGACACTGCTCGTCGGTTGCCTGCCCGTTGGCGGCGCAGGGCAGCGCGTTGCTGAGCTTCACCGAGGCTCTGGAGCTCTCTTCCACCGGCAACCACAGCCGAAACCGGGCCCCATGGGGCTCCACGTTCTCGGCGCTGATGCGGCCCCCTGCCCTGTGAACCAGCTCCCGGGAGATGGCGAGTCCCAGGCCCTGCCCCTCACCCACCCCCTTGGTGGTGTAGAACGGTTCGAAAATGTGCGGAAGGGCCTCAGGGCGGATGCCGTTCCCCGAGTCTTCGACGTCGATCTCCACCCCATCACCGTCCAGCTTGGCCTCGAGCCGTACGTAATTCTGGTCGCGCTGACCCGCTTCGATGGACTGGGCCGCGTTGACCATCAGGTTCAACAGAACCTGGGCCAGCTTGGCCTCGTCCATCCCAACCGAAGGCAGTTCGGGAATGACGACATCGACCTTGGCCCGGTCCTTGAGCTGGGGCATTGCCATCTTGAGAGCCGAATCGGCTGCCGCGGCCACGCCGCCAGTTCGCCGTTCCGGGGTGGCGCGGGCGAAGTTGGACAGCTGACGAACCACTCGGGATATGCGCTGGGTACCCTCCAGGGCCTCCGAAACCAGCTCCTGCTGGTGCGGCTGATTCCGAAGCTCCCCCTGCAGGATCTCGAGGTTGCTCATCACGTAGGTCAAAGGGTTGTTGACTTCGTGCGCCACACCCGCTGCCAGCTGGCCTACCGCAGCGAGCTTGGCAGCCTCGGTCAACTCCGCCTGGGCCCGAGCCAGATCACGATCCTTGGCCATCATCTGCAAGGCCAACCCGCGCAGCTGTTCCTCGACTCGCTGGCCCCGAAAACGCTCCGCTCCGATGAGCCGCCAGCCGAGCTCCAGGATCAGCAGGAAGAAGCCGAACTCGATGAGGTAGAGCGAGGTATAGACCCCCGACGAAACCAGCACGTCGTTGACGCCCGCCACCCACCACAACCCGTAGACGGCGGCCATGCCACGATCCCCGCGCGACCCGTGGATGGCCCGCTTGACGAGCTGAATGGCCACATGGGCCATCCACAACACCCCCATCAGGTAGAAGGCGGAGGGAACAAGGCCCAGCTCTGCCTCGTAATAGCGGAGCCCCAACCAGTCCAGGTTCTTCACTCGCGGGATGTCAGTCAGGCCCATCCCCGGTACCCACAGGGGGGCCACCATCAGCAGGGTCAAGGCAGCGACACCAACCGCATGCCGAACGCGAAGTCTCCCCAAGTACTCTAGCCCGGTCAGAATGACGACGCTGCCCATGACACTGGCCGTCACCAGCTGCCAGAACTGCCAGCCTTTGCCTTGCGCAAGCCCGTGGGCGCTGTACAGCCCGAAACACAGGCCGCAGTAGAGCCCAGCCAGGATCCCCAGCACCCCCACCATCGCATGGAGCCGTTGGCGGGTCAGCACCCATAGGCCCAGGACCTGGGCGCCAATAAAGGCGACCATGCCTCCCAGAACCAGAACCAACAGGGGATACACGTGCATGACGGTCCAGGGCGCTACCAGGCAGAGCGAAACACCACGTGGGGCATCTTACGCCGGACCCGCCACAACCACCAGCCACGGGTCCAGCCCGCATTGAGCAGGCCCACCGATGAGGCTGTCACTCTGCAACATTGTCCCCGATCGGGTAGACCGTGGGTCGGGAAAGGGCCTGCAGGCTGACGGCCACCGGGTTGCATCCCCAGCCTGCCCCAACCACCAGGCGCACTCGACTCATCCCCGGGTCATCCGCCAGCAACAGGCTACTGCCGGACTGCGATGACTCCGACAGGGTCCCGGTCCGAGTTGGCTCCCCTTCGACCGAGACCAACCAGCAATGCTGATAGGGCTCGCCCTCTTCGTTCGGGACCTCTCTTGGGACGCCCACCAATGCAAAGAACCCCTCCATGTGCCAGCCCTGGTCCCGCTCCACCCAGACGGCCACCGTCACGAAGCTCCGAGAACAGCTCTCCTCGGGAAGCGACGTACCGAAGTAGTAGGTAACGCCTGCCATCCGCTGCAGAGCGACCCGGGGCAACTCGACCACGGCGACCGACCCGCAGCCGCGCACCGATTCGGGGTCGAGGTGAACCGGTGCCGTGGCATACCAGACGGTCCGAGTGGCGTTCTCGATACAACGTTGACTGGCCAACCCTTCGATGGTCGGGTTCGCCAACGGACCCTCGCAATCCTCGGGAAGAGCCGCCTGCAGGAGCGCCCACCCCTGTTCACTCAGCTCGGCCGGAAGGTGACCATTCGGAACGTAGTCGACCTCACCCGTGGAATCCTCCGAACACGCCCCAAGACCGAGGACCGACAGCAGGGCCCATCCGGCAGCCCGGACCATGCTAAGTTTCTTCCTGGTGTCGTGGTGCGCCTGAACTCGCAAGTCGTCCTTACCATAGCCGGTGCCCTGTTCACCGCAAGCGCCTGTGGCATCGGGGACGGAATGGCGGATTTCGGGCAGGACGTGGCGGAACCCGAGCACAACTCCGTGGACGCCCCCGGGGAACGGATCCTACCTGGTTCCTACGCCGATATCGTCAGCTATCCGGATGGGAAACTCATCGTCGTCCGGGAATCGATGAAACCCGACGCGCAGATCACCCTGCTTCTGCCCACCGGCACCCACTGCGATGGTGGGCGCGCCGACCGGGTCAAATTCTATGATTCCGCCTTCACCGTCTCCATCGGGATTGGCCTGCTCAGTCACGTGTCCGAGGAAGGGCTCGGCACGTTGCGCTTGTTGGATGGGGAGTGTGCCCCGTTGGCCGAAACGGTCGATGATGCCTCGTTTCCTCTGAGCTCACTGGACAACCCCCTGGAGCTCTGGCTCCGGATGGGCGACGGAATCGGTCTGTTGCCCATCGAAGCGGGGCCGGCACACGTCGTGGCCAGTGAAGCCGAATGGTTTCGCGTTCATTCCAGTCGCAGCGGCCTCGAATTGGCCGAGATCCTCGATCGAGGTCAGTTCCGTGTCGTGGATCGAACGGGCAAGACGCTAGTCAGCCTCGGTTCCGATGACGAGCCGGCGCGCCTGGTGTACGAACATTCCGCCGACTCCCCGTTGCTGCTCTTCGACAAAAAGCTGTTCCAGGTCGATCCGGTGGGCCCCTCGATCAGGCCGCTCATCGAGGACCGCGAGATCTGCTGGGTGTCTCCGGATTCGACCCGTTGGAACGCCGTCCTTCAGTTCTGCGATGATCCGGACCACGAGTACGCCTATGGGACGTCCGTAACCTCGGACTCGCCGTATCTGGAGGTTCCGCAAGGCTCCAGACGGTTGGGCTCCTATGTGCCCGATGGTACAAGGGCCCTGTACGTGGGAAATGGCGAATCCTCCGAACCGGTTGACGTGTATCGCTTCGCTCCCGAACAGCTCCCCCGGTTGGCCCTGCAAAATGTGGTCCCGGACACGGACGTCTGGACCGTCAGTCCCCGGGGGCTGGTCCTCGAAGCCGTGGTGCTCAGGGATGACGATACGGAGGCGCTGGTGCGCCGGTACCTCGACCTCGACCTCGACCTCGACCAAGTCCTGGCCGAGCGTCTTTACCGATGGCCGTTCGATTCCGTAGCGCAACCCCTCATCGACGAGTTCGATGGCCAGGTCGGTCGCTGGGTCGCCCTTTCTGGCTGGAACCCCCTCCAACGGAGGATCATCGCCGAAGGAGTGGTTCCGGATGGCGGCTTCGCGCCCGCGGTCCTCGACGAAGCACCCTACCAGTACAGTGGGCTCACCGTGGATGGCTGGTTCGCCTTCCTCAGGGAGTACGACGGTCGAACCGGCGAACTCGTCTTGGCCCACTCCCCCAGTTCCAGCAGCAATGGGATGGACGTGGGATGGCAGCGTTCCCTGTCACCCCGTTCCATTCCCCACGGATTTCGGTGGCTCTTCGAGGACCGAGCCTTGGTGTATCTAGCCGATGTCGATCCAGAGAAGCGTAGCGGTACACTGCGGATCTGGTTCCGCGAACTCGACCTGGATCAGGTCGTCGCCGCCGACGTGTCGGACTTCACCGGCATCACCTACCCAGAAGGGGTCTCCTATCTGGTGCCAGAAGGAAAACGAAAAGGGATCTGGCACGCACGCCTCAAGTAGGCACCCCACCGTCGGGCTACGCGACTTCAGTCAAAGGCAGCGCCTTTTCGATCTCGTCAGGCAGGCTCTGAGTCGACAGCCGTCGCGAGAGCACAGAGCGTGTGGCGTCCCACAACCCCTGGCGAAGAGCGGGGTCGGCCAGGAGAGCGTCGCGGGTTCGCTCACGGCCCTGGCCGATGCTGCGCCCCTGGAAGACCAAGTGTGAACCACTCTTCTCCAGGACTCCACCCTCGATGGCCGATTCGATCAGATCGCAAACGTCGTCGATGCCCTTTCCCCAACGGATGTCGAACTCCGCCTCGGCGAAGGGTGGTGCGCACTTGTTCTTGATGACCTTCACCTTGGTGCGGTTCCCCACGACGGCCTCTGCGGCCATGACCTTGCCCACGCGTCGCACGTCCAGCCGGACGCTCGAGTAGAACTTCAGGGCGTTGCCACCGGGGGTCGTTTCCGGGCTACCGAACAGCACACCAATCTTCATGCGCAGCTGATTGATAAACAGGATGGTGGTGCCGGTGCGATGGGCAACGGCGGTGAGTTTGCGCAGGGCCTGACTCATCAGGCGCGCCTGCAGGCCCAGATGCGAGTCGCCCATGTCCCCCTCGATTTCCGCCCGAGGCACCAGGGCGGCCACCGAATCGATCACGACCAGGCTGATTTTCTCGGAGCGGGCCAGCACCTCCACGATGTCCAAGGCCTGCTCGCCATTGTCGGGCTGCGCCACCAACAGGGATTGGGTATCGACCCCGATGGCTCGGGCGTAGCGAACGTCGAAGGCGTGCTCTGCATCGATGAATGCCGCCAGACCACCCGCGGCCTGCGCCTGGGCTATGGCGTGTAGGGCCAGCGTGGTCTTGCCGCTCGACTCGGGACCAAAGATCTCCACGATGCGACCCTGCGGGTAGCCCTGGATGCCCAACGCGTGATCGAGTGCCAAGGAACCGCTGCCGATGACCGGCATTGGTTCGACCTCTTCGGACTTGCCCAGCAGCATCAAGGCGCCCTTTCCGTGGGCCTTCTCGACGGTGTGGACCAGTTGGCAAAGATCGTTCTCGCGGGACGTTGATTCTGGCTTCTTTGACATGGGACGGTCTCCTCGGTTCAGGTCAGCGAACAGACGTCGGGGTCAGCTCCCAGGGGAGCAGAACGCCTGTCCAGAATCCGGCCCTGGATGGCCTCGGCCACGTGAGGCAGGCGCACCTGGGGCGCATCCTCTAGATCGGCAATGGTGCGGGCAACCCGCAGGATGCGGACATAGGCTCGCGCACTCAGACCAAAATGCTGGCTGGCCGTGGTCAAGAGGCGTTGGGCATCGGGTCGAAGGCTGGTGACGGCTTCTGCCTCGTCCAGGGTCAGCCGCGAATTCGTGCGTCCTTCGGCCAGTCCCATCCGGTGCCGTTCAGCCTGGCGAGCCCGCGCAGCCTCCACGCGAGCTCGCACCGTCTCGGAGGACTCCGAGGTCCCCTTGCTGCTGAGCTGGCCGATATCCACCGGCGGGACGGCGCAGTGCAAGTCGATTCGGTCCAGCAGGGGTCCGCTCAGTCGAGACAGGTAGCGCTGCCGCTGGTTGGTCGAGCAGCGGCAGGGGCGCGTCGGATGCCCGAAGTAACCGCAGGGACAGGGGTTGACCGCCGCCACCAGGAGCGGCTCGGCGGGAAACCAGGTTCTGGCTCGGACCCGAGCAATCTGGACCTTGCCGTCCTCCAGAGGCTGCCGCAAGGCTTCCAGGGTACAGCGGCGGAACTCCGCGAGCTCGTCCAAGAACAGAACCCCATGGTGTGCCAGACTCACCTCACCGGGTCGCGGCAGCTCTCCTCCCCCGACCAATCCTGGCTCACTCACCGAATGGTGGGGAGCGCGGAACGGTCGCTGGGCGACCACCCCGGCTTCGGCATTCACCAGTCCTGCCACACTGTGGATGGCCGTCACTTCCAGTGCCTCGTCGAAACTGAGCGCGGGCAAAATGGTGGGAAGCAGTCGAGCCAGCAGCGTCTTGCCCCCACCGGGGGGACCGACGAACAAGAGATTGTGGTTACCTGCCGCTGAGATCTCCAGAGCGCGACGGGCGCCCGACTGACCTCGCACCTCGCCGAGATCGAGCTGCCCTTGGGCTGCTGTGGAGCCAAGCGACGTCCGGGGAGCGGATGGCAGGGGCCTGCCGTTTACCAAGAATTCGAGCAGCTGCGGCAGCCCCTCGGTGACGCGCAGGTCCATGTCCTGGACCAGGCCCGCCTCCGCGGCGTTTCCTCGGGGCACCACCGCCGCGGTGCAACCGTCGCGCCGAGCCCCCAAGAGCAGAGGCAATACGCCCCGGATCGGTTGGACGGCACCGTCCAGCGACAGCTCGCCGTAGAGCGGCAAGGCGTCGACACGCTCTTTGGGGCACTTGCCCAATGCAACCAGAATGGCCACCGCGATGGCCAGGTCCAGTCCACACCCGGTCTTGCGGAAACCGGCCGGTGCCAGATTGACCGTGATCGCGTACTCGTCGAGCAGGACACCGATCCGAGCCAGCGCGCTTGCCACCCGCACTCGGCTCTCACGCACCGCCGTCTCTGCCAAGCCCACCATTTGGAAGAAGGAAGGCCCTCGACTGCAAGAGACCTCCACCTGGATGGTGTGGGCGTCGAGACCGACCAGGACTGCGGAGCGTGCGGTTCCCAGCCCCAGGACAGCCCCGCAGAGGACAGGACCGGTGGTTGCCAACATGCCGGCTGGCACTGCAGAACCCGTGCCGCACCAAAATGGGCACGAATACCCAGGGACTTCGAGGGGGCGGGGTGGCCATGGCCTGGCCCGCGCCAGGTGTCGGCCAGCTCCGCGGGCAGATGGTGCTGGCCTCAGCGACTGGCCTCTGGGCGCTCAATCGAGAGGTCGGCGGCCCGACATCCCCGCGTAACGACCGCTAATAGCGATACAGATCCGGCTTGTAGGGGCCGTTCTTGGGGATCCCAAGATATGCCGCCTGGGCATCGGTCATCACCTCGAGCTCGACCCCCAGCTTGGCCAGGTGCAGCCGCGCCACCTTCTCATCCAGGATCTTGGGCAGCGTATAGACTTTGCCCCGCTCGTAGGCGGCGATACCGGACAGGGTGGGTTTACCCTGCGACGCCAACCACAAATCGATCTGAGCGATGGTCTGATTGGTGAAGGAGTTGCTCATCACGAAGCTGGGGTGACCGGTGGCGCAACCGAGGTTCACCAGGCGCCCCTCGGCCAGCACGATGATGGACCTCCCGTCGGGCCAGATCACCTCATGGACCTGGGGTTTGACCTCCACCCAGCGGTGCTTCTTGATCTTGGCGATCTCGATCTCCGAATCGAAATGCCCGATGTTGCACACGATGGCCCGGTGCTTCATGGCATTCATGTGGGCCTCGGTGATGACATCGCAGTTGCCCGTGGTGGTCACGAAGATGTCACCCCGGGGGGCGGCCCGATTCATGGTGGTCACCTCGTAGCCCTCCATGGCGGCCTGCAGGGCACAGATTGGATCGATCTCGGTGATGAGAACGCGAGCCCCCTGGCCACGCATGGCCTGGGCGCAGCCCTTGCCCACGTCGCCGTAGCCGGCCACCACCACGACCTTACCGGATATCATCACGTCGGTGGCACGCATGATCCCGTCAGGCAGGGAGTGACGGCAGCCGTACAGATTGTCGAACTTGGACTTGGTGACCGAGTCGTTGACGTTGATAGCCGCCAAGAGCAGCTCGTTGCGGCTGGCCATCTGGTACAGGCGGTGCACACCGGTGGTGGTCTCCTCCGAGACACCCACGATGTTACGCGCCGCCTGGGTGAAGAATCCGGGGCGCTCCTTGAGTGCCCGCTTGACCAGGGCGTACAGAATCCGGCCCTCTTCGTGCCCCGGATCCTGCTCCAAGAAGCTCGGGTCCTTTTCGGCCCGCACCCCGAGGTGCAACAGCAACGTCAGATCCCCACCGTCGTCCAGGATCAGGTTCGGGGTGCCGCCGTCGGCCCATTGCAATACGCGCCAGGAGTAGTCCCAGTACTCGACCAGGCTCTCGCCCTTCACGGCGAAGACAGGGATTTTGCGCTGTGCCATGGCGGCGGCAGCGTGGTCCTGGGTGCTGAAGATGTTGCAGGAGCACCAGCGGATATCCGCGCCCAAAGCACTCAGCGTCTCGATCAGAACCGCCGTCTGGATGGTCATGTGCAGCGAGCCAGCGATTCGGGCACCGGCCAGGGGTTTCTTGGCGGCGAATTCCTCCCGCGTTGCCATCAGGCCCGGCATCTCGGTCTCCGCGAGCTCGATCTCCTTGCGTCCGAAGCCGGCAAGGGCAAGATCCCTGACGAGGTAGTCGGGCTGCGCGGGGACATAGGCTTTGGACTGGACGTTGGCGGCTTGGGACATGACGATCTCCTCGAGGATTCGGCCCGCACAAGGCAGGACGTCGAACCGTCGCCATGTAGCACAGACTGACCCGGCCGGGCGGCCCCAACGGCCCGCGAGAGCCGCGTTTCTTGCTTTTGCACCAGGGGGTATTCCGCTATTCCGTCCAACGTGCAAACGGCCGACGTCCTTCTGATTGGAGCCGGCGCCCTGGGGCTGGCCACGGCCTTCAATCTGCAAAAGATGAAGGTCCGCCGTGTCCTGGTGATCGACAAGGAGCACCGGGTTGCTTTCCATCAGACGGGACGCAACTCCGGAGTGCTCCATTCTGGGATCTATTACGAGCCCGGTTCCCTCAGGGCGAAGACCTGCCAAGCCGGCAGGGCAGCCCTCGAGCAGTTCTGCGCCGAAGAGGGGGTTGCCTATGAACGCTGCGGCAAGGTGGTGGTCGCCACCGGTGCCGCCGAACTGCCCAGACTGACGCGGCTCGAGGAGCGCGCCCGAGCCAATAACATCCGCGTCGAAGCGATTGGCCCCGAGCGCCTCAGGGAGCTCGAGCCCGCTGCGGCGGGGCAGCGAGCCCTCCATGTTCCTGACACCGGGATCGTGGATTTCGTGGGGGTATGCAAGGCACTGGCTCGAAGGATTGAGTGCGATGGTGGGGCTCTAGGTCTTGGGACCGCCTTTCTGCGAGCTCGGGAAACCAGAGCCGGGATGCTCATCGAGACCTCGCGGGGTCCCGTCGAGGCCAAGATGGTGGTCTCCTGCGCTGGGTTGCAGGCAGACCGGGTGGCACGGGCCCAGGGGATATCCCCTGGGGTGAGGATCGTGCCCTTCCGCGGCGAGTATCATCTCCTGGGCGATCGGGGGCCGAGCTTGGTGAAGAACCTCGTGTACCCCGTCCCGGACCCGCAACTACCGTTCCTGGGCGTGCATTTCACGCGGCGCTTCGATGGAAGCATCGACTGCGGCCCCAACGCGTTGCTGGCACTGGGGCGTGAGCAATACGGCACCGTGGATCTGGATCGTGAGCTCTACGACGCAGCAGAGACCCTGGGTTATCCTGGTTTCTGGAGGTTGGCCCTGGCGCATCTCGGTTACGGTTGGGGGGAGTTGTACCGCCATCTCCACAGGCGAGCCCTGGTAGCGGAGCTACAGCGGTTGATCCCCGAGGTAAGGAGCGCGGATCTCTTGCCGGGTCCCTCGGGGATCCGGGCCCAAGCGGTCACGTCCGACGGCAGACTCCACGCTGACTTTTTCATCGAAGAGCAACATCGCGCCATCGCAGTTCTCAACGCCCCCTCCCCGGCCGCGACCGCGAGCCTTCAGATCGGCCGCCTGGTGGCAGAGCGGGTGTGCGCCCAGTTGCTCTGAGCGGTCGTCCTTCAGATCCCAACGGATCCTGGTCGTCGCATCAAGGTGCTTGACGCCTGGCTCGGCCCTATCACAGGGTCAACGCATGAACGCTTCCCGACACGGACCAGGGCTCTGGGTGTGGGCGTGCCTGGGGTGGCTCACCATGGGGTGCGGGGACGACACCAGCCGGGCAGCAAACCAGACGGAACCATTCACCCTGGTCACGTTCAACACCGCCCTGGGAGTCGGGTTGGCGGAGTACCCCGAGCAACGCCTGCCCGCGATAGCCGAGGCCTTGGCCGAATTGTCCGCAGACGTACTGTGTTTGCAGGAGGCGTGGCAACTGCGGCAGGCAGAAGCCCTGGTCGCGGCGCTGGCAGAAACCTACCCCCATGCCTACTACTCGGTGGCAGCCGGGACACGCGATGGAGAGGCGGGGCCGGCCTGCGACGAATACGAGACAGAGCTGCTGCAGTCCTGCCTGGAAGACAGCTGCCATGACGTCGAGCCAAGCGGACTGGCCGTCTGCGCGGTGACCCACTGCCAGGACGAGTTCACCTCCGTGTCCAGCGCCTGTCAGGACTGCATTGTCGCCAATCAGGACCAGGGCGTATCCGCGATCCTTTCGGCCTGTGGAGCCACGGATGGGAACCCTGCGGTCTACGAGAACCAGAATGGCTTGGTGTTGCTCTCTCGATGGCCTTTGACGGATCCGGGACTCGCCGTCTTCGACTCGGCACTGGGGGACCGCGGCGTGCTTTCGGCCCGAGTCGAAACCGCGGACGGACCCGCTTTCACCGTTCACTGCACCCACCTGGCCGCTACCCTGGGCGACGTTCCCTACACCGGTTCCCACGGCTCCTGGGACGAGGAGCGTCGTTTCCAGATCGACCAGCTCCTGGACGTCGCTGCCGAGGACGAAGAGGGCTCGGTATCCGTACTCCTGGGGGACATGAACTGCGGCCCCGAAACCGACCGGATCGATCCGGAGGATCCCGAGTCGTTCGCCCGGTTCGAAAAGGCAGGCTACGTCGATCCCTATCTCGCAGAGTCCGCTCCTCGCTGCACCTGGTGCAGCGACAACTCCTTCATCGATGCCGATCCCTCAACCTCGACCGATTCCCTGATCGATCATGTGCTCCTGCGTAGCCCCACGGTGGAGCTTCGAACCACGGCACACCGGGTGTTGGACGAACGGGCAACCATCGAGGTCGAGGGGGAGTCGGTCACCACCAACCTCTCGGACCACTACGGGGTACAGGTGGGGTTGACGTGGCCCGCTATCGAGGCCGACTGATGCGGGGTGTCGCGACGTGGCTCGCGGCGGGTCTTTTCGTGACTTGGGTCAGCCAGGCTCTGGCCCAGCCGGCTCCCGCGGATTCGCCCTGGGTCCGGCTGGGGGTCACGCTGGGCTACGGGTGGCCTCTGGGAGCCTACGCCCAGGACGTCGAGCTCAACGGCAGCTCGTACGCCTACTTGCACGACATCGACCAGGACGCCTACGGGGCGGTACCCATTGGGCTCGAGTTCGGGGCCTGGCTGAGCAGGCGGTTGCTCCTGGGTGTCTATGGTCAATACGCGATCGGCATCCTGCGCGCGGCCGATCCGGACCGTCCTTTGGACGGTGGATGTCCCCAGGATGCGGACTGCTGGGGTGCGGGGTGGCGGTTCGGACTGCACGGGCGCTACGTCCTGTTGGACCGATCCGGTGTGCGTCCCTTCGTGGGCCTGGGGCTCGGATACGAACGGATCGGCTCCCGGGTGAAGGCCGAGCTGGCCTTGGGGACCCTGGACCAGTCCATGACGTTCGCGGGACCGGAACTGGCTCAGCTGCAAGCGGGTGTCGATTTCCGGATCGGCAGCTCGATGCATTGCGGCCCCATGGCGACGGTCTCGTTGGCCGAGTACACCAGCTGCAGCGCGAAGTTCGGTGAAGACGAACAACGATGTGAGCTCATCGAGGGTTCGCTCCATTCCTGGCTAGCCCTGTCGCTTGGCACCTCGGTCGAGTTCTGAACCTCGCTACAGGAAGAAGGACAAACCGATACTGCTGATCGGGTGTCCGGCGCGCAGGGTCAGCGCAATGGTGTCCGAGAAATGGTAGCGCCCCCCCACGTAGAAAGCCGGGTGGGGACGGATGTGATCGTCGTCGAACACCAATACCCCACCGGGCTCCCCCAACACGGACCAGTTCCGCGACAGCCAGAAATTCCATTGCATGACGACGGGCACCGTCATGTGTCGATGGGTCCAGTCCAGACCGAAGCTCAGGCCAACCGTGTTGTTGATCGTTTGGACGAAGCCATTATCGACCAGCTCGACGGTCGCGCGGAAGCCGACACCCGGGGCGAACTGCTCGAAGGGTTCGACCAGCAACCGTGGCTCCGCCTCCAGAACGTAGTCCGGGTGGACCCCGGGGAGCTTGATCACGCTCTCATCGGCCCATGCCATCGGTCCCAGGACCAGAATGGCGCTTCCCACGGCAAACGATACGAGCCTTCTCATCGGCCACCAGCATAGCTCGGTTCGTCCGAACAGAAAAATGGCCGGTGGTCCAGGTCCCCTGACTCAACCATGCTCAGGAACACCTGGCCCGTCACAGTCCGGCGGAATGCCTCGCGTCAGGGAGCCTTGGGCTCCTCGGGACGAAGCCGGCCCAGGTACTCGGGCAGCTCCACGCCAGCCATCCGAGCCACCTCGTGAAGCGGGGGAATGGCTTTCACCAGGCTCGCCGCGAAATTGGCGGTCGAGGAGCTGCCGCTGCCTGCTCCCGAGTCCCAGACCGTCACCTTGTCGATCTTGAGATTGCGGATGGCCTCCACCTGGATCTTCACCACATCCTCGAGCTTCTCGATCATGAGCAGGGAGGCCGCCGCGCGGGCATCCCCCGAGCAGCTGCGTACCAGGGACTCGTAGCCAGCGGCCTTGCTGTCCAGCACCTTGCGAATGCCGTCCGCCTCCGCCGTGTAGTTCATCAGCACCGCGTCGGCATGCCCCCGGGCCCGAAGGCGCGTCTGTTCGGCGTCCGCGGCGGCCAGAATCTCCGCTTTGCGCTTGTCGATTTCCTGGCGAACCACTTCGTTGGCGGTCAACCGCTCACGCTCCATCTTGGCCTGGGCCAGCTGAACCTGCACCTCGGCCTCACGGGCGGCCACCTCGGCCCGCTGCCGCGCCTGCGCCTGCTCCACGGACAGATCCGCGTTGCTGCGGGCGATGTTGGCCTTGGCGGAGTTCTCACCAGTGATGGCCTCGGCTTCCCGCGCCTGCACGAAGATCCGCTGGTCCGCCTCGGCGGCTTTGCGGCCCTTCTCGGCGGCGGCCGAGTTCTGCGCCACACCGACATCCCGGTCTCGATTGGCCTCGGCTTCGCCGACCGAAGCCCGCGTCTCTTGCTGCTGCACGAAGATCCGCTGCTCGGCGTGGGCCGCTTTCTGGCCCTTGATCGCCTCGGCCTCGTTCTGGGCGACCCGCACCAGCTGATCGCGCTGCGCCTCGGACTGACCGATGGCACCGATCTTGTCCTGCTCGGCCACGTCGACCCGTGCCCGGTTCAGCGCCTCGGATGCCGCCTTCTTGCCGATGCTCTCGATGTAGTCCGACTCGTCGGTGATGTCCGTGATGTTCACGTTGATCAAGAACAGCCCGATCTTGTTCAATTCGGGCTCGACGTTCTTGCGAATCGACTCCAAGAAGCTCTCCCGGTCCTGGTTGATCTGCTCGATGGTCAAGGAGGCGACGGTCAAACGGAGCTGCCCGAAGATGATCTCCCGAGCCATGTCCTCGATCTGTCGTGACACCAGGCCCAGCAAACGCTCCGCCGCGTTGTTCATGATGGAAGGCTGGGTATTGACGCCCACCGTGAACGTGCTGGGCACGTTGATGCGGATGTTCTGCAGGGACAGGGCGTTGCGCAGATCGATGTTGATCGTCATCGGCGTCAGACTCAGGTACTGGTAGTCCTGAATCAGGGGCCAAATGAGGGCGCCGCCGCCGTGGATGCAGCGCGAGCTCTGACCCTCCCCCACCTTGCCGTAGATGACCAGGATCTTGTCCGACGGGCAGCGCTTGTAGCGCGATGCCAGGAACAGGACGGTGATCACGACCAGCGCGACGAACGCGACGATGACGATCGCCCAGAGTCCGACGTCTTCAATCTTGAATTGGTTCGATTGCATCTTACCCCTCTTGACGGTTCGAAGCGGTCATGGGCTCGACCATGACCAAGTTGTCGCGGAGCACTTCGACGACACGAATGGGCGTCCCGGTAGCGAGTGGCTCACCGGAACGCGTCGTGGCCTCGACGGTCAGAAGGCGCCCCTCGACGTCGATCTGCACCTGCCCCGGCTTCTTGTCGGTCACGGTCAGATAGACGCTGCCGGCCGAACCCACGGCTCGACGCATGTCCAGGGTGCCACTGGACTGCATCTTGCCGAAGAGACGGAAGATGCGGGAGATGACCCAGGTGGCACCAACCCCCGCTGCCGTAGCCCCGAAGACCGCCAACACGACGGGCGTCCCGCTCTCGCGGCGCAGCGCCATGCCGACCAGACCGAACATGGTCAAAAACGCGGTCAACCCCTGCAGGGAGAGGACCTTGAAACTCAGATCCGCTCCGGGATGTCCCATGTCCAGGCTTCCGGGGTGACCACTCAAGTCGACGTCCGCCCCTCCCCCGGCTTGACCGATGAACTGCAGGACGAGCTGCACCAAGAAGAGGGCCCCGCCGATGACGGCGGTCCACAAGAACAGATGGTCGACGCTGAACATTGATACCCCGTGCGGAGTGGATGATTGTCGGTCAAAACCCGACAAGACACGAGGACAATCGGGTGTCGGCCGAAGGGTTGGGGCCCCTCTGGGTCGGTTCAGCTGCTCTGACCCTGCCGGCGAGGTCGCTGGCGCGCCTTCTTGCGCACCGGACCGAACAAGCCCAGCTGCTCCACTCGGACCTGCTGTCGCCAGGCTAGAAGGGTGGCCGCCCGGCGCAGGGCAGTCGCTTCGGAGAGCTTGTCCGCCTTCTTTTGTAGGTGCGCCGCAAGTTCGGCGCGGCTCGGTTCTTTCGGCCCTAGCAACCGAGGGCACAGCCCCTTCAAGATGGCACTCTGCTCGATGGCTTCTCGAAAGCGATTGCGCTCGGCGAGACTGCCGGGACGGGTCAAAACGAGCCGCTGACCCCGCTCGGTGAGCCGCCAGACTCCCTTTTCCGTGACCAGGGCCAGGGTGCGCGCCGCGGCCAGGGCGTAGGAGACGTGCCGCTCGGATATCCCGCAGCGAACGGCCAGCGCCGCTCGTTCCCCCAGGCCCTCGGCAACTGCATCGAGGACCGTTCGAACCTCGGACAGATGCTCTTTCTGCGGCACGTCAACGGAGCGGATCTTGGAAGGCACGGCCTGACTACACCTCGGGGGAGTCGGCTCATCATAGACGAATCCGTCCCGTGCGTCTGCCCCGTTCGTCACCGATTGGACCCTCCCCATCGGCGAGAAGGCCGAGGGTTTCGCACCGTTTGGCCTCAGTGCCCCGGGGGCTCCACATGGCCTATGTGGCCTCGGTACCCGTCGTGTCCAGCTCCTTCGAGATGGCCGATGCCGACCGCGATCCCCAGGCCGAGAAGCAGCGCCATCGAGAGCTTGAAGCGGTCGTGAGCATGAAACTGAAGCTCGGGGAGCAGATCACTACTGGCGATACACACGAAGGTTCCGGCCGAAAACGCCAGGGCGCCCCCCAGCACCTGGGATGTGGCGCTCGAGCTGGACAGACCCAGCTGGAAGAACAGCACACCGAGGGGAATGGCAAGAGCCAATAGGCCGTTGGCCAGGTTGCGGTTCCGGGAGCTGTGACCATCGCGAGCCATCAGCGTCCCCACCGCCAGAGCATCGAAGGGTTTGTGCAACAAGACCACCAGGAAGGTGCCAAAGCCCACCAGGATCCGGTCTCCGCCGTGGGACTCCGCCCCAACCGCCGCCGCCACGGCCACGCCGTCAAACAGGGAATGCAGCATGATGCCCAGGGTGACGCCCGTCCAGGAGAGCCGTTGGGCGGACTGTCGGGCCAGCGAGTGCTCCTCGCAGCAGTGCTCGTGCCCCGGTGCGTCCACGGGGACGCAGTCCTGATGGTGGACGTGATGGCACTCCTCCGTGTGCTCACCAGGCACGTCGTGGTGGTGAAAATGAAAGAACCGCTGCAGGAAGAACACCACCAGGAACCCGGCCACCAGCAGCGCAACGGTCAGATCCAGGGATCCCAACTGGGCATAGGCGTGAGGAAGCAGATGCAAGAATCCGACGCCAAGCATCATCCCTGCCACCAAGCTGGTCCCCAATTGGAGTCGGGTGTGCGTGGGTCGAATCCACTGGGGGATCCAGCCGCCGAGCAACGAGGCCAGTATGATCAACAGACAATAGGCGGTCAGGATCGGGAGGACAGAATCAGCCACGCCATTCATCGGGACCCAAGCCTGAGCCAATACCGGGCCCTTGTCAGCACCTGCCCACGGGTCGACTGGCCCGGCAACCCCTCACGGCGAAGGGATGAGCGTCTGAACGTCGGCCCACACGAAGGGGTTGTGCCGCTTCTCGTGGCCAATCGTGGTGGACGGACCGTGACCGGGAATCACCAGGGTTGCGTCGGGCAGGCTGTACAGTCGCCGTCCGATGGAGCGCAACAGATCGCTTTCGCTGCCACCAGGCAGGTCAGACCGTCCCACCCCCTGCCGAAACAAGGTATCGCCCACGAAGGCCCATCCAGCCTGCTCGACCCAATAGGCCACCGAGCCCTGAGTGTGCCCCGGGACGTGCAAGACCGAGAGCTCGCAATCCGCAAAGGCCAAAATCCGTTGCTCGTCCTGCACGGGCACAAGGGGCAGGCTCGACGGTGCGACGCGAACCCCAAACCAGCTGGCATGGACGGGGATGCTGCGGTAGACGGGCAGATCCTGGGGATGCAGAAGGGCCGGACAGGAACAGCTGGTCATCACCCGTTCCACGTCCGCGGCGTGATCGAAATGGCCATGGGTCAAAAGGATCTGGCGCACGGTGAGGTTCTGGCTCCGAACGAAATCGAGCACGGGGGTGGCGTCGTCGGATGGATCGATCACCAAAGCATCCCGAGTGACGTCGTTCCAGAGCACCACCGCGTTGCATTCGATGCATCCGGAAGGGAAAAGGGCGTAACGTAAGTCCTGTGACGAGCCCTGAGCGATAGAATCTTGCATGGTTGGCTACGGCTGCTGGAACTGGACGCCCGTGTCGATGTAGTAGGTTTCGGTTTGGCTCTCGTCAGCGGGTGTCCAAGATTGGATGACCCCCTCGGCCACGATGGCTTCTCCCGATGGCGACGTGAAACGCATGGTCACCGGTAACTCGAAGGGACCGGCACCCTGGGGCATGACCCAGCTGCCATAACGCTCCTGGGGCCGTGACGAGGTGTAGTTGGTGTCTCGGGTCATGGCCACCCACTCGCCAGAGGGCATCCGTGCCTCGACCGCCACGATGGACCCAAGGCCCGCCGCGTTGACCACGCTGACCGAGAACCAGTATTCCCCCCCCGAGGGATGCAACCAGATGTGCAGGTTGCCCACCACCGGACAAGGGACCCGCCGGTATCGGGTCGGGATCACGCCGTCAGGCATGGCTCCGTTGGGATCCCCGCTCTGCAGGCGGCCCATGGCAATGTCGGACAGATCCAGGTGGATGCTCTCGTTGGGCAAGGGATCGTGGTCCGCCGGGGGATCCGGGGGGCCGGGCGGCAGGGGACAGCCATAGCTGTAGTCGGAGATCTCCCCGCAGTGATCGCGACCCGAACCACAACACCACTTGGAGTTGGCTGAACACGGGCAGGAATCGACGATCTGCAGGACCACCGGTGGCGTGTAGCCTGCCTCGGTCGGCTCGTAGTCGGTGCCGTCCTTCTTGGTCCGAACCAGTTCGAAGCACTCGCCGCAACTCAGGTAGTTGTCGTTGTCGCCGGGAAGGCTGGACCAGAACTGTGTGTAGTAGTTGCCGGAGGGGGCCGCATAGTTGCCACGCAGCGTGATACCCGCTGGGTCAGCGCAGAGATCGGGGGTGTTGGCGCAGAAGGCATCGCACTGTGCCTGCAGTCCCGAATCGAGCGTCACTGCGTCGGAGCACAAGCTATAAAGACCGAAGGAGCAGGCACCGGCCGCGGTCAACCCGAAGTGTGTGGAGCGCGAGTAGTGCCAGGGCTCGTCGTCGGTGACCGAATGGACCTCGGGCCATTGACCCGACACACATCCCTTGCTGTCGACCGGTACGCAGGTTTCGGAGTCGACGCCGCATTCGTCGCAGGACTCGGAAGTGGGGTCGTCACTACAGTATTGGGGACAGCAGACGTTGTCGACCAGGGCCCAGTTCCCGCAATCCGCCGGATCCGCCTCCGGATAGGGCGCTGGATCTCGATGCGGGGCACCGGCCGTCGCTAGCTCCCCACCCAGCGCGGCGCTCCCGCCCAGTTGGGTCGACCCCCCCGTCTGATTTCCCGCGGCCCCTCCCTCGGAGGGGAGCTGGCCACCCTGTTCGCTCGAACCGCCGAGAGGCATCACCTGGCCACCCTGCTCGATAGCGACCCCACCATCCGCGGGGACGCCGCCGCTGGGCTCGCTCCCACCGGTCGAGGCTCCGCCGTTTCCGTCTCCACCGATTGTCGTCGCGCCACCCTCGGCTGGCGGTGCCCCGCCCAGGAGCGTCACCGAACCACCGTCGCTGCTGGGCGCCCCTGCCGACGCGGCTCCACCGTTGTTCTGACCGCCCGTTGGCGAACTGTTCCCTCCCGCAACGGAAACCGCGCCGCCTGTCGAAGCACCGCTCTGCCCCTGAGCGCCCCCGCCGCCACCTCCGGTTCTTCGAACTGGGTCGTCGGTTGCGCAGCCACAAACAAAAAGGATGGCTAAGGATGCGGCCAAACCATGGGCCAGACGCGACATGCCGAAGTCTGAACCGACGCAGACCACATGCCAACCCACCGTGGAATATCCCCCGTCAAATTAGATCCGCCACCTCCGGAGCCGCATGGGGAAGTCACGGCTCCGGGGTGGCAGCAAGCTCAAGAGCGGGAGTCAGAAGAGCAGTGTCGCTGCAAGCCCCGGGCGGCTCAGACCAGCGACGCCCGTACCCTGCTGACCGGCAAGACAACACCCTGGCTCCGGAGACGGAGCGTCGAGGGGCGCCCAACCAGCGGCGCCCCGGAGGCTCTGACCACTCAAGGAGCGTTGCAGGACCAGGCCACGGCGGCCCCTTCGACCCGACTGTCCGGGTTGATCTCGAGCCCCTCTAGATCGAGAGCCAATTCGAGATTGCCAGTCGTGGTGTTGGTGAAGCGGATCCAGTCGACGAGGACCGTCGCGGTCTCCCAGGGTCCGGTTGCTCCGGAGTTGAGACGGATGCCGACCCAACGAACGCGCGTCTTGTCGAAATCGTCCGTCGTGACCGGCAAGGGCACCGCGCTCAGATCGAGAGGGACGGTTATGAACGTCGTCGCAATCGATTGCAGGGTCCGCGGAGTGCTCAACTCGGTCAGATAGGGTTGGAGGGGATTGCGAGCGTAGATGCTGATCGTTCCCTGCTCGCCACCCGGATCCCGGACCTGAACGGTGATGAGCGTGTTGCTCAGATCGATGCCGGACGCGCCCAAGTCAACCTGGAACTCCGTCTGATCACCGGCCTCGTCCATGGGAACGGTCAGGATGGCGAGACCAGGGCCCGTGCAGGTTGGCGGTTCTCCACCGCTGCCACCGTCTCCACCGGAACCACCACCAGCGAGCTCTCCGCCGGAACCGCCACCCGCGGTTTCTCCGCCGGAACCGCCACCCGCGGTCTCACCGCCACCACCCGCGGTCTCACCGCCACCACCCGCGGTCTCACCGCCACCGCCCGCGGTCTCACCGCCACCGCCCGCGGTCTCACCGCCACCGCCTGCGGTCTCACCGCCACCGCCCGCAGTTCCACCGCCTTGAGCAACAACGCCCGCGGTGCCGGCTTCGGTCAGACCCGCGGCTCCGCCGAGTTGGATGGCGCCCGCGGCCCCGCCCAGCTGGCTCGCACCCGCGGCTCCGCCGAGCGGGATCCCACCCGCAGCGCCGCCTACGGGTTCCGCACCGGCTGTGCCACCCACCAGCGCAACGCCCGCGACTCCGGCGATGCCACCCTGAGCTTCGGCTCCCGCTACCCCACCGACCGGCACCAGCCCACCAGCACCGGCTGTGGCACCACCCACACCGGTCCCACCGACGCCACTACCGCCAGTCCCCGCACCGCCACGCGCCTGGGTTCCGCCGTTACCAACTCGACCGCCCACACCGGTGCCGCCAGTCCCGGCACCGCCACGCGCCGTAGCGCCACCGGAGGCGGCTCCACCCTTGCTGGCTCCACCCGTACCCGTTTCCTGGCTGCCCGCATTGCCCGCAGTGCTGTCGTCACCAGAGCCGTCATCGCTACTGCAGGCCGCCACGGTCAGGACGCCAAGCAGTGCACAGGTGCTGAGCAGAGTAAGCTTTGCCATTGAGGGATTCCCTTTCCATGCAGGGGCCGCAGACGACCCCAGAAGATGACGAAAAAGCAGGTGCCTCGGTATCCAGAGCCATCCTGGCCCCGGAATTCGGCGAGGGATTGACTTTACGACATCCTGAGCCAAAAGGCCCGTTGTCGACGCCGCCCCGGAACTCCGGATAGTTCCCTGGGAATTGCCGACTGGGGCCGGTCGGTTTTCCGCTGACACTGCAGGCGATGGTTCAACAGCCGTCGCCGTTGGACTCCCGGGGCGTCGGGGTATCGCACCAGGCAAACTCGCCAGTTGCGTCGGGATGGCGCGCGTAGGACCAGTCGGTGGTACCCGGCCCGAAGGGGATCTGATCGATCAGCATCAGATCCGGATCGGACAGATACAGGACCTCGCCCGCTGCCGAGATGTTATAGGGCAGATGCAGCGGCCCTTGGTCGATGTCGCTGTCTGCGTAGAGCAACAGGTAGCCATGAGCGGGAACGACCAGCTCGGACCCTAGTTGAGCCCGGGTGAGCTCCAGGGGCTCGTCACTGATGTAAAATCCAGCCAGCGAGATGTCCGCGTCGGTGGTGTTCATGAGCTCCACCCAATCTGGGTAGGCTCCCCCCTCGTCAGTCACGCCGCTGTGGTTGGAGGAGCAGAGTTCATTGATCACCAGTTTGCCCGCGTACGGCGACTTGATCTGGAACTCGGGCGCACCGGCGGCGCCGGCGGCGCCGGCGCTCGATTCGCCACTGGCTCCTGCCGAGCCGCCCGCGGCGCTGCCACCTAGATTGCCCGAACCACCCGCTGCGGGTTTGTCATCCCCATTGTCATCCCCAGAATTGCAGGCGAGGAGACAAGCAAGAAGCGACAAGCTCACCAAACACCAACCTGATCCAATCCGTCTCATCTTCATGACCTTTGATCGAGCAGATACACCGGGCTTCGATCAAGTCCAAGCCGGCCAATGAGCCCCAGAGAACGTTCCCCACGCCGCATCCGCCCTTGGTGTCCGATTCAGACGAGATCCTAACTTTGCGGAGTGTAACCCAAAAGTGACGGTATCGCTGGCAAACCCAAACCCGCGCGCTAGCATTTCCCTATGCATTTGCGGGATTCGGCATCTTTTTCGCATTTCACGCTGGCTCTTGGGTTGGTCTTTGGGTTCGGAACCGGCTGCGGTGACGACAACAACGGAGCGGATGACGTCACCACGGAGTCTGGTGGGACTTCGCCAGCCTCGGGAGGCAATGCGGGTGCGGGAAATCACACCCCTAGCGGGGGCGAGAATGTGCAGGGTGGTGCTCCGCAACAGGGCGGCGCGCCTCCGCAACAAGGCGGTGCGCCTCCGCAACAGGGCGGCGCGCCTCCGCAACAAGGCGGCGCCCAGCAGCAGGGCGGCGCGCCTCCGCAACAAGGCGGTGCGCCTCCGCAACAGGGCGGCGTCGTCGAATCCGGCGGGACTGCCCCGCAGGGTGGCGCTCCCCAACAGCAGGGCGGCGTCGTCGAATCCGGCGGAGCTGCCCCGTTGGGGGGTGCGGTGGAACAGGGCGGCGTGCCCGAGGAGGGTGGCACTTCGCCTGGAGGCGCCGACAACGGAGGGGCCTCCGATCAACCCCTGGACTGCGCCATACCGGCCCAGGGTGAGGTGACCTTCTCGGCTCCGAGTGGGATCTTCCGGGATGCGATTCCGGTCACCCTGTCAACCACCGTGGCAGGGGCCGAAATCCGCTACACGACGGATGGGACGGCCCCAACGGCCAGCTCTACTCTCTACTCCGCGTCCCTTTCTCTGACCGAATCGACCCGCATTCGGGCGCAGGCCTTCGTGGGCGGTGCGGCGCAGGGGACGCCCAGTGCCGCCATCTACATCGCCTCCACCATCGATGCCACCCACGATCTCCCCATCCTGGTCCTGGATTCCTACGGCTCGGGCGAGCTTGACACGGTCGAGCGAGAGTGGGTTGAGGTCGGCGTCTTGGCGTTCGAGCTGGTGGACGGTTCGGCATCCCTCTCCGACTCACCCAGCATCGCCAACCTCGCTGGGTTCCACATCCGCGGCAACAGCTCGGCGATGTTCGACAAGAAGCCGTACCGCGTCGAGCTCCGCGATCAGGCCGGGGATGATCGCGACTGCGCCCTATTCGGCATGCCGGCGGAGTCCGACTGGGCACTGGTGCCACCCCACCCCGATAAGGCCCTGATCCGCAACCCCTTCGTTTACTCCCTGGGTCGCGAGATGGGCATGCAGGCCCCACGGTTCGCACTGGCAGAGGTCTACGTGAACCTGGACGGCACACCGCTGGTGGCCGACGACTACCAGGGTGTCTACCAGATCGTCGAGATCATCAAGAACCAGAAAGACCGCCTGGATCTGCATCAGCTCAAGGAGACCGACGTCACCGAGCCCGACGTCACGGGTGGGTACATCTTCAAGCTGGAGTGGATGGCCGCCGAGGAACCCCTGATCCCCTGTCCGGGCGAGGCCGAGACCTGCTGGAGCGACCTGGAGCTAGTCGATCCAGACAGCCCGGTCGCCGAGCAAGAGACCTACCTGGTCAACTTCTTGACCTCCTTCAACGACGCGCTGCATTCGGCGACCCCATCCGATCCCAGCACCGGCTACCCGGCGTTCATCGACCCGGCCTCCTTCGTCGACCACGTGATCGTCAACGAGTTTTCGCGCAACATGGATGCCTACGTGCGCAGCCAGCATTTCTACAAGGATCGCGAGACCAAGATCTTCGCGGGGCCTCTGTGGGACTTCGATCTCACGGCCGGGGTCGGGATCAGCGCCGAGGACATGGGCGGCGTCTACGCCAACATGGAGATCGAGGGCTGGCAGTACGAGAGCAATGCCGACCGCATGCCCAGCCCCTGGTTCGACATCCTGCTCGCGGATCCCACGTTCCAGGAACAGCTGCAGGCCCGCTATCGCGAGCTTCGCCAGGGCTTGCTCTCCGATGCCCAGATCGGGGCGCGCATCGATCAGCTGGCAGCGGGTCTGGCCAACGCCGCGGAGCGGAATTTCGTGCGCTGGCCCATCCTGGAGGATCGCCAGGTGATGCCGTTCAGCACCCCCACCGAGCCAACCTGGGCGGGACAGGTGGAGGTGATGAAGACCTGGCTCCAGCAGCGCGCCGCCTGGATGGATACTCAGTGGTCACCGTAGTCTGTGGCTAGCAGTCTTCGTCATCCACCAGTTCGAAGAAGTGTCGATCCCGCAGCATGCCGATGGCCATGCGCCGTGAGGTCGAGCCCAGGTTGCGAGGTCCCCAGAAGACCTGACCGCCCTGGGACTTGACGGTCTCGGCAGCCTGGTCCAGCTGCGTCTGGAGCCCGAAGCCGACGTCGCCGGGGTGGGTGGTCTTGGTGTCGCACTGGTACAGGGCCAGGCTCAGCCCCCCGAGGTCGAAGACCACGGGTCCCTTGCTGGCGAAGGGATGAGGAACCGGAGCCGTGCCGGGTGTGTCGCTGGGAGCCCGTCGCAGAAGAACCGTGTAGGTCTTGACGGCAGCATCCAGGTCCGGAACGAACAGACTGATGAAGCACAGGGTCGGAACGGTGTCGGCCATGGCCGAAGCCTTGCGCGAATCGCGGTAAAACGCCCGCGGGCTGGCCATTCTTGCCCCAATTAGCTAGCCTTGGAGCCCCTTGGTCTGGGTCAGGCCGTCCAGGAGCACCGCATGGTGTATCGAGCCAAATCGCGATTCGGATCGAGCGCACCGGCGCTCGGGATGTTCTTGGATTGGCTGGAGGACGGCTACCAGATAGCGGTCGTTCATGGCGCCCTGGCGGCAGCCAAGGACGCGGGAGCCACCCTGCTCTGTGCCAGCGGCGGAGTCCTGGGTTCACCGCTGCGCTGCGCGCCCCAGCGCAATCACGTCTTTTCGCTGCTCGGGCCCCGGAGCGTGGACGGCCTTATCATCCTGTCCGGGGCCTTGATCAACCACGTGGGGCCCGAAGCCTTCACCAGCTTCTGCCGGGGCTACCAGCCGCTGCCCATGTCCAGCATCGCCGTCGCCCTCCCCGGTATTCCGAGCGTCCTTTTGGACAACGACGCGGGGCTCCGCAGTGTGGTCGAACATTTCATCCGCGTCCATGGCTACCGGCGCATCGCGTTCGTGCGAGGCCCGCCTGCCAACGAAGAGGCCGAGCGACGCTTCCGAGCCTATCAGGAGATCTTGGCCGACAACGGGATCGCCATCCAGGAGTCGTTGGTTGCCATCGGGGATTTCCAGGCCACGGGTGGGCAGGCCGCCGTCAGCACCTGGCTTGACGAGCGCGGGCTCAAAGTCACCGACATCGACGCCATCGTTGCCGCCAACGATCAGATGGCGCTGGGCGTCCTTGAAGCCCTTCGCCAGCGGAACATCCGGGTTCCGACGGATGTCGCCCTGGCCGGCTTCGACGACGTCGAAGAGGCGCGCTTCACCCAACCGCCGCTAACCACCGTCCGCCAGCCGCTGGAGGAACAGGGGCGGGCCGCGGTTCGGCTGGTCATGTCCCAGCTCTTGGGGCGCAGCCTTCCGGAAAACGTCGTATTGCGAACGGAGCTGGTGGTGCGCGAGTCCTGCGGCTGCTTCGCTGGCGGCCACCGGCCCCACGAGCTAACCGAGAATTCGACCAGTTTTGGCTTCGAGGCGTCTCTTTTGGGTCGGCGTCAACGCATCTTGGACGAGCTGACGCGCACCGGACGCGGTGAGCTAGCCGCCGCGGGTCCGGGTTGGGAGGCGCGCCTGCTCAGTGCAGCCGCCGACGAACTCCGCGGAGCGGGAGACGGGCTGGTGCTGGCCCAGGTGAAGGACTACGTGGAACGTCTGGTGGCCCGAGGTGCCGACACCAAAGTCTGCCACGAGATCCTGACCTGCCTGCGCTCGGAGCTGTTGCCCTGCTTGCTCAAGGAACCGGAACGCCGAGAACGAGCCGAGGATCTCTTCCAACAGGCTCGCTTGGGGGTCAGCACCCTGACCGAGCGAGAGCTGGGGCGGAGTCGGTTGCGCCTGGAGCATTGGGTCCGTCAACTGAGCTCGGTGGCGGCATCCCTGATCGGCGCATTTGGCATGCGAGCCCTGCGCGACGCCATCCACGAGCGCTTCCCCGATCTGGGGATCAAGAGCTGTTTCATCCTCAGATACGTGGAAACGACCCCCGAGCCCTCCGAGGCGCGGCTGGTTCTTGCCTACGACGCGTTGATCCCTCACGCCAATCTATCCGACCAACCCTTCCCCGTGGCGGAGCTCTTGCCCTCTGAGCTCTTGATGGAGAGTAACCTGGCTCGCTCGTATGTGGTAGGCCCGGTCTTCTTCGGACAGGAGATCCTCGGCTACATGCTGGTCGAGCTGGACGTCGACCAGGGCTTCGCCTACGAGGCAGTCCGGGATCTGGTCAGCGCCGCCCTGAAGGGTGCGGATCTGGTGGAGCGGCAGCTCGCCCTCGAGGAGCGGAACGGCAGCGTCGATAGGACGTTGCAGGACCTGCACCAACGCCTGCGGGCTGGCCAGGCGGTCCCCGCAGACGAGCTGGTCCAGATCCTCTCCGGCTTGCTCTCAACGTCCAAGCCGGAGTGATGGTCAGTCCCTGCGCGCGGTTCTGGTTCGACCCAGACCGAGCAGCAACAATAGGCCCAGCAGAGCACCCGAGGTTCGTCGACCCGCCGGCAGGCGACAGGAGCATCCCCCGTCATCGGCGCTGGCGTCATCCGACGAGTTGGTGCCCGCCGTTTCACCCGCGGCTCCGGCGTCGTCCGGCGTCGTCCCGGCTCCGCCCTGCGCCATCTCGGCGCCTGCTGCACCGCTCGAGTCCACACCCGCCGCTCCGGCGTCGGACGTTCCTCCAACCTCCAGCGCGCCACCCACGCTGCCACCCTGACTTTCCGCACCGCCCAAAGCCTCGCCGGCCTGACCCGTGCCTCCCTCGCCCAGCGCCCCACCTTGCGCCGCGCCAGCCTGGCCCCCCTGGGGTGCCCCTGCAGTGCCACCGGCTCCAGCGGCCCCCTGATCCAGGAAACTGCCCGAGATCAACGTGGTGATGCTGCGCGCAGGCAGGGTGATGGCATCCCGGGCGAAGCCTGCCTCTACGGCAGCGCAGTCCTCTTGCTCCGAGGTTCGATAGGCATCCAGGTGTTCCGGCACCCCGTCGCCCTCAAGGTTCACGGCCTTTTCTTGTTCGCCGCCGTTCAACAGGATGGTGACGAAGTTGCCGATCCCCTGGTGCTCGAAGGCGGCGGCCATCACCTCTGAATCGTCGCTGGTCGCTTCCAGCATCACCGCTCCGGGGCGCAGGAAGCGATAGTACTGCTTGGACACGTAGTATCGCTTGCTCACCTGGGTGCTCTGCATCATGGAAAACTCGTTGACCCCACCCAGCTCGCTGCCCTGCCACCACACCCAGGTGGAGAGCTTGCCGTAGTAGAGCGCCGCCCAGATGGCCTGGGCCAGCGACATGGCCCCCTGGAGCTCCCCCTCTCCCTCCCATGCGTCGACGAAACCGGAGGTCTCGGTCATCCAGATGGGTTTGCCGGTGTCGTGAACGGCATCGTAATAGTTGGTCCACAGCTGAGCCATGGCCGAGGTCGGGGTCGCCAACACGCCGTCCGAATACCCGTGCACGGCGAAGGCCCCCAGCTGCTCCAACGCCTCGGCTCGATCCAGGATCTGCGCGGTGTACCAGTAGGGATCGAAGGCCGTTCCCGGCGTCGCTCCACACTCGATGGCCAGCATGTTCTCGGAACCGAACAGCTTGAGCTCCGGGAACTCCTCGTGCAGGACGGGCCCGATCGCCGCCAGCGTCTCGGCGTAGTAGACCCGCGGATAGTAGCAGGAATTGTAGGGCTCCACGAAGAGGGGCTCGTTCTGGAAGCTCAACCCGTACACGTCGACGTCAACGTCCCGATACATCCGCAACCCGTCCAGCAGCCATTGTGCGAATGCCTCCTGGGAACTCGGGCACAGGACTCCACCCTCTTTGGTTCCGCCTTCGTGGGGCGTCCCGTCGTAGATGGTCTCCTCGTCGTTGGCGCATTTCATGTCCGCGGGTGGAGACCAGACCGTGAGCAGGGTCTTCAGGGGGATCCCCGCGCTCCGAGCTGCATCACGCAGGGCCTCCACCACCGGTCGCTGCTTGTCCCAGTCCGCGTCCTGTGCGGAGCCCTCGGTGGAGGGGGCGTAGTACTCATTGCGCCAAATGGACATCCCCAGGTCGTTCAGCACCATGTCGATCCACTCGGCATTGACCATGTCCGTGGGTGCTCCCCACCACACATCGTGGGCACCGAAGAAACCGAAACCTTCGATGCTCTGGTGCCGGGTTCCCCGGTCGATCTGGATGGTGGCGGCGTAGCCGACGGCTGGAATGAACCCACCCAGGGCGGCCAGCAACAAAACCCAACCGGCGCGAGAGTGGCGATTCATACTTCCTCCCTTTGGTCATGCTCGAGACGCGAGATGCAAACGAACGACGCGCAGCGCCCCACTGAGCTGGTCGCGAATTGCCTCGTAGAGGACACCCTCGGTCGGTCCCATGGCGAGCGCGATGGTACCCAGGGGCATGTTCCCCATGAACAGGGGTTCGAGAACCAGGCTTTCGCGGTGCTCCCGAAAGAGGGTGCCGAAAGGAACCAGCGCCGCAGAGGCAAAGGTCTGCCCGACGGTCTTCGCGACGGCATGGTCCCGCCAGTTCCTGGCCCAAACCAGCCGCGAGGTAACGGGGTTGTCCGGGTCCTCGATGACCGCCAGATACCCGCTGCGGATCCCCAAGGATGGCATGTGGCGGTCCAGTACGATGCGGATCTGGTCCAGATTCTCGACGGCCATCAGGTCCCGGTTGAGCTCGCACAGCTCGGAGAGGACCCGCTGCAGACGAACCTTCTGTATCCCTTGGGCCAACTCGCCCATCTCCCCCACCGAAGAGCGAATCTGTCGCTTGACCTGCTCGAGCCGCTGCCGACGCGCGTCGTCGGCGGCAGTCCAGTTCTGCAACGAGCGCAGGATGAGCGTCCGGAGCCGGTTCGCCGGTTCCAGAAGCTCCAGGGGGTTGGAGCGGATCAGATCCGCCAACTGGCGGGCAAACTCCCCGGTCGCCCCTTGACCGAGCTCCCCCATGACGACATCGAAGAGCTCCGTCGCCTCGCGCAGGCCGATGGCAAAACCCTCTTCGGCCCCATTGGCAACCGCCGTTTCGAACCGCTGGCGCAGATCAGCGGCCGTCGTCGCTCCCTGGAAGAACCCTGACAAGCGATCGGTCTCGTCCCAGGTGTTGGCGCCACACCCGCAGGAACGACGGGTCACCACCTTGGTCTGTACCGTGACTTCACCCGGTGGGTCCTGCCCGTCAATCAATGCAAGCGCCGTCCGGACGGCTTCGCGCCCCAGCCGTCGGAACGGTTGCCGCACGGTGGTGAGCTGCGGGATGGAAAGACAGGCTTCATCGACGTCGTCGAAGCCCACGATCGAGACGTCCTCGGGCACCTTGATCCCCTCGGCCTTGAGAACATCGAGAGCCCCCAACGCCATCAGATCGTTGGCTGCGACGATGGCGTCCGGGCGAGAGCCGCTCTCCAGGATGGCCTGCATGGCCGTCGCTCCCGAGGGTCTGAGAAAGTCGCCAATCATCACACGACGCGGATCCAAGGTGAGCCCTCGCTCCTCGAGCACGGCCTGAACAACGCGGTACCGCTCCTCGGCCTCCGTATTGACGACGGGCCCGCGAATGAACCCGATACGCTGGCGCCGGTGGACGTCGATCAGGTGCTCGATGGCTTTGCGCAGCCCCGTGCTGTTGTCGACCAGCACACTGGGGATCCCATCCAATCGATAGGCAAGACTCACCTTGTGGGGGATGGTGAACCGCTCCAGGTACTTGCGCAGGGCTTCGGGCCCCACCAGCGTGCCAACGTTGGCGCCCATCACGATGAGCGCATCGAGATTCTGCGCTTGGGCGGTGTCGTAGAGTATCGTGCGTCGCGACCAATCCGAGCCCTTGGGATCCAGGTGACCACCCGCGAAGCACAGCAGATTCACGTCGAGCTCGGTGCAAGCTCGGGCAATGGCGAAGGCCAGAGCGTTCTGGTATGGGTCCTTAAGCCAGTCCGTGAAAAGACCCAAGGTCTTGCGCGGGCGGGGTGCTCGGGGCAAACAAGAAGCCATGGCGTCAATATCGCTTCTGTCGATACCGAGGTGAAGCGCAAAACTTGACGGATCCTTATGACTCGGCTGGCAACCTTCGCTTGCGGCGGAGCCACGGCAAGACCGTGATGTGGGTTAGGGTCGTATGCCGACTCCGCGGGCGGCGGTTTCCGCCCTCCTGGCCAGGGAGCCTGGAGCTGTCGCCCAGGACGAACCCCAAAGACCCGTGGCCTCATTGGGGGCTGAACTGGATTGGGTACGTCAGCGTGACGGTTCCACCGTCGGGTTCGGGGAACCCAAAGGTCAGAAAGACACGAACCACACAGTCCACTACGTCGGGATCGGCCAGAACACTCCCAGCGTCATGCTGGGAGCGGACGGCGGAGCAGCACCTGATGCTAGGGTGACCCGATGCCAGCCTCCTGGGGTTTCACCGAGATCCTGCTGACGTTCTTCCTGGTGGGCCTTCCGTTGATCGCCGTTGTCAACCAGGTTCGCGGATGGTTCAAGGACATCGCGGCAGCGCGTCAACTGCGACGCGTCGAGCAAAAACGAGAAGTCACGCGCCAGCCCTCTCCGGGCAGCCTGAGCCTGGAGGGAACCGTAACCAGCGTCGAGCCAAATGCGAGGCCACCGGTGTTGGTGGTGCGAAGGCAGTTCGGGTGCCTGGGCGGGCCCATCGTCTTCGATGTCCCGCCGCTCGTCATTCGCAAAGGTGATGGGACGCTTCAGTTCGTCCAGCTGGGGCCCGATCCGATGGTCCACGATTACCAGCGACTGGCGCCCGTCGTGGAGGAGCACAAAGAGCGCGGTCCGGTTCCGAGCGGCGCCCCCGACGCCGTTTTGCGAATCGCAGGGCGGGTCCGCGTCGAGGGGTTGATGCAACTCGGGACAGCGCGATGGGCCCCGCCCCCTGGGTACTCCGCCCGGCTGACGCTGCTCGGGGAAGAGCCCTGACGTCTCAGTAGAGGTGCTCGCCGCTAAAGGGGGAACGGAGATAGGGCGGCTCGGGTTCGCGGGCGCAACCCGCGGCATCGTCCGCCCGAAAACCGGTGGGACAGGTGGGCTTGCCGCGACACTCGCCGTTGCTCCACTCCTGGCCCGGCCAGCAGCACGCCCCCGCTTCGCCAACACTCACGCGCCCCGGCGCACAGCTCGCGCAGCCCACCTCGGACACGGCATAGCCCGATGGACAACTGGTGGGTCGCCCCGTACATGCCTTGCCGCTCCAACTCTGTCCGGGCCAGCAGGGCAAGCGATCCAGCTCAGGCTTCGCTGTTGCGATGTCCACGGGTGGCAGCGGTCCGTAACGCCCCCAATCGAAGCGCGCCACGGCTCCGCCCGTCTCCTTCTCGACGAACGCCCAGATCGCGTCCGCGTACTCGCGGGGAAAGGCGGGGCATTGCGGATGGGTCCACAGGCCCCGATACACCATCAGGTCAGCGAACTCCGCAACCAGCACCAACTCCGCCCGAAACGTCGACAACGGTCCCGGACAAGAGCCTCCCGTCAGCTCCGCGATGCCGGGTGTCCGACCGTGACCGCGCAGCATCCCCGTGCGCAACAGCTCGCGCCCCTTCATGTTCGGTTGCTTTGCACCGGCCAGCGACCGATTCCAGCCGCTGATGCCATCGACCTCGATCACGTAATCACCGTTGCCACGAAACGAGACTCTCAGATGGCGATTTCCGCCGTCCCATTCGTCGTACGTCGCGTGCAAGTAGCGCGGCTCGTGACCCGGCAGCCCCGAGTCCGCCTTGGCCCGCCATTCGCCGAGGTCGAAGCCCGTCTCGCCATCTTGCCTCGGATCGACACAGAACTTGTAATGACTCACGCAGGAGCCACCGCGGGGGCAGCCCTTGGGGGCCGCGCCGCAGCGGAGCTCACAGGTCCTTCCATAACAGGTTTCGCTGGGCAAGCAGTCGTCATCGGCGCGGCAGGAGCACTTGCCGATGATGGAGGCCCGTCGACAGACCGCTCCCGGTGCGCGGCATTCGCTGGCGTCGTAGCAGCCGTAGCGGAAGGGAGACACATGCGGCGCGGCATCCCCCGTGGCCGCCGGCTGGACTGCCCTCGAAGGCTCGGGCTCTGTGCTCGGAGCGCTCGACGCAGGATGCTCCGCGCTCACCGCGTGGGTGTCGCGCGAGCCGCAACCCATCGCCGCGAGGCACCCCATGATAACAACCCCCGCGAAGCACAGGGAGCGATCCTCGGGAATGGGAAACTCGGCTTTCTACCGCGGCCAGCGGTTGCCTAGGGCTTCGAATAGATCTTCCCGGTGGTGGACACGCTCGGATCTCGCCGCTGGCTTCGCTCGAAGGCCTGGAACGCGAAGCGGACGATGGCGATGGTTTGGCCAGAGCTGTTGGGCAGGGAACGCATATGCTCCAGCACGACGTCGAGCGTCACGTCTTCGCGCGGAAAACCCTCGTCTCGAACCGCCGCACGCGCCAGATCGCCGGTCGGTGTGCGCAGGTGCTTCTGCTTGGTAAGCCAGTCGAAAAAGCTCAGTGGTTTGGCCATTGCTGCGCCAGGGTAGCACGTTGTTCAAAGGCCGGCAGGCTCCGAGATTTGGTGCATTCGGCTCCGCCCCCCTTCGGTCGCCGCACGAATCGCCTCGCGACGCTCGTCAGCATGCCGTGACTGCGCCGCACCGGCAAACCGATCCGGCCAGAATCCCGCGAAATACCTGGCCGTGCCCAACGTTTGGCGCTACCCATCTGGTCCGTGTCGCTGGGAGGTGTCGTGTGGCCAAAGGATTCGTCGATGGACTGGGACTGCTGGGGCTGTTGTTGCTGTTTGCCTGTGCTTCCAATAGCAGCAAGGATGACGCCGCGACGGGTGGCGCGGATGCGTCGGCGGGGCAGGACGGTCGCGGGGGTGCATCCAACCAAACCGAGGGTGGCAGCGCGGGCGCCGAAGACCGAGCTGGCGGTGCCGGGGAGAGCGTACAGGGCGGTGCACCGGATCAGGGTGGTCACGTCGAGACGGCAGGCAGCCCCGGATTGGGCGGAGCGCAAAACGGGGGAGCTCATTCCGGTGGAGCACCGAGCGGTGGTGGCTCACCCGGGGTGGGTGGACAGTTCGGGGGTGCGGCGGGCGAGCCCGGTCAAGGTGGTCAGAGCACACAAGCCGGAAGCGCTGGCGAAGCCGTCGCGGGCAGTTCGCCGGGCGGCGCCGGAACAGCAGGGCAAGCCGGTTCGCCACCGACGACCGGGGGCGAAGCAGGAACGGGCAATACGGCGGGGACTGGTGCGGGTCTGGTCGAGCTCCCCGGGTTCACGATGCCCGCCGATTGTGAGCTTCTTAGCGCTACCGACACGACAGAATCCTGCACCTTGGATCTTACTTGCGCCGATGGGACCCAGGGTGCGAGACCTTCGGCAAACTGCCGGTACCGCTACGACGAGGCGACCGAGCAGTTCCTGACCGACAGCTTCGAGTGCCATTGCTACAGCTCGACGATGACGCAAGCCCTCCAGCTGGACGGCGCCACGATGTCGTCCGCCTGTGCCTGGATCATGGGGCTATGCACGGGGGAGACCGAGCCGGATTACCAAGAGCCCGTCTGCGAGCGGACCCTGGACGATGACGAGGACACGTACTGCAGGACCCGGCGGGATTGCGTACAGGCCGCGAGCGTGCAGCCGGGCGCCACGGTGAACCGCCTCACTTACCACACCGTGAATTGCACCCATTCCGCCGAAGACAACTGGGCCTGCAACTGCTCGGACTACGATGGCACGCTCCGAAACACGCTCCCACTCGACGAGCCTTCCCCCTGCGAGACCGTCGATGCCCTGTGCGACGTGGGCACGGCAGCCTTCGTTCCCGAGGGGAGCCCAAGTTGTGAACCCGACACAGAGCTCATCCAGTCCTACTACTGCACCCTGCGCTACGACTGTACGCAACCCGGCACCTTGGGCGATGCCTCGTTCTGGGTCGCCCTGGGGCGAGAGGTCACCTGCACCATGGCAGAGGAAGGGAGCTGGAACTGCAGCTGCAACGGCGGCACGGACGAATCCCATTCCTTCCAGGTGACCGCGACGGATACCTCGGAGCTCGCCTGCGGCCAGGCCGATACCCAGTGCGCCGAGTACTGGGATGCCAGCGACCGCTGACCGTCCCCAGGGGCGGGAACGACCCGGGACGTGAAGGATCCGGCACGCCGGCAGCAGTGCCCGTAGTATGGGCTAGCCATATTAGCGTGTATGGGTTATATGTAAGTTGTGAAGACGACGGTAGAGGTCCCCGACGTTCTCTATCAACGGGCGAAGCGGCTGGCCAAGCGCATGGGATGCCCTATGCGAGCCCTCATCGAAGAGGGGCTGCGGCGGGTACTCGAGGACGAAAAGCCGGCCGCGGGCTACCGCCTCCCTGACCGCAGTGTGGGAACGCCGGGAGCGTCCAATCCCCTGGAGGCGATGGATTGGGCGACCCTGCGCAACGAGATCTACGCGGGGCGATAGTGCTGGCCGTCGACACCAACATCCTGGTGTACGCGCATCGCGTCGAGGCCCGGGAGCATGCGTCCGCCGTCAGGGTCGTGCGGGAGCTGGCAGAAGGCACCGGCGCCTGGGCAATCCCCTGGCCGTGCGTGTACGAGTTCTTCAGTGTGGTGACCAATCCTCGCATCTGGCACGAGGCAGCCAGTAGCCCGCAGCAGGCCTGGTCGCAGATCGAAGCATGGCTGGCTTCCCCCTCGCTTCGGCTCCTTGGCGAGACTGCGGCCTTTAGCGAAATTCTGGGGCGGCTTTTGACCTTGCCTCGTGTGCGCGGCCCCATCGTGCACGACGCCCGGATCGCCGCCTTGTGCATCGCACACGGGGTGGATGCCTTGCTCACGGCGGATCGCGATTTCTCCTTGTTCGGCGAGCTCGATACGCAGAATCCCCTCCGGTCCTGGTGATGAGCTGCGAAGATCTAGAGCGGAGGCGAGCCCCTGCACCGAGTACTGGGCTCCGTAGGGACGAGGCACAAGCGGCTGCACTGCGGTGAGAGGGCCGCCGGTCAACTCACCTCGCTGGCCCGATCCCTTCCGTCATCGCGTGGGCACAGGCCACCAGTTGACGCAGCTCCCGTAGACCGATTCGCTCCGCGGGCAGCTCCCTGCCCAGAAGGGCTACCCCGGCGTCGGTGAGCTCGATCTCGAACCCGAGCTGGGCTGCCGTCTGCGCAGCAGGCGAACCCTGCCCGGACGCTGATTGCTGAGCCGATCGAAGGGCGGGATGCGCCAGGAGCACGGCCATTCGATCGGCTGTCTGGTCGCGCCAGTCACTGGTTGCGGTGACCAGCACCGGGCGCCCGCAGAAGCGGGTGTGCACGGACCAACGGAGCCCAAGCCGCCCGGTGGGTGACCATGCCTGCTCCGGCGCGGTGCCCGCCCAATAGGCGTCCAGCCAGTCGAAGGGAACATCCAACCCGCGCGCGAGCTTCGAACCGACGCTCACGGCAAAGTCGGAGAGCCTGTCCTCTACGCCGTGGCGCAGCTTGCGCACCGAGAAGGTAAAAAGGCCCACCAGCAGCAGCGCGGGAACAACACAACCCGCCCCGCCCACTACCATCAGCCACAGCCACAGCTGGTTGTGCTTCGCCTGCTGCTCGGCGCGCACCCGCTCACGCTCGACACGAGCGTGGATCAGCTTCGATACCAGGTGAGCCTCCCGAATGGCAAAAGAGACCAGGCCCCGGCGCTGTTGTCCGCTCGGCAATACGGTCTGGTGACAGTGGGGACAGCGGGTGCTCTGCTCGCCAGTCCGGAAGTTGACCAAGCCCCCGCATTCGGCGCAGAGCGCCTCCCCTGGTCCGCCCGAGCCAGACGAATACAGAGCACCAGCGCAGTTCTGCAGCGCGCTCAATATGGCGTCGCGCTTGGCTCGGGCACGGTTCTTGACCAACCTGACCACGCCCAGCGAGAGGGCGAGGAGCAGCAACCCCAAGAGCACCGGGGACCAGCGCTCCGCGGTGAGCCGGCTACCTTCGGACAGGAACGGTTCGAGCAGGGCAGAAAGCGCGAGCGAGCCCGCCGAGACGGCCAGGGTAAAAAGAAAACTGACGGGGATAGCCAGGCCCGAACCAAGCAGGACCATCGCGGTCAAGTTGGCGTTGGAACGATGCCTTTGGGCGCCACCCAGGATCGTCTCGGCCTGTGCGAGCTCCCCTTGGCCTCGGGCTCGGACCGCGCCAAGCTCCCACTGGTAGCCGAGCGCGCTGGCTCGCAGCGATGGGGGGACCTCGGTCGCACCGTGGCAGTAGGGGCAAAACGCCTTCTCTTGCAGCGGGTCAACGGGCAGCGTTCCCCCGCAGTCGGGACAAGAAATGGTCTGCGCACGGGGCCGCTGCGGCTCACCCACCGGACTCTGCATGAGGGTTCCCCGAGCATAGGGGTTTCGTCATCCGACCGGAAGAGGGCAAAACCCCTTTCATTGTCGCCATAACCCCGTAAGCTCACAGTAGATTCGGGGTGAACGTGGAGAACCTCTTCGAGATCCTGATGCTTCTGGGGGCCGCCCTCCTGGCGGGCGGTTTCCTCGTGACCATTCTCGGCCCTCTGGGTTTGCTGGGTGCGCTCCTTGAGACCGCAACCACCGGGGCTCGGCTCTTCTCCCGCCGACAGGTGCCGGACAACGTGCGGGGCTACCCGATCTTCTTCCCGGGCCCTGGCCAGGTCTTCATCCCCCGCCCCGAGCTACCCGGCTGGCCACCGTGGCGCTGCAGGGTGTCCCTGCGACCGGCCGTCTTCGGCCTGCGCTCGTCGCTGCTCGCTCCCGAGACCGCGCCCTTCGAACGGTGCTTCGCGTTCGAAGGCGACGCCAAGGCTTCTGCCTTGCTGGAGCGAAACCGCAACCGCATCCGTCCCATGCTCAGCTTTTTGCGCCGATTCCGGCACGCGCTGACTCGGTTGGACTGCACCGAGGACAGCCTCACCTTCGCCTTCGTCCAAGGGACCTTCAGTCCCATCGTCAAGACGGCGCTCGAGGAAATGCTCGCCTTCGCCGACGCCTTCTATTCAACCTTTCTGTTGCCTCCCCTGGTCGACAACCCGCCGCCGCTTGCCCCTGCCGAATTCCACGTCGAGGGTCACGCCAACCTGCCAAGAGGTCCCCATACCGCAGGGATTCTGGCAACCTGGGTCAGAACCTCCCGGCTTTCACCAGCCGCCATCGTCGTCGGGCCCACCGGGGAACGACGGCCCTTGGCCTTGCACCCCGAGCTCGCCCCGCTCTTCGACTGGAATTTCGCGGCGTCTACGCGCCCTCTACCCCCGAAGCCCGAACCGACCGGTTCCTCGGCGCTTGCCTGGCTCTGGCTGGCTCGCCGACCCTTCATTCCGGCGGGTATCTCGCTCCTCTTGGCTGGGATCGGCCTGCTCGGTTTTGGCATGGCCAGTCGCGATCATCTGCGCGACGTCGAGACCCGGAGCTGGCCAACCGTTTCTGGTACCATCGTCGAATCCCAGGTTCGCACCGAATGCAGCAACGATGGGAAGGACTGCTGGAAAGTGGCGAACATCCGGTATCGGTTTCGTCTGGGGGCCACTGAGTTCGACGGAACGAACCTGGGTTATCTGGTGACGGACAACGCCATCTCGCCCGATCTTCTGGTCCGGCGCTACCCGCAAGGCAAGGAGCTCTTGGTTCACTACCGCCCAGAGCAACCTCAGGATGCAGTGCTCGAACCAGGGGCCCCCAGCTGGTCCAAACGGCAGCGTTCCGCCTTCCCGTGGGCGTTCGGTCTCGGCCTGGGCCTCTTTGTGCCCATCGCCGGGCTGGGCATCGTCTACCGCCTGGGACGACTCAGCCCTCCCGTTCTGGTCTAGTCCCCCGCAATCTCTGCGAGGCGCTGGCAGTGCCAGTCGAAACCGCGCGAACAGGCAAGCTTTGCCAGCTGCTGGGCTCGCCCGAGATCAGCGGCCCCACAGGCGCCAATGCCGAGCAACAGCGGCTCCACTGCGCAAGCCTCCAGGTTCCCCTCCGCACAGCGCCCGGCAAGCTCCTTCGTCTCCCCACAACCCATCGAGAAGAGCCGTCGCGAAAGCTCGCGGTCCATCCTGGTCCCGCGACCCAGATGCACGAGGATCCCCTGCTCCAGGCATGCCAACGGCTCGCCCCGACAGCCGCGACCAAAGAGCTCGAACGCCCGCTGCTCGTCCCGCGTTCTGCCCTGACCATTGAGCGTCAGGTACCCGAGGCTCCCACAGCCGCTCTCGAAGCCAAGCTCGCAGGCACGAGCGAATGCGCCCGCCGCCACCGCCGGCCTTCCCCCCTTTTTCAGCCAACTCAACCCATATCGCTGGCAGGCACCACCGGCCGATTGGCAATCACTCCATTCCGTTTCGTCTTTGCACTCACTGGGCTCCTGCCCGCGGCAGGCACGCTCACAAGCCCGCGTCCATCCGACCGAGCACCAGAGGCTGGTGGCAAACGTGAAAGCTTGAAACGGAATCGCGACGGCAATCAGCACAGGCCCCAGGCCAAAGGAAAGCAAGACGGGCAGCATCCCGCTCTTGCCACGCCCCGTCGAGGGAGGCGTCGACTCCACGGCGTCCTCCGATTCCGGTTCATCGAACGATACGGGCGGCGGCGGCGGCCTCTGCTCCAAGGCGCGTTGCGGCGCCCCCGACCTGGGCAACGGAGCGCAGCAACCCGCGCAGAACGGCGCGCCGCTCGGATTATCGCGCTGGCAGTAGGGGCATTGGGACATGAGAACCCCCGCGTCGACCCTGCCTACCTATTGGCAGTCGCGCAGTTCGTTTCCCTTCGGACACGAAGGAGCCTATCCCAAGCCAGCCCGCCCGGTCAATGCCGGCCTGGGCACGCTATTCCGGTACCTGGACGGGGCCATCGTCTTGTTCGGACCGACCAGCAGAGCGCCTGGTGGATTGCGTTCGGCGCGTCACACAGCGAAACAATGCCACACGCGTTCGGGCAAAGAGTAACTGGGGGAACAAGTGCAGGGAACGGTCACCGTTATCAACGTAGACTGGTCGGCGGGCGATGGCGCCAGAGCCGAGCCGAAGCACATCTCGCCCACGTAGTAGTCACAGCGTGTTCTGGTGGCGCTGGCGGCGTCCACGAGGGGACAGTCCGGGCATTCGAGCGGGAGCTCGAAGGAGAAGCTCCGCTCGTAGTCCTCGCTACGGCATTCCGGCTGGTCCGTGTCCGCCAGGTAACGGATGGATCGCAGCTTCACCTCCACCGGAATGACATCCCCGCAAGCCCAATCGTCTCCGACCTGGACGCGCTCGCACGCCTCGCCGAGGTCTGTGGAGGTCGACCCATTGCGATAGCTGCAGGAGACGGCGGGCAAATTCGAGACGACCGCCTCGGCCTCGTAGGACCATTCCTGCTCTGCATAGTCCGTATCGGTCCTCTGGAAGTGAAGATAGACCTCCACCTCGCCCGAACGGTAATAGGCGCTCACCTCGGACGTCACCACGTCGAGGGGCACACAAACCTGTCCGGATTGTCCTGCGCTCGCCGTCCCGGCTTCGCCTCCACCCGCTCCTGCCCAGCCACCGCCGCTGCCTGCCCCGCCCGCCATCACGCCACCAATCCCGCCGTTCCCGGACTGCCCAGATTGCCCTGCACTGACCGTCCCGGATTCACCTCCGCCAACTGCCTCACCGGGAGTCGCACCGTCAGCACCGGTGCCGTTCGGTTCGGGCCGCCCATTGCACGCCGCCGCGACGCACAACGGCCATGCCCACCACAGCATCCCGCGACAGTACATAGGACCAAGGATACCCGTTTGGCTGGTTGGCTGCAACTCGGATGGTCGAACGCCACAACCACGGGCTTTGGCAAAGGAGCGCGCAGCGACCGTTTCTGACACACGAAGCGGTGCTGGAGAATTCCGGGATCACTCGAGCGGCTGTCTTGGATTGTGGCGGCGTAGCCGACGGTGGGAACGAACCTTACGCGACCAACAACGGGACGGACGACGCGCGGTGCGGCTGCTCATTCGGCGGAAGTCCCCCAACGAGGCCACCACGGATAGGTCGTCGCAGAGCGCGCAGAAGATGGATCCCGGGGGTATCCGGCGAACCACAACCGGCCATCTCCGACGCGGGTCATGGTGGATACATTTCATTCATGGCGTGAATGATTATCATTCACGGCGTGGATGGAGTTGACCTGGGCCGAGGAGTGTCCCCTACTTCCCCCTGTTCCGACTCGGGATCCCCATTACCCGCCCGCGCGCTCCTCAGGGCCCAACGATCCGAAGCGGCGCGCTGACCTCCCGTCGCTCCTTGGATCCGGGGCTCTGCTCGCCGTACAGGGGCAGCCTCACCTGCAGGGTGTATTCGCCCGGCGGGATGGGGGAGCCTGGTCCGAGCCGAAGCGGAGACTTCTTGCGTTCCGGGTGTGTGGGGACCCAGCGCCGGGCGCGCCCGGAAACCTCCAGGCGCTTTCTCAGCACCCCGCCCGGCTCGAGCTCGACGCGAATGCCGGGCACCGTATCGCAAAGCCCGAGGCCTCCCATCTCGTTTTCGATGTCAACGCGACGCCCGTCGGCTCCGAGGATGCTCACCTCGTACGGCTCACCACAAATCCCGTCGAGCTTGAGAACCAACGACCCGGGTGAGACGTTCCCAAAGCTGACGACGGCCACCCCGCTGCCCGCGGAGGCAATCCCCTGCGCCGGCACCTGAAGCTCGATCCGAAGCCCGTCATCCTTGGGCCTTGGCTCCGCGGGTTCGTCATGCCGACATTGCTCTGCCAATTGGTCGGCATCGAGATCCTTGCCTCGACAGGGATCGGAAGGGGCACTCGCGGACGAGACGGCAGCGGCAGGTGAGGACGAGAGGGCAGCGGCAGGTGCCGCAACCACCTGGTTGGGAGGCGGGGCGCTCCTTGAGCACGAGGCGCACAGTCCCGAAAGCGTCAGCAGGGAGAGAGCCAGCGAGTGTCGGGCAATTGTCATCGGTGTTCTCTAGCAACGGATGACTCGATGTTCGAGCCACCGGATCCCCCCTCCCCCTTTCCCAGTCCGCGACCGAAGGAAATCGGTCTTTATCCCGTACGGACCGCGATGTATACTGTGAGGTTGGACGCGCGAAGTTCTCCGTCGAGGGGGTGGTCCCTACATGAAGTGTGAGCCCTCGCTCCAACTGCAGTGCCGCATCGACTCGCAGGTGGCTTGGTCGTCGTCCCAGGTGTGGCAGTCCTTGGTGAGCCCACCGCAACCTGGAACCCACGCACAGTCGGGCGTGGCGCCGCATTCGTCACGATCCACAATCTCGGAGCATGTGGATCCGAATCCATGGCATGCACCCGCAGACAAGAAGCAGACTCGGCTGGCTCCCACTGGTCCCTCGCACTCGTCAAGGGATCGCTCCGCACAGCCTTTCGACGTACACCCACCGTTGAGGTTGCAGCCGGGCACCGTCAGGCAATCAGTCTCTTCAAGGACGACGGCACCCGGGACATCTACGATGGTCAAGCGACCAAGAAGGCTCGGGCTCGGCTACCGGAGAAGCTGTGGAGGCTCGCGCGCAAAAAGATGGACTACGTTTTGGCCGCCCAGGTCGTGGAGGATCTTCGACTCCCCCCAAGCAACCACCTGGAAGCGCTTGCCGGTGATCTATCCGGTCACTTCAGTGTTCGGATCAACGACTAATATCGGATTGTGTTTAGGTGGAACGGCCAAGCCAACGACTTGCAGATCACGGACTATCATTGAAGGTTCCAACCCTCGGTAAGACCATGACCCCAAAGCACCGCCCCCCGACCCACCCTGGCGTACTTGTCGCTGATCTGTTGGAGGGACTCAATCTGACCCAGGTTGACCTGGCCAAACGGCTGGGGATCCCGCTGCAGAGGCTGAACACCATCGTCAAGGGCAAACGGGGCGTTAGTGCGGACACGGCGTTGCGCCTCGCCAAGGTATTCGGTTCCACCCCCGAGCTCTGGCTGAATCTTCAGATGGCCGTCGATCTCTGGGCGGCCCGGCAGAAGGCCGCCTACTTTCCGAAGCTCAAGGCGATCAAGCACCGGCGCGCGGCGTGAGCGCCACTCTCCATCTGCAGGGCGCAACCACACTCTGGCAATCTGTGGTACCCGACATCTCATTGTGACCCCCCAGCACGGAGCCCGACCACCCATCCGCGGCCTTTTCGCTGCCCTGGGGCTGGTCTCCACTTTGGCCGTGGACTTCGCACAGGCAGCTCCCCAGGCTTCTTCGCCCCTGCTCGACTCGATCCTCACCCAGGCCCAGAAGGCCCGTGAGCAGGGCCGCCCCAGGGATTCGATCGACCGACTCAAGGCGGCGCGCCGGCGCTGGCCGGACGAGCCGCGGTTGATCTCGGCGCTGGCCCTGGCCTACGAGGCCGATGGCAACCAGGTCTGGGCGCTGAAGGTCCTTTCCGATGCGATCGACGAGCAGCCTCCGGGTTGCGAGCTTCGGCCCTGGCTCGCCTATCTGATGTGGAAACAGGGGCGGCTGGTCGAGGCGGAGGGGCTGCTGAAAGAAGCCGGATGCGAGCAGGCACCGCCGGAATTGAAGGCGCGCCTCGCCCTGCTAAAGGCCTTGGTCGCCGAGACGGCGGGGGACGACACCAAGGCGAAGATCCACGTCACCGAGGCCGCCGAGGCGGATTCGATCTACGCCGAGGACGAGGCTCTGTTGCAGCGGTTGGTGCGACGCCATGGCCCGGTGCGTCCACCGCTCGTCAAGGTCGATTTGGCGGTGGGTGCGGGTGTCACCAGCCATGCCGTCGAGACCCTGCCCGACGACGAACCGGCGGATGCTGCGCGTCGGTCGGGGATGGCCATGGCCAACGCGGGGCTCTCGGTTGACATCCCGCTGGAGCGTCGAGTCGGCGCTCTGTTGGGCGGGAGGTTCGAGTCCGTCGAGCTGACGTCGGACCGGGCGGTGCGTTTTGGGCACCAGTCCTATGCCTTGGAGCTCGGGGCTTCGTTCCTGTGGGAGGGGCGCCGCTTGGAGTTCGTCTACAACCCTGAATGGCTCAGCGTTCCCAACCAGTCGAACGAGCATGGCCGGTCCTGGTATTCCCGGATGCACGGCTTTTCGTACCGGATGCAGACTAGCCGACGCTGGTCGGCCTTTGGCCGTTTCGGATACCGAACCTTCGCCGAAGCGGGGCGGAGTCGCCTGGAGTCGGAGCGTGGACTCGGCTTTGCGCTGGTTCAGAGCCCAGAATTCGACCTGAATACCGATGGCGCCCTGCATGTCTTCCGCGCCGAACAGGCAAAATTCGACGAGCTCGGCCTCTCGGTGGCCCTGGCAGCGCGAAAGACGCTCGTGCCCCGGCTCGATCTCTTGGCCCGTGTGAACACCCGGTTCAGCAGCTTCCCCTATTCCGCCGGGGCGTTCGCTCCGGGGGTGACGGATCGCAAGGATGCGCGTCTGGGCCTGGGTGTCGAGCTGCGCTACCGGATCCTGCCCGATATCTCGCTTTTGGGTGGTCCCCAATGGACCCGGCGCCTGAGCAACGTCGACGAGTACGACCGCTCCGAATGGCGGGCGTCGCTGGCTCTCGTATTTCAGCGAGGATTCGATCCACGCGGACCCGAGACCATCCCGGTCGACCATCGCACCGTGGGTGGTTTCACGTCGTCCCACGCCGAGGGTGACGTCGAAAGGGTCAAGGAGCAGGTACAGGCGGATCAAGCGGAACAACGCCAGTCGTCGTGCCCGCGCTAGGGTCCTGCCTTGTGCCCGCGCCGGGGTCCTACCTTGTGCCCGCGCTGGGGCCTACCTTGTGCCCACGCTGGGTCCTGCCTCTGCGCCTGGCACAAGGGCTCTGCGGCCTGTGCCGGGGGAATGGGGCGCGACCAAGACGGTGCCTCTCCAACCCGCCGCGGTTTATTATGCATGCAAAGCGTTTGTGGCGACCCGCAACCCCCTACCGGCCTGCCTTCGACGCCACCCTTCGGGCCTGCCTTCGACGCCACCCTACCGGCCTATTGCAAATCACCCCCCATGGATCCGACATCCCCTGTAATTCACGGGGACAAGACCCCAGGACCGCTGGCGAGCGGCGGTGGAACCGAGGCCACCGACGGTGGTGGAACCGAGGCCACCGACGGCGGTGGAACCGAGGCCACCGACGGTGGTGGAACCGAGGCCACCGACGGTGGTGGAACCGTAACGATAAGGGGCGGCGGCGTCGGCACGACGGTGGGCGGCGTCTTTCCCCGGCAGATCAGCGACACCAAGAGATCGAGCGTGGTCTTGGTCTGCGCGGGCGAGAGGTGGATCATGCCGACCAGCGTCTTCTCGTCCGCCACCAGATCGAGGCGCGGCGCCACTTCGGAGGGCGCATTGCGCGGCCCCGCACCGGTCAACGATCCCAGGGTGGAGGTGGCCATCCAGATGTCCGCGAAGAAATCGTGCATCTGGCGTGAGATGCGAGGGGCATCATCCTTGGCCGTTTCTGCGCTGGAGTCGTCCAGCTCCACCCGAACATCCAGGGATTGGTCCGGATTGGTGAACACCTCGAGCCGCAGCTCCCCCAATCGGTCCGGCAGGCTCAACCCTGCCCGTTTGAGTACCGAAGCGGGCTGTCGCAGTGCAACGCTCGCGGAACGGCCCTCGGCATTGGGCACCCGCAGGGGGGACTTGGCGTCGGCCAGGCCCTGATAGCCTTCGGGTGGGGTCACGAAGAACATGTCGCTCTGGTGGGGCAAGAGGACCCGGTCGACCTTGCCCAGGCGCGTCTGCGCTGCGTCGGGAGTCAGCCAATGTCCCTTGGGACCGCTCTTCGTCACCAGCGCTCCCACCACCGATTTGACCTGCTCGGGCGGGAGATGATGCCGAACCGCGGCGGTCATCTTGCCGGATTCGCGAACGTTGGGGCCCACCACCAGGACACCCTCGAAATCGCGCAGCGGATCGATCCCCTGCTGTACGAAGGAGCGCCACTCCGGATCGCAGGTCAGCATCTTGCCCACGGTTCCGCCCAGGGGATGGTCGCGGAAGCTCGGGAACCAAACGCCGATGGTTACGTTGGGCCTGCCACGGATGTCGCCCTTCACCTTGCCCTCCAGCCCCACCTGTTTGATCTTGGGCTTCTTGGGGGGCTCGGGCTTGGCTGCCGGCTCCTCGGGCTTGGGAGGGGGACGACTCGCCTCCCCCTGGGCGAACTTGACCGGGCTCGGCGTGGGCTTGGGCATGCCCAGGCTCAGGCTGGAGGCGTTGGAGGGCTTGGCCAAGAGGGCCTGTTCTTGCCGCTCGACGTCACTGCGCAGCGCCTCGCGCAACTCCACCTCCACCTCCCGAGGCGGCGGCGGAGTCAACTTGACCTTGGCGGCCGGTGTCTCTTCGAAATGGATGAAGCGGCGCAGCAGACGGACCATGGGCGCTGCCGGGGTGAACGGCATGTGCAACAGCAACGCCGCAATCAAAGCGATGATCAGCCGTTTGCGCGAACGGTCGACCAGGGCAATGAAGGCTTCCAGGCGGTCCTTGGGCATGGATCTCGGGTTCCGAAGCGCGTCCCTCCTAGCTCAGGAGGGCTCGGTTGGCCAATCCGGCTGTCCCGGCCTCGACGACCGTCGTATCCTCGGCCCATGGAGTACTCGACGCTGGTCCGAGAACGCTACTCTTGCCGCGCCTACCGGCGGGACAAGATCCCCTCCAACTGTCTTGACGCGGTCCTGGAAGCGGCACGGCTGGCCCCCACCGCCTGCAACCGTCAGCCCTTCCGCCTGTTGGTGCTCGACACCGATCAGCACCAGACAGCGCTCCGTCGCATCTACCCCGAAGCCTGGTTCGTACAGGCCCCCCTGGTCCTCGGGATCGTGGCCATGCTGGATGAGGCCTGGAGTCGCAGGGACAAGGTCAACTACGCCATGGTCGACGCCACCATCGCCTTCGATCATCTGATCCTGGCCGCCACCGATCAGGGCCTGGGGACTTGCTGGGTGGCGGCTTTCGATCCCAAGGCGACCCGCGAGGTGCTCAATCTCCCCTCGCGAGTCGAGCCGGTCGCCTTCACGCCCCTGGGATGGCCTGCGGACAATCCCGGCACCAAGAAGCGGCAATCCATCCGTCAGCTGGTACGGTTTGGACCGTTCTAGGCAGAACGCCACACCCGCAACCGGACTTGTGTTGGAGTCGAGACTCTGGCAGGGTGCAGCTGGTGTCGAGGGTGCGCAGCCAACTTCGTTCTTGCTTGGCTTCGGGTATGGTCTGCGTCGGGGCAAACAACGCATTCTGCTCTGAAGTTGAATCCCCTAACCCATGGACTCTGTCCTGGGAGGCACCGGCGAGCTGCCCCGCGCCGGCCGACGTAGAGGGCGAGATCCGGCGTCTGCTACGGACCACCAAATCGAATCCGAATCGAGAACCCCTGGAGGCCTCGGCAAGGATCACCCAGGACCCGGGTGGCTTCGAGTTGGAGCTCACGACCCAGGAGCATGGTCATTACCGGGTTCGTCGGCTGGGCGCCCCCGATTGCGCCGAGCTGGCAACGGCCAGCGCCCTGATCGTGGCACTCGCCATCGATCCGGATCTGTCCAACCCGCCCCAGGCAGCTGCACCACCGCCAGCAGACAGGCTGCCGGAGCCCATCCCTCAGCCAGAACCGGTCCAGCCGTCACCGGCTCCGCGTCACCAGATCGTCCCTTGGCCAGAAGAACCGAGGAGAGCCACTGCCCGGGAGATCCCGCTGACCTGGCGCCTGGGGGCTGGTGCCGTGGTCGGCCATGGGATCCTTCCTCACACCGCTTTCGGACCCTCCCTCTCTGCCCTTCTCTATTGGGACTTCCTGCGTCTGCAGATCGGCTTCTCGCGTCTCTCCACCACCTTCGACGTGCCCGATTCGGACTATCAGGCATGGTTTGTGCTCAGTCGCGCGACGGCGCAAGTTTGTTGGAGCCTGTATCGGCAATCCGTGTTGGTTGGTCCATGCCTTGGCAACGAGCTCGGTCAACTGCGGGGTACGGGAAAACTGATAGCCATCAGTCACACTCAACGTTCCTTCTGGGTAGCGTCGTCCTTGGGTGTCTTCGCTCAGGCGCAATTGGGCGGGGGCGTCGATGGCGCATTGCTGGGTGAGCTCCTGCACCCTTGGCGCAGGGATCAGTTTGAGTTGGCCCAGGAGCCAATCCCGCGGGCAGGATCCTGGGCCGGGCAGGTGTCGGTTCATTTAGTGGTCGGGAATCCATGATCCGTCGCTCCGCTGCACAATCGGTGACGGACCCGCACCCCCAACCCCACTCAGTCATCGTGGCCGCCAATCCTGTTCTCGCTGGGGCACAGGAGAACCACGAACCGAACGCCACCCTCCGACTCGAGCAGCTGTATGATCGCTATTTCGATTTCGTGTGGCGGAGTCTCCATCGTCTGGGTGTCTCCAACTCGGAGCTCGAGGACGCGGCCCATGACGTGTTTCTGGTCGTACACCGGCGCATCGACAGCTTCGAGCACCGCAGCACCATCAAGAGCTGGATCTTCGGAATTGCGATTCGGGTTGCCAAGGTGTACCGCCAGCGCCGACCGCGGCACAAGGATCGGAACGTCGATGCGCAGGAGATCCTGGTTTGCTCCCGAGGCAGCCCCGAAGAGATCTGCGCCGCCGAGGAGGCCGCCGAGCTGGTGCAGCGGATCCTGGACGGGATGGACGACGAGAAACGCGCCGTGCTGATCCTGGCCGAGCTGGAGCGGATGTCGGGCCCCGAGATCGCCGAATCCCTGGGAATCCCGCTGAACACCACCTATTCCCGCCTTCGCCTGGCCCGGCGCGCGTTCGAGGCGGGACTTCTGCGACTCAAGGCCCAAGAGCGATGGAGGCTTCCATGAGGGATCTCCACAGGCAGGCGACCGATTTGCTGGCGCGGGCGGCGGATGCTGATCGGGCACCAGAATTGACTCGACGGCGGGTGCACCAGCGACTGATGGGAACCGTGGCTGCAGGTGCCCTGAGCACCGCGACGGCACTGGCACAGGCGTCGATAGCCTCGAGCTCGACGACGGCCCTGGGGACCTCAATCGGTTCGTCGGTCATCGGCGCGATGGCCATCGGAGTCACGGCGGGACTCGTCGCATTCGTGCCGATTCAGGCCCAGCATACTGGCCCGCCAAGACACGCAGCGCCAACGGCTGCACTGATGGTCCCGGACCCACCTCGAGAACGATCCGCTGCGGTGTCCCCCCCATCGCCCCCGGTGGTTGCCTCCATCGCGAGGCCTGAACCGCGGCCTTCGCCATCCGTGGCTCCACGACCGGAAAAGGCATCCATCGCCGGCGAGACGCGGCTGCTTTCCGAGGTGCAGACGGCCCTGGGCGAGGGGCAATTCGCACAGGCTCTGCTCCTTCTGGACCAGCATCGCCAGCGGTTCCCCCAGGGAACACTCAAGCAGGAGGCCATGGCCTCCCGCGTGATCGCCCTGTGTCGGGCCGGTCGCATCCAGGATGGTCGCCGGTGGTCGGAGGAGTTCCAGCGTTCCTTCCCCACCTCACCCCTTCTGCCCCGGATCCTCACCGCGTGCCCCAAGGACGAGCGAGATTTCCCGTGACGGAATCGCGATCCACCTCCACTCACCAGAGAAGAAGGGAGCGCAACATGAGACATGAAGCGCTGGCGTGGCTGGGCGTGTTGGGTGGCATTGTCGGGCTGTGTACGGGGTGCAAGACCGAAACTTTGTCGCTAGGGGAGGAGGAGGGGGGGCCGAGCTGGCTTCCCTACCCGGCCCATCCGAGCACCCCCCTGGATCCGGAATGCACCTGCCAGGATCCGGACCAGATTTGCAGTGGGGAGGGCCACTGCGTCCCTCGCTGCGATGCCGAGGGCCGCTGCGCGATGTGGTTGGTCGACGACAGGGTCTCGGAGTTCTATCTGGACGGATCCACGCTGTACTTCTCGGCAGCAACCGACCTGCTTGACCAGGACAACGTCCGATGGGGCCTATACCGGGTGACCTATCCAGATGGTGACGTGGAGCGGATTGCCTTGAGCTCCACTCATGAGTTCTGGAATCTGTATGGGCGTTTCGATGGCCGGTCGTACGTCTGGACGAACTCCGATTCTAACTCCCCATGGGAGGGGGTTGCGGCCATCTCGGACAACGGCGCTGTTACGGATCTGGGTATCGAGAGTCTGACTCGTCCGCGATTCGAGGGGCGGTATTTGCTCTTCGACAGGGACATGGACCGGGATGAGACCTCCTACCCACCGCGTCTGTGGCGGGTGGACCTAAGTAGCGATCCCACACCCGCTCTCCTCTTTGACAGCGCCGTTCTCGGAGACCCCAACTTCTCGTTCGAGGACTACTTCGCGGGAGAGAGGTTGTGGATGGCTCTATACAGCAGCCGCACTGCTTCCAGCCACCTGTGCGTGGCGGACTTTCCCGATACCAGCCAAGATTTTACCTGCGCTCCCAACCCAATGCCTACAGACTTGGCCTTGCTCGGTGAAGAGCAGGGTCAGTTGCTGGTCGCCCTCGAGAGCGAGGGGCTTGTGGTGGCGCTCGCAGAAGATGCCTCGGTCCAGCGCGTCCTCTTGGACCAGGGACCCGACTTGATGGTGAAGCCATATCGAAGCGTTCGCCGTCCCGGGTGGGTGTACATGCCCGTGGCAAGCCAGAACGCCGAGGCAGGCGGGGAAGGGCGGTATGCCGGTTTTGTTCGGTTCCCGACCCGCGTTCGAAGGGAACCTCAGGACTTGATCCCGCCGGATATGGCTCTGGCCATGGGGTTCTACAACAGTGTATTCCCTTATGCTGTAGGCAAGACTGGGATCTTTTGGCAGGGGCCGGACGTGCTGCCGTACAGCGGACCCAAGTACATCTTCCACGCCCCCCTGCCACCCGAGCCCTGTGACGAAGAAGTCCTCTGCGAGGATCCGGACACGGTCTGCAAGTCAGGCCTCTGCCAACCCCGCGAATAGCTCCGGTGTCAGTGGAACAGAGTGACCGTGCTCTGGTTGCGAGTCAGATCGGTCGAACCGCATCCGCTGATGACCGTGCGCAGCACCTCGTAGCGTAGAACGTAGACCGGGCCTTCGATGGCCTCGAAGGTGAAGGTGCGGTCCAAGGACGTGTCCTGCGCCTGCATGGTGAACGTGCCCACCTGGGCGCCGTTCACGAAGAACCCCATGTCCTGGGTATCGCAGCTCAAGACGTTGTTGGAGTAAACGACGTGGATGGCCGCCGCCCGTATCGAGGGCAGAATACTGTTCCGGGTGCCCTCTATCCAATCCCCCTGAACGAAGGGATTCTGTCCATATTCCGAGTGCCAAGCGTCTTCGGGGACCGGCATGAGGAACTGGTCCACGGCCAAGATACAACCGCCCGAGGAGCAGAACTCCGTGTCCTGACAGACCCAGCCGCATTGCCCGCAGTTCTGCGGATCGCGACTGAGATCCACGCACTCTCCATTGCAGTCGGTCAATTCCTCGCCGCAGTCCGCCAGACAAGCTCCCGCAGAGCAAACCTCCTCATCACCGCACATCCTGCCGCATCGTCCGCAATTGTTCCGATCGTTGCTCAGGTTCCGGCACACCCCATCGCAGTCCGCCTCAGGAGCCTCGCAAACGGGGTGGCACTCCGAGTCGACGCATACCGATTCCTCTTCACACTGGCGAAAGCAGGAGCCGCAGTGGTTGGCATCCATGGCCAGATCGACGCACACTCCATCACAGGGGGAGTACGGCGCTTCGCACAGCACGATCGGGGCCCCGCCATACTCGATGTAACCGCCGGGACCCTCGACTCCGCCCAAACCATTGAAGCCACCGAATTCGATCGTGCCTCCCCTGTTCCAGTTTCCGCCGGGTCCGACGATGGCTCCGCCCAAACCGGTGAAACCGCCGTAGCCGACGGCTCCACCCCTGCCCGTAGCGCCACCTCTACCCGTGGCTCCACCCCTGCCCGTAGCTCCACCCCTGCCCGTAGCTCCACCCCTGCCCGTAGCTCCACCCCTGCCCGTAGCTCCACCTCTACCCGTGACTCCACCGTTGCCCGTGGCGCCACCCCTGTCAACTGGGCTTCCTCCCACACCGTTCTCTCCGCCGTTGAGAACGGTCCCCCCCGAACTCGGCTCACCGGCGTCTCCGCCTTCGCCCTGACCTGCGTCTCCCCCTTCGGCCTGACCCGCTTCTCCGGCCTGACCGGCGTTCTCGGTACGCGGAAAACTGTCCATCTTGCCCCCGCAGCCCGTGAGCACCAACCAACCAACCAGCCACACCCTGCGATCGATGAACATCCCGGCTAGCCTAGCCCAGTTTGGGGCAAGCTCAACCAAAGCGCTGGATCCAGCGGTGGTAGGCTCGCGTCGATGACCGGCCTTCCCTTGGTAGCGCTAAAGCGAGCGACGGTGCTTTCGTCCCGGGAATCGGTGCTCGATTCGATCGATGTGGAGCTGTTCGAAGGCGAGACCCTGCAACTCTGCGGCAACTCTGCGCATCGCCTGGCGGTCCTGTTGGAGGTATTGGCGGGGCGGCAACGGCTTACCTCCGGTCAGCGCCGCTATCCCGCCTTCGAGGATGAGTACCCCGACGCCAGGCTCGGGATCCCTCCCCGCTTTGCTGTGCGCCTGGTGTCCAGCGACGAGCCGCGCCGCTTGTCCGCCACCCAGTCCGAGTACCAACAGGCACGCTGGCACAATCTCTGGACCGAACCGCTCACGGTCTTGGACTTCCTCTCACCGCGACGGGTCCTGGGCATTCGCCCCTATGAGATCCTTTCGGACCTGCCGGTCCATCGCAACTACGACCTCGAACGCCAGCAGACGCTGGACGAACTGGAGTTGACGGGCCTCGAGCAGCGTCGCGTGGCGCAGCTATCCCATGGAGAGCTGCACAAGCTCCTGCTGGCGGCAGCCCATCTGGCCAATCCCCGCTTGCTCCTCTTGGGGGATCCGTTGGGAGGCCTCGATCCCGGGGCCCGGACGCGATTGGTCAAGGCATTTCTCCGCTGGCGGGACCAAGGGCAGAGCCTGGTGCTCTCCAGTCTGAACCCCAACGAGCTCACCGAGCTGGCGTCGCGACACCTGGTACTTTCCGACGGAGTTCTGGCCCAGGACGGTGTCCTGACCCAAGACGGAGTTCTGGCCCAGGGACGCAATGTGTCCCCGCCCCAGGATCGACGATTCCTCCCTCGACCGCAACTTGCCGAGTCGAAGTGCGTCGTCGATTGCCGCAATGTCACGGTAACAATGGGCGACGTGACGCTGCTCGAGGATGTCACCTGGACGGTGCAAGCGGGCGAACACTGGCTCGTCACTGGACCCAATGGCAGTGGCAAGTCGACGCTGTTGGCCCTGTTGCTCGGCGATCATCCTCAGGCCTACGCCAACGACATCCGGGTCTTCGGCAAGCGCCTGGGTTCGGAGGTGAACCTATGGGAGCGACGTCGCAGCATCGGCGCCATGGCTCCCGAGCTCTACTTCCACTATCCCCAGGGGCTCACCCTGGCCGAGATGGTCCTGTCCGGTTTCGACGGGAGCATCGGTCTTCATCGGACCGCCGCAGCCGAGGAATCGCGGGTTGCCAGTGCCAGGCTGGAGCAGTTCGGCCTGCTTGCCCTGACCGACCAACCCCTGTGCACGCTGTCGGACAGCGAGGTGCGTCTGGGCCTCTTGGTCCGCGCGCTGGTGCATCGTCCCCAGCTGCTCCTGCTGGACGAGCCCACCGAAGGCTTGGATCCTCCGGCTCGCCATCATTTCCTGGTCGAGTTGGAGCGCTTGGCTGCGAGCGGGGAGACAACGCTGGTCCTGGTCACGCACCATGTCGAGCAGCTGCCCGGCTTCGTCACCCATCGGCTGGAGCTCGAACGGGGTCGGGTGGTCCGTCAGGGGCCGTGCTGATCCTGGGGCGATGGACGGTCCTTTTGTTGGATACCTGGCTGCGGCGGGCGCGACGCGGGGCCACGCTTGAACGGCGGGCGCCGGGTGGGGGACGCAGCTGCCGGCGGCGATGGTGGCGCCGCTCGGCTCTACCGTCGTCAACAACGTGGTCGCCGAACCGACGGGCGCCAGGCTCCCTCTGTTACCGAGATCTTGCCGTGCCGCCTCCAGCCCTCGACAAGCAACCAGGTTCGCGCCTGTGCGACCGGAGGTCGCACAGGCGCAGGACGCGGAACGTGCTCTCTGAATCCGTCGAACCAGCCCGCTGACGTGCATGGATCGATGCAGTCTTGTGGATACCGACCGCCGCCATGGTGGCGCCAATTGCCCAGAACGTAGACCAATGCGACGCGTGTCTCCTTGGGGGTCCGCAATACCCTCGCGTGGTACCTATCGGCCCAAACCCTGCCCGAGCGGTCCTTTGCGCGATTGAAGGCCCTCGCCATTCTGATGGCGATGCCTCTGATGGCGCGAGAAAGCGCCGAGGCGTCGCGAGCTTCGCAGAGCAGATGCACGTGATTGGACTGGATGCTGAAATGAACGATCCGACACCCGAAGCGCTCGCGACCCGCGGCAATAGCCGCGGTCAAGGCGCGACGAGATGAATGCTCGCGCAAGGAAGGCAGACCACCCAAAGCCCGCAGGGTTACATGGAGTGGGAAACGAGCGGCAAACGGCGTCCTTGAACGATGGGGAACTCCGGCATTTCCCGTACGAGGCCGCCCGGCACCCGGTCTACGCCCTCCCCGCCCACAGGTGGGGAGCTCCATCTGCACCGACCGGAGCTTGCGACGCGTCGACGGACGACTGGAGGGACGACCCGACGGACGACCCGACGGACGACTGGAGGGACGACCCGAGGGACCACTGGCAAAACGGTGCGATGCGGAGGACTGTATCTTCGCCAAGAGTGGAACCGAAGGGATGGGGTTGGGTTCGGGGCGGAAAGGTGGCGAGGGCAACGACGGCCAGCTGGACGGGGCGGAGGGATCAGTAGGGCCTGAAAGGGACGAGACGGCTGAAAGGACGCAGCTTTTTGATTAGGGCTATAATATCAGAACCGAACCGTTGACTGACCGCTCCCCGGGAATAACAAAGCAAAATTAGGCACTTGCAGGGGGCA
>CAZYKT010000026.1:9154-76813 GCA_964648165.1 uncultured Polyangiaceae bacterium | reverse complement strand
TTTAACCAGCAACCCGACTCGGCCAGGCGACCATTATCTGCCGGTTCAGCGAGGTTCCAGCTGCCGGAATCCTCCGTCCGATGTGACAACCAGGCTGCATCCAGACAATAAACTGGACGAGACCTCGAACTCGCAAGCCGACACTGCAAGGACCGCTGATGGCCGTTGGGGCCTTGACCGTGTCTGTGCCGACAGGCTCCGATCAGAGCGCAACGAAAACCTGCAGCCGCGGAAGCTTGACGCGCAGCGAGCGCCGCTGAAGACCCTGGAACCAAGGTGGACATCATGGCTGTTTCGCCCAAGTCACTGGCCAACGTCGCGTTGGCGCTTCTTCTTCTGGCATGCAGTTCGGAGGGTGGGACGGGTCCCGACGAAAGCAACGCCGGCCAAGTCGGCGAATCGGGGGGCAACTCTGCCGGTGGATTGGGCAACGCAGTGGGAGGCGCGTCGAGTCCCGCTGGCGGTGGAATGCTGACCGCCGGCTCAGGCGGGCATCCCAGTGGGGGTGCGGGCATCGGGGGGCGCGGAGGTGGGATAGGCACCGGTGGGGCGACTGGCGGAGGTGATGTTGGGACAGGTGGCAGGTCGGGCTCCGGCAACGGCGGGATGCAGAGTGGTGGAACTGGAAACACCATGGCGGGTGGCGTGGGTGGAGCCCTGTTCGGTGGCGCCGCTGGCAGCACGACTGGTGGCGTGGGGGGAGCTATGGGCGGCGCTTGGGGCGGTGAAGGTCCGGCTGGTGCAGGCGGTGACGCGACCGGTGGCGTGGGGGGTGGCATCACCGCCGGTGCGGGTGGGGATGGCGGCGCGAACTCGGGCGGCGCAGCAGGCTCGATCGACGTGTGTCCCGCAGCGCAAGCGCAGGCCTGCTACTACGTGTCCCCCTCGGGAAGTGACGACGCCACCGGAAGCGTCGATCAGCCCTTCCAGACGCTCAGCAAGGCTCGCGACGTCGTGCGCACCGTCAACGCCGACATGACCGGGAACATCTACGTCTTTTTGCGAGGCGGCGAGTACAGAATCACCAGCCCCGTTACCTTCGGTCCCGAGGACTCGGGCACCAACGACCAGCGAATCGTCTATCAAGCGTACCCGGGTGAGGTGCCCGTCATGAACGGTTCGACCAAGGTCGAGGGCTGGACCCAGCACGATGGTGACATCTACCGCGCCTCGTTGGATCGCTCGACCAAGCTCAGGAACCTGTACGTGAATGGCGCGCGCGCGTTGATGACCCGCAAGGATGTCCGATCCAGCGGGGGGGCAGGGACCTATTCGGTTAGAGCCGGCCAGGCGCCATGGGCGTGGAACGATGGCAGCGGTAGCGATGGGATCAACTACAGCACCAATGACGTGCCCGACATCGCCAACAACAAGGACGATCTCGAGATCGTCAATGGTACCACCTGGAACGAGAACATCGTCTGTACACGCGACGTCGTGACCTCGGGCAACACCCGAACGCTCCTGCTGCAGCAGCCCTACGGAGCGATTGCCCAATTGCCTGGCTGGAACGCCGGTTTCAAGGTGGACGGCAACCACACCATCTTCAATGCCTACGAGTTGTTGAGCTCTCCAGGGCAGTTCTATTTCGACAAGACCACCGGGACCCTCTACTACATCCCCCGGCCCGGGGAGGACATGGCGACAGCCGACGTGGAAGCCCCAGTGGCGGAGCAGTTGATTGACATTGCCGGGACATCTCGGACGAACCGGGTCAAGAACATCACGCTGCAGGGGATCACCTTTGCCAACACGGACTACAACCTCTTCGAGGTTGCTGGCTCACGTGGTAAGGCGACGTGTCAAGGGTCGACCATCTGGATCGCGTACGGTACCGGTGACTGGCACGCCTTCAAGTACGAAATCGTGGACACCCCGCCGGCCATCATCAATGTCAACAGCGCCGAAGGGATTGAGATCGTTGGTAACGTGATTGAGCACAGCGGGAACGAGGGGATCGCGATGCACAATGACGTCATCAATTCCAACATCGTTGGCAATTCCATCACTGACATTGCCGGGAGCGGCATCACCATTGGTCACCCACAACACATCTACCTGGGCGACGAAGGATCCCATGCCAAGTACTCCGCCGATGTGGAGGGGATCTGCACCAACAATACGATCAACAACAACTTCATCTACAACGTGAGCATGGTGCCCGGATTCGGTGGACATTCGGGGGTCATGGCGTTCTTCGTCGAGTCCCTCAGCATTACCCACAACACCGTTCACACCACCGGCTACAACGGTATCAGTCTGGGCTGGGGGTGGCGCAACTTCAAAGACTCGACCACGTGTCACGATAACACGGTCAGCTTCAATCGATTCAACAACATCATGGCCAGACTGCACGACAGCGGGGCCATTTACACCATCGGTCAGAACCCGGGGACGGTGATCAACGAAAACTACGTCAACGGTATTCCGCCCAATACCTCCGGCCCTACCTACGGTCTGCACAACGACGAGGGGAGCGCCTACATCACCGAGAACGACAACGTGCTCGATATCGATCCCGGGGTCACGTACACCATCAACTGCGAGGATTTCGGCGAGAAGCACGATCTGACCATCCTTAGAACGTACGCGACCGTGAACAAGATGGGGGTCAACCCTCCGGACAGCCAGATTGACACTCCGATCGTGGTTGCTGATGCGGTATGGCCCCAGACGCAGTACGGCTACTGCCTGAACTCCGGCGTAGAAGACGCGTATCGGAGCGTCGTACCAAGCGATGTGCTCGCCGTGCAGGATTACGTGTTCCCCGCAAGCTGCGAGGTTGCCGGTGGGACCGCCACGCTGGGTATCAGGAGCAGCGGCGACGCTTCGAACGCCGTGTGGCTGGCTCCCGCTGGTACTTCGGAGTTTACCGAAGGCAACAACATGACGAAGGCCGCCGGAGATGCGACGTCAATTGCCGTGCCGGCGACTCCAGGCAGCTACAAACTTTTCGTGCTGGATGCACAGGGACAGCGGCTTGGTGAATCCGAGGCTCAGTTGAGAGTCAACTGAGCCTGGTTCGTCCTGAGGCGAGCGGGAGTCTGTCCGCATCCGGATGGGCATGGCAATTCGCCGTGCCCACGGACAATGGAAGGGTGGGTGCCGTCTCACCCGCAGAACCCATTTGTTGCGATGTCAATGGAACAATCCACGCACCACACGACCCTTTCTCGCTCGCTCTGGCTGGCAGCATCGATCGGTACGCTGTGCGCTTGCGGCGCGTCAGACCACACCGGCGATGATGCTGAAAACGGCGTTGGCGGCCTGGCAGCGGCCGTGGGTGGCAATGCCAGCGGTGGCGCCGCGGCCCTGGGAGGCGCAACGAATACTGCTGGTGGGATGGGGAGTGCAGGAGCCGTGGTCACCTCGGGCGGCCGTGCTGGCGTGGGAGGCAGCATCGGTTTGGGGGGCACGATGAACACCGGAGGCTGGGTTACGCGCGGCGGCACCGGTCCCGTCTCGGGCGGTGGCCCAGGCGTTGGAGGCTCCACCGGTTCCGGCGGCAGTGGACTGGGTGGTGCCCTCGAGCGTGGCGGCTCCGCTCCCGTCCTGGGCGGCTCCGCTAACGCTGGCGGCGAACCCAGCCACGGTGGCGGGCCAGACCCCAGCGGTGGTAGCGACGGGGGGCGCGTTGGCGAGGGCGGGGAGGGCCAAGGTGGGGCGGGCGTGGCTGGTTCGGCCGGCACCGCCGCTGGCGGAGAGGCGGAGCCGGGGGCGGGCGCAGGGAACGTCGTCGCGTGCAGCACCGGAACCGCCCAGTCGGGCGACGTCACCGTGAGCCTGTCCAGCTTGCAGCAAAGGATTTCCGGCTTTGGCGTCTCCAGCGCCTGGGCGGGAGACTTCAGAGATCCCGAGAACGACCCCGACATGCTCTGGTCGACCACGACCGGAGCGGGTTTGACCTTGCACCGCATACGGATTGGTGGAGGCAACACGTCGGAGACCAGGATTGCCCAGAAAGCCGCTGAGTATGGGGTCAAGGTGTGGGCCACGCCGTGGGAAGTGAACGAGGCAGTGACCGATCGAGGGATGTGTCCAACCAACGATCCGTGTGACCCCCCCCCCAAGCTCGTCGACCCTCAGGGCTGGGCCAACATGCTCGTTGAATTCGTGGAGACGATGGCGGATGCGGGCGTGCCCATCTACGCCATCTCCGCCGAGAACGAGCCGGACAGCGGTGGAATGAACCACACGGTTTCGTTCACGGCGACCGAAATGGCGGATTGGATTGGCGGCTATCTGGGCCCTGCTCTCGCCAATACCGACACCAAGGTCATGGCGCCCGAGACCATGAACTGGTGGGGTTTTCCGGAGTACTTCGAGGCCATCCAGAACAACAGCGACGCCTGGAACTACGTCAGCATCTTCGCGAGTCACGAGTACGGTTTGGGGCCGAGCGGGCCGGAACCCGCCATCTCCGAGGCCGGCAAGGAATACTGGGAGACCGAAGTCGACACCGGGCGGGCCAACGACGACCCAACCGGCGACAATATGTCCACCGCACTCAGAACGGTGGAAGCCATTCACAATGACCTGACCAAGGCCAATCTGAATGCCTGGCATTACTGGTGGCTGTGGGCCGGCGGGACGAGTGGGGTTTACAACACCGACACGAACACGTGGACCAAGCGGCTCTGGACGATGGGCAATTTCTCGCGATTCGTGCGCCCGGGTTACCGGCGGGTCTCCACCTCGGGAGAGGCACCGTCGGGCGTGTTGATCTCGGCTTACACCAACCCGACGGATGGAACCGTCGTCATCGTGGCCATCAACAAGAACGACAGGGCCGAGTCGGTGCCGTTCTTCATCTCCGATGCGGCACCCTGTACGGTCACGCCCTGGGTGACCTCGGATTCTGACAGCATTGCTGCCAAGACCCCCATAACCGTTGCTCAGGCACGTTTCACCGCCTCGCTGGAGGCCAAGAGCGTTACGACGTTCGTGGGGACACCATGAAGGAGCGGTCCTTTGACGTTCGGTTGGATTCTCGCCGGCGTTGACGGATTCCCAGTTATTGCCTGAGCCCCGCCCTGCCCCGTTTCCGCCCGCCCGCCGACCGAACGGACCGGACGCAACGAGCGCCTCGTCGCCGAACGCTCTATGCGCTCAGCCCCTCGCTGATTCGTTCGGCAAGATCCTGGCGGAGCCGACAATAATAACGGTCGGTTTTCACCGTCGCCCTTCCCGTCCCCGGAGAGAAAAGACAGTGTTTCGTTGGACCAAGGACCACCGGTTCGTTCTATCCACCATTGGTTTCTGCGCATCGATGCACAGCTCGGCCTGCTCTGATTCCGGATCGTCAGAGGAAGCCTCGGCTGGCAGCACAACGACTGTCGGCGGTTCGGCCGGAATGGGCGGATCAGGTGGCCCGGGAGGGATCACGCAGACCGGTGGGCGCAGCAGCATCGGTGGAGTGCATTCCTCAGGTGGTGCGTCGGCCCGCGGCGGGGCCATGGGCAACGGTGGCGCAACGGGCAACGGTGGCGCAGCGGGCAACGGCGGGGCCATGGGCAGCGGTGGCGCAACGGGCAACGGCGGCGCAACGGGCAACGGCGGGGCCATGGGCAGCGGTGGCGCAACGGGTAACGGCGGGGCCACGGGTAACGGCGGGGCCACGGGTAGCGGTGGCGCAACGGGCAGCGGTGGCGCAACGGGCAGCGGCGGAGCAACGGGCGGCAACGGTGGGGCATCCGAGAGCGGTGGGGCATCCGAAACGGGAGGCTCCATCAACTCCGGCGGTCAGGATCCTTCGGTCGGAGGAGAGGGTGGTGCGACGACACTGCCTCCCAACACGGTGGCAAGTCCCAATGGGCGCATCCTCGCTGAGCTGTCGACCACGGATGGCGTATTGCGCTATCGCGTTACAGTGGACGGTACGCAGATCCTGGCGCCCTCCGAGATTGGTCTTCGGAGCGATGGCGTTGAGATTGGCCAAGACGCCGTCCTGGGTTCGTTTGCGATAACCCCAGTCGACGAAGAGTATCCGTTTTTGGGTGGCCGTGCCGTGGCTGTCAACAGGGCCAATCAAGCTGCTGTGCCGGTGACGAGCGGGGGCGAATCATGCACGCTGGATGTGCATGTGGCGGACGACGGTGTCGCTGTTCGGCTGCAATTGCCGGCCAAGCAGGGGCGTCGGATCGAAGCCGAACGAACCGCGTGGCGATTCGAAGGCGAACCCACCCTGTGGGTTACCGAGCAGGACCAGAGCTACGAGCAACACTATCGGACTCGTACTCTGAATACGCTGGGAACGGCCAACTACGGAATGCCCCTAACGGCGAGGGTGGGTTCACAATACGTTACCATCACCGAAGCCGGGGTGCGGGACTACGGCGACGCGGCGCTTCGGGTGAGCAACGACGGGGCCCTTCAGGGATACCTTTACGCCGATGGGGAGGGCTGGACGACCGATGCCGCGGTGGTTCAACCCTGGCGTGTTACCGTGATAGCCGACGACCTGACGGCGCTGGTCAACTCCACGCTGGTCCAGAACCTGGCACCACCTAGGGACGCTTCCCTCGATGGGGCCGACTGGATCGTTCCTGGTAGATCGTCCTGGCAATGGATGGCTGCCGGCGCCCCCGTGTTTTCTGAGCAAGAGCAGTGGATCGACTGGACGCGCCAGCTCGGCTTCGAATACTACTTGGTCGACGATGGTTGGAAAGCTTGGCCAAACGCCTGGCAATCCCTGCAGTCGGTGGTGACCTACGCAGCCGAGCAGGGTGTGCGAGTCTGGCTGTGGGTCAACAGCAACGAGATCATGGATGCGAACGCGCGCCGCGATTACCTCCGACAGGCGGCCGACGTGGGCGTCGTGGGCGTCAAGATAGACTTCGTGCCTGCCTGCAACCGCAACGTGGCCAACTGGTACTGGGACAGCGCTGAGGATGCGGCGGGGTTGGGGCTGTTGGTCGATTATCACGGGGCAGCCAAGCCTACGGGAATGGAACGGACTTGGCCCAATGTTCTCACCCGAGAGGCGATTCGCGGCCACGAATACCAGATGACGCGTTATGGCCGCGTGCTCGAGTCTCCCCACGACACCATCTTGCCCTTCACGCGCGCGGTCGCTGGGGCCGGGGACTACACGCCCACCGTGTTCGCGCCGGAGGAACTGCAGGGCAATACCTGGGCGCACGAGTTGGCCCAGGCGGTCGTCTTTGTCTCCCCGTTTCTTTGCTACGGTGGACACCCTCGAGACTACGTTTCGAACACAGCGCTCGATGTGATCAAGGCCATCCCGGCGGTGTGGGACGAGAGCATCGTGCTGGCGGGGAGCGAGCCTGGAAAGGTTGCGGCGCTGGCACGCCGCTCAGGGAGTGAATGGTTTGTCGGGATCCTCAACGGTGCCGACGCGATGGAACTGGACGTGCCGCTTAGCTTCCTGGGAACCGGTACCTGGCAGTCGATTCTGCTGGGTGATGCGTCGGGCAGGGGAGACGCTTGGGACCGGCGGGAAGTGGAGGTGGCCGCATCGGAGGTCCTGAACGTGCAGCTCTCGAGCCGCGGTGGCTTCGTGGGGTGGTTCAGACAGTAGGCCGGTCACCGTCCGGCGCCAGTCGGCCACCTGATGGTCTCGTCCCCCCTTTGCCGGCATGCAGGCTACAGCGGGGCGGCAACCACCGCCACCGCGTCCACTACCAAGGTGCCGGCCGTCACCTTCAGCGCAACCGAGTGTTCACCGTAGTCAAGTCCGCGAAGCGTGAACGTTTGGTAGAATTCCGTGGAAGCCATCGTGTCGGCTGCCACATCGACAACCTGTCCATCGACCGTGACCTCCAGCTTGGCGGACCCGTCGTTGGCCCCCAGGACATCCAATCCGGTCCCCGTGAACGTGTAAGCTAACGTCGAGCCCGCTCCCTGACTGGTGGAAAGGGAACGATGGTAGTTGTACATGCCCTTGCCGTTCTCGTGGGACCAGGCCCCGCCGTACACGAGGCGGGCAGCCGGTACCGAACCAAGATCGTACATCTCCAGATTGTCGAGTAGCTCCGCATAATAGGGAGCGAATCCATCCACGGTCTCGATCCTCAAGTTATCGAAGCGGGTGTAGTAGTAGCCGCTGCCCAAATCCACACGACCGGACAACCGCGGGTTCGGGTCGGTGTAGGTGGTGAGCGCCTCGCCATCCAGATAGGCCGTAACCTCTCGATCCACCACCTGAACGGCGATGTTGTGGACGGCGTCGTAGGCCGCGTCGAATCCCGTGATGGTCACACCACCCGAGCCGCTGACCACATTGCCGCTAGCGACGGGGCTCCCGTCGACCAATAGCTGCCAGCCACCATCGAAGCAGAAGGTCAACAGGTAGGGCGTTCCGTTCCGGTAGTGAGAGTTTGCACCCCCCTGCTGTCGAGCGCCGATGGCGGCGTAGTTGTCGCCATCGTGGGTGCTATCGTTTTCGAACGATACGTCGACGCTTGCCCTGTAGTTCAGCCACCGGTTGTCTCCAATGGCCGTGATGGGACTGCCGTTGTTCCAGGTTCCTCCCAGTTGCACGACCGACTGATCCACCTGCTGGCGCAGGACGAAGTTGTCCGAGCCATCCGGAAGATACGCCTCGAAGGCCCCGTTCCGATCACACAGGTACCGGGGGATGATGCTTTCTGCGTCGCCCCGGGACGTCACAAAGTCCTCTGTCCCTACGATTTCTCCCTCGGCCCCGAATGTCGGAACGGTCTTGTTGGAGTAGTCGAAATCATCGGCATACAGGATCCCGTCCGAAGTGTCCGCGACCGAACCGGTTTGATCAGTGTCGAGCACGGCGCGAGTGCTCTCCACCGGCAACGGCGCGTGGTAATCCGGATTGCCGAGGTTGGTCAGCGATGTGGCGGTGACGACGGAATAGGGCTTGACAACGATGGCATACACTCCGCTGCCGTCCGCGGATCTGCTGCAAACGTATTTCATGTAGTTGCTGTTGAAAGCCGTTCCGGGTTCGGCTGCGCGAGTCTCCCAAATCTCCAACGACGGCGCGTCCGTGAATTCCATGTTGGCGATCTGGAGCCGGTAGTTCTGCGTGCGCTCACTGTCGTTGACGAAGACGGTCGAGAAATGGCTTCTGTCGGGGGCCGTGAGGGTCATGTAGCTGGGGGTCCCGTTGCGTCCATTGATGGGATTCGTGCCCGTTGCGCCGGTGTAACTAGCCTGCGGCACGGCCCGCCAAATTCCCGCCGTGTTGCCCGGGTTCTCCCAGCCGGTCTTGGCGAACCAGCTGATGTGCCTCAGGACGTCGAGCCCCGCGTCATAGTGAATGAAACCCGACCAAGGGTCGCGGGCGCTAACCAGTTCCTTGAAGGAGTACTGTCCACCTTCGTAGAAGGCTCCGATTGCGGGCTGGTAGATGAAATGGGTCCGACGGGAATTGACGAACCCCTTGATGATGGTGTTCCCCATTTCGAGGGGGCCCCCAGCACCGCCGATGCCGGTGCCAGCCACGGTGGGATCCCGCATGTTGTTGTTGGGACGGAAGGCCGTGTTGCTGAAGGTGGCTTGTGCCTCGCTGTTCCAGATCTCCTTGTCGAACTCATCTGCGAGTTGCTTGAAATGGCCCGCACTGTCATCGTCAGTGTTGTAGTGGTAACCGGCAACCGATACCGCATCCCGCAGGGTGGCATCGCTCACCATGTTGCCGCCGAAGGATCCGAGTCCAGCCTCGTCGGATATCACCACCTTGATGGCGTTGTAGAGGGCTTGCTCGGCGGTGCTGTCAAAATCGGCAGAATCCGTTGCCACTCGATCGGCGTACTGCTTGGCCCAGGTCAGATCGGGGGCATTCTCGTTGACGCCAGGGTTCACGTAGTCGACCATGAAACCATAGGTTCGATACGCGGCCAGAATGGTCTTCTTGTACCAGACGTAGACTTGGTCGTTGCCGTCCACCCATCCAGGGGCGTTCCACCGCAGGATGCTCACCTTCAGATTGGGATTGAGTGCCTTGGCGTCGGCAGCCAGCTGGAAGCCAGGCTCCCGTTTGACGTTCGGTACCTCACCTTCTAGTCGCATGGTGGCGGTGTTTGGACCAGTGGAGTTGTTCCGGTCGTTCCCCATCTCGATCTTGACCTGGGTCATGATGGGACGGGCGCCGCCGAACAGGATCTTGAGCAGCTGTGCGTAGACCTCGGGGTGCTGCGCCTTGTAGTCCATCAACAGCTCGCTGGTGCCGTTGGCACTGAGCACGCCGAATCCCTTGAACGTCAGTCCGTTGACATTCGTGGCGGCGACGTCGTTGCCGTTCAGTGAAATGGTCGTCTCTTCTCCGGTCGTCGGCGGGTTTTCACACTCGATGGGCGCGCTGCCGCCGATTTCCACGACCGCGCCGCCCGCGGCGGGGTTTCCCCCTTCCCCCTGAGGAACCCCTGCCGATCCAGCCTCCACGACTGTGCCGCCCGCTCCCCCGATGGGAGAGGTGCCCCCCGCATCATGCCCGGCGGTGGGCGCGCCCCCGACGACCAACCCTCCCAGGCCGACGGTGCCCGTTCCTGCCTCGGGGTTCGAGCCACCGAGCCCTCCGACTGCCGACATGCCGCCCGAGTTCCGTCCACCCGATCCGGTACCGCCGGATGTGCGGCCCGCAGTGTTGCTTCCCCCACTCGACGTGCCGCCGAGGTTCGAGCCCCCACCGTTGCTCCGGTTCCCGCCAGCACCATCGGCGCCGCCTCGGGTCGGCGGGTGCATACCACCCCAGCCCGCCAGCGCTGCTCCTCCCGAGTTTCCCGCCGCGCCGACGGCCGCCACGGCATCACCTGCAGAGCCCGCTGCCGACGTCGCCCCTTCATCGTTCGCGGTTCCACAACCAGCGCACAGGCACTGGCAGGAAAACACCAGCATGTTTCGCAAAACCAGGCGCATCCTATCCTCCGGAGTAACCAGTTGCGTGGTCGAACGCCCTGCCGAAATCGCGGCCTCCGGTTCGGTCCTCCGACGTCTGGGGACTTTGAATCAAATGGTCACTCCCCTCCGAACGTCGCCGGAGCCAGCAGCATTTCCTGGAACCGAGCCGTCGCTAGGTCACTGTCGATCTCCGTGACCAACTGGACCGGGCCAGCCGGATCACTGGATAGGAGCGGAAGCCCGTCCGTATCCTCATCATCTTGCACGGCCGGGGTGACCGTGACGACGAACTCGGGGACGGCGACGGCAACGACGCCCACCTGATCAGCGGCCACCACGGCATCCCACACATCGGGCTGTTTGGCTTCGATCCAGGAGGTGAAGGCGTTTTTTTGCAGCTCCCCGAGCAGGCTGGACGGAACGTCTTGCCCTTGACCATAGAAGGCACTGACTTGAACGTAGCGGAACTTCCGAGCCACGATGACACTGGCCCAAAAATCCAGGTTGCCGTTGGGGACTCCCATGTCGGCACCATCGCCTGTGGTACTGCCGAGCGACGCCACCACCACGACCCGGTCCGGCAACGTAGGGTCCAACAGGTAGGCGTCCGCGACGTCGGTCAACGGGTTGCCGGTCACGAGGACCAAGGGACGATGGGGTAGGGCCAACTCCCTGGAAATATCGACGATGAACCGTGCTCCCGCGGAACCATTGGCAGTGGTGTCGTCGATGTCCCCACTGCTGGGTTCGACCAGAATGGGCGCGTCACTGGCCAATGGATCCGGGATGCCCCGAAGGCCGCTCTGTCGAGCCGCCGCGACCATCTGCTCCCATCCGGCCAGGTTCTCATTCAGGTCCTGCCAGTTCCAGCTGGCGGTGATGACAATCCCAGCCAGCGCTGGTCCCCCCGCATTGGCAAACAGCATCGCGTATTCGCCCTGCCAGTTGTCACTGGCGCCGTCATTGCAGAGCACGATTGGATTGCGGCCGTCGACGGGTAATGGTCCCGCGGGTTCATCCCAACCCGCCTGTAGTCTTCCCCCGCACGCACTCGCGACCAAGCAGCACGCGACGCTGGCTGCGATGAACCGTTCTGTATCGATGGGAGCGGATGCCAGTGGCTCAGCGGTCACTTCTGCGATCCCAGTATCGCATCGATTCGTGCCAAGACTGCGCTGCGTGGGAAGCGGTTGCGGAACGCGGCGCCAGCACGCTGGGCCTCTGCCCTTCGGCCGAGTCCCAGAAGCGCCTTCACGCGCAGAGCCTCTCTTTCTTCAGTGAGCCTTCCGAAGGGGAACCGGTGCTGGTGTTCTCCGATGGCGGTAAGTGCGGATGCGAAGTCGCGCCGGGCCACGGCCTGCTGGGCTGGCTGGAGCACCCGCAGTTCCATTGCGTAGGCCTCCCCCTCCGCGATGGACTTGGCGGGCCGAACGGGTTTGGTCTCAACTGGGGGCGATTCGGCAGCTGCGGGTTCGTCACTGGTTGGGGGCCGGGGAGCCAACGACCGACTCGAATCCGTGGATGCGACCGCAGACGGCTCTCGGTCCACTGTCCCAACGGTTGGCTGCGAACTACGGTTCTTGGCCTGATATCCAGCATAATAGGCCAAAGCGCACAGGGTGGACAGCACGACGGCCGCCGCAGCCAATCGACCCAGAAGCAGTCGTCGCGAGCGTGGTGAGTGATTCGAAAGGGAGATCCTCAGATTGGTTGGCAGGGCGGCTCGGGCCCGCTCGACCACGCGACTGCGAAACTCCGGCGGTTCGGGGACCAGTACCCCTTCGATCGCCAACAACGACTCGATCTCGGCGCGACTGGGCTTCGGCAACGAGTAATTCATGGCTTGGTTGCTCCACGAAGCAGAGAGGTTACGGCTGCCGCGAATTCCTGCCGCGCCTTGCGCAAGCGAGAATACCCGGTGAAGCGACAGATCGAGAGACTGGAAGCGATATCACCCATGGGCAGCTTGTCGATGTCATGCATGACCAGAACAGCGCGCCTCCCCACCGGGATCCGCTCCAGCGCGTTCAGAACCAGCGAACGAGCCTGACGTGCCTCGAGCAGTAGCTCGGGCCCTGGTCCCAGGTCACCGACCTCCATGACGGCATGTGAGACTTCTCTTCTTCTTTTGCGAAGGTGATTGGCCGCGACTCTGAACGCGATGCCAAAGAGATAGGCGCGAAGCGGTCGAGTCTGATCATACTTTTCCCAACTCTGGTAGAGGACCAAAAAGACCTCGTGCGCCAGATCCTCGGTATCGTCCCGAGCCACCCCGAGGCGCTGCAGGGTTCGGATCAGGTAATCAAACTCGCGCTCGAACGCTTCCAGACAGGGATGGCTGGCTTCTTTGGCCGTGAGAGTGCTCTCGGAACCCGAGCGGCTTGAAACCAGGCGCAGTTGCCTCATGCTCGACCTACGTACGTTATTGTATTGTTGGGAGTGCTCCGACGTTGCTACGGGAACCGCAGTCCGATATCGATTCCAGCTTCGCCACCCAATCGGGGCATCGTCCAGACGGTCATATGGTTCAGATCGACCGTCCAGGGTGTGAGTAAATAGAGGACATCAACGTGGGCTCCCAGCAGGAAGGACCCACCGAGACCAAGCGAATACGCGGCACGCGGGCCGACCAGGGCGACGAAGCCCGACGATGAATTCGGCACGTCGACCCCCACCCCGTCGACGTGGATGCTCCCGAGCTTGGCGAGCCCACAGGCAGAAACCGAATCGAAAACGCCGCAACCGGCCAAGGTTCCCAGCATCAGCTGGTGTCGGAATCCGCCTGCTTCGACCTGGCGCGTGTTATCGGGAAGGCTTGCCTCCCCGCCCAGTTCGAGCCCGATGCGTCCCCGCTGGACAGCGAAGAACAACCTGCCGAGCGCGATTGGATCAGGACCGAGACCGAGCCCGACCAAGGGGCCAATTCCGCCGCTGACGGACCAGATAGCAGCATCCCGCCCCTGTGCTGGAGCCACTGCAGAACCGTTCCCTGGTGCGGCCTTGCGGGATCCGAGAACCGGGGGTGGCTGACGGGAAACGGTGCTAGCGGCGGGTCGCGTCGAGGACGCCTGCGGCGCCGATGATGCGGCGGGCTCGGTGGCCATGAACTGGATCTGGACCGCCACCACGAAGCCCATCGTGGTCATCATGTCGTGGCAATCTCGGGATGGTGACGAGAAGTGTCTCTCGCCAACCCTCTCCTTTTGGGCCGTTGTCCACTCGATGGTTCCCTCGAGCGCGGTGTCCGTCGACTGGACCCGAACCACAATCCCGAGGTCGGAATCCGGACGATAGGGGTCGTAGCCCAGCTTGCTCGCGATCAGTGACCGAAATTCCGCGGCATCCGGGCAATCCTGCAACGTCGGATCGATATCGTAATCGAGTTCTACGAACCGTCTTGGGATCTCTTGCGCCCGCGTCAGCGCCGCAAGGAGCGACGCCACTGCCCACCATGGCCACGTTCGACGGAGAGGACCCATTTGTCCCCCCTATCCTGCAACAGCCACGCGCCAGAGCCAGCGAATTGACCGCAAGCCAGTCCCGGACAGCGGCAATTATGCGGAGAAAGCGCTGCCAGGTACCCCAAACGGCTCCCCGGTCGCCTGCTCCAGCTTCGGAGCGCCTCGCTGTGGGCAGCCGAAAGAGCGGCATCCCGGCAACTGCCCAACGCGGTCGCTGGGGCGGTCACGTCAGGCTCCCGTTGCGATTTCGAGGCATCACACTCGACGTCGGCGACCCCGGGCGACGAACAGCGTCAACAGCCAGAGCGCGGCAGACCAATGCACGTGCTGCTGGCCACCACCGGTGCGGCACGAACAACCGCTTTCGTCCTTTGGGGTCTGGTTGTCAGCCGTGGTTGCGCCGGCAGAATCCAACCCGCCGCTGGTTCCGACCAGGCCACCGTTTCCAACAGTGTTCCCGCCAGTCGGTACACCGGCGACGCCAACCCCGCCTCCTGTGGCAAGCCCGCCGATGGCGGAGCCACCATTGCCGGGAGCGTTACCGCCAACAGCCACTGGGATCCCCCCGTTGCCTCCTCTTGCCAGTGCACCGCCTGCGCCAACAGGGGTTCCGCCCAGGCCAGCGCCGCCATTGGTGGCTCCGCCCTGACCCGCTGCGGCGCCCGCCGGATTGCCACCCGTTCCCCACGGAGCACCGGCAACGCTGCCACCGCTGCTGCCTCCCTGTTCTGCGCCCCCAAGTCCAGGGTTGTTGCCGCCCAGACTCCCACCGAGTCCCGGGGCACCGGCGACTGTGCCTCCGCCTGCGGTCCCGCCGTTGTCGGCTCCGCCAGCCTCACCGGCGGTGCCTCCGTCATTCCCTCCAAAGCCCGGAGCACCCGCTTCGCCACCGGCTCCCCCCGTGCCTCCGGTCCCGGGATCCCCGGGCCCGCTGAACTTCCACCAGTTGAACTTGAATCCGCCCCCGGTGAACTTGAGGTACAGATCATGCTGTCCGGTCGCGCCATCGACCGAACAGGATTGCGTGGCCCAACTCTGGTCGCCACCCGTGCTCGCGATCATGCACGTCCCCACCAGTGTCCCATCGCTGCCATCCAAGCGAAGCTCGATGGTTCCTCCTCCCGAGGGTGAAGCCACCCTCACATCGAGTGTCGTTGCCCCGCTGCCGAACTCGACCTGTTCGACCTTGATGGTGTCTCCGTTATCGATAGAGGTGACGGTCATCCCTCCTTCGCTGCAGGTCTCGGTCTCGATCCCGGACTCCCAGGCAATCGTTTCGGCCTCGGTCTGTTGGAAGGGATTCAACGGCTGCACGGAATCGGTGACGCCCTCGGAAGTCTTGGTAATGGTGGGGAAGGAACCGTCGGCGTTGTAGGAGAATTCCTCGACAGCGACCGAGCGTTTGTAGCCGTCGCCACTCAGCTCCTGGGTGTGATAGAAGAAGTAGGAATGCCCTTTGAAGTCCACCACTCCGGCATGATTGGTGAAGGCGTGTCCGGACTGGCTTTCCATGATGACCTTCTGATAGGTCCAAGGGCCAAGCGGATCCGACGAGGTTGAATAGCCGATCTTCTCCGGCAGCGGACCCATGGCGAACATCATGTGGTAGAGGTCGTCGCGCTTGTAGAACCAAGGACCTTCTTCGTAGAGCGTGGGTCGTTCCGCATCGCCGTTGCGTTGGCCGAAGCTCTCGGTCGTCATCGGGATCTGCTCGACCTGTCCCGAATGCGAGATCATGTCGTCGTTGAGCCTCACGTACCAGAGCTTCGGGTTGCCGAAATACAGATAGGCCTGCCCGTCATCGTCGACGAAGACGGTTGGATCGATGTACTGGTAATTGCTGACCAGCGGCCGTCCGATGGCGTCCTCGAAGGGGCCCGTGGGGCTGTCCGCCACCGCCACGCCAATCGCGTCGGAAACCGGGACGTAAAGGTAAAATCTGCCGTTGCGTTCGATGCAGTGCGGGGCCCAGGCCTTACCCGTTGCCCAGGAAAAGCTGTGATAGCTCAGCGGTGAACCGTGATCCGTCCAGTTCACCATGTCCTTCGACGACCACACCCGCCAGTCGTTCATGGTGAAGAAGTTGTTCACCGTGACGTCCTCGTCGTGGCTCGTATACAGGTAGACGGTATCACCGTGCACCATGGGTGCTGGGTCTGCCGTAAAGATGTGCTGAACGATGGGATTATCCGCCAGCGACGGAGACGACACTGAAAGCAGGACGCACGCTAGTTGTCCGGCTGACAGCAGCGGCAAACGGGGGCGCAGTGAAGGATTGGTCATCGGGTAGAGCCTCGGTCCCGTCTGCCCCCGCCGAGTCGGACCTTGGAGCAGCAAGGGTGGAACAACACAGAACCACTACCGGTGTTTTGTCGGTCCGACGGGGCGATTGTCAGAAGTCCTTTTCCTCTCGGAATCCGGCCGGTAGGGGCTTGGCCCGGTCTCGGTGGCCGAGGGCTCCGTCGCGAAGGGCGGGTTTCCGTCGAGAGTGGAGCCCTGCGCGCAAAGGTTCAGTGCAGCACCGGAGTAAGGCAATCGGGCGGCCGCTCGACTGCGTTCCCAACGGGGCCCGCCTGGCCTCCGACTGCGGCGGGAGGGATTCCCGCCGTGACGGGAAGAACAGGACGGAACGGTGGTTCTGGTGCAGCTTCGGGAGGAGCTCCTACTACTGAGCGACTCCGGATGCAGGCCGAGCCGGTTTTCGCCCACTCATGCCAGCTGTGCTGGCTGCTTGCCCTTGCCGCGGCGGCGCCAACGGTGCACTGACACCATCAACGCCAAGACCAGGCTCCAGGGTGCGGGGCTCGCCGTCCTTGCACCCAATTTGCAGGAGCAGCCCGAATCATCATCCGCGGTTGTGGCGTTCGAGCCGTCGGGATCAGCTGCAGCGCCCGCTGGGCCCGGGGTGGCGGCGGTGCCAGCTTGAGCGCCGCCCGACGCGAACGCGCCGCCGCTTCCCAGCGCTCCGCCCCCGACGCCTGTGCCGCCCGACGTGACCGCGCCGCCGCTTCCCAGGGCGCCGCCCCCGACGCCTGTGCCGCCCGAGCCAGGAGCGCCACCCCTGCCCGGCGCTCCGCCCACGGTCTGCGCCCCGCCCGAGCCCGGCGTACCACCGCTTCCCGGTGCCCCACCGGCGGTTGGCGTGCCAGCCAGACCACCCAGACCTCCAAAGGAGCCGCCGCCAATCGACAAGCCACCAGCCCCTTCACCTCCAGCACCCACAGCGCCGGTCCCCGCGGCTGCTCCACCTTGGCCACCGACATCAGCACCGCCGCTGTTTGCCGTACCTGCGGTGCCCTGTCCTGCAGTGCCCTGCCCGGCGGTGCCCTGCCCTCCATCTCCACCGACGTCAGCGCCCGCAGTGCCTGCTCCTCCTCCCTCATTGCTGCCTCCGCCAGCTCCCTCGCCGCCGGTTGCTCCCGTGCCATCCCCAAAATCGGTATCGAACGCCACCCCGTCGAAGGGCACCACGATGATCTTGCTGCCGTGATTCGAACCGCCCGGTATTTCGTTGTCTTTGTTCACGTCGGACACGGCCCACGTGATGTGGGTCGGGTGCCCGTCTTGCAGAACCACGCCGGGGCGCTCCATCTTGTACCACTGGGGAATCGTCTCGCTCCCTTCGTAGCCGAAAATCCTCTCGTATTCCCTGGGACTGAAGGCGAGGCCGTTGTCCGTCCAGTCGTTGATGCCGTCGGCGGAATACAGGTGATAGCCGACGCGATCACCGGAGCCCGAGTAAAGGACGTGGTACGTACCGCCGCTGCGCCAGATGTGTGGATCCTCCTCCCACTCGTAGGTTGGATTGGAAACACCCGGTATGGAGGTCCGTCGCGGGTAGATACTGTCCAGCGTCGGGCGATTCTCGGCGGGATAGGTCCAGGTGGGTTTCTGCAACTGGTAGGGACCACACAGGGTATCCGCGATACCGATGTGTCCGTGGCGCTGCACGATCTCGAATTTCCCATCGTGGCGCGGGATGAGGCTGACGTTGGAGGAGAAGTTTGCGTCCGAGTAGTTGATCCCATTGGCCTGGATCTGTGCGGTGCAACTGGTCCACGGACCGTCGAGCGAGTTCGACGTGTAGATGGTGAAGGGGACGGTCTCGCTGACAATCACGGCATAAGACCCGTCAGGCAGCTCCAGGGCCGAGACGTTGTGCCCCTTGTGCGAGCCATTGTTGGAATAGATGTAGTCCTGTCTGGTGTAGGGCCCCAGCACGCCTTGCTCGCTGATGGCGTGGTAGGCGTCCGAGTTGAGCCAGCCTGGGTTGAATCCGTTCGCGCCGGCCCAGGTGCTCATGAACATGTGATACTTGCCGTCGTTGGCCCTGATGATTTGCCCATCCCAGTAGTAGTAGTCCGGGGGAACGCCCGCCCCCTTGGCGCTCTCGATTCCGTTGCACAGGTCACGCGGCAACACGGCGTCCACGCCCCAGGTCTCGGAGCTGAGCGGTGAGCAGGTGATCGGTGCGGGCTTGAGATAGTCGAGGAATGACTTTTTGGTCTGGGCGCTGGCGAGGCCAGAGAAGCCGACGCAGGCCAGAGCGGTGGCCGCAACGATGCCGACGTGGGCGCAACCGAATTGCTGGGAGAGTCTCATGAGTATACCTTGTGTTCCTGCAGGAGCCGAAAAGCCGTGTTGGTTGGGCAGACGGGCTGCCGCAGCTCGCTCCACAATCTTCTAATTGTCGCCGCGGCCACCGAATTGCTCAGGATCTTGCTCCCTCGCTGGATTGGGAAATCCCAACCGGCCGGTGGTACAATCAGGACACGGACAGCCGGAACCGTGGCCGCTCACACCCAGGACTCATCGTCGTTGATGGGAGCGCCTGGCGTGCCACTGCCCGGGTGCGAAGCCGACACTCTCCCTGAAATCGTCGCCGCGTGGGGGGAACTTGGAAACCTCTGCCTCGGCACCGACTCTGGGGGCAGTCTTCGGCCATGCGCACCACCACTCGCGGCGGAGCCACCCCGATTATCACCCAAAGCGCCCGCTGGGCACGACGTAGCACCTCGCTCATCCTGCTCGCCCTTGGGACCCCTCTGGCCTGCGCCGACGACTCGGACAAGGAGCAAGTGTCCGAATCCCTCGGAGGTTCTCAACCCGATGCGGGTGGCGCGCTGGCTGTTGGTGGCGGCGTAGCCAACGGCGGAGTTCCTGGTGCTGGTGGAACAACGGGTCGCGGCGGCGCCGTTGGCAATGGGGGAGCGGTAGGCAGGGGTGGTACGGGCACTGGCGGAGCCATTGGAAGCGGAGGTGCTCTCGGCAATGGCGGAGCCGGTGTCGGCGGCGTGGTTGGCAATGGTGGAGCCGGTGTTGGCGGTGTAATTGGCAATGGTGGGTTGATTGTCAGTGGCGGCGCAGCCAATGGTGGTGGGCCGATCGACGGTGGCGCACCCTCCAACGGGGGCGGGCCCGCCAACGGTGGTGAAGCAACCGGAGGCAACGGTCTGGGCGGAGTCACCGAAAACGGTGGGGCTGCGATGGGCGGTGAGGAGCAAGCCGGCGGTGGCGGCGACGTCAATTCAGGCGGCACTGGCACGGCTGGCCAGGCCGGTGCAGAGGCGGGCAGTGCGGGTGAGGGGACCGGAGGCGGCTCGCCGTTGCCCCCCATCACCGACTATTCTGCCGAGGGCCCCTTCGAAACGACCACCGAAGCCAATGTCGGACCGGGTGGCAACTACACGGTGTACAGGCCCGAGCCCTTGGGCGAGGACGGCTTTTTGCACGCGCCGATCATCTATGGGCCCGGTATCAACATGGAGGTATCGGCCATGTCGGGCTTCCTTTTGTACTTCGCCTCCCACGGCTTCGTGGTGGTTGGCACCAACATGCTCACCGGTCCCCCCAACGACGAGGGCAATCGTAACGCCATGCTGGACGGCCTGGACTGGATCATCCAGCAGAACGAGGAGCCAGGTATCTATCAGGGTAGGCTCGACGTGACGCATGCCATCTCCATGGGATATTCCGTGGGTGGGACGGCGGCGGTGGAGGTCGGCGCGCACGAAGCGGTTGCCACCGTGGTGTCCATCCACGGCCACACCGCGACGGCGGACCTGCATGGGACCATGCTGCAGACCAGTGGGACCGAGGACGGAATGGGGCTGGGCATGCAACAAGATACCTACGACGCCTCCGAGGTGCAGACCTTCATGGGGACGGTGACGGGCGCCAACCATGGCTATATCCAGGGAGACAACGGTGGGGTCCAGCGACCGGCGATTGTGGCCTGGCTACGCTACTGGATCTACAACGACACCGGGGCGCGGCACTACTTCTATGGCGACGACTGTGTGATGTGCGTTGCCCCCTGGGAGAATCCCCAGCGAAAGAACTGGGATTAGGCCCCCCCGTTGCCCTCTTGGCGGCGGACGCCGTTGGTGCGGCACCGAAGGGCCCGGACGACCATGAGGCGCGATAGGCCAGATTACCGGATAACCGAGGGGGGCTCGGTGGGCCGGATTCGTTACATGGTTCCTATTGCCACCACGCCGCAACCCGAATCACCCCAACAAGTCGGCAATAGCCTGAGATTGGCACCATCCTGACGGACCCAGACCTGAGTCGGATACCACAGGCCAACCGCCAGCATCGCGGCTCCAGCTGCCTGGACCAAGCCATCGAAGAAGAGCAGGCTCCGACCCGTATCCGCATTCTCACCGGAAGCCTCTGCCATCAGGATCCAGGGCCCGAACACCGGCAGGGCAAGCCAAGCGGCATCCCCTTTGAAATCGGTTCCCATGGCCACTGAGAGGTTGAGTGAATACGTAGCACCCAGGGTGATGGCGCCGGCTATCACCAGGCCGCGCCGCGGGCGCTCGACCAAGCGGTAGCCTTCGGGCTCTGGTTCGCCTTCATAGTACGGAAGCTGGCGCGGTCGTTCATCCCGTTCCGGGACGGTATAGTACTCACCGAACTTGTCGCAGCATCGGGCTGGTGCATTGGGGGGCTGGCGCGTTGGGGGTGGCACGACCTGCGCAGGCTGAGTCACGACCGGGTTGACTCCTGTTTGAACGCTAGATCCCGCTGCAGCCGTCGAGGACGTGGCCGGCGGTGGCTCAGTTGGGGGTGGAGCGGGGGAGGACTCGGTGGATTGAGCGCCCGCGGGGCCGGCGACGCCGCATAGAACCAAGACGATATGCCAGCCACACCGTACCCGCTTCTCATCCATACGTCAGAGGCTAAGACCCGTTCCGGTTCTCTGTCAATCCTGTCGCCCTACGCCAACGGCAGTGAACTGAGAGCACCCGAGCGCTCGTCGTGCCAGTCGATCACCTTTCGGAGCTCGGGGCTGACCCAGCCCTGACCGAGATCCTCGACGAACCGACAGGCGGCGTAGTCCCGAGCGCGTCGGTCGTACTGTTCGATCCATCGTGAGCGGCGTTCGAGCCAGCCTGGCTCCGCGTCGGGCCAGGTTGCGGGTAGGCGCTCCAGGTGCTGACTCTGCCCAATCCGCCAGGGCTTGGCGGTGAGCCGAGCCCGAAAGCACTTCTGGCTTCGACACATCCGTACATAGGTGGGATCCGCGCCCAGGGCAGAGAAGAACTCGCCCACCTCCGCCTCGTCGGGCTCGAAGCGACGGTGCAGGGCTACCAGTCGCACGCCGAGCGGGGTCCGATACAGGCGGAGCGCCCATCCCGAATGAGACGTGACCCATTTTGCGGCGAGGCGCCGCACCCGGCGATAGGCTCGATCCGGCTTTTTTGTGACGTCGCGCCGCGGGCGCAACACAAGCCAAACGCAGAGCGACGTGACTGCGACGACCCAACCCCAAAGATTGCCCAGGCCAAGGGAGAGAGGGCCCAGGATCATCACCAGCAGAGGGAGTTGGCGCAACAGCGAACCTCCACCCTCTTGGGATGAATTGAAGTCGACGTCGGCGAACAGGACGTTGGGAGCGTTAAGGCAGATGGCTCCATAGCCATTGCGCGTCAATACGGCGTCTCCGCGCTGCTCCACGATCTCTTCGCGGATCGGTAGACCCTCCGCGCCGTTGTAGGCAAGACGCCGTTCGGCACGCGCGGTAAACTCGCCGGTCATCGCCCGGCTCAAGGCTTCCTGGGCTCGCTGCTGGGCATGGACCTGTGCCGCCTCTCGGCTCTGATCGGACCAGCCGAAGCGACGCAGGGTGATGAGGCGGCGACCCTTCTTGCCTTCGACGACGGCTTCCGACCAGTAGCGGGGGATCAGCATGCGGAAGGGCTGCTCAGGCTCGAGGGGGCTGGCTGACCTCGGATTTCAACCGCGAGCGAAAATCCTGAATGGTGGCATCCAAACCCTCCCGCAGTTGCACTCGGGGTTCCCAACTCAAGAGCTCTCTGGCGCGCGTGATGTCCGGACGCCGGGTCTTCGGATCGTCACTGGGCAATGGGAATGCCTGGAGTCGAGAGGAGGAGCCGGTCAGCTCCAGAACCTGAGAAGCCAACTCGCGGACGGTGAATTCCTTGTCATTCCCCAGGTTGATGGGCCCATCGAGTGCCTCCACCCGACTGCTTCTCAGGATCCCTTCGACCAGGTCATCGACATAGCAGAAGGAGCGGGTCTGCTGCCCTTCTCCATAGATGGTCAGGGGGTGGTCATTCAGGGCCTGGATGATGAAATTGCTCACCACCCGCCCATCTCCGAAGGCCATGCGTGGGCCGTAGGTATTGAAGATGCGTAGGATCCGGATGTCCATCCCCCAGATCCGTCGGGCATCATTGAGCAGGGTCTCGGCGCCGCGCTTGCCTTCGTCGTAGCAGGCGCGTTCGCCGATGGGATTGACGTTGCCCCAGTAGCTCTCCACCTGGGGGTGAACCGTGGGGTCGCCGTACACCTCGGACGTGGACGCGTGGATGATGCGGCAGCGACGCCCCCGGGCCATGTCGACCACGTTCTTGGCGCCGAGCACGCTGGTGGTGAACGTCGCATACGGATCACACTGGTAGTGGATGGGCGAGGCAGGGCAGGCCAGATTGAACACCACCTCGGCGTAGACGTGAAGCGGATCCCGTACGTCACCTGACTGGAAGTGGAAATGGGGATCCCGAGAGGCGTTGACCAGGTTGGCGAGGTCGCCGGTCATCAGGTTGTCCAACCCCACGACCTCGTACCCCTCATTGAGAAGTCGATCGACGAGATGTGATCCGATAAGGCCGGCAGCTCCGGTCACGAGTGCGGTTTGTCTGGTGGCTCCGAGTCCCATGAAGATGACATCCTAGTCGGGCACCGCGGACCTGGCAATGGGCTGCCGGCCTGCCCTAAGAGCCCTTCGCGTAGAGGCGGGCCTCGCGAATGGTGAAGTCATAGCCCGGCAGGGACTGCTCGATGGTGATGCGGATCCGATCCGCCACGGTTGGGGCGCCCAGCACCACGCGGAACACGAATGTTCGGGGTGAATAGACTTGCTCACGGAAGAGACGAACCTTGGGCTGTCTGGCCACGACGCGCCAATCCGAACCGCCCCTCGACACGCTGAGCTGGTACGACAGCGGGACCTGCATCACCTGGGCGGCGTTGTCGATCTCGAAGGCGACGATGGGTCGTGGTTCGGACAGGGCGAGTTCGAAGTACTGCCCCGTCACTTGCGGGCGCCTGGTGGCCCAGAACGTCCGAAGACGTCCATCGATGGCGCTCCCTGTCCACTCAGGGTTGACAGCGGCCAGGGCGCGAAGCTCTCGTCGAGGGATCAATCTGGCACCGGCGGGTAGCTTGGGTGTCTCAAGGAGCGCAAGGGTTGGGTCCTCTGGGTCGAGCAACGAGAAGACGCTGTGCGTGCCCTCCTGGAAGACGCGGCGATAATGCTGGGTTTGTGCGGTCAACAGCTCGGGTAGGGCCCGCCGTGCCGGGGGCAACTCTTCGGAGTGCACCAAGAAATGCCGAGCCCCCAGGGACCAAAGGACGCGACGCGCTCCCTCGTCGGGCAGCTGCTGCTGTGCACGGCGCACCAGCTCCGTCACCTGCGGCATGTAGCTGCCCTGGCCATTGAGAAAACGGTGCTTGTGGAAAAGGGCCAGGTAGTTGTAGAAGGCCATCCCTTCGTCGCCACGGAAGCGGCGTACCCCCTCGTTCTGCGGGATGAAGGTCAGTAGATCCTTGGGCGGCAGGGAGGCCATGAACCGGTAGGCAGCGGGCACCGTCTTGTCGGCCCAGGTGCGCTGCAGGGGGTGCGGGAAGCAACGGAGCTCGTAGATGGTGGTGGTCAACAGGGCCGAGAACACCAGTACTCTGCTCCGCCCCGGTGAGAGCTTGGAGAACAACCAAGCACTCCCGAAACTGGCCAGAAGGCAGAAGGAGAAGGTCGTCATCACCGCCTGACGACTGACCTTTCGGATCCCGTCGAATCCCGGAACGTAGGAATACAGATAGTAGTAGAGCCCACGCACTGGCTGGTTGCCCCAGCGCATCGGTGTCAGCCCCAAAAACAGCACGACCGCCAACAGCAGCACCGCCAGATACAGGCCCTGTCGACCGGCGAAGGGAACCGGGGTCTTCCCACGGATTGCCTGCCAGATGCAGAGGCCGAAGACCACCGCCCCGGCCAGCAAGCTGTGTGTCAGCAGGATGGCGATGAAGGTGAGGGCTCCGACTGCCAACCATCTCCCCAGGATGACCACGAACTGCCGAGCCCCCTGACGACGCAGCGCTGCCCGTAGTGCCACGGTAAGCCCCACGAGCATCATGGACAGGACGGTGAAGCCGGGAAAGGCGATCTGTTCGTGTGCCCCCGGCTGACCGCTGCGATGGTGCAGGGCGGTCAGGGTCAGATTGGTCTCGGGTACGTTGGTGAAGAATTCGAGCTTGCCATCGTAGCTCGAAGCAAACTCAAGACCGCGCTCCAACTGGAACGCCCCGCGCGCCGCGAAGTACGGATAAACCATCGCGAAGGCAACGGCCCCGGCTGCCACCCCGGTCATGGCGAGCTTCACGGTGAAGCGAGCCGGCGGGCGCTCGCGGAACAACAGTACCGCCAAAACCAGTGCCAGCAACGGAGCCAGGAACATCGCGTAGTAGAGGCACGTTCCGAGCTGCAGGAGGTAGAAGAGCCAGAAGCCCATTACGTCGCGCCAGCGCCTCGTTTCCACGGCGCGGTGCAGCATCAGAAAGCAGGCCGGGATCCACTGGGTGGCCACCAGCTGGATGCGCCCCAACTCGAACATGACATATGGGCAGAACGCGAACGCCACGCCCGCCAAGAGGCCTGCGAAACCGTCTCCCGTCAGCCGACGCACCAACAGAACCGTGAAGAAGACGGACAGGGCCAGGGAGGTCAACAGCGTGACGTTGTAGGCCCACAGCGGGTTACCGGTGGTCAGGTAGAACGGCGCAAACAGCAGGGACAGGCCGAAATGGTTCTCGTTGAGGGCGATGGAATGGGGCAGCGGGGCGTGGAAGTAGTTGTCGTACAGCGACAGTGGGCTGCGCCCCAGGAGCGCATCCACACGGGAGCCCAGGATCATCGTGTTGGTGTAGGCGTCCCAGTGGTAGATGGCCGAAAGGAGGTGGTGGCTCGCCTTGGCCGCCAACGGCCAGGTCAAAAGTACGGCGGCTGCGACCGCTGCGGCGGCCATTGCCACCAGCTCTCTGGCTGGGATCCGAGGGGTATGATCGGCGGCCATCGTCGGCTGGCCACATTCTGAGGGCGTTGGAGCCATCCGGTCAAGGCTAGGGCTCCCCGCCCCAACGCTTGGTTTGCTCGAGCCGAGGGGGGGCACTAAGGTGCATCACATGAGCGATTCCGACGTCAGGGTGTCCGTCCTGATCCCGACCTTCAACGAGGCTCGGACGATTGGTACAGTGGTCGATGCCGTGCGCGCGGTGACCATACCCGGCGTGACGCTCGAGATCGTCATCGTGGACGATGGTTCGACCGACGCAACCGAGGAACTCTGTCGGGGCCCCCTGTCTGACCGGATCCACATTTACGAGCGCCAGCCTCGAAACCAAGGCAAAGGTGCAGCCCTGCGTCGGGCTCTGGCGCTGGCCACGGGGCAGATCGTCGTGATTCAGGATGCCGACCTAGAGTACTCGCCCAGCGAATACAACAAATTGCTCGCTCCCATCCTGGACGACGCCGCTGACGTCGTGATTGGGTCCAGGTTCGCTGGCTCCGACGCCCACCGAGTGCTCTATTTTTGGCACATGGTCGGCAATCGCTTGTTGACGCTCCTATCCAACGTCATGACCGATCTCAATCTGACCGACATGGAATGCGGTCACAAGGCGTTCCGCACCGATCTATTGAGGGAGCTCACCTTGACCGAGAACGGCTTCGGGTTCGAGCCCGAGGTGGTTGCCAAGTTGGCCAAGCGCAAATGCCGAATCTACGAGGTGGGGGTCTCCTATCACGGGCGCACCTACGCCGAAGGCAAGAAGATTGGCATTCGGGACGGGTTTCGGGCCCTTTTCGCCATCGCCAAGCATAGCCTGTTCAGCTAGCGGTCGGCGTCGGGCCCCCCCGAGGCTTTCCGCTCGATGGCCGAGGTCGAAATCGAGAAATGGAGTGTAAGTTAAGGGGAGCATCGAGCGTTATCCAGGGGTCCCGGTCGCGGAGGGAACCATGCATGTTCTACTAGTTGGCGCGGAACTCGAAGAGAACCTGGCGACGCGTTATCTGGCCAGTTCGCTGCAGCAGCACGGTCACCAGGTCGCGCTGGCACCGTTCAGTAGCCCCGACGACGGAGCCGAGGTTCACCGAACCATGGCGAGGCACAGCCCCGATCTGGTCGGGTTCAGCATGACCTTCCAACGGCGCGCCCACGAGTTCGGTCGACTGGCGACCGAGCTGCGCGAAGGCGGGTATCGCGGTCATCTGACCGCTGGCGGGCATTTCCCCACCTTCGCCTATCGAGAGCTGCTCGAACGCTACCCAGCCTTCGATACTGTGGTGCGGCACGATGGCGAGCAGACGCTCTGCGAACTCTGTCAGGTCACAAGTCGCGGTGGTGGGCAGGAGGCATTCGGAGATATCCCCGGGCTCGCCTACCGACTGGCGGATGGTGCGGTTCACGCCACGTCACCGCGGCCGCTGCTAGCCGATCTGGACGCTCTGCCAGATGCTTTTAGGACCGGCGTGCCCCAGGCTCACCTGGGGATCCCGACGGCCTTTTTGGTGGGCAGTCGCGGTTGTTACGGGCATTGCGCCTTCTGCTGCATCCAGTCCTATGTCAGAGACGCGGGCGGAGCGCGCTACCGGGTTCGTCACCCGGAGCGCATCGCCGACGAGATGGCCGTCTTGCGTCGTGAGCGGGGCGCGCGGATGTTCGTCTTTCACGACGACGATTTCTTCACCCGCGATCCGGGGCGGGATCTGTCGCGGGTTACCCAGCTCAGGGACGCTCTGTGGCGACGAGGGGTGCGTGACATCGGGATCGTGGTCAAGGCTCGTCCTGATGATCTGAGCGTTCCGGTATTCGATGTGCTAAAGGAGATCGGCCTATTGCGCGTCTATCTGGGCATCGAATCCGGTTGCACCCAGGGCTTGCGCACCCTGGGACGGGGCGCAAGCCTCGAGGCCAACTGGCAGGGCCTTCGGTTCTTGCGTGAGCTCGACGTGTACGTCACGTACAACATGCTCATCTTCGATCCGGAGACGACCATCCCGTCACTCCGCGAGAGCCTCGAGTTCATCCGCCAAAATGCCGACATCCCCATGAACTTCTGCCGCGCCGAGGCCTACGTGGGGACCCCATTGACCCGTCGCTTGGCCCGCGCCGGGCGCCTGCGCGGCGACGTCTTTGGCTGGGACTACGACATCTCCTGTCCGGTGACGGAGCGCGCCTTCCGGTTGTTTGCTCGGGCCTTTTATGATCGCAATTTCCGCTGCGATGGGCTGATGAACAGCACCCTGGGCCTCGGTTATCATCTGCACCTGGTCCGGCAGTTCTATCCCCGCGCACTGACCTCTTCCCTTCGCCAGCGGACGCTCGAGGTGATTCAGCAGGTCAACCGCGATTCGGTGCAATGGATGGGGCGCCTGGTCGATTTCGCCGAGAAGAACGCGGCTGCCCATCCCTCCCTGTGCTCCGAGTTCGCCGCCGAAAGCACGGAAGCCATTCGGAAATGCGGACAGGGGCTAGAAGAACAGGTTCACGAGGCGACCCGCCTGCTTGCCGCAGCCGTGAGTGGTCAGCGCGTCGCAGTCACGCCCCTTTGGCGGTCGGTGGCTGCCGCCAGTCTGGCCCTATCGCCCTTGGCCTGCGATCCCTTGCCCCATCCCATGCAGCCCGATCCGGTCCCCGAACCCACGGACACCTCGGACGCTGTGTACCAGCGACGACCGAACCAAGTTCTGGTGCAACAACCGTCTGGAGATCCCCGTTTCGCCCAGCCTCCGCCCGGCGACGACCCGGCTCCCGAACCCACGGTCGAGCCTCCCCCGCCACCCGACCCGGTACCGCCACCGGATCCAGTCCCGCCCCCGGATCCAGTCCCGCCTCCCTGGGAGCGATAGGAAGACCGCGAACGCAGCACTTGGCGGTTGCGGTGCGGTCTAGGTCTCCGCAGTCTGAGGTGGCGGTCGGCTGCTGCGGAGCGAGACGAGAACCTCTGGACGCAAGCTAAGCTTGCTGAGATACGTCCGGCTCTTGTCAAGGGCCCTGCCTCGCTCTGCCTTCAACTCGGGCTCGTCGAGTAGCGACAGGAAGGTGTGTGCCTCGGCTTCACTCTCGAACTTGACCACCTGGACGCCGGTCGGCAGGGCATCACCCGCAGGGTTCGAGACCGATTCGTAGGGGTGGCCGTGATAGACGAACTCGGCGCCGTGTTGATGCATCAATCCCGTCATCCGTGCCAGGTAATGCCGGAATTCTTCCAGACACCCAGGACGGATCCAGATCTCGCTGACAAGATACACTTCTTCGTCCACCTGGCTCCTCCGTTGGTCACTATGAGGCTGTTGAACCTGACCCTATATATGGGAAGAGAAGAGCGCCGAGCAAGGGTGGGTTGAAGTCCCCGACGGCGCAAGGATGCCAGGGAACCCGGGAAGGATCCAGCGGGACCGCCTGAATGCCCCCAAAAGACGGCAACTGTCGCGCCGGAGCTGAGCGCCGAAGGGCGAGCGCCCCACGCGGAGCTGTCATGGTAGAAGCGATCAAGGTCCCCTTCGCCGCCATGGCCAGTGAGACGACCCTCCAAAGCGGGTTCACCATGGGGAGGATTGAATGGGACCGTTGGGGAGGCGAAGGATACGTCGCGACCGCTCGTTCGTCATGGGTCAGCGTGTCAGCCGCTCGTCTTCGCGTCGTGCGCCCTGGAGCCGTGTTTGCGATGCACAGACCAGAAGGCTCGACAGCTTTTCCGAAGAGCAGGTGCCCATCCTCTGCCGCTGGTTTGCTCCGCGGCCCAGGGACCTGTGTGTCCAGTCGGGGCCTCGGCCAGGGTCGCTCTGGTTGCTTTTGAACCAGTGGGGACGGCTTGCCGGTGATGCGTTCATCAGGTGCTGCCCTTTGCGCGGGAGCCGGTATAGAAGTGATTGTTTAGGTATTTCAAAAGGTTGCGGGCAAACCGGGTTCTGGCCTGCACGATGATGGAGAAATTTGACCCCCCCTTGAGGATTCCACGCGAGGCAGTGGTGGGACGTGCCGGGCGCGTTGTGGGACCTTGGCGTGCCCGTGCCAGGGGTGACGTTCGTGTCGGGTGCGACGTTTCGTTCAACGAATCCATCGCACCGCTGGCACGAACCAAACTAAAGGGGTGGTGCGTCGGCGCCATGGCCACCCCGGCTTACCGCTGACTGTGATTCCGCTAGGCGACGGCGCCCGGAGTGAATAGTATCCCGCCAACAACCAGGCTAGAGGATTGGATGTCGGTTCGTATTGCTCATGGACGAAAGTCGCCCGTGGTGTGCCTGTTGGTTCTCTCCGGCGTGATTGGACTTGGCTGTGCTGCCGCCCAGTTGGGTGCCACGCCTTCTGAACTCGCCAAGGCGCGCAGCCAGTCCGAGCAGGGGGCCAGGCTTTTTGCCGATCAGTGTGGCAGTTGCCATGGCCAGAGCGGGGAGGGCCAAAGTGGTGCTCCGGAGATCCTCGGCCCCGGTGCGCTGCCCGAGTACCCACGCAGCAGCGCCGGTTCCAGTGGTTCCGCGGCGGGCGATCCGCAGCTCTTGCAGATCGAAGCCCAGGCGCGCCCTGCGGGAGCGGCGTGGCGCGATCCCTTCCGTACCGCCCAAGACCTCTATGCTTTCAGCAAGACGCACATGCCAAAAGGGAACACCAGTGAGCTGACGGCGGGCGACCATTGGGCAATCGTCGGCTTCATGCTGGCGGCTCAGGGGGCCAAACTGCCCGCGGGTGGTCTGGGCCCGGCCAATGCCAGCTCGATCCAGGTTCCGAGGCGTTGATGCTTCATTCGAAATACGGTCCCGTTCTCGCGGCGAACATCGCCCTGCTCAGCGCGGGCGGGCTCGCACGGGCGGCCGACGACGCGGTGCCCACAGCGCCCGATTCGGCGACCGGGTCCCCGGTGGCACCCGGTCCAGGTCTGTCGCCGCACGCGCCGCCCGTACCGCCTGCCCCGGGAGGCAGAGCCCCCTCCTTTGGTGCCCCAACCGAAAAGGACGCGCCAGCGTTTCGCATCGGTGGTCGACTCTACGGGTACCAGGCGGTTGGTCTGGGGAGAAAACCGGGCAATCCGCCCGAAGGCTATTCGGGCCGAGCTCTGCATGCCCCTGCGCTGTCGACGGGGAAGGTCCCCTTCTGGGGTGGCGCCGGTGCCACCTTGAATCTCGAATACGGCACTCCCGCCCTGAAGGCGTACGTGACGTACTACTTACGCGTCAGCCGTGAAGAGTACAACGGCTACTACGTACCGCAGCAGGGGCCCGGTTTCGGTGTGGCCTACGTGGTGTTCACTCCGGATCCGATCGGGAGGTTGAAGCTTCAGTTCAAGGCCGGCTCGTTCATCGAGATCTACGGCGGCCCTGGTCAATGGGGCTGGGGCGTCTTCGGACCCATGCTGGCCCTGAAAGGCTACGGAGAGACGAGCAGTGCAGACTGGGATCTGACCAAGGACACCCGTTTGTCTCTCAGCCACGGGGTGTTGGCCAATCCCGGCGTTCCCGAGGATTTCCCTCGCGGTCACTACAACAGTTGGATCGAGACAGGGACCTCCAGCTGGGTGCATCACGCCCATTTGGGGCTCGCCCACAAGCAGTACTCCTTCAAGTTGCACTATGCCTCCGACTACGGGACGGACGAGCGCCAGTATCTTCAGACCTTCCTGAACGATCCGCCCCAGGATGGCCGGATGGACACGTATTTGGCTGAGGCCCATTGGCAAGACGTCCCCTGGGGTCAGGTCGGAGTCACCGGGGGCCTGTACGACTTCAAGCACGCCGCGTCGGTCGGCAACGGAGTCTGGTGGGCCGTCGACTGGACCCAGGGTACCCGCGAAATGATCAACAAGTACCTGGGCCCCAACAGCAACGGCAATGGCAAGGTCGCTGTCGTCAGTGCCGAGCACAACTTCAGCCTGGCATCGATGCTCTGGCACCCCAAGAGCTTCAATGGACGAGCTCCGGACATCCGCGTTGCCGTGGCTGGAATGCTCACCCGCACTCTAGCCAGCGACGATCCGCGGTATGACCATGCAATGGGGTATTTTTTCGGTCTCGACACCGAGTACCGCATGACCGCCAACTTCGGAGCAACATTCCAGACTTACGGCGAAAGGCGTGACAGCTACCAGGGCCCTTGGAGTGTGTACAGTCTGAATCCCGGCATTGCCTATCGATCTGACTGGACCAGCTTGGATCGCATTCAACTCATCTATAGTCGGCGTTTCTACAGCGCCGCTGCGGACAACAACGAAGCTCAGCCGCTCGACCATCACATGATTGTGCTCGGCGGCTACGTCACCTTCTGAACCGAAAGCGCTCGACGATGAAACCCGTCCTTTTTGCAATGAGGTCCGGCCTGAAGACAGGACTCGTCCTGGCCATTCTCGCCGTGCCCGCGCTGGCGCTGGCCGCGGAGGGTAGCGCGGACAAAGAAATCCCGAGGCTTGGTCTTTCGCCCGGCGATCCGCAGGTACGCAGCCCAACGCCTTCGATTCCGTTTGGTGTGCGTCCAGCCGATTCCAAGGCCAACGTGCTCGATTTCCACGGGTATCTGTTGATGCCCGCCCATTTGGGTGTACACAAGCGGGAATCCACCACGACGGGCCAGAGTGACACGGTCCTGCATTCGCCACCCTTGATGGCCCAGGATCTCAGAGCCTTCGAGTACACGGGCGTGGTGCCGACGCCATGGCTGCAGCTGAATTTGTCGTACGGCAACCAGTCAGTGTACGCGACCGCGATCCTCGCGGGCACCTCGGCCATGGATGGGGCCGGCTACTACAACCCGGTTGAGCAGTTCGGTGTAAATGATGCCTTCGTGACCGCCAACCTGACCAAGGCGATTGGAACCCCGTTCCTGCTGAACGTCGGGGCCTTTACGGGTCGCTACGGCGCGATGGGGGCCTGGGACGCTGGACGTTATGGCACTCCGCTCATCGCGCGAACCAACACGGTTGGCGAGACCATCACCACTGGCCTGAAGCTGGGCAAGGTCCAGCTCGTTCTGGAGCAGGGTTTGGGTGGGCAGCTCGGACGCCCACCCGTCGGATTGGTTCCAGCAGGCTGGAACGACTACACGAACGCCGAGGTCGGAGCAACCTTCGTCAACCATCTGCACTTGGGTGTTGCCTATGGTGAACTGGGTCGACTCGGCTTGCACTATCTGACGGCCTGGACGCAGGATGATTTGGCGGCTGGAGGGCAGGTGCCGAACGGACGGATCACCGTGCTCGGCAGTGATCTCCACTTGACGGCTGAGCGCGCCGGGCACCTGTACCTGGGAGCGGCGTTGACCCAGGCCACCAATGCCCAGACCGTCTCGGGTGCCATCGAGATCCTGAACGCGCGAGGTGGCCCGGAACTGGTCGAGCATTACTTGGGTCCAAACAGTAATGGCAACGGCAAGCTCTCGACGTTCGGCGCGCAGTACGACCTCAGTATCGCGCGGCTCGCTTACGGCGACCGCTACCAGGGCGTGAGCCCGGACATCTTGCTGAGCGCGTTCGGTGTCGGCACCACCGTGACGAGTGATGACGCAGACTTCGACGGCGTGTTCAAGCTCAAGGCTGGTGCGGAAGCCACGTATCTGCCGCTGTCCTGGCTGGGTCTCTCCGAGCGTTTCGATCATGTCCGTCTGCACGGCAGTGACTCGGGGCAGGCCTTCAACATCTGGTCGTCCCGCCTGCTCTTTCACATGGATTGGCAGAGCCGCGGGGAGCTGGCATTGCAGTATTCCCATTTCACCTACGGTAAGGACGTCCAGACCTTCTCCGGGTACGCTCCCGCGACCGCCGCACCGGTGAACCCAGACAAGGACGTCTTCTCATTGATCGCCACCTACTGGTGGTAGCCCATCGTATGACGTACTCCAACCGAACTATGGCAGCTTGGTGGCCGCGGACGGCGGGCTCGATCGGTGTCATGCTGTTCGGCATCGGCGGGGCCATCGGCTGCAGTGCCTACACGACCCTGAAGGACGTATCCGTCGACTGCACCGTTGAGGACGACTACGTGTTCTTGATGGTCAACGACTTCGAGATCGTGGGTGAAAGCGCCTGGTGGACTGCGCCGGACCCGACGGTGGGTGCCACGATGACCGCGGACGTCGAAGCCATCGAGGATGGAGCGCGTTGTGGAGGGGAAGCGGCCACTGTCATCCGCTCGTCCCACAACAATGACTGGGGGTCCCTGGCCGGCTACAACAACTTCGGCCCCCGCGATGGGGCCGAGTACGAGGGCGTGGCGTTCTGGATGCGTGCTGTGGGCAACACGACCAAGGGCCTTACGTTGCTGCTGGGCGATCCGAATTCGGCTGACCTGGCCGGTGCCTACTGCAAGGTTTACGAGTCCGAGGCGGGTTCGGCTCAGTCGACCGGGACAACGATTGATCCGAACACGGGCGTGGCCACATCGAGCAGCAGTACGAGCCGCCAAGCCTATCCGGACGAGTGTGGAAACCTCTACAGCACCACGATGTTAGCGACGAGCGAATGGGGATTCTACACGGTTCCGTTCGAGCGGTTTCACCAGGATGCATTACCCAATCGCGTCCCCAACCGATTGCTGACCGAAACGGGGCCGGTGCCGGGGACTGGTCTGTTGACCGATCAGCTCTTCACGCTGACTCTTCGGATGCAGAAAGAGGCTCAGGCCGAATTCTGGGTCGACGACTTGAAGCTGTACCGCACCAAGGCAGGCGCGGGGTTGAACTCAACCGAACGCTGATTTTTCGCTTCTGACCGCACGAAAGCCCAAAAGGGGAAGAGTTGTGACGACGTTGTAGCTGGCCATCGGATTCGAAGGAGACCCTTGGCCCTGAGGGGCGCGGGGGATCGAGTGTCGGATCGAATCGACAGAAAGGGAGCATCTTTATGGACACGAAACATCGAGCCTTCCACACCAACATGTCACTCGCCAGCCTGCTCTGTCTGGCCTGCGGACTTGCCGCCTGCACGACCACCGAGGCCGACAAAGGGGGTGGAGGCGGTGGCGACGATGGCAGCGGTGGCGGAGGTGGTGCCATCGGATCTGCGGAGACCGACGGGACATTGTGCCCGTTGCCAGTCCAGCCCATGATGACCGATTTCACCTATGCGGGGGAGGGTGCCGACACGACGGCCGTCAACTTCGGAGACTCCACGACGTTGAGCGGAACCACGTACGTGTACCCCACATCGGGTGACTATCCCGTGACCTCGGACGTGACCGACAGCAACTGGCACATCAGCGGAACCCTGGGCGACTATACCGGTTTCGGGCTCGTCTTCTTCAACTGCAGCAGGCTCGACGCGTCCGCGTACAAGGGAATCTCCTTCACCATCTCCGGATCGGTGCCTCAGGGCAGCCAGGTGACCATGCGTGTCGCCACGTTGAACAATGCCATCACTTCCGCCTGGCTCCTGGAGCACAATGACACGGAGGTGAAGGAAGGAGATCCAGGTAGGTGCGTCCCCACGTCCGGTACCAACAGGTACGATCAGCCGACCTGTGCAGATGCTGCCAAGAACATACCGGTCACGGCCGAACCGACCACGGTGGAAGTCGAGTGGGCGGACTTCACGGGTGGCAAGCCCGAGCCCGGCGTAACCCCCGGCGACATCGTCCGCATATCCTGGTTCTTCCCGCCGCCGACGGGTGCCGGTACCGCGAATCCGACGCCCTACGAAGCGGATATCGTCATCGACGATCTGTCCTTCATCCCGTAAAGACGGCAACGCTCCCTGTCCTGTTTGGAGATCTGGTTCCATGATGCGTCCCTCGCTGTCGTTGTTTGCGTGCCTGCGGCTCGCCTCCCTCGCCTCCCTGGGTGCGGCGGGCTGCCTCTGTCCACCCTGCCCAGGAACGGGCGGGGTGGATGGACCGGCGGGGGAGGGTGAGAGTGCTGGTCCCGTGGCAGTCGGCACTCGCCTGGTCATCTGGGATGGTGACGAGGCGGGCACTGGCGCGCAGGGCTGGGAGGGCTGCGACAAAAAGCCGAAATGCAAGGCCAAGGTCGGAATGGAACCTGGCGTTGGGGTCAATGGTAGCAATGGTCTCAAATTCCACGGTGAGGGGGGGGGCTGGATCGGGATGGGGTGGAACCTGTTCGGGTGGTACCCGGAGAACGCGGGCGTCGATCTGACGCCGTACAGCCACCTGACGTTCCAAATCCGCGTCGAAGGAGCGACCCCGGGTGCGGTGGTCGATCCGGGGGCTGGCGGTGTATTGCTCGGGTGCAGCGCCAACAAGTTCGACAGCTCTGACGCCCCCATCGAAAAGTACGTGAAACGGTACGCGGACGGGAAGTGGCACAGGGTGGCGATCCCCATCTCCGCCTTCACCAAGGGCAAGGGCGCCAAGTTCGATCTGCATTCGTTCTGGGAATTCCGCATCAGTACCTGGACCGGTAGCCAGCGCGTTTTCAACATCTATGTTGACGAGATTGCCGTCGAGAAACAGTAGTCGAAAGGACGGGACAGGATGGTCAAGCAAGCTCCGTGGGCGCTGTCTCTGGCGGTGATGGCAACGGCTGTCGTCCAGCATGGTTGCGGCATCTGCACCTGCCATCAGACGGGCCAGGCGAAGGGTGCGGTGGCCGGCACCAGCTCGCCTGGGGCGAGCGGTGAGGCACTGACCGGTAGTGTGGCCTACGACTGGAAGAACGTCGTGATCCTGGGCGGCGGCTTCGTCAGTGGCATCGTGTTCAGCCCGGTGGAAAAGGACCTCATCTATGCCCGCACCGATGTTGGCGGGGCGTACCGCTGGAACGCGACCAACGGAACGTGGATCCCCCTGAACGACGATCTGCCCAGGAAATCCGACTATGTCGGCATCGAGAGCCTGGCTGCCGATCCGGTCGATCCCAACAAGGTGTACCTCGCCGCGGGCACCTACGTGCAGTCCTGGGCAGGGTATGGTGCAATCCTACGTTCCAACGACCGCGGTACGACGTGGCAGGTAACGGAGATGCCGGTCAAGATGGGCGGTAACGAGCCGGGTCGATCCAATGGTGAACGGCTTGCCATCGACCCCAATCAACCCAGCATTCTCTTTTTTGGCTCGCGCAAGAACGGGTTGTGGAAGAGTACCGATTCGGGTGTGACCTGGACCGAGGTCAAGAGCTTTGTCGCAACCGACAGCGGAAACAGCAGCGGCATTCCCATCGTCCTGTTCGACAAGGCCAGCGGAGCGAAGGACAAGCCCACGTCGACCATTTATGCGGCGGTGGCCAACAACCAGGGCTCACTGCATGTCAGCACCGACGCTGGAGCCAGCTGGAAGCCCGTCCCCCAGCAGCCCACCGGGATGATGGCCAGTCACGCCGAGTTGGATGCCAACGGCGTCCTGTACATCGCCTATGGCAATGGCCCGGGCCCCAATGACGTTACCGACGGCGCGGTCTACAAGTACGAACCGAAACAACAGCGTTTCACCAACATCACCCCGCTGGCCCCCAAGGGCGATGACCGGTTCGGTTACGGAGGCCTGTCGGTCAGCGTGAGCCAACCGGGGACCATCATGGTCAGCACCATCGATCGCTGGACCCATGGCGACGAGGTGTATCGCAGTACCGACGGTGGCAAGACCTGGAAGGCCCTGCTCCCCAGGGTCGTTCGGGACGATGACGGTGCGAAATACCTCTACTGGCACCGCGCCCCGACGGAGCCCATGGGCCGGGGTTGGATGGGCGACATCGACATCGATCCCTTCAATCCGGCCCGCGTCATGTACGTGACGGGGCAAGGGATCTGGGGCAGCGAAGACGCCAACGCGCCGGATACCGATCAGCCCACTCACTTCAAGTTCCTGGACCGAGGGCTCGAGGAAACGGTCGTCCGCGGCCTGGTTAGCCCACCAGCTGGACCTCCCTTGCTCAGCATGGTGGCGGATCTCTGTGGCTTCCGTCACGACGATCTGAACGTGCCGTCCCCAGGCGGGATGTTCGACAATCCAATTTGCGGCAACGGGAGCGGGATCGACGTCGCCTGGAAGAAATCGGAGATCGTTGCCCGAGTTGGTTGGCACGACAAGCAGTACGGCGCGGTCTCCACGGATGGAGGCGTCACCTGGACACCATTCAAGTCCAACGCCAAGGGCAAGGGTGCGGGCTCGATCGCGGTGTCGGCGGATGGCGCGACCATCCTGTGGGCACCGATGGCGGGTCCCGTCGTGTACTCGAGGGATCGCGGCGCCACCTGGTCCCCGGCCCAAGGCCTGCCTACCCCCGAAGAAACGCCCGATTGGGCGCCGGTGCCGTTTCGCCCCGCGGCTGACCGGGTCAATCCGAACAAGTTCTACGTGCTGGATGCCATGGGTGGGCAGGCCTATTTCAGCACCGATGGTGGTGCCCATTTCACCGGCTCGCCCAATGGGCTGCCGTCACTGGCTGACTACGAGCTGACCTCGGGCTCCGCCCAGGCCGTGCCCGGAATCGAGGGTGATGTCTGGTTGACCACGGGCAAGGAGCTCAATCATTCGACTGACTCGGGCAAGAGCTGGGAGACCGTCCTTAGCGTGAGCGCCGCGCACGCGCTCGGCTTCGGCAAGCCGGCTCAGGGCAAGAGTTACCCGACCCTGTTCCTGGTCGGCACCATCGGTGAGGTGGCGGGGCTCTTCCGTTCCGACGATTCTGGTGTCACCTGGGCACGGATCAACGACGATAAGCACCAGTTCGGTTTCGTCGCGGTCATTGCGGGCGATCCCCGAACCTATGGGCGGGTGTACGTGGGGACCGGTGGTCGAGGCATTCTGTACGGTGATCCGAAATAGCCCACCGAACCGGCTCGCTGTGCGACGTACGCCTCACAGCTTCAGGTCGATGGGCGTCCCGACGTAACGAAGGATCTGATCCACCTTGGGTTCGAAGGAGAAACCTACCGGTCTGTCCTTGGCGACAAGGATGATCTGGAACCTGCGCTCGCTCAACATCCCAGGGTACGAGCCCTCGCGCTTGCCGATGCTGAGCGTCCGTGCTGCGTCGTTCCAGCGGATGGGGATGCGCGCGAACTCCCCCTTCTCATAGCCATAGGTGAGGCCATCGTCCTCGTACAGGGTGAAGGCCCCGTCCGCTCCCGCATAGACCCACAACAGGATAGGATCTGCCGCCTTTTCGCCGGTGTACTGCAGCTCCGGTCCCATCGGAACGATGGAGCCCGCTCGCACGTACAGAGGCATCGAGTCGTAGGGAGCCGGTGCATCGATGGTCTGTCCGGGGGCGACCGCCTGCCCCGTCCAGAAATCGTACCAGCCGGCCGCGACGGGGAGGTAGACGGCCCGACTGCGCACCTTGTATACCGTCACCGGGTTCACCAAAAAGGCCGGTCCGAAGAGGTACTGGTCACTGACCTCCAGTGCCTTCGGATCGTTGCGAAAGTCCATGACCAGTGGCCGCATCATGGTTCCGCCCTCGTGTGTTACGGCACCAGCGAGCGAGTACAGATAGGGCAGTAGGCGATAGCGAATCCGGTCGAACTTCAGCTCGGTCTGGTAAGCGGGATGCTTCTCGCCACCCAACTCCCACATTTCGCGCGCGGGGGACTCCCCGTGTACGCGCAACAAGGGCACGAACGTGCCGAACTGGAACCAGCGCGCGTTGAGCTCGCGCCATTCCTCGACGTCCTCCGCCTTTGGCTTGTCGGCGGAGAAGCGAGCCGGTACCGAGAATCCCCCGATATCCATGGTCCAATAGGGTAGCCCGGAGATCGACAACCCCAGTCCAGCCGGGATCTGCTGACGCATGGCAGTCCAGGTAGACGTGATGTCCCCGGACCAAACCGCGGCTCCGTAGCGCTGTTGTCCGGCGAATGCCGAGCGAGTCAGGATGAAGACGCGTTGATCGGGCGCGACAGAGCGCTGGCCCTGGTAGACACTCTGGCTGTTGACCAGCGAGTACGCGTTGAGCATGCGCGCCCCCGACCCGAGCGCTGTTGGGTGCATGTAGGTTCGCTGTCCCTCCAGCGTCGGTGTGGGCAAGAGGTCCGGTTCCGGAGCATCCAGCCACCAGGCATCCACCTTCCTCTCGAACAGGGCTTGCTCGAGCTGCGACCAGAACAGCTTCCCAGCCTCGGGATTGAACGCATCGTAGAATGTGTAGGGGTAGCCTCCATCGCCGACCCAGTCCCTCAATCCTTCGCTGAGGTTACGCTGGTACAGAAAGCCCCGAGTGCGCATCGCCTCGAAGTTCTTGGTCCCCGGATAGTACTTGCCCCAAACCGAGATCATCACCCGGGCATGCTTGGCGTGGATGTTCTGGATCCACCCTTCTGGATCGGGAAAACGGGCCGGGTCGAACTCGTGTGAACCCCAGCGGTCTTCCTTCCAGTAGAACCAATCCTGAACGATGTTGTCGAAGGGTATGCCTCGGCGACGAAACCCGTCAACGACGTCGAGGCTCTGCTGGGCCGTCTGATAACGCTGGCGGCTCTGCCACAACCCGAGGCCCCAGCGGGGGATCATCGGGGCGGGGCCGGTGATGCGACGGTAGCCAGCCACGACCTCATCCATCTCCGGTCCGTAGACGAAATAGTAATCGATGCCGTCACCGACCTCCGACCAGAGTGAGGTAGTCTGGGGGATCGGCGTGGGTCCCTTCCAAAGGAGCTGAACCGTCTCCATTCCCTGATCCTTGGTCCACTCGACGCGAATCTTGTACCGGCGCTTCGGTTCCAAGCGTACCTTGGCCACGTCTTTCCATGGTAGCCAGCCCTGTCGCCAGTGGTTGATGACCAGTCGATCGTCGATCCAGACCTTAATACTACCATTCGAGAAGGTCTGAAACGTGTGGTCGCCGGCCATCTCCGGCTCCAACTCCCCTGTCCAGCGCACACTGGCGGGCCCTTCGGGAAGGCCGGGGAAGATGAGTTGGTTGGGCCTCTTTTCCTTGCTAGAGAGCGCGATATCGATGACCCGATCCACCCGCTCCCCAACTAGGCGGTCGAACCTCACGCCGCTGTTGTATGCACCGGTGAGGCCACCTCGCTTGCCGGTGGCATCCAGGAGGCGGTGGGCCGGAATCGGCTCGAATTCCCTCAGATCGCCGAATCGGGTGAACGACGTGTTGTCCCAGAATACGCCGAAGCCACGGCTTGAAACCAAAAGGGGAACGACGATGGTTCCGTTATGCTGCCAGAGATCCAGATCGTAGTCCTTGAGATTCAGAAGCCCCACCTGATTCTCACCCAGCCCATACAAGGCCTCATCCGCGTTGGGCAGCCACTCCTGGCGAATGTGATGGGTGTGCTCTCCTTGCACGACCGCGGGCATCAGCATTCTTCCACCCTCCCTTTCTTCGAGAATGGGGGCGCCAGCGGGGTCGAGAAAGACAATCCGACCAGTCGAAAGATCGATGCGCGCGCGGAGCGTGGGGGTGGAGACAGTGGCCGCGCCCTTGGCCTGGGTCAGGTCGAAGTCCGTACCATCACAACGTTTCGGTTCCGCTGCCAGACTCTTGCGGTCGAAGAAGGCTTGGTCCTTCGCGTAGGCCACGCGCACGACGTTGTGCGCGCAGATCTCGAGCTTGAGAAAGCCACCACCAACGTTGACCAGAACACCGTTCGGTGTGCGCTGAAGGTTGGCGACGGGTGTCATCGCGGGCTCCGTGGTCGGCGGAGTTGGAGCTTTCGGCTTCGAACCGCTGGCGTTCGCGCATCCCATGCCAGCCACGAGCACCAGTAGACCCTGGGTGATTCGACGCATGACATCTCCTTGGTAACAAGGCACTTTGGCATAGTCGCGCCGCGAAATGCCAGAGGCTCCAAGGGCAGCCCAACCCGCTCGTCACACCCTTTGACAGGGTGACGCGACTCGCCTGGGCCCGATGGACCGCCTTGCCTCTCCTGTCTGTCGTTGACGTCTGGGCGCCGCTCGCAGCGACTCGGCCAGCGGACCATCGTTGGGAGCGGTCCGGGCAGCTTGTCATTGACAATGGTGTTGCCGTTGGGAAACCATGTTGGACCCTCTTCGGGGACGAGTATGACGGAGTGCACAGACCGGTCTTTGGCAACCACAATGAGCACAGTCATCGCGAGGTGTGGAGCCTCGGTGCTTGTTGGTGCGGCGCTCTGGACCTGCATGCGACCCGCCGCACCGGGGTCGTCGTCGGCCAATACCAAGGCGGAGCCCAAGGAAATGACATCGCCGGCGAGCGCCAAAGGCATCGGGTCGTCCCCCGGTCTACCCGCCAGGATGGCGTGGACGTCCACCCAGCCGCTCATTGTTCCAGTTTCCGACCCTACCCACGACCTGGTCGCCGTCAAGGACCCAACCGTCGTCCGTTACGGTGATCGGTGGCACGTCTACGCCACGTCGGTTGGTCGTGGTGGCATCTACGGTATGGTCTACCTGTCCTTTGCGGACTGGACGCAGGCCCCCAGAGCCAGTCTTTACCATATGGACAAGACACCCGGCTTCGACACCTACGTCGCCGCGCCGCAGCTCTTCTATTTCAATCCCCACAAGCAATGGTATCTCGTCTTCCAATCGGGGCCTCCCATGTTCTCGACGACGGACGATCCTGGGGATCCCACTCGGTGGGCGATTCCCCAACCCTTCTATCCGACGACCCCTCCCCTCATCGAGAATAGTGGAGGGTGGCTGGACTTCTGGGTCATCTGCGACACCCAGAACTGCCACCTGTTCTTCTCCAACGACCATGGGCGCTGGTACCAAAGCAAGACACCAATCGGCGAGTATCCTCGCGGTTTCAGCGAGCCGACCGTGGCGATGGAGGATCCCGAGGCGGGTCGATTGTTCGAAGCCTGCAACGTGTACCGGCTCAACGGAAGCAACGAATATCTGGCTCTCATCGAGGCATTCGACGGCAGCTCCGGCTACCGGCGATACTTCCGTTCCTGGACTGCCGACTCCTTGGAGGGCCCGTGGACGGTCCTGCATGATGACGCAGCAGCCCCCTTCGCTGGGGAGAGGAACGTGAGCTTCAACGGTCCAGGCTGGAGCCGCGACATCAGTCACGGGGAGATGATCCGAGCTGGCTACGACGAGACCATGAGGATCGATGGATCGAGACTTCAGTTTCTCTACCAGGGATTCCCGGCTGCCGCGGATACCCGTGACTACAACTCCATCCCGTGGCAGCTTGGGCTGCTCACGGCGATGTAACGAGGACTGAGGGTTGACTCAGGCCATGAGCAAGCTCCCCATCTGGAATCTGGCGTTGTTGGTTGGTCTATTGGGCTATCCGGTGCAGGCCGGACCCATTTCCAATCCGCTCCCCCGACTGGTGCATCGGGATGGACGTCATGCCCTGTTCGTCGATGGCGCTCCGTTCCTCGTCCTCGGGGCGCAGGTGAACAATTCCAGTGCCTGGCCAGAACTCCTTCCCAAGGTGTGGCCTGCTATCCATTCCATCCATGCCAACACCGTGGAGATGCCTATCTACTGGGAACAACTCGAGCCCCAGCCCGGGTCCTTCGATTTCTCGGTTGTGGATACGCTGGTCGACGAATGCCGCAAGCATGATGTGCGCCTCATCCTCTTGTGGTTTGGCACGTGGAAGAACGGCGGGCCCGGCTACCAGCCGCTCTGGATGAAGCAAGCTCGCGCGACCTTCCCCAGGATGATCGGAGCGGATGGTAAAGCAGTGGGGTCACCTTCGCCCTTTGGCATGGCGACACTGGAGGCAGATCGTCGAGCCTTTGTCGCGTTGATGCGTCACCTCAAAAAGACCGATCCCCAGCACACCGTGATCATGGTTCAGGTGGAAAACGAGCCGGGAACCTGGGGGGCAGTCCGCGACCACTCCGCGTTGGCGCAGAAGGCCTTTGATGGTCCGGTCCCCACGGAGGTGGTGGCCGCCATGCCGAAGGCACCCCGCAGCTCCAGAGCCACCTGGAGGTCGACCTTTGGCAAGGAGGCCGACGAGTATTTCCACGCCTGGGCGGTGGCACGGTACGTCGGAGCGGTGGCAGCAGCCGGCAAGGCGGAGTATCCGCTTCCGTTGTTCGTGAACGCTGCCCTTCGCGATCCAATCGACCCGGGGCCCGCCGGTACCTACCAGAGCGGAGGTCCCACCGACAACGTGCTGCCGATCTGGAAGTCCGTCGCTCCGGCCGTCGACATCCTGGCACCGGACATCTATATGAACGACCCCGTCAAGGTGAACAAAGTCCTGGAACGATACGGTGGTCGGGAGAATCCGCTGTTCATTCCCGAGATTTCCAACGCCTCGGAATACGCCCGCTTTTTCTTTTCGGCCTTGGGGCACCAGGCCATCGGCTTTGCGCCCTTTGGCATCGATTACACCGGCTACGGCAACTTCCCACTGGGGGCTCCGCGGGTGACCGAGGAAACCCTGCAACCCTTCGCCATGAACTACCGTCTGGTCGAGCCGATGATGCGAGAGCTGGCGGTTCTCTCCTTCGACGGCAAGCTCAAGGCCGTTGCCGAGCAGAAGGGAATCCCCAAACACAGCTTCGACATTGGCGCATGGAGGGTCGAGGTCATCTACGGCGTGCCTCAGTTCGGCTTTGGCAACAATCCGCCGGGCAACCCGGAACCAGTGGGTCGCATGCTGATCGCGGAGCTCGGCAACGACCAGTTCTTGGTGACGGGTTTTTATTGCCGGGTCGACATCCAGGTGGGAGGCTCGGGCCAAGCCAAACAGCGTGAGTACCTGCGGGTCGAAGAGGGTACCCACCAAAGGGGCCAATTCAAGGTCTTGCGCATCTGGAACGGGGATCAGACGGATTGGGGGCTCAATTTCACCTCAACACCACAGGTCCTCAGGGTGACACTGGGACGGTATTAGGCTAGGAAAAGCACCATGGAACCTACTCTTCTCGTCCTTGCCGCCGGAATGGGTGCTCGGTATGGCGGCCTGAAGCAGCTGGAACGCCTCGGACCCAGCGGCGAGACCATCATGGACTATTCCGTCCACGATGCTCTCACCGCGGGCTTCACGAAGGTCGTGTTCGTCATTCGCCGAGCGTTCGAGGCGGAGTTCCGTTCCAAGGTGGGCAGCCGCTACGGCAGCCGCGTTGCGGTGGAATACGTCTTTCAAGAGCTGGACCAGCTCCCCGTGGGATTCGTCCCTCACCCGACGCGCCAAAAACCGTGGGGGACGGTGCATGCCCTCTGGTGCGCACGGGAGTGCGTACGGGGCCCCTTTTGTTGTGTCAACGCCGATGACTATTACGGCAAGAGGGCCTTTCGGATCGTGTTCGAGCATCTGATGCGACCCAGGTCGTCCGGGCAGCTGCCAGAGTACTGTATCGTTGGCTATCCCATCCTGAAGACCCTTTCCGAGCACGGCGCAGTGACGCGCGCCATCTGCGAACTGGATGAAAAGGGTTTGCTGATGGATCTGACCGAGCGCCGGGGCGTGGCACAGGCAGAGGGCGGGCTTCGGTATCTGGACGCGACGGGAACGGCGTGTCATCTGGAGGGGACGGAAGCGGTCTCGATGAATATGATGGGCTTCACTCCCGCGGTCTTCGGACAGCTGGAGAGCGAGCTTGCCCTGTTTCTCGAAGCTCAGCAGCGGGTACCGGACGAATCCGAATGCGTGATCCCTACGGTGGTTGGTAGTCTGGTACGACGCGAGGTGGCACGCGTTCGGGTGCTTCCGACGTCAGACACCTGGTTCGGTGTGACACATCCTGCAGACAAGCCGCGTGTGATCGAAATGATCCGACGGATGGTGGAGAAGGGCGAATACCCGTCTCCCATCTGGAGACAGGGCTGAGATGTCGATGAACGGCGCTGCCGTGCGTGCCGGGTTCCAACGGGCCACGGGCCACCCAGCCGAGGTCGCCGTTCTTGCTCCGGGGCGCGTCAATCTCATTGGCGAGCACACGGACTACAACGAGGGATTCGTCCTGCCGGTAGCCATCGATCGGGGTGTGGCCGTGGCCTCCCGCCGGGTCTCGGGTGACCGATTCACCCTGTTGGGCATCGACGTGGGCGATGTCTGTACCTTTGCCAAAGGTGCATTGGAGCGAACGGCCGAGCATTCCTGGGCGGACTACTTCAAGGGCGTGGTCTGGGCCCTCAACCGACGAGGCTTCGACGTTCCGGTCTGCGAAGCCGTGGTCACTGGTGATATCCCTCGGGGCGCTGGATTGAGCTCGTCGGCGGCGTACGAGGTGGCAACGGTGCTCGCCCTGAACGCCCTCGGAGGTTTCGAGTTGTCGGGCCTTCAGGTCGCGGAGCTGGCGCGCGAAGCAGAGAGCGGATTTGTCGGCGTCGCCTGCGGCATCATGGACCAGATGGCCTGTATGTTCGGAGAGCCAGGCAGCGCCCTGCTGCTCGATTGTCGGTCATTGGAGCGCCAGTTGGTAACGGTTCCGACCGGACTCAAGCTCGTCGTGGTGGGCAGCGGGGTCTGCCACTGTCTCGCCAATTCCGAGTACAACCAGCGCCGGGACGAATGCAACGAGGGGGTCAGACTCCTGTCCGTCTCGTTGCCTCACATCAGCTCGCTGCGTGACGTCCTTCCGGAGGATTTGAACAGGATGCTGCCGACCCTCCCCCCCGTCGTGGGGAAGCGCTGCAGACATGTGGTCTCGGAGAATTGTCGAGTTCATCGGACCGTGACCGCGCTTGGTTCCGGCGACAGGGCCGAGCTTCGAGCGCTGATGGTCGAGTCTCACCGAAGTCTGCGCGACGACTACCAAGTGAGCTGCCCGGAGCTCGACGTTCTCGTGGAACTCGCCATGTCCCAGCCCTTCTGTCATGGGGCTCGCCTGACCGGGGCTGGGTTCGGGGGCAGTACCGTGAACCTGGTCGAGGCCGGCGCAGTTCCCGACTTCACGAATGCCATGGCATCAGGGTACAAGGAGCGCTCCGGGCGCACCGCCGAGATCCACGTGTTCGAGCCCAGTGCCGGCGCCCGAGTTCTGTAACACGCTGCTAATGTCGCGCCCCGAGGGTGATCTCGGTGACCGCCGGATTGCCGTTGGCGCTCAGGATCTCGAACCGAACGAAGCGTGTCGACAGGGGACCGAAGGTGGCGACCTTCATTCGCCCATCTGCCGTCCAGCGACCGCGGGCGGCAATGGTGTACCTCTTGCCGTCGGCACTGGCATGCACCCGGTACGTCGTGACGTTGCCCTCTTTGCTGCTGTTCTCGTTGTGATAGCGCGGTAGACAGCCCAGCCATCCCACGTTCGTCCGGATCCGGCCCAGATCCAGGGTGATCGACTGGGGGAGCGTGCCGGTCGGCTGCCACAGGGTGACGTACGTCTGGTCGTTCTTGCCATCGATGGCACAGGTGGCATCTCCCGTCGTCGCCGCGGCGGAAACCGGGGTGTACGGGTGTTCATTCTGTGGCCCCTGCGCCGGCAGGGGTTGCCGCGCCGGCTCCGGACCAAAGGCATTCCCTGCCTCCCTGAGTCGTTCGACGATCTCGGGATCCAACAGGCCGTCGCGGTTGGGCGGGCAATTGAGCAGGAAATTGGTCCACTTGGGCTGCAGGTCGCCGAGGTGTTGGGTGACGATGTCCCGAACGCTCATCAGCTCGCCCATCCCGGGCCCCCAGAACCAATCGTTGCCGCCACTCGCGTTGATCTTCTGACCCTGCTGGCCCGGGTAGGTGTTGCCGTCGGGGGCCCAGGCGCCCTTCGGTTCCTCGAAGCTCACCACATCCACGTCCCAGGGATCAGCCAGGTGTGTGTGATCGGTCAGCAGGCAGTCAGGTTGTAGTGACTTGACCAGGCCGCGGATCTCCTCGTAGGCGACCGCATGGTGGCCCATCTGCCAGGCCCAACCGTCCATGACCAGAATAGGAATCGGTCCGTAGCCGGTGAGCAGCTCGGTGAGCTGGGTCTTGACGTACTCGAGCTTCTCCAACGAAAGCTGGTCGGCAGCAACACCCCGGGTGATATCCCAGATCGAGTAGTACAGGCCAGGCAAGAGTCCGTGGCTGCGGAAGGCGGCGACGTATTCTGCCACGACGTCGCCCTTGCCATCTCTCCACGGCACGTGGCCCACGTTGTAGTCACTGGCACGGCTGGGCCACAGGGCGAACCCATCATGGTGGCGGGCGGTGAGAACACCGTACTTCATCCTGGCCGCGACGGCGGCATCGGCCCACTGCACCGGATCCAGCTGGCTGGGACTGAACAGCGAGATGTCGAGGTTCCCCTGACCCCACTTGCCCGTGTAGGTGAGGATCCCGAAGTGGATGAACATGCCGAAGCGCAACTCCACGAATTCGCGCTGGAGGGTCTCCAGCGGCATTCCACGAGGCCGTCCGGCTCCGGCCGCTGGGGCGGTCAGGGCTGTCGTGCTCATTGCAGGTGGTGTCCCGACATTGAGTGGTGTGTTCGGGGAGCACCCGGATAGCAACAATCCCAGGGCGAGAGCGGAGCTCTCGGTTGAACGCGACAACATCGGTTTCCTCGGTGAGTGCCATTGTTCCGTCCGCGGCATTACCTCTCCGCCCAATCAGGCGACAGGCCACACGCCAGGCACACCTTCGGAGGCTACCCGGCAAGGACGCCAGGTGGTTGAAAGATTCACTGATCTTCCGGCTCAGGTGCACGCATGAAGCGTGGTCCACAACCCTTGGGAGCTCCGACCAAGTTGTCCGCGCCGGAGTATTCAATCATGCGTAATTGTTCGATAATCAAGCGCCTTGCTCTCGGTCTCTCGACGTCGCTCTGCCTTTCGCTTGCCTGCAGTGGAGGTTCGGACGACTCCGGTGGTGACGGGACTGGTGGGAGTGTTCCGGGTCTCGGTGGCGCACCAGGCACGGGTGGAACCACGGATGGTGGCGGAGCACCTGGTTCGGGTGGAGCCACGGGGGCGGGCGGGGCCACGGGGGCGGGTGGCAGCAGTGCCGATGGGCCAGTCTGCAGGCCGAAAGCCGCCATGATCAACGACTTCAGCGACGCCGAATGTGGCTATGGGGCCTGGGGCGATGGCGAGATGAATACGTCCGCTTGGGTCTATGGCAACGGGACCAGCCAAATCTCGCAGACCTGCGGTTCTGGAGGCTGGATCCTTTCGGGAACCGTTGGCGTTGCAACCGCTAACGGCGACAACGCGGCCGGATTCGGCTTCTCCCTCATGGGCTATGTCCACGACGCTGCTGCCGCTGAGAACGTTGACTGCACCACTTTCGATGTTTCTGCCTATTCCGGCTTCGCGATCACAATGGCGAGTGCCTCGGGGACGGTCAGCCAGGTTGGGATTGGAGTCGACTTGCTCAACGGCGACAAAGGGGAGATCAAGGTTTCCGTCCCCACAACCGCCGCTGCCGTCCCCGTCACCTGGTCACAGCTCGGCATCACCGATACCTCGCAAATCACGGGTATTTGGGGCTATTTCGTGACTGGTACGAGCGCATACACAGTCGACCTGGTGATCAGCAGCTTCTCTCTTCAGTAGCCCCTGGCACCTCGAGTAGCGGAGCCAGCGAGGGACGGCTCTGTGGGACCGTACCTGATACAGGGCAATATTATCCATCATCGTGTCAACCCCGTCCATCCCTGTAGACAGTCGGAGCAAAGACCCTCATCCTTGCCGACGATCCAGCCGGGCGAGGTGCTGCCGTGGGCTCGAACAAGAAGGGAATGTTTGCCGCCGAGGACGGAAGGAGCTTCGCCGTCACGTTCACGCTCATTGCGTCGCTCTTTCTCCTGTGGGGCCTTTGCAACGGGATGATCGACGTGATGGACAAGCATTTCCAGACGGAGATGGGCTTGTCCAAAGCTCAGTCCGCCTGGGTTCAATTCGCACACTACCTGGGGTACTTCCTGATGGCGGTACCGGCCGGTTGGCTCGCCACCCGCCTGGGCTACAAGGGGGGAATCATCACAGGGCTCGCGATGGTTGCGGTGGGTGGCTTCTGGTTCCTTCCGGCCACGCAGATCAACCAGATGGCGCAGGACGGAAGGGTATCCGCTGCCGTCGCATTCGTGGGCTATCTGGCTGGCGTCTGTATCATCGCTGCGGGTCTGACCTTCCTGGAGACCATTGCAAACCCGTACGCGACAGTTCTCGGCCCCCCTCGCTATGCGGCGACGCGGATCAACTTGGCACAATCGTGCAACGGGATCGGTTGGATCTTCGGCCCCATCATCGGCGGTGCGTTCTTCTACTCCAAAGACGCTGCGGGAAAGAGCACCGGGAGCGAAACGCTGTTCATTCCCTACCTCGCAGTAGCCGTCGTTGTCATCCTGCTGATCGTCATCTTTGCCTTCGCGTCCATCCCCGATATCAGCCTCAGAGATGACTATCAGGAGCACGCTGAGTCGGTTGCGACCTCCCTTTCCATCTGGAGACATCCGCATTTCGTTCTGGCCGTGGCGGCGCAGTTCTTCTACGTGGCGGCCCAAGCGGGGATCTTCAGCTTCTTCATCAACTATGTGACCTCTGAGGTGCCGGCGCTCCCAGCGTCGATGGGCTCCGGCAGGTTCGAGATGCTGGTAGAGCGAAGGTCGCTCGGCGTACTGGCCATCAGTGACCGCGGCGCAGCCACCCTGGCCTCCGTCGGATTCGTCCTCTTCCTCGGTGGCCGATTCTCGGGCGCCGCTCTGCTCAAGCGGATTGCACCCTATCGGCTGCTCGGACTATACGGTGTCCTCAACAGCCTGGCCTGTTTGCTCATCTTCCTCAAGCTCGGTTGGTTTTCAGTGGGGTGTCTGTTCATGAGCTACTTCTTCATGTCAATCATGTTCCCAACCATCTTCGCCCTAGGGATTTTTGGCCTGGGACCGCGCGCGAAGATGGCCTCCTCGTTCATTGTCATGGCCATCGTGGGCGGAGCCCTACTACCGAAGCTGATGGGCGCCGTGGCGGACCGCTACGACATGTCACGGGGATTCGTCGTCCCGATGGTCTGTTTCATCGCCGTTGCCTGTTACGCCTACAGCTGGCCGAGGCTGGCCCACGCACAGTCACTCGACAGCGTTCGCATCAGCAGCGGTCACTGAGGTTTCGACCGTCCTCGACTGCGGCCATCAATCCTGAGAAACTGTTCTGGCGAAAGACCATGGACCTTCTTGAACACGCGGGAGAAATGGTAGGGGTCTCGGAACCCCAGCTCCCTGGCAACCTCCTTCACCAGCACGGTGGCGGTCGAGAGCCGCTCTGCCGCGTGGGTCATCTTCTTGCGCAGCAGGAGCTGGTAGGGGCTCCGGTGGTCGAATCGCTGAAAGAGCCGGCAGAGGTAGGAGAGGTTGACGTCGCAAGCTTGCGCAACCTCTTGAGCCGACGCCAGGTCCAGATAATGTGCTTCGATGTGCTGGCAGCATCGCTGGTAGGTGACGAAGGCGCGCACGCTACCCGCATCCGGAGGGACCGCGCTTTCTGCCGCGATGAGTATGAGCTGCTCCAGCTCCAGCGCGCAGAGCCGCTCGGCATAGCGAGTTCCCCTCAGCCCATCCCTCACCAACGACTCAAAGACCTCCAGGACCGGGCGAGGCGACACCAAACGTCGGAGGCTGCCCGGGCCAAGCCCGGTCTCGACCAGCAGCGTCTGAGCGCGCGTTCCAGTGAAGTCAGCGAAGTACTTCACCAACCGGTTCGTTGGATCGGTGCGAATTTCGTGAAAGACACCCGGGCCATAGGTAAAGAAGGTTCCGGGTGCGAGCGCGTGGACGTCGTCACCGAGGCGGAGCGTGCCCTTGCCGCGAGCCACGTATTCGATGGTCGGATGGTAGAAACCGTCGCGCTCGATGACGTAGTCGGCGGAGCAGTGCTCACAACCGCCCGTGACCACCGCCAGCGGAACACTGGGCGGTGGATCCAGGTCCAAGAAGAACCGCTTGGCCTGCAGGACCTGGCTGGAGAAGAAAGCCGGTTGCTTGGCGTCGCGAGTGGCCATGGCTACTCCCACGTTAGCCTATCGGGCCCGCGCCCCCAACCCATTCCGTTCGCAGTCTGTTCGCAACCACCCCCTTGCTCGAGGATTGCACCATGTCCGTAGAAATGCCCTTCCCGATGTGTCCGCCGATCCAGCGCCTCCAGGGACATCTGCCCAAGATCGGCATCCGTCCGGTTATCGACGGCCGCCGCAAGGGGGTCAGGGAGGCATTGGAGGCGCAGGTCATGGCCATGGCGCGGTCTGCGGCCGAGCTCTTCACGACCCAGCTGCGGCACTCCAACGGTTTTCCGGTGGAATGCGTCATCGCGGACACCTGTATTGGTGGGGTCGTGGAGGCCGCGGCCTGTGCCGAGAAGTTTGTCCGCGAGGGCGTGGGAGCCAGCCTCACCGTGACGCCCTGTTGGTGTTACGGGACCGAAGTCATGGACACCGATCCTCTCACACCCAAAGCAGTGTGGGGCTTCAACGGCACGGAGCGGCCCGGCGCAGTGTACCTGGCTGCTGCTCTGGCCGGCTATGCACAGAAGGGACTGCCAGCCTTCGGTATCTATGGTCGGGACGTTCAGGACAAGGACGATGCGAGCATCCCCGAAGACGTGAGAAGACGGCTGTTGGGTTTCGCCAAGGCCGGTTTGGCGGTGGCGGAGATGCGAGGGAAGTCCTACCTGAGTGTTGGTGGTACCTCGATGGGCATCGCGGGTAGCATCGTGGATCAGGACTTCCTGCTGGCCTATCTGGACATCCGGACCGAAGCCATCGACATGACCGAGGTGGTGCGCCGCATGGAGGAAGGTATCTACGATCCGCAGGAGTTTGCCCGCGCCGTCGCGTGGGCGAAGAGCCGCCTCCACGAGGGCGAGGATCGTAACCCGCCCAACAGGCAAGCCAGCCGTGAGCAGAGGGATTCGGAGTGGGCCACGTCGATCAAGAGCGCGCTCATCGTACGCGACTTGATGGTGGGCAATCCGCGGCTCACGGACATGGGTTGGGGTGAAGAGGCCCTCGGTCACAACGCCATCGTTGCGGGTTTCCAAGGACAGAGGCAATGGACCGACCATTGGCCGAATGGTGACTTCTTGGAGGCCATCTTGAACTCCAGCTTCGACTGGAACGGTATTCGGGAGCCGTTCCTGGTGGCCACCGAGAACGACTGCCTGAACGGTGTGTCCATGCTCTTTGGGCACCTGTTGACCGACAGCGCCAGCATTTTCGCCGACGTCAGAACCTATTGGAGCCCACAGGCCGTCAAGCGAGTCACCGGCCACGTGCTCACCGGTCACGCCCACAGTGGGATCATTCACCTCATCAACTCGGGGGCTGCGACGCTGGACGCCACCGGCCGTCTGAAGCTCAATGGTCAGCCGTGCATGAAACCGTTTTGGCAGATCAGTGGTGAGGAGGCCCAGGCCTGTCTTGACGCGACCCGTTGGTGTCCTGCCAACCGGGGCTACTTCCGAGGGGGTGGCTTCTCCAGCCAGTACCTGACCCAGGGGGTCTTTCCCGTGACCATGAGTCGATTGAATATCGTCAAGGGGCTGGGTCCCGTCCTGCAACTGGCGGAGGGCTGGACCGTGGAGTTGCCCGAGGCGGTGCATCACGCTCTCAGCGAGCGTACGGATCCCACTTGGCCAACGACGTGGTTCGCACCCAAGTTGACCGGTGCAGGCGTCTTCACCGACGCCTACCAGGTGATGGCGAATTGGGGAGCGAACCATGGGGCCATCAGCTATGGCCACGTCGGGGATGCCATGATTACGCTCTGCTCGATGCTGCGTATTCCCGTGAACATGCACAACGTGGAAGCGGAGCGTCTCTTCCGCCCTGCCGTCTTTGGTGCGTTTGGCACCCAGGATCCCGAGGGTGCCGATTTTCGGGCGTGCGCGGCGTACGGCCCGCTGTATGGGCGATAGGTCGGTGCCAGACGCGGGCCTGGCCCCAAAGCCGTCGTGTCCAAGTCGGGTAGCGGGAGAACCGCGAACGACACGGTAGCCAACCGTGTCGTGCCGGAGCGAACCCTTCGAGCCTACAACGGTTCCCCGTAAACGATCCCTCTGCCTCCGGTGCCAACATAGACGCGCCCGTAGTGGCGCGGATCGCCCGTAATTACGTTGGGCCAACCAAAACGATGCTCGGGATCATCGATGGGGACGAAGCTTTGCCCTCCATCGTCGGAGCGATAGAGCCCGCTTGTACCACTGACCGTGCCGGCCAAGTACAGCGCCGGGTAATCCGAACCGGGAGCGGCCCGGCCGAATCCGAGATCGAGCGCTGCTCCGACGCTGGTCACCTGCGTGAGCGTCGCCCCAGCATCGGTCGTGTGCCAGAGCCCCTGAGGGCTCACCAGCCAGACATCCCCTTCAATCCCGAAGGGTGCACGCGGCCGGGTACCAGCGGGGATGTCCGCCGTGACTTGGAAGGTCTCGCCGCCGTCGGTACTGACATAGAGATGCGGTCCGCTGGTGGCGTAGAACCGACGATGGTCGCCCCGGTCGGCTGCGATCCGCGCTGGGCCGGGGAGACCGTCTACCGCAGTCCAGCTATCCCCAGAGTCCTGCGAATGCGCGGTCCCCATCTGCCATTGGGACCACAAGATCGATTGGCCGTTAGCCGAGATGGCGATGGAGCCTTCACCCTGACCACCCGACGGTTCGCTGGAGAAGGGCCGCCACGTGGTGCCTCCGTCGGTCGAGATTGCGCCGGAAGGACCCTGGTTGACGCGACCGACGCGGACCACGATGTCCGGATCGTCCTGGGCAAAATCGAGGCTCGACGTGTTGCCGAAGACCGGGTTCTCGAACATTCCGGCGGGAGGAGACTCATCCAGGTCGTCGTGGCGGAATCCACCCAGATCGCCGAGGCCACTCAGGAGCTCCGGGCCGCTGGGAGGACTCGTGAGATCGAGCGGTACGGTCTCTTCCAACCCGTCATCCCGGAAGGACCAGTTGGTGTCCAGATTGGCGTCGGATTGGGTGACGTCATCACTCCACCAAATCCCTTGCCCCGTGGTGTACAGAACCCGGCTCCGATTGAAGGGATCGATCTCGATGTCACCCATCCAGCCCGTCGCACTGAGCGAGGTGCCACCGAAGTAGAGCCAATTCGCACCGTTGGGATCGCGACGGGCCTTGGGCCCCAGTGCGGTCCAGTGCTCGCCAGAATCCACGGTTCGATAGATTTCGTCCGGAGCCCAGACGTCGATGGTCGAGACCATCACCGTGCCGGGCCGGGATGCATCGACGCTGAGCCCGCCGAGCCCTTTTGTGATTGGTGACACGCTCGTCCACTCTTCGTCGACCGTGTCATATCGCCAGAGCGCACCCTGCGTGATGTTGTTCGGTCCGGGACCATTGTTGTAGGCGAGATAGAGCACGCCATCCTCGGTCAGGACGCCATGGTGGGGAATCATCCCGGTCGGCGCGTCCCTTACCGGGCTCCAGCTCTCGCCGGCATCGGTGCTACGATAGAGCGTGTCGCCGCTTAAGGTGGCGACGCCCACGTAAATGGTCGGGGAGGGCTCTTGGTGCTGTCCGCTCGCCGCGTCGAACAGGACGAAAGACAGGCCCAGGTTGCCCTCACCCCGTTCCGGGAAGCTGGTGACCGGTTCCCAGGATGCTGCCCCATCCAGGCTTCGCCACAGGCCGTCGTTGCGCGACCCGAAATAGAGCACGTCAGTTCGGTTGGGATCGACCATCAGACGCTCACCCATCGAGCGACCATCCGCATTGCCACCCATCGGAACCGATCTGCCGTCCAAGTCACCGCGGCTCCAGGTCTTGCCGAAGTCGTCGGAATACAGAAAAGCCCCCGTGCCGGCGGTCAGGTAGGTTCCTGCGGCGAGGTAGACGCGGCGCGGGTCGGTGGGGTCGACGGCCAGGCTCTCGATGCCCATCAGGTTCGAATCGACCTGGCCCACCCAATCCAACAGCGCGATCCAGCGGTCGTTCGTGATGTCGTACCGGTAGGCCCCACCGACGTCGGTGCGTGCAAAAATCAGATTGGCCGCAGCCGGGCTGAACACGATGCCGGTGACGAAGCCGCCTCCCTTGACCACCACGTTCCGCCAGCGGTAGGGCCCGGTCGGCGCGTCATCCCGCACCTCCTCTGGCACGGGATCGGTAAGGATGAGATGGATCGGTTCAGGTTTGCCGTTCGGTCCGGTGCGTGTGCCATCCTCCGCGGTATCTACACACGCGCAAGCTGATCCGAGGCAGCCGATGCACAAGACCAGCATGAGCAGCCGTCGACTTGGTGGCGTCGGGCCAGGGATCAGCCGTGCCCCATGGCGAGTTGCCGAGGGTCGTGCGAACGAACCTGGTGGCCTGGTGCGGATCATTGCCCCGACCGTAGCATTGGGGTCTGTCCCCCGTGGTCACGAGCAGGCCCCTTAGCCAGTACACGTCCGGGCGAACGGGCACAGCTTGAGCGCTCGGGGCCGTCCCCAGCCGGTGATCCCGGCTGGCGTTGGAGCGGAGTCCGGATCCGGCAGCTGTTACGCCGGACAGGCCAACCAAAATCTGCCCAACGAGGAGGTGCGTCTGCGTGCACCAAAGGATCTGCAGTCATCGGAGCTGTCGTGCCGGCTGGGTCAAGGATTTGTCATCGAAGACGAAGTTTTCCGGTCCTGCCCGTCACGCCTGCCACGAGATGTCCGGGATTCGCCAAAGCTCCCAGGGCCCGTACGGCCCCGGGACCAGCCCGAAACCCCGCCCCTGGGAAATCTTCGCTCACCGCATGGTCACACCGTGAAACATTCAGCCTTGGCATTGGTGTTGGCCAGCGGAGCCTCCGTGGCTCACGCCTCGGTCACGCCCAATTCACTCTTCACCGACCATGCCGTGCTCCAACAGGAGCGTCCCGTTCCGGTCTGGGGTACCGCCGATCCCGGGGAGGTTGTCGACGTGGAGATGGCGGGGCAGACCGCATCCGCGACGACAGGGCCCGACGGTCAATGGATGGTGCGCCTGGGGGCGATGAAAGCCGGCGGTCCATATCGGCTGACCATCACCGGTAAGAATCGGATCGTTTTTGACGACATCTTGGTGGGTGAGGTGTGGTTGGCCAGTGGTCAATCCAACATGGAACGGCAGCTGGGACCGCGGACTGGCCAACGGCCGATTGGCAATTGGAGGAAGGAGGTCGCCACCGCCAACTACCCGCAGATTCGCCATTTCGGTGTCGCGCAGACCAAGTCACTTCGACCCCTCTCGACCGTCAAGGGGCACTGGGAGGTCTGCTCTCCCGCGACGGTGCAGGACTTCTCGGCCGTTGGCCATTTCTTCGCTCGGGATCTGTACCGGGCGCGGCGCGTACCCGTCGGCGTGATCCACAGCTCCTGGGGTGGCACACCCGCCGAGGCCTGGACCAGTAAAGAGGGACTTCGTAATCTGCCGGACTATGCCGCCATGAGTGAGCAACTGAGGCTGGTCAGAACGAACCCCGAGGCGGCTCGGCGCCAGTACGAAGGGCAGCTCGAGGCCTGGTTCATGGCCAATGACCTGGGTTCGGCGAAAGGGCATTCCTTCGACGCCCCGTCATTGGACACCAATGCCTGGAAGTCGATGACGCTGCCAACGCTGTGGGAAGAGAGCGGAGAGCCCGAGCTCAACGGCGTGGTTTGGTTCCGTAGGACCTTCGACCTTCCAGCCGCTGCAGCCAACGCGAGTGCCGAATTGCATCTGGGCATGGTCGACGATGTGGACACGACATGGATCAACGGTGTACGGGTCGGTTCGACGTACGGCTACAACCTGGACCGCCGATACGTCATACCAGCCGGCGCGCTCAAGCCCGGTCGCAACGTCGTCGCCGTCCGCGTGCTGGATACGGGTGGCGGAGGTGGTATCTGGGGCCAAGAGAAGATCCAGCTGGTCTTTGCTGGCCCGGACTCACTGACCCCGGTGGTCCTGTCGGGGGTATGGCAATACCGAATCGGCATGGACCTGGCACGTGGCCCCTGGCCACCCAACAACGTCAGCGGTGATACCAATACCCCGACCGTCCTTTACAACGGCATGATTGCCCCGCTTGTGCCCTACGCCATTCGTGGGGTGATCTGGTATCAAGGTGAATCCAACGTGCGGCGCGAGCCGCAGTATCGCAGTCTGTTTCCCGCGATGATCGCCGACTGGCGGCGAGCCTTCGGCCAGGAGAGGCTCCCCTTTCTCTTCGTGCAAATTGCTCCCCACCGGGACATGACACCCGAGCTCCGGGAGGCGCAGCTGTATGCTTGGCAGCACACGCCGAACACATCCATGGCCGTAACCGTTGACTCCGGCGACGCGAACGACATTCACCCGACCAGAAAACAACCGGTCGGGGCACGGTTGGCGCTGGCGGCTCGGGCGCTGGCCTACGGCGAGGGACTGGAGTACTCGGGCCCCGTGTTCGAATCGATGGCGGTCGACGGGAGGCGGGTCATCGTGCGCTTCAGTCACGTCGCTGGCGGACTGGTTGCGAGGGGTGGCAGCCTCCGAGGTTTTGCCGTGGCCGGTCCAGACAACGTCTTCGTCGCGGCGCGCGCCCAGATTCGCGGTTCGACCGTGGTGGTCACCAGCGCGGCTGTCGAGCACCCGGTCGCCGTTCGTTACGGCTGGGCCAACGTGCCGGACGTCAACCTGTTCAACAGGGCTGGCCTTCCGGCGTCGCCATTTCGAACCGACGGGAATTGAGGATCGATGACCAACGTCCGTACACTGGGTTTCGCACTGTCCGCCATGGCTCTCTGCGCGCTCGCAGCGGCGGCCGCCGAGCCCTCCCCGTCGATTCCCTACGCCTGGAAGAACGTTCAGATCGTCGGAGGAGGCTTCGTGGATGGGTTCGTCTTCCATCCCACGGCCAAGGATGTCCTGTATGCCCGCACCGACATCGGCGGAGCTTACCGCCGCAACCCCACGACCCGCCGCTGGGAACCGATGTTGGACTGGGTGTCCCATGCGGATCTCAATCTGATGGGTGTGGAGAGCATAGCGGTCGATCCATCGGACCCCGCCAAGGTCTATCTGGCTTGCGGCACGTATACTGCGTCGGACGTTCCGGATGGCGCAATCCTGCAATCCTCCGATCAGGGACGTACCTTCCAGAGGACCAATGTCCCCATCAAGTTTGGTGGCAACGAGGCTGGCCGCGGGAACGGCGAGCGAATGGCCGTGGATCCCAACGACGGCCGGATCCTATTCTTGGGGACGCGCAAGAACGGCCTATGGAAAAGCGTCGATGGTGCAGTGACCTGGGCGAAACAGGAGAACTTCCCGAGCGATGTTCTGAGACTTTCCCGGGAGGAGGCCAGGCTCCCAGCCTGGCGTGGTGGTGGGCGCAGCAGCATCGTCTTCGTCGTCTTCGATCCGAAGAGCGGTCGAAAAGGCCAGGCCAGCCAAACCCTCTACGTGGGGGTGTCGGTCATGGGCAGGCCGGGGCTCTACCGCAGCGAGGACGGCGGGAGTTCCTGGAAGGTGGTGCCGGGACAACCCCAGAAGTACCGCCCCAATCACGCGGTCTTGGCGTCCAACGGAAACCTCTTCGTCAGCTACGGCACCGATCCGGGCCCGATGCCGATGGTGGATGGTGCGATCTGGAAGCTCGACACTCACAGCGGAGCTTGGACCGATATCACGCCGGACCGACCAACCCCAGCTCGGAGATTTGGTTACGCCGCCGTTGCCGTGGACGCGCAGGACCCCAATGTCGTGGTTGCGACGTCCTTTTATCGACCCGGAGGCGAGGAGCTGTTTCGCAGTGTCAACGGTGGGGCCACCTGGAAACCGGCTTTTGCGAGCGGCCGGGTCTTCGACTACTCGCGGGCACCCTATGTGAAGGATACCGGGTTGCACTGGATGTTCGACGTCGAGATCGATCCCAACAACCCCGATCATGCCCTGTTCACCACCGGTTACGGCGGATGGGAAACCTACGACCTGACCCGGCTCGATCACGGTCTGTTCACCCACTGGGGGATTATGAGTCCCGGCATCGAGGAGACAGTGGCGCTCGCCTTGTACAGCCCGACTCGCGGGGCGCAGGTGGTGACGGCGATCGGCGACTACTCGGGTTTCGTCCACTGGGATCTCGACACCCCCTCCCCCGACGGCAATCCCAAACCGCCATTTTTGGGCAACACTCACGACGTCAGTGGGGCCGAGCTCCGCCCGGACGTGTTGGTCCGAGTTGGTCGAGCGCGCGTTGGACGGCATATCGGTTACTCACTCGACGGTGGCAAGATCTGGCAGCAGCCAGCGGGAGTCCCCAATGCCAAGGCCATGGCCGGACACATCGCGGTGTCGTCGGACGGTGAGAGCTGGATCTGGACACCGGAGCATCAGGTGCCCTTCGTTACCAGGGACCAAGGTGCCACTTGGCAAGCGTGCGTCGGTGTACCCCAAGACACCCGCGTGGTGGCGGACCGGGTCAATCCCACGCGCTTCTACGGGATCGCCCTGTTCGACGGCAAGTTGTTCGAAAGCGTCGACGGCGGTGCCCATTTCGACGAACGGCCGTTGGTGTTGCCGGGCGAGCTGCCGAAGCGCGGCGGGACGGGTGGCGACAACCGCACCGGCCGCGGCGACGACCGCGGCGGTCAGGACCGCATCTATGCGACTCCCGGTCGGGAGGGTGACCTGTGGCTGGCGGCCTATGATAGCCTTTACCATTCCTCAAAAGGGAAGGACTTCGAGCGCATTCCCGCGGTGGAGCAGCTCCACGCCTTTGGATTTGGCAAGGCAGCTCCGGGAGCCCCGCTCGCGGCCCTGTACATGGTCGGTACGGTGAACAACACTCGCGGCATCTTTCGCTCCATCGACGCCGGGGCGACCTGGCAGCGCATCAACGACGACCAGCACCAGTGGGGTCTCATCCTCCACATCACCGGCGATCCCAAGCGCTTCGGTCGGGTGTACGTGGGGACCCACGGACGTGGCACCCTTTACGGAGATCCCACGGCCCTCTAATGTCAGACGGCCTTAGTCGCCCTTGGCGCGTCTGGCTCGAACGGCCAAGACCAACATGATCGAGCCAAAGACCAGCTGAGCCAAGCCCCACTCCAGGTTCAGGTTGTGGCCCAGGGTGCGTGCGCCGTGGAGCTCGATGCCACAGGTGAGCATGTAAAACGATTTCTATCACACGCTCCGAGCAGCGGGAGGACTTCGACGCTGCCGTTCGGCGGATGCCCTGGCGAGCGGCGCTGGCTCGGTGACGGCAGTCATCGACCCCATGGCTTCCGTATCTGGGACAGGGGTTGGGGACTGCCTCGAATCAGAGAGTGTGCCTCGGGGCCAGGGCGAGTGAAATCTGCGCTTCGTTCTCCTCGAGAGCTCGAAACGGGCAGAAAAGCTGGCAAATCGACCGATTTGGGCTTCAAAGGAATTTTGCCGGTGCCGGGGCGAGAAAATGACGTGGCGGACCAGCCTGGCAGTAGGCAACTAGATCCTCATGCTGTCCCGTACTGTGGCTGGACCGGTCCCACGGATCCCTCGAACGACCTGGCTGCTCGTCGGCCTGAGCCTGTTGTCGAGCTGCTCCGATGACGGGGGTGGCGAGAGGTCGGTTGACGCGCAGGGTGGCCGTGAGACGACGGACGCAGGGGCCAGCAACCGCGGAGGTGGCCTAACCGGCGGTGTTGCGTCGGGTGGAGGTAGCCTCGGTGGAGCGGCAACCGGTGGTGGAGGCGAAGGTGGCGCGGCGCGCGGTGGAGCGCCCCTTGGCGGCGCCGACAACTCGGCAGGCAGGGCGAGCGGCGGTTCTACTTCGGGTGTGGGCGGCTACGGTGGCGCAGCGACTGGCGGCAGCGGGCTCGGCGGCGTGGCGACCGGTGGGGCGACCATGGCTGGCGCGACCTCTGCCGGAAGCGGGGTCGGTGGCACCGCGTCGGGCGGTGCGGCTACCGGCGGTTTTACGTCGGGCGGAAGTGGTGTCGGTGGCGCCGAACAGGGTGGTGACGAACAGGCTGGTTCGCCGCAGGGCGGCGCGGCACAGGGAGGCGAGGAACAGGGAGGTGCCGCGGAGGGTGGGACCGATGGTCTGGGCGGCGCAACGACGGGGGGCGTGAACGGCACCGGCGGTTCGACACCGGGCGAGCTGGTCGCGTTTCCGGGTGCAGAGGGATTTGGCCGGCACGCCACCGGTGCACGTGGGGGCGACGTCTATCACGTGACCAACCTGAACGATAGCGGTGAGGGCTCGCTGCGAGATGCCATCAGCGTAGCCAACCGCACCATCGTCTTCGACGTCAGTGGGGTCATCAACGTTGGCGAGCGCCTGGTGTTCCAGGCAAACCTCACCATTGCCGGGCAGACCGCTCCGGGAGGCGGTGTGGTCGTTTATGGCAACGGGACATCATTCACCAACTCCAACAACACGATCGTTCGCTACATGCGTTTCCGAATGGGTGTGGGTGGGGACTCCGGAAAGGACACCATCACCATTGCCCGCGGCCACGACATGATCTTCGATCATTGCTCGATCAGCTGGGCCAGGGACGGCAATTTCGATCTGAACCAGGAGAGTGGCTACGAACTCGCCAACATCACCCTGCAGGACTCCATCGTCTCCCAAGGACTGCAGACCCACAGTACGGGGGGCCTCATGGTCGCCAATGGCGTCACCGTTCTTCGGTCGCTGTACATCGACAACAACTCCCGCAACCCGAAGGCGCGCCAGACGACCCAGTGGGTCAACAACGTCGACTATAACTGGGTCGCCTCCGGCTACATCCTTGGCGACACCTCCGGACGCTCCGACGGCTACCTGGCAGGCAATTACTTCATTTTCGGCCCGAAGACGGACGGCGGTACCCTGAACAGCCCCACGGCGGCCTATCACGTCTACGCGGCTGGGAACTACGTCGACAACAACAAGAACGGCACCCTCGATGGTCACCTCCTGGAACAGGGAGATTTCGGTAGTGTCACCTGGGAGGCCACCCCCTCGGTGGACTTCCCGACGGTGACGGAGCTCACCGCCGCCGAGGCGTATGACACTGTCGTAGCCAACGCCGGCGCATCCCTGTGGCGGGACGAGGTGGACGACTATGTGATAGCCGAGCTCACTTCGCTAGGAACCCGAGGCGCCACCATCAGCGACGAGTCCAGTCTCGGCGTGAGCGGCAACGTGGGGCAGATCCCGACCGGGACCGCACCAACCGACACGGATCGGGATGGTATGCCGGACGCGTGGGAGAGCAGCAACGGCCTGAATCCAAATGACGGCGAGGACCGCAACGGGGACCGCAACGGGGACGGATGGACCAACCTCGAGGAGTACATCAACTCGCTGGTGCCCTAGACGGGCGTTCGGGCTTTTCTGGTCCCGACCCTATTACGAGGAAGGTGTCAACGTCACGAACAGCACACCGGGTGACGACAGGCTGAAAAGATGAGCAAATGTGCTCCCGCAAAGGGCTTGGCCCAGCGGCTCGGCGGGTGAATCCATGCTGCTGCGAAGAGCAGCCCAGTCCGCATCGGTCATTGCGCTCATGCTGGGCCGCCCCTGGCTCTCCCAGGTGGCATAGGCGTTTCCATGTGCCTCGTCGACGCGGTACGCCGTCACGTCGTAGGGCACGGTCGAATCCAGACCTGACACGCTCAGCCCGATCGATTGTGCCGACCCCACCGTGTAGTAGACGCCGTCGGCGGGCCCCCCTCCGGGATCTTGGCCATTGTAAAGGAGGATCTGGACGCCACCTGCTGCATCGCGCGCCGCCATTCCCCCGACATCACCGGCGCCGGTGATCGACAAGGCGATCTGCTGGTTGCCCATCTGGGCCAAGAAACGGTACGTGTTGTAGGCGGGCTTGTGGATGTTCTCGCGGCTGGTCAGCCCCATGCACCCGATGAATGGATCGTCCTCGCGATACGTGCTTTCGGCGAAGATGTCGGATAGGACCCACCAGGCATAGGTGATGGGGAACCGCTTGCCTTCGCTGGCGCACCGTCGGGCGATGTCCGCGTAGGTCTGAGCGGCGAAGGCCGCGCCGTGCACGGTCTCCTGCGGTTCGTCGGTGAGATTGAACTCCCAGGTTGGACCAAACTCGGTGATGGCGATGGGTGTGTCGAGCCCGAAGCTGTTCAGTAGATCGATCCCCTGGAAGTACCCGTTCACGCTTCCGTCGATGAAGCTCCAGCTGTGGTAGATGAAAAGATCGAGGATGCCTGGGGTGCCCGGCGTGACGTAGTTGTCAGTCGTGACGTGCTCCAAGAACTTCTGACCGACGGCCGTGTTGGAGGTCAGCTCGACGGGTTGACTGGCAACCGGACCGCCTACGCGGCCATTGGGAAGGGCGGCGCGCACCCCGGCTGCCGCGTGGTCGTAGAGCTCGAAATACTCGTCCAGGGTCCCGGTCCAGAACTGACCGCGACAGCATTCGGGCTCGTTCCAGACCTCGAAGTACCACTGGGCAACGGTGTCCGCGCCGTAGCGTTCGACACTGTGCTGAACGAAACGCTGCACCAGCTCCTGCCAGCGAGCAAAGTCCTTGGGAGGGGATCGTCCCATTTCCCAGTCGAACCAGACCTCGCTCGGCTCGCGCGCCAGATCTCGCGGCATGCTGGCCAGTTCCACGATGGGGTTGATGCCCTGCGCGGTCAGAAAGTCGAAAATCATGTCGGAGCGAGTGAAGTCATAGACGGGGTTACCGTCTTGCTCCCGATACATGCCAAGATCGTCGTGGAACAGACCATGGGCACGAATGCTGGTCAGGCCCAGGTTCTGGACACCATCGATGACGTGGGCCTTGAGTGTCTCGCCCCAGCCCCCTTCTTCCTGCAGGAACAAGGCAAGATGCCCAATCCCGTAGGTGCTCCAGAAATGGGGCAATTCTCCCAAGGAATCGCCGTAATCGACGGCCACCGAGTGCTGGGCGTCGGTCAGACTGGGGTTGTCGAAGTCGCCCTGACAGGTCACCGGCTCCGAAACGCCTCCCGTTGTCAATACACCCCCAGTTGGGCTGGAGCCGCCCCCAGCCAACATCGCGCCGCCTGCCCCGGACACCGCGCCGCCTTGACTCGAGCCCGAGCCACCTCTGCCTGGTCCTGCACCACCTTGACTCGACCCCGCGCCGCCTGTCCCGGATACCGCACCACCTTGACTCGAGCCCGAGCCGCCTCTGCCGGAGGCCGCACCTCCCGCACCAGATGCCGCACCTCCCGTACCCGACACCCGACCGCCGCTTCCTGACACGGATCCGCCCGAACCTGGTATTGATCCGCCCAGCGCTGACTCGGCTGCGCCGGCACTCGACGTTGAGCCGCCCACCGAAGACGTATCGCTGCCACCTTCTTGCGCCAGTCCACTCGCGCCTGCCGTCACTCCCTCCGTGTCCGACATATCGTAGCTGCCGCAGGCGGTCGAGGCCACGATTCCCAAGGCAAGAACGCCAAAAAACGGGGCTTTTGACGTGGTCTGGGCCGAGTCGCCAAAGATGCGACGTTCTCTCATGAGAGTCTCCCGTGTGGCATGGCGCTGTTCCGTCTTGAATCCAACGTTACTGACCATGACACGGTGGACGGTTCGCGACCAGCAAGGGGCCGTACAGCCTGACTAGCTTTTTTTGGCTTGTGCGGCGCGACGACGGCCACCCGCGATTCGCTGCGTCGGACTTGGGTAATCGCGTCGTGCTGCCTGGGTCTGCGGGGGCTGCTCGACGTACCGCGTGGGACGAGGAGCAGCCCCGATGGTCAGAACCCTAGCCGAGCGCGATCCGCCGCACCCGCACCACGTTAGCAAGCTTCGACAGACCCTCGAGCAGCTGGTCGGAGACCGGGACATCCAGATCGATCAGGTTGTAGCCGTACTTCCCGTTCGACTCGTTCTTGAAGGACGTTATGTTCAGGCCCGCACCGCCGATTAGGCGCGTGATCTCCGCGATCATGTTGGGGACGTCCTGGTTGATGATGCAGAGCCGAACCTTGGCGCTGTCTGCGGGGCGCCCGTCGACGGTGGGCAGATTGACCGAGTTCTTGACGATCCCGTACTCCAGATAGGCCTTGACCTGCTCGACGGCCATGGTGGCGCAAGTCTCTTCGGCCTCCTCGGTGCTTGCGCCCAGATGGGGCAGGCAGATGACGCCGGGTACGTTGAGGATGGTCGGGTTGGGGAAGTCGTTGACGTAGGCCTTGAGCTTGCCAGCCTTCAGCAGTTCGACCACGGACGCGTTGTCAACCACCGGTCCGCGCGAGAAATTCAGAAGGACAGACCCGTTGAAGGAGGCGAGGGATTGGCTGTTCAGCAGGCCTCGGGTCTTGTCATTCAGTGGCACATGCACGGTGAGGAAGTCTGCCGCAGCAATGACCTCGGAAAGCTCGGAGGTTACCGCCACCGTATTGTCGAGACGATGCATGTTGACGGCGCTGGGGAAGGGCTCATAGGCCACGACCTTCATGCCCAGCCCCATCGCTGCATTGGCGGTGAGTACACCGATCTTACCCAAGCCAATCACGCCCAGTGTCTTGTCACGAAACTCGCTGCCAGCGAACTGTGACTTTCCCTTCTCGACCTTGGCATCCATTTCTTTGGCGTCGGTTATCTCACGCAGGGTGTTGACCCAGGTCAGTGCCTTGTCCACGTTGCGTAGCGCCAACCCGAGACCAATGACGACCAGCTCGGCAACGGCATTGGCATTGGCACCCGGCGTGTTGAACACGCAGATCCCCTTCGCGCTGGCCTTGTCGACGGTGATGTTGTTGACGCCGGCTCCGGCGCGCGCCACCGCCAAGAGGTTCTCGAAGCTATCGGTGTCGACCTGCGCCGAGCGCACCAGGATGGCGTCGGGCTTTTCGTGAGTGTCGGATACCGAGTAGTTGGAGCCGAAGAGCTTGGTGCCTTTGGGAGAGATCTTGTTAAGAGTCTTGATGTTGAACGTCACGGTCATTTTTCCCGCGTGAGATGTTGTTCGATCCAGTGGCGCAGAGGGCCGTGTTGCGTCGGCGGCCTCGCGAAAGACGGGACACGCAGCTTCTCGCGGCTAGCCCACCCGGGGTGCGACCGAGCCCAGGCGCGCGCTATTCCCACCACGATTTCGGGGCGTGTCAACGGCCAGGCTCGGGAAGCGCTGAGGACCGCAAAACCTTGCGCCAGTTCGCGGTCGGGCGCCCCTCGGCCCGCCGGAAAGGCACTTGGGAACCTCCCCCAACAACTGGCTCAACCATTGGCGACCGCGTGCAGCAAGGCTCCAGACCCTGGCCGCTCGGCACCGACGTCGCGACCGCAAACTCTGCCCTCGTGAACCGGAGTCGCAGGAGTCGTCGCGCAAGGGGCTCGAACGAACCGACCAGTTCAGCGTTCGTGACGACCATGCACCAAGGCATGCTCGAGTCTCGAGTTTCCAACGTCAGGTGGGACAACGCCCATGCAACCCAGCGCCACGCCATCTTCACCGACGCTGAAGAAATCATGACACTGGGGTGTTCCCGCTCCTCACCCTCGTCACTGCTGCCTCCAAAGATCAAAAAAAGCACAGCGGCTGCATGCTCTCAATCAGGTGGATCCGGAAAGTTCTGGCAACGCGGTCCCGCATAACGGGGGAGACAAACATCCCCCCTAGCCCTGAATGCTGCGGACAAACGGGGATGAGCAGGTCTCCTGTCCAAGCCCCTGCGCTGGGAGCACGTTCCCAGGGCCTGCTGTGTCGGTGCGCCTGCACCGATGCCTGCGTGGACTGCGATCACCCCGTACCCCCAGGAGAGCAGCATGTGCACCACACGCCATCCCGGCTTCCGTTCTTCGACGCACAACAGCATGTCGGCGCGTTGGCTCTGGATGCCGGCCCTTTTGGTGCTGCCTGGCTGCGGAGACGCGGATACGGCTGACGTTCTAAAGGAATCCTCAGGAGGAATCGCCGCTACCGCAGGGGCGGGCGGCATATCGCAGGGTGGCTTGGCTGCCGGTGCCGTCAGCGCAGGCGGATTACCCGTTGGCAACGGGGGAATGCCCACTGGTAACGGTGGGGCGGTCGTGGGCAATGGGGGAGCCCCGGTGGGGCCAGGCGGCGCGGTAGGCAACGGCGGCGCGGTAGGCAACGGCGGCGCACCCGTAGGCAACGGCGGCGCACCCGTAGGCAACGGCGGCGC
>CAZYKT010000026.1:0-9054 GCA_964648165.1 uncultured Polyangiaceae bacterium | reverse complement strand
GCAACGGCGGCGCACCCGTAGGCAACGGCGGCGCACCCGTAGGCAACGGCGGCGCACCCGTAGGCAACGGCGGCGCGACCGGTGAGAGCTCCTGCGTTTCGGGGGTCGACACTGGGGATCCCTGTGATCCCGCGATCGACGTGGACGTATGCCACCGCAGCAATCGCGACTGTGTGTGTGGAGCGGACGGATCATGGACCTGCACGTCGACCGAGGGAGCCGGTGGTGCGGGAACCGATGGTGTGGGAACCGGCGGCGCCCCGACCAACGGGGGCGAAGCCGGAAGCGGAGAGGCTGGTGCGGTCAGTTGGGGCGGCTCTGCCCCCCTGCAGAAGTTCGTGGGCAACATCACCACCGGCTGGAACGGTGCTCTGGACACCAATGGGCTGACCTATTCAGACTATTGGGACCAGGTGACGCCGGAGAATGCCGGCAAGTGGGGCTCTGTGCAGGGATCGCCTTCCAGTACCATGGGTTGGAACACCCTCGATTCCATCCATGACTACGCGACGAGCAAAGGCATCATCTTCAAGCACCACTGTTTCCTTTGGGGATCGCAGCAGCCAGAGCCACAGACAGAGATCACCGAGACGCACGTGAAGGCCTGGATGAACGCTTTCTGCGAGCGTTATCCGGACACCCGCGTGATCGACGTGGTCAACGAGCCTCCGCCCCACACGACCCCTCGCTATGCCGACGCCATCGGAGGCGGGACCAACGGTGACTGGGCGTGGATCGCCAATGCCTTCAAGTGGGCTCGTGAGGCCTGTCCGAACGCGATCCTGATCCTCAATGACTACAACAACGTCGAGTGGTCGGACCAAACCCAGCACTTCATCGACATCGTCAAAGCGATTCAGAACGCCGGCGCCCCCATCGACGCCGTGGGAGCCCAGGCACATGGGTTGAGTGGAGCTTCTTCGAATACCAACATGAAGAACCTGCTCACCAAGATGCACGAGGACACGGGGCTGCCTGTTTACATCACCGAGTACGACATCGACCAAGACAACGACCAGACCCAGCTCGACCGGTATCAGTCGCAGTTCCCATTCTTCTTGGAGACGGAATGGATACACGGCATCACAGTGTGGGGTTGGATCTACGGCTCCACCTGGGTGCCAGCCAGTGGCCTGATTCGCAACGGGAGCCCACGTTCTGCCATGACCTGGCTCATGGAGACTCTGGGTCGGCCTTCACCCTGACCCCTGCTTCAGTCCGTCCGTGCGGGCCAGGCACCAGTGGTCACACTTGGGGCGTGGCAAAGTGCACCCCGAAGTCCAGCTCTGGAAATGGTGATATCCTAGCTGTCGGAGCCCGCCACATGAGCGAGATGCAGTAGCATTCTGGGTTGCCAAACCTCCTGTTCTCGGTTTCCACAATACTGCTGGGATGCCTGTTCGGCTGCAGCGATGACCCGCAGTCCGACCAATCGACGGGCAACGGTGGTAGCGGCGCGACGCAGCTTTGCGACGCGGGTGACTGCCCCACCGCGGGCTTGGCGGATCCCTCGAGTCGGGGAGGGGCCGCTCAATCGGGTGGGAACAGCGGCGTCGGTGGTTCGGCTGGGAACACCGCGCTCGGGGGCCGTCCCGGTTCAGGGGGATCCGTGGCTAACGGTGGGCGAGGGAATGGTGGCAGCCCCGCTGATGGAGGGGGGAGCCCGTCGGTTGGTGGGCTTCAGAACCTCGGAGGTACCATCGGTGGCGCGATCGACGTCGGTGGTTCAGGCGGCGAGCCCGCGGCTGGGGGTGTCACGATGGCCGGCAACACCAGCTCGGGTGGTCTCGTGGTTGGCGATGGCGGTCTGGCCGAAGCCGGTGCAGACAACCACGCGGGCGCAGCCACCGGTGGAGCTGATTTGGGTTGGGGCGGCGCAGCGACGGGCGGGCAGGACGTTGCGTCGGGTGGCACCAGCGGTGGCGCCGAGAACGGTGGAACGGGCACTGCCGGCAGTGCCCCAACCGGTACGCCCGTGGATGAACATGGTGCTCTCGGGGTTTCCGACGGCGGATTGACGGATTCCCAGGGCAATCCCGTGATCCTGCGCGGACAGGGGTTCGGCTGGGACAACTGGTGGCCCCAGTACTACAACGCCGATGTCGTTGCCTGGCTGCACGACGACTGGTGTGTCGACATGGTGCGCCCGGCCATGGGCATCGAGCCCGAGGGGGCCTATCTGGCCGATCCCGCCACGTCCAAGTCGCACATCACCGCCGTTGTCGACGCCGCCATCGCCGAGGGGATCTACGTCATCATCGACTGGCACGCTCACGATTTGCACCAGACCGAAGCGGTCGCCTTCTTCTCCGAGATGGCTCAAACCTACGGGCAGTACCCGAACGTCATCTACGAAGTCTACAACGAGCCGGATGAGGAGACCTGGCCCGAGGTCAAGGCCTACGCCGAGACGGTCATCGCCGCGATTCGAGAGCACGATCCGGACAACGTCATCATCGTCGGCTGCCCGGAGTGGGACCAGCGGATCGATCTCGCTGCGGCGGATCCCATCACGTCGGCGACCAACGTCATCTACTCGGTTCACTTCTACGCTGCCACCCACGGGCAGTGGCTCAGGGACCGTACGGCCGAGGCGTTGGCCACCGGTGTGCCCGTGATCATCAGCGAATCGAGCGGCAGCGAATCCTCGGGATTGGGCGCCAACAACTACACCGAGTGGCAGGCCTGGTTCGACTTCATGGACGCCAACAACCTGAGCTGGATCAACTACTCGGTATCGGACAAGTCCGGTGAGACCATCTCGGTGCTGGAGCCCGGTGCACCCACTTCAGCTGGCTGGGACGCGTCACAACTGACCGAGACCGGCGAGTACATCCGGGACGTGTTTCGCAGCTACTGCGAGTGAAAGACCAAGAGCTGGATTGGCCCCGGTCGATGCAGTCACGGTTCGTCACAGACTCGGCAGCGAGGGCTTCGACCAAGGTGGCGCTCGGATGGGGCGTTAGGGGTTGGCACAAACGCTTTGTACACTAAGTAAATCTTGGTCGGTTGAAGTTGGCCCGCCGTGCCTGCCCTCCCGTCGAGCCAAGACGGTGGACGTCTGATGCGACTCGGAGCGACAGAACACCCGCGAATCGGTGGGGGGATCCCGCTCTTCGTGGCTTCCGCCGCAGAAGGATTCGGACCACCTTGGCAGGACTGGTACCGCTTGCCTGGAAAAATCCGTTGGTATTGGCATTGCGGCGGACGTGAGCCCTACGAAACGGCCAAGCGACGCCGTTTCCTGGGGCATATTTCACGAATGAAAACCTTTCCGGTCTGCGCCGTGACGCTGCTGTCGACTGCCCTGGCTCCTGCCTCGGCTCTGGCCGACGACTGGTACGCCTCCTCCGACGGCAACGGCAACGGGACCAGTGCGGACTCGCCTGCCTCGGTGAGCTCGGCGGTCAACAGCGCACAGCCCGGCGACACCGTCTACATCCGAGGCGGTACGTACACGGGATGGGGTGGCTCGATCCATCCTGCCCGGTCGGGTACGGCCGACGCGTGGATCACGTTTGCCGCTTATCCCGGGGAGCTCCCGATTTTCGAGGGCTCCGGTGTGGGGAGCGGCACCTATGAGTACATCCGCTACGTCGGGCTGGCTTCTCGCAACGGCTCTTCCGGTGGGTTCGGCAATGGCTGGACGGACGGCAACTGCTCAACGATGTCGAACAGCCACCTACAGTACATCAACGTCATCGCGGACGGTAACGGCATCAACGGGATTGCTCACTACTGTGCGACGGGGCTTCACGTCAAGCAATCCATCGTCGCTCACAATGGTAACTTGGATCCGTCCTGGTCCAGCGGGGTGAACCTCTTCGCCGTCCAGGGTGAGCCCGGCGACAACGTCGTGGAACAGACCATCTCCTTCGAGAATATCGACATTTCCAGCCATCACTCCGACGGCAGCGGGTTCATCATGGACCAGAACAGCACGGGGGCCACCTTCATTAACAACATCGGGTTTCACAACGGGGGCTCGTGCATACGCCTCACCAACAGCCCCAACGCGCAGATCATCAACAATACCTGCGTTCACAACGGCCTCGATCCCACGGCCCAGTACCACGACGAGATCTTCTTCTCGGATACCAGCAAGACCCACCAGGGGGCGCTGCTCCGCAACAACCTCTGCATCCCGACCGATGGCCAAAGGGGGCTGACCATGGGGGACGGGGTCACCGCCGAGAACAACGAGTTCTCCGGGACCAGCGCCATGGTCGTCTCCACCACGGGGGATCTGGACTTCCATCTGGTCGACGGTGCTTCCCCGATCGACGCCGGAGCATCCGGCGCCCCTTCCCCAGCCGATGACATCGGCTTCGATTGGAGATGCATCAAGCAGCAGAGCGGTCAGGCGGTGTCCTGGTGGCAGCACGCCATTGACTACGATTACATCGCCAGCATCGGCGGTATCGCGGCGTGCTTTCAGGTGGCTGCCCGCAGCGGCACCCCCGACCAAGGTGCCCATGAATTCGGCACAGCGGGCGCTCCCTCCGTCGGTGGTGCTCCCGGCAACGGTGGCAGTCCTGGTGAAGGTGGTGTGCCGGGAGACGGCGGAGCGCCGGAGAATGGCGGAACACCAGGCGACGGGGGCGTCCCCGAGAACGGCGGAACGCCTGGAAACGGTGGAACGTCGCTGGGCGAAGGGGGGTTGCTGCCGGGCAACGGTGGAACGTCGCTGGGCGAAGGGGGGTCGCTGCCGGGCAACGGCGGAACGCCGAGTAATGGTGGGGCCGCTCTGGGCAACGGTGGAACGCTCGCCAGCGGAGGAACCCCGCTGGGCACCGGCGGCGCCGTTGGACGGGGCGGAGCCGTTGGTAACGGTGGCTCTCCGGGTACTGGTGGCAGCGCGCCTCCGGGTTCTGGTGGCGCGGTCGGCAATGGGGGCGCCTCGGTCGCAACGGCTGGGGTTGACGAAGCCGCCGGTACCGCAACAGCGGGCACGGGGCCCGTCACCAACAGTGCCAAGGATCTATCCGGTGACGAATCGGGATGTGGCTGCAGGATGACGCACCGTTCCCCGGTCAGCACCGGGCTGTTGGCCATCCTCGGAGTGCTCGTGTTGGCGCGTCGCCGACGGCACCCGAGGGTTCTCTTCTGAGCGGCAGGCAAAGACGCGTCCTGTTCCCGCCTTGCCGGTGCCGTCGCGACAGACCATACTCCCCCTATGGGTTTGGACTGTGGGTGCATCATGGAAACGCTGTGGTGTTGGGCAGAGCGGTCGTCCAAATGGCGAAGCGCATGGGTTGTGGTGGGTCTGGTGACGGTCGCTTGCGATGAGCCCTGCGATCGCAGCGGCTGCGATGCCATGAACCGGATCGGTGACTCGACCGGGCAAAGCGAGGTGACCGGCTTCGTCGCGTACAGCAGCGATGTGATCGCGAACGATTGTCAGGAGTGCGGATTTGCCGAGACGACTCTGGAATTCTGGCATACCGATGCGGAACTGACGGATATCGAGGCCGCCCAGGTGCTCGCGGCTTCGCGTCCGGCGGACCAGACCGTCACGGCCACGCACCAGTATCGGCAGAGTCTGGAGCCACGGTCCTATCTGATGTGCGCTGGGGGCTACGACTGCGTGGCCTTCGCAATCTCGCCAGGCATGACCACGACCCTGAACCTTCGGATGACCGAAGGGCCAACGCGGTTTTGCCGCAGCCAGCCAGGGAGCAAGAGCCTCGAGCCGATCATGGCTTGGTCATTTGCTCGCTGAATCGGGGCATCGTAGAGATAGCCTGCTCGAGTTTGGGTTCGTTGGTATCCTCGCAATCACGGCCTCTGTGGCATGGACCGCTCTTGACTGCCGTCCCACTCGCCATGCATCGCATCATCCAATCTGGCGTCCTCTCCACGGGTCTGTTGCTCACGACGGTCGCGTGCACCAACGCCGGGCGTCACGACCAGATTGCCAAACAGTCCCCCACCGTACCCGGCATCCCCAAACGCCAGGGTGGTTACCTCCCTGAGCCGACGCATTTTCGTACTCTCGGTGACCAGCGGCTGGTGGGCACGAGCCACGGTCGCCGGGTCGTTGTCGACCATGGCGCGATTCGTGTCATCGACCAAGCCCCGATCGAGGCTCTCGGGGTCACCTATGCTGTGCCGGAACCACTGGGGGGCGGATTTTTGTTCGTGTCGGACACGAGCGTCCGATTTGCGCCGAGTTTCGAGGCGGAGCCCACCCTCATCGCCTCCTGCCTTGCACGCGCACTCGGTGGCGACACTATCGTATTGGGAATCGGGCACTCCAGCATCCAGCTGCAGCGCTGTGGCAAGGATGGCCCCCGGGTGGTCACGCTCCCCACCGGTAAACCCGCAGATCCTCCCGTTGCCGACCTCGCCGAGCTCTTCGCCACACCGAGTGGGATGGTCGGAGCGCGTACCGACCAGGGTCGGATCTATCTCGCCGAGACGGCGGGGGCGCCGTGGAAGCTGCTCGCGATCGAGAGCGTGGAGCGGCTGGAATTGGTTCGACTCTACCGCGAGGATGGGTCCTACGCTCCTTGGCAGCTGAGCATCGCCAGTGGCGTCCGTGAGCAGGTCATCTCCGAAGACGGTGAGCTCGAACCCGTCGCGTCCGCGGTTCCCCGGGATGCAACCTCGGACGCCCTGGCTCCGCTCGCGGGCCCTTCCCCGTTCCAGCCGCTCCTCGAGTTCGATGCGCAGCTCATGTCACCCGGTCAGGGCGTGGTCCGGCAGGGCCGCGATCTCGTGTTCTTCGATGCCTGGGGAGGCTCGACCACGACGCGGCTCACCAACGCCTTGCCCGGTCCCGAATGCTATTTCCATCGGGGAGGGACGCCGAGCCTTATCCTCTGTCCGGGACCCAATCCCGCCGCCCCCGTCGCCTCGGTCTTCGCCATCCCGCGCTGGGGCGCGGCTCTCCAGCAGCTCGAGTCCTTCCCGGCCTATCTATCCAAGCTCTCCGAGCCCGCTGTCGGACACGCATTGGTCTTTGCGGGACGTTGCGACGGAGCCGCCCGCAAGGGCGTGTTCTGCGTTTTGGTGAGCGACAAGCAGTGGAAGGAGTTCTCCCTGCCTGCTGAGCTGCTTCGCCAACTGCTCGACGTCGAGCCCGCCGTCCTCGCCATCGCATCACCCGACGGCGACCATGTCCTGGCCGTTGCTCGGAGCAGCAACCAGCATTGGGTCGTGACGGACGCTGGCCAGGGTACCCTTTTCCGCCTTGCCAAGGACGACATCCCGGAGTTCGTCGACCGTTGGGACTGCGCAACGTTGACGAGCACGTCGCTGCGCGTGTTGGTGGGAGGAGACAGTATCCGCGACGTGCCAACAAAATGGCCCGAGCCAGGGATGGTGGAGATCGGCTTCGACGGCAAAGCAACCGCGACTCGCCTACAGGGGCAGCTTCGATGCCGGGGTGGGCGGGCCCTTCAGTTGCTCCCGGACGGCAGCTTGCGCGAGACACTGGATGGGGGACGCAGCTTCCACGCTGTCGCTCCGCCGCCCGGCGGAGCCAGTCGGCTGGAGCGTTGCACCGATACGGGATGCACGATCGACTCGTTCTTTCGGGTCGGTTGGGGGCAGGAGTAGCGGGGGACCTTGGGCAGCCTTGGGGGGAGGGGGCGGGCCCCCAAAGCGCCGTTCGCAACGGGAGCGTGCGGGTTGGCTTAAGCCAGGGTCGAGGACGGGCGCTCTCCCTGTGCGGACCATGCGCATTCGGTTAGCGGCGTCGGCTAGCGGATTGTTGGATCATTTCGATCACTACGCTCCGCAAGCTTCTTTCGCGCAAGGTGGTCAGCCAGGCCGCTGCTGCGACCGGTGCCTTCCGGCGTGTGCGGAAGGTCGACGCCTACGCGCTGGTCTGGACGCTGATTCTTGGTTTCTCGGCCGGCAAGGTCCGGACCATCGCGAGCCTGCGCCGCGTCTACCAGCACGTCACGCAAACCACGCTGGAGGAGAGCAGTTTCTACGACCGGTTCACGCCGGCCTTGGTCGTTCTATTGCGGGCACTGTTGGAGAAGCTGGTCGACCTGAGCTGGGGGGTCGGAAGGCAAGCGACCGGCAGGCTGCGGCAGTTCCGCGACATCCTGGTTACCGACTCGACGGTGGTCCGCCTGCATGATCTGCTGGCCGGAACGTTTCCCGCCTGTCGGACCAACCACACCCGGGCAGCTGCGAAGGTCCACGTCGTGATGTGCGCCACCGGCGCCGGCAAGCAGACGGTCAAGATCACTGCCGAGCGCCGGCACGACCGCCGGGCTCTCGTGTTGGGACCATGGGTACGCGGCAAGCTCCTGCTCTTCGATCTGGGCTACTTCGACTTCCGGCTCTTCCGTCGACTCGATACCCTGGGCGGTTACTTCGTTACGCGCCTCAAGCGCAGCTCCAACCCGATCATCGTTGGCCAGAACCGCCTCTGGCGCGGTCGTGCAGTTCCCATCATGGGAGAACGCATCTGGGACGTGTCCGACCGGCTGAAGCGCGAGGAGCTGGACGTTATCGTGCAGGTCCGGTCTCGGCATCGCGTGTATGCCGGCCAGCACACCAGTGAGTTGCGCCCCTTTCGCGTCGTTGGACTGCGCGACGATGCCACTGGTGAGTACCACCTCTACCTCACCAACATCGGCTGCGAAGCGCTCGCTCCGCTCGACATCGCCGGGACCTACGCCGTCCGTTGGGAAATCGAGCTCCTGTTCAAGGAGTTGAAGTCATCCTACCGACTCGACCAGATCCCAAGCCACAAGCGCCACATCGTGGAGGCTATGCTGTACGCTGCCCTTCTGACGCTGGCGGCGAGTCGCTCTCTACTGCGCGCGCTACGCGCTGCCGCCCAACCTGGCCGGTTCCTGCCGACGCGACGATGGAGCGCCTTGATGGTCCAGTACGCGTACGACCTCCTGCTTGCCGTCGTTACCGGCCGCGACGACCCCGCCCTTGCCGCTCTCCTACTGCACGAGGCCCCTGACCCCAATCGTCGCCGCATCCACCTGCTCCAGTCAGCCGAGCGCGGTCTGCACGCCTACGACCCGCGCCCAAGAACTCGCAATCCAGCGAGAATTGCAGCCTAACCGATCACGGATG
>CAZYKT010000025.1:58755-77184 GCA_964648165.1 uncultured Polyangiaceae bacterium | reverse complement strand
AGCTCTTCAGCCAGCACCGCGATCGGATAAAGTACGTGCTATTGGATTGGACCATGCCCGAGATGGGGGGTGGTGAGGCCTTCACCGAACTGCGCCGGCTCGATCCGAACGTTCGCGTCATCCTGACCAGCGGGCATGCCCCCGAGGACGTCATGCGCCGGCTCACCGGCAAGCCCGTGACAGCATTCGTGCGCAAACCCTACAACCTGGCCGAGCTCCGCGAAGCCTTCCAAGCTGCTTCGCGCGCGTCGGAAGCGCCCGAGACACCGCAGCGATGAGGGTCGGCGCAACTGCCGGGCCAAACCAGGATCTTCTCCCTTGTCCGTGTCAGGCCCTGGTAGCAGAATCATGTTCATGGGGTCGAGGCTGGGCCCGTTGGTGTTTGCGGTCGGAAAGAGGCTTCTGTCTCTGGGTCTGGCCGTCGCAGTGACGAGCCTTGGCGGCTGCGGGCGCACGACGCTCGACGAGGGCATGCTGGTGTCAGGCGTTGGGGGTAACGACGAGGCAGGCTCGACGAACCTCGCTGGTGCTGGCACAGAGAACGGCGGAGCGTCGACCGAAGAGGGTGGAGCCGACGGGGTTGGTGGTCGCCTCTCGTTCGGTGGCGCGTTGGGTCAGGGCGGCATCGTGTCAAGGGGCGGTGCACCGGGGACGGGTGGAAGCATTGCTGAGGGCGGTGCAGCTCCTGGCGGTTCGTCGAGCGGTGGAGCAGAAGCTGGCGGCGCATCTCAGGGCGGCGCTGCGGGCGAAGACGCCGGAGCGGCAGGCTCCGTGACTGCGGGTGAAGGACAAGGTGGAAGCACAGCGGGCACCAGCGGCATGGCGGGCTCAGCCGGCTCCGGCAACGTTTGCGACCCCAATCCCTGCCAAAATGGCGGAACCTGCCTTGTACACTTGGACCACGCCATCTGCGACTGTGACGCGGGGCTGTTCGGCGACCGGTGTGAGCTCGGGACCATTGCCGTCGCGATAGGCTACTCCCACAGCTGTGCGCTCCGCGACGACGGTATCTTGGCCTGCTGGGGCTCCAACGAATACGGCGAGGCGACCCCGCCCGAGGGAACGTTCACTGCCGTCGCGGTAGGCTATGACCACAGCTGCGCGCTCCGTACCGACGGAACGCTGGCCTGTTGGGGCAACAACGACGAGGGCCAGACCTCCCCGCCCGAGGGAACCTTCACCACCGTCTCGGCCGGGGGATTCGACAACTGCGGCATTCGTGCCGACGGCACGCTGGCCTGCTGGGGCTCGAACCGCGATGGCCAGTCCGAGCCGCGCAAGGGAACGTTCACCACCGTCTCAGTGGGCTTTTACCACGTCTGCGCGCTCCGCACCGACGGCACGCTGGATTGTTGGGGCTGGACCAATTACGGCCAGTGCGAGCCGCGCGAGGGAGCCTTCACCACCGTCTCAGCGAGCCTTTACCATAGCTGCGCGCTCCGCACCGACGGCACGCTGGCCTGCTGGGGCTCGAACCTAGATGGCCAGTCGGAGCCGCCCGAGGGAACTTTCACCGCCGTTGCGGCAGCCCACACCCACAGCTGCGCGCTCCGCACCGACAGCACGCTGGCCTGCTGGGGTTACAACGAAGGCGGCCAGTCCGAGCCGCCCGAGGGAACCTTTACCGCCGTTGCGGCAGGCGGCTATCACGGCTGCGCGCTCCGTACTGACGGCGCGCTGGACTGCTGGGGCAGCAGCGACTTCCTCGAGGCCACCCCACCCGAAGGAACCGTCACCGCCGTCTCGGCAGGCGGCGACCACGGCTGCGAGCTCCGTACTGACGGCACGCTGGCCTGCTGGGGCTGGAACGACTGCGGCCAGGCCGAGCCGCCACAGGGAGAGTTCACGTCCGTTTCCGCAGGCAACGACCACAGCTGCGCGCTCCGTGCTGACGGCACGTTGGCCTGCTGGGGCGAGGACTACGCTGGCCAGGCCACGCCGCCCGACGGGACGTTCACCACCGTCGCGGCAGGCGACTATCACAGCTGCGCGCTCCGCACCGACGGCACGCTGGCCTGCTGGGGCGAAAACCACGATGGCCAGTCCACGCCGCCCGAGGGAACCTTCACTGCTGTCTCGGCGGGATACAACTATAGCTGCGCGCTCCGAACCGACGGCACGCTGGCCTGCTGGGGAGACAACGAATTCGGCCAGACCGAGCCACCACAGGGAGAGCTCACGTCCGTCTCCGCAGGCACGGACCACAGCTGCGCGCTTCGTACCGACGGCACGCTGGCCTGCTGGGGAAACAACGACTACGGCCAGGCCGAGCCGCCACAGGGGGAGTTCACGTCCGTCTCCGCAGGTACGGACCACAGCTGCGCACTTCGTACCGACGGCACGCTGGCCTGCTGGGGCGACAACACGTCCGGAGAATGCACACCACCCGAGGGGACGTTCACCGCCGTTGCTGCAGGCGGCTCATACACCTGCGCCATCGGCACCGATGACCTTCGCGTGGTGTGCTGGGGCTCTTGGGTGATGTAGGGGGGTCACGAGAGATCGGTGAAGCCTCTGCGCACGACCAGGCCTTTTTCCCCGGGTGGCCCTTTCCCCTCGTCCGGCGTCAGGCCCTGATACAATGGGCCCCATGTGTTTGAGGTCCGGCTTGTTGGCGTCTGTGGCACATTCGAGACTTTGGTCTTTGGGTCTGGTCGTCGCAGTGACGAGCCTTGGCGGCTGCGGGCGCACGACGCTCGACGAGCTCACGCTCGAGTCGGGCGTTGGGGGTAATGACGAGGCAGGCTCGACGAGTCTCGGTGGTGCTACCGCAGAGGGAATTGGGGGCGCCATCGAAGAGGGTGGGACCGACGGTCGCGGCGGTACTCCGGGGGCGGGTGGTCGTCCATCGTTCGGTGGTGCATTGGGTCAGGGTGGAGTCGTGTTGCGGGGCGGTGCACCGGGGACCGGTGGAAGCGTCTCTGAGGGTGGTACCGCTGTTGGCGGTTGGTCGAGCGGTGGAGCCGAGCTCGGTGGGCATGGTCCCGGCGGTGCATCCCAGGGCGGCATCGCAGGGCAAGACGCCGGAGCGGCAGGAGCCGTGACTGCGGGTGAAGGACAGGGCGGAAGCACGGCGGGCACCAGTGGCATCTCTGGAGCTGGCACCCAGACAGGCGGAACCTCCGGTAGCGCCGGCAGCACGGCAGGAGGTCTGGCCGGCGAAGCCGGTACGGCAGGCATTGCGGGCACCGCCGGCTCCGGCAACGTTTGTGACCCCAATCCCTGCCAAAATGGCACAAGTTGCATCGAACACTCGGGCCACGCCATCTGCGACTGCGACGCAGGGCTGTTCGGCGACCGGTGCGAGCTGCAGACCATGGCCGTCTCGGCAGGCGCTAACCACAGCTGCGCCCTGCGCAGGGACGGCACCCTGGCCTGCTGGGGCAACGACGCGAGCGGCCAGTTAACGCCGCCAGAGGGGACGTTCACATCGATCTCGGCGGGCGCCAACCACAGCTGCGCGCTTCGAAGTGATGCGACATTGGCCTGCTGGGGCTACAACGAGCACGGCCAGGCCACGCCACCCGAGGGATCGTTCACCGCTGTCTCGGCCGGCGGCACCCACAGCTGTGCGCTCCGCACCGACGGCACCGTGGCCTGCTGGGGAAACATCGCCTCCGGTGAGTCCACCCCGCCAGCGGGCACGTTCACATCGGTCTCGGCGGGCCCATCTCACAGCTGCGCGCTCCGCACCGACGGCACCCTGGCCTGCTGGGGAAACAACTACTATGGCCAGGCCACCCCGCCCCAGGGATCGTTCACCGCTGTCTCGACCGGCGATTACCACAGCTGCGCGCTGCGCACCGACGGCACCCTAGCCTGCTGGGGAGACAACGATTACGGCCGGGCCACGCCGCCCGAGGGATCGTTCATTTCCGTCTCGACGGGCGGCTACCACAGCTGTGCCCTGCGCACCGACAGCACCCTGGCCTGCTGGGGCAACGACGATTACGGCGAATCCACCCCGCCCGAGGGGACGTTCACCGCCGTTGAGTCGGGCTCATCCCACAGCTGCGCGCTCCGTGCCGACGGCACCCTGGCCTGCTGGGGCGAAAATGATTACGGCGAATCCGCGCCGCCACAGGGGACGTTCGCCTTCGTCTCGACAGCGGGAGGCAACCTTCACAGCTGCGGTATTCGTCCCGACGGCACGCTGGCCTGCTGGGGCAGCAACTACTATGGCCAGGCCACGCCGCCAGAAGGAAGCTTCATCGCGGTTACGGCAGGCGACTTCCACAGCTGCGCGCTCCGCACCGACGGCACGCTGGCCTGCTGGGGCAACAACGACTACGGCCAGTCCACGCCACCCGAGGAATCGTTCACCGCCGTCTCGGCAGGCGGCACCCACAGCTGTGCGCTCCGCGACGACGGCACCTTGGCCTGCTGGGGTTACAACGGCTACGGCCAGGCCACGCCGCCCGAGGGATCGTTCACCGCCGTAGCGGCAGGCTACACCCACAGCTGCGGCGTTCGCACTGATGGAACGCTGGCCTGCTGGGGCAGCAACAACTACGGCCAGACCATGCCACCCGAGGGTTCGTTCACCGCCGTCTCGGTCGGCCAATACCACAGCTGCGCGCTCCACAGCGACGGCACACTGGCCTGCTGGGGAGACAACGGGGCCGCTCAGTCCGAGCCGCCCGAGGAGACATTCTCGGCGGTCTCGACGGGCTTCGACCACAGCTGCGCCCTCCGCGCCGACAGCACAATCGCCTGTTGGGGGGACGACTATTACGGCCAGACCACGCCACCCGAGGGTTCGTTCACTTCCGTTGCAGCGGGCTACAGGCACAGTTGCGCCATCGACAGCGACAGTCTTCGCGTGGTTTGCTGGGGTACCCTGGTAAGACAATGACATTCATAGGGTCGAGGTTCGATTGGTTGGCATCGGTGACAAAAGACCGGCTCGTGTTGTTTGGTCTCGTCGTCGCAGTGACGAGCCTTGGCGGCTGCGGGCGCACGCCGCTCGAGGAGCTCACGCCGGTGTCAGGCGTGGGGGGTAACGACGAGGCTGGCTCGCCGAGTCTCGCTGGTGCTGGCACGGAGAATGGCGGAGAGTCGACCGAAGGGGGTGGAGCCGACGGGGTGGGTGGTCGCCCATCGTTCGGTGGTGCGTTGGGTCAGGGTGGAGTCGTGTTGCGGGGCGGTGCACCGGGCACGGGCGGAAGCACTGCTGAGGGCGGTGTCGCGGGAGAAGACGCCGGAGCGGCAGGATCCGTGACTGCGGGTGAAGGACAGGGCGGAAGCACGGCGGGCACGAGTGGTGTGTCCGGTGGGGGTGGGACTGCGGGCACCGCTGGTGTCTCCGGAAGCTCAGGCGCGAGCGGCGAATCCGGTGCTTCGGGCATGGCGGGCTCAGCTGGTTCCGGCAGCCTTTGTGACCCCAATCCCTGCCAAAATGGCACAAGTTGCATCGAACACTCGGGCCACGCCATCTGCGATTGTGATGCGGGACTTTTCGGCGACCGGTGCGAGCTAAGGACCATTGTTATCTCGATGGGCAATTACCACGGCTGCGCGCTCCGCGAGGGTGGTGCCTTGGCCTGCTGGGGCGACAACGAATACGGCCAGGCCGCCCCGCCCGAGGGGACGTTCACCGCCGTCTCGGCAGGTGGCGAACACAGCTGTGCGCTGCGCGAGGGTGGTACCTTGGCCTGCTGGGGCAGCAACGAATTCGGCGAATCAACCCCGCCCGAGGGGACGTTCACTGCCGTCTCGGCAGGCAGCATCCACAGTTGCGCGCTCCGCGAGGGTGGCGCTCTGGCCTGCTGGGGTGACGACGCGAACGGTCAGTCGACACCGCCCGAGGGGACGTTCATCGCCGTCTCGGTCGGTGGCACCCACAGCTGTGCGCTGCGCGAGGATGGCACCCTGGCGTGTTGGGGTGACAACGGGTACGGCCAGGCCACGCCACCCGAGGGAACGTTCACTGCCGTCTCGGCAGCTGGCACCCACAGCTGCGCGCTCCGCGAGGGTGGTACCTTGGCCTGCTGGGGCAGCAACGACTACGGCGTGTCGACGCCGCCGGAGGGGACGTTCACTGCCGTCTCGACCAGCTACTGGAACAGCTGCGGCATCCGTACTGACGGCACGCTTTTCTGCTGGGGCTACAACGACGACGGTCGGTTCACCCCACCCGAGGGAGCGTTCGCGGCAGTTTCGGTGGGTGGAACTCGCAGTTGCGCGCTCCGCGAGGGTGGTACGTTGGCCTGCTGGGGCGGCACCGACCACGACCCGGCCACGCCGCCCGAGGGAACGTTTACCGCCGTCTCGGCAGGCGGCAAACACAGCTGCGGCATTCTTACTGACGGCACGCTGACCTGCTGGGGCTACAACGACTATGGCCAGACCAACTCGCCCGAGGGATCGTTCATCTCCGTCTCGGTGGGCTATTACTACAGCTGTGCGCTCCGCGAGAATGGTACCTTGGCCTGCTGGGGTGACAACGGCTCCGGCGAGCCCATCCCGCCCGAAGGAACGTTCACTGCTCTCTCAGTGGACGACTCCCACAGCTGCGCGCTCCGCGAGGACGGCACGCTGACCTGCTGGGGTGACAACGGCTCCGGCGAGTCCAACCCGCCCGAGGGATCGTTCATTGCCGTTGCAACAGGCCAAGACCATAGCTGCGCGCCTCGCGACGACGGCACGCTGACCTGCTGGGGCGGCAACAGACACGGCCAGGCCGCTCCGCCCGAGGGGACGTTCATCGTTGTCTCGGCAGGCTCGTACAACGGCTGCGGCATTCGCACGGACGGCACGCTGGCCTGCTGGGGCGACAACGGGTACGGCCAGTCAACGCCGCCCCAGGGGACATTCACCGCCGTCTCGGCAGGTGGTGACCACAGCTGCGCGATTCGCACCGACGGCACGCTGGCCTGCTGGGGTGACAACCGGATTGGCCAGTCAACGCCGCCCCAGGGAACGTTCCTGGCCGTTACCGCAGACTACTACAACAGCTGCGCCATCGGCACCAATGACCTTCGCGTGGTTTGCTGGGGCGAGCAGGTCAGGTAGGGCAGTCACGAGAGAGCCTGTTGTAGAGGCGTTTCAGGTGGGCTGAACGCAGCCGGCGAGACGAGGTGGGATATTTCCCCTTGTCTGCATCCGATCCTGGCGGGAGAATGAAACCCATGGGGTCAAGGTTTGGCATGTTGGCAGCTGGACTTGGAAAACGGCTCCTGTCTCTGGGTCTTGTCGTCGCAGCGACGAGCCTTGGCGGCTGCGGGGGCACGATGGCCGACGAGCTGGGCGAGGCTGGCTCCGACAACCTCTGTGACACTAATCCCTGCCAGAACGGCGGAGCTTGCTTTATGCACTTGGGCCGCGACATCTGCGACTGTGACGCGGGGCTGTTCGGCGACCGGTGCGAGCTACAGACCATTGCCGTCGCGGCGGGCGACAGTCACAACTGCGCGCTCCGCAGCGATGGGGCCTTGGCCTGTTGGGGCAACAACGGGCAGGGCCAGTCCTCGCCCCCCGAGGGAACCTTCACTGCCGTCTCGGCAGCTGGCACCCACAGCTGCGCGCTCCGCGAGGGTGGTACCTTGGCCTGCTGGGGCAGCAACGACTACGGCGTGTCGACGCCGCCCGAGGGGACGTTCACCGCCGTCTCGGCGGGCTACCTCCACAGCTGTGCGCTCCGCACCGACGGCACGCTGGCCTGCTGGGGCTACAACGAGCACGGCCAGGCCACGCCACCGGAGGGAACGTTCACCGCCGTCTCGGCAAATGGCGGCCACAGCTGTGCGCTCCGCGAGGACGGCACGCTGGCCTGCTGGGGGTTGAACGACTACGGCCAGGCCACGCCGCCCGAGGGAACGTTCACTGCCGTTGCGGCAGGCTCCCTCCACAGTTGCGGCATTCGTACTGACGGCACGCTGGCCTGCTGGGGAAATAACGAGACGCTCCAGACCACGGCGCCCGAGGGGACGTTTGCTTCCCTGACGGCGGGAACCTACCACAGCTGCGGAATTCGTGAGGACGGCACGCTGGCCTGCTGGGGCGAAAACTTTTACGGCGAGTCCGCGCCGCCGGATGGAACCTTCACCGCCGTTGCGGCAGGCTTCGGCCACAGCTGTGGACTCCACAGCGACGGCACGCTGGCCTGCTGGGGCGACAACGAATTCGGCGAGTGCACGCCGCCCCAAGAAACGTTCACCACCATTGTGGTTGGCAAATCCCACACGTGCGGCATTCGTACTGACGGCACGCTGGCCTGCTGGGGGTGGAACGACTATTACGGCCAGCCCACGCCGCCAGACGGCCAGCCCACGCCGCCAGAAGGAAGCTTCATCGCGGTTACGGCAGGCGACTTCCACAGGTGCGCGCTCCGCACCGACGGCACAATCGCCTGTTGGGGGGACGACTATGACGGCCAGGCCACGCCACCCGAGGGGACGTTCACGGCCGTCTCGGCAGGCGGCTCCCACAGCTGCGCGCTCCGCGAGGATGGCACGCTGGCCTGCTGGGGCATAGACGACTACGGCGAGTCCACGCCGTCGGAAGGGACGTTCAGCGCCGTCGCGGCGGGCTGGTACCATAGCTGTGGCATTCGTACCGACGGAACCTTGGCCTGCTGGGGTAGCGACGACCACGAGCAGTCCTCGCCGCCGGAGGGAACGTTCACCGCCGTCTCGGCAGGCATGCACCACAGCTGCGGCGTTCGGTCCGACGGTACGCTGGCCTGCTGGGGCAGTAATGGATCGGTCCAGTCCACGCCACCGGAGGGGACGTTCACCGCCGTCTCGGCGGGCTACCTCCACAGCTGTGCGCTCCGCAGCGACGGCACGCTGGTCTGTTGGGGCAGCAACCAGTCCGGCGAGTGCACGCCACCCGAGGGGACGTTCACTTCCGTTGCAGCGGGCACCATGGACAGTTGCGCCATCCGCACCGATGACCTTCGCGTGGTGTGCTGGGGTTCCCAGGTGAGATGAGGCGGTCACGAGAGATCGGGTCGCACCGGCGCCTCGAAAAGGCTGCGCGCAGCCTGCGATCCGAGCCTCGCCGTTTTCCCTTGTCATGTGTCAGGTCCTGGCGAGAAAATGGGGCTTATGGCGTCGAAGCTCGGGTTGTTGGCATCGGCGGTGAAGACAAGGCTTGTGTTGTTGGGCTTGGCCGTCGCAGCGACGAGCCTTGGCGGCTGCGGGCTCATGGCGTCCGAGGATAGCAAGTCAGAGTCGGGCGGCGGAGCTGGCGCAGAGGATGGTGGTGCTGGCAGAGAGAACGGTGGTGCTGGCGGAGAGAACGGCGGAGAGGCAGGCTCCGTGACTGCGGGTGAAGGACAAGGGGGAAGCACGGCTGGAACGAGTGGTACATCTGGCGAGGCTGGCTCCGGCGACCGCTGTGACCCCAATCCCTGCCAGAACGGCGGAACTTGCCTTGTGCACTTGGGTCAAGCCATCTGCGACTGTGACGCGGGGCTGTTCGGCGACCGGTGCGAGCTCGGGACCATTGCCATCTCGGCAGGCGCATCCCAAAGCTGCGTGCTCCGCGAGGACGGCACGCTGGCCTGCTGGGGAGGCGGGGTCGGCGAGTCAACCCCGCCCGAGGGCTCATATGCGGCCGTCTCGGCTGGTTTCCAGCACAGCTGCGCGCTTCGCGACGACGGCGCGCTGGCCTGCTGGGGCGACGACTACTTCGGTCGAGCCACCCCGCCCGAGGGGACGTTCACCGCCGTAGCGGCGGGAGAACTCCACAGCTGCGGCATTCGTGCTGACGGCACGCTGGCCTGCTGGGGCGACAACAACAGCGGCCAGTCCACGCCACCCGAGGGGACGTTCACCGCCGTCTCCGCGGGCTGCTCCCACAGTTGCGCGCTCCGCGAGGATGGCACGCTGGCCTGCTGGGGCAGCGATAGTGATGGCCAGTCCACGCCGCCTGAGGGAACGTTCACCGCCGTCTCGGCAGGCTGCTCCCACAGCTGCGCGCTCCGCGAGGATGGCACGCTGGCCTGTTGGGGTCTGGACGATGACGGCCAAGCCACGCCGCCTGAGGGAACGTTCACCGCAGTTTCGGCAGGCGGCTCCCACGGCTGTGCACTCCGCGAGGATGGCACGCTGGCCTGCTGGGGCAACAACGAATATGGCCAGTCGGCGCCGCCCGAGGGGGTGTTCACTGCTGTCTCGGCGGGATACGGCCATAGCTGCGCGGTCCGCAGCGATAAAACAGTGGGTTGCTGGGGTGGGAACTGGTCCGGTGAGGGCATGCCGCCTGAGGGAAACTTCACCGCCGTCTCGGCAAGCGGTTCCAACGGCTGCGCACTCCGCCAGGATGGCACGTTGACCTGCTGGGGCCAGATTACGCCGCCCGACGGAACGTTCACCGTCGTGGCGGCGGGGTATTCTCATACCTGCGGCATTCGTAGGGATGGCACGCTGGCCTGCTGGGGCGACGACTACTTCGGTCAGTCCACGCCGCCCGAGGGAAGTTTCACCGCCGTCGCGGCAGGCGGCTACCACAGCTGCGCGCTCGGAACCGACAGCACGCTGGCCTGTTGGGGCAACAACGACTCCGACTACGACTACGGCCAGACCACGCCGCCCGAGGGGAGTTTCACGGCCGTTGAGGCAGGCCGCTACCACAACTGCGGCATTCGTGATGACGGGACGCTGGCCTGCTGGGGCATGAACAACTACGGCGAATCCACCCCACCCGAGGGGACGTTCACCGCCGTCGCGGCGGGCGAAACCCACAGCTGCGGTGTTCGTACGGACGGCACGCTTTTCTGCTGGGGCTACGACGGTGACGGCCAGGCCACGCCGCCCGAGGGAACGTTCACTGCTGTCTCGGCGGGATACAACCACAGCTGCGCGCTCCGAACCGACGGCACGCTGGCCTGCTGGGGCAGCAACTACGCCGACGAGTTCTACAGCGGCCAGTCCACCCCGCCCGAGGGAACGTTCACCGCCGTCGCGGCGGGCAACTGTTACAGCTGCGCCATCGGTAGCATTGATCTTCGTTTGCGCTGTTGGGGCAGCGTGGTTAGGTGAGCCGGTCACGAGGGATCCTGTCGTGCGGGCGTCTCGGATAGGCTGAGCGCAGCTGGTGAAACGAGCCAGGTTGGGATTGCCGCCGACTCTAGAATGTACCCCGCACCGTCAAACCCTGGGGGCCCAGTAGAAGCTCGGCGCGGTTCCGAGGCACTTCGACACGCGGCGGGGTTGCATGGTTATTGGCAACGTTGACGGGAACCCGTTTGGCCCCGATTAGGATCAAGGGAACGCCCACCGCCAGCATGACCCCGCCACTGATCGCCATCACCGCGGCGCTCGTCTCGGCATTGCTGCCCAAGCAAGACTCCGACTCACCGGTTTCGGGCTCCGAGCAGTCAGCCGTCGAAATCAAGTAAACGGTGAGGCCAGTCAGACCCAGGACGGTACCCAGGCCGGTCAAGACGGTCCCCGTGATCAGCATCGGCTCGCTGTAGCGGCGAGTTTCCGGGGGCGGTTCCGCTTGTTGGATGACCTTCGGCCCCTCATCCACGGAGATCCGCACAAGCGAGGTGGCTGGCGCCGGTTGGGTCGGCGAAGAGGAGACCGGTTCGCACTCTCCCACCGAAGAGCAAATCTGGTTGGCGTTGCAGGGTGGATTGCACGACGAGACACATTGCCCGTCGATGCACGTGAAACCTGACCGACACGGGGGTCGACAGCCGACGAGGTCCGTTGGCGTTTCCGAGCTGGGGAACCGAGCGGACACACCCGGCTGGTCTGCCGAGTCGGGGGACTGGGCTCGGGCCAGCGAGGGAAGAACGAGGCTGGCAAGCAGAAACGCGGTAGGTTTCACGTCGGCGTAAACCATTCTGGGTCAGTTTGAGCCATCTGCCAGCGAGATGGTGCGCTTTCTTCGCGCGAAAAGCACGGCCAAGGCGAGGAGCCACGCGAGGGCCGGGCGATTCTTGACGGGCGCCAAGCGACAGCCGCAACCGGAGTCATCGTCCTTGGACGGGGAGTTCTCGGCATCCGTTCCGGCCTCGAGTTCACCGGCATCGCCCGAGAAATCACGGCCTGCGCGCCCCGGCTCATCCGTGGCTCCAGCCACGTTCCCCGCCTGGGCGGCGGTTCCCGCCCCACCGATACCAGCGCGCCCGCCCGCGGATGCACCACCCTGGGTGTTGGCAGCTCCACCCCGAGATACGAGCTGACCGCCGCCCCCCCCCTGTCCGGGGTTGGTTCCGCCGCTGCCGGGTGACTCGCCGGAAGCCCCCGCGGTGCCACCGCGGTCGAGGTCGCATCGGTCCAGACCACCAACGCCTGTGTTCCGTCAACGGCGGTTCGAACGAAGGCCTGACCCTCGGCGAGCGGGAGAGCCGTGCCGGGCACCGCTTGGTCGGTCACGGGCACTGCTCGATGCCGCTCGTCCCGTCCGCACTCAGCGTGGCCAACGCCAGATTGTAGCCGGGTACCTGCAGGTAAGCCGCTACGAAGCTCTGGCCCAGATAGGCAACCGCCGGATAATACCCGCCGGTCTGCCCGATGCGGCAACTGCTGGTCCCCTGAAGCGTGCCGTCGGGTCGCACGAAGCGTCCCTGGATCGTCGCCGGCTCTTCGCCGATCGTCCGCGTGAACGTGACCAGAATATGCCCATCGCCGAAGGCCACCGAGGGATCACCGTGAGTCCCCTGCGTTTCGCCCAGATCGATGACGCCCGGTTCGAGCAGGCTGCCGCTGAGATCCACGCGCACCGCCCAGATCTTGCCTGCTGCCTCGTAGACCACCAGGTAGCCGTCCCCGCTGCTCGCCACCTCCGACCCATAGCCATTCTGGTCGGGCACCACGAAGGGCGTTCCGGTCCGGACCATCGTGGTCACGTCGCGTTGGCGCAACACCGGGTTCGGCGCGATGCACTGATAGCCGTCCCGGCTCACCCCCAGGGTCTCCAGGCTGAGCGAGGCACTTGGTCGTGGCGAATGCGACGGAGCAACCCCCGGTGACGTGCCACAGGCCCAGAGCGCCCCTGCCAACAAACCTGTCACGACTCGTGCCGAAGCCAATCGCACGACGAGCCTCTTTGCCGGAAGCCCATTTCTAGCACAGGTCGGGTTCGGTCGTTGCCGGAGCGCGCAATCAGCGCCAGAGTCTGGTCGTGATGCTCCCTCGCCCCCCAAGAGGGCGTGACGCGTTCGCCTTGGTCCTGCTGGTCCTGGCGTTGGTGCAGCTCGCGTGCGACGAACCTTCATCGTCCCTGGGTCCCCAGCGTCTGGCAGCCGCACCACAGGTTGCACGCGCGGAAGTCGGGTTCGTCGATATCGAGGCAGCCACGTACCGAATTGGACAGACCGAGTTCCGCTCCTCGCCAACCCGGCTCTTCTACGATTTTCAGCCGGCACGAGAGCCCGGACCGCAGAGCCCCCTGTTCGTCTTGACTGGCGGGGGCCCAGCCGCTTCGGCCCTGTTCCTTCTGGCCTTTCACGCTACCAACTCCCTCGGCCCTCCGAACGCCACATTGAGCCGAAGCGATTGGGCTTTGACCCAGCTCGGTCACGTCTTCACCGCGGAGGCACGAAACGCTGGGTTCTCCTATGGACTCCTGGAGGATCCGAGCCAACCCTCGCTCCGCGAACAGGAGTTCCGCGTCGCCAACTACAATGTCCATCGCGACGCGGCCGACGTCTGGGAGCTGTTGCTCGATTTTCTGGACCACCATCCGTGGCTTGCCTCCCATCCCATCTACTTTGTGACCGAGAGTTATGGGGCGGTCCGTGTCAGCGTGATGGTGCATTGGGTCCTCAATGCCGCAGAATACGCGAGCGGCGCGCGCGAGTTCTGGATGCCGGAGCTCTTCGAGCGCCTGGCGGAGCTCGAGGCGCCCAAGGGACAGATCCTGCTAGAGCCCTGGTTCGCGGGAACACGCCAGGCCGAGGTCACGGGTGCACTGTTGGAGCAGCCGGGCTCGGTCTTGGAAGAGCTCGCCACCGAGTCCGGCGAAAGCTACGTCCGCTGCGGGGACCAGACCAGCGATTGCGATCCCTACCTCAATGCCAGAGCCTTTCTCGACCGCGTCGATCGCAGCGCCTACGACATCCGCGCCGGCTCGGATTGGTCCAAACGGCACAACGATCTGATAGCCGAGGCGGTCACCCACCGCGAGACCCTGGCCGGCATCGCCGGGGTGGAGCTTGCCACGCTCGATTCAGTGCTGGGACAGGGCCGCGAGGACGCCTACCGATTCGCCAACTCCGGGCTCGGCCTGTCCGTCCAACGGGGAGAGCTGGAGCAGGCCTACGGGGAACTCCCGCCGTGGGATGCACACTTCGTGCCGCTCAACAGGGAGGCCCGCGACATCTTTCTCTCGGACGACGCCGAAGACGTCAACACCAGCCCCAACCAGGAACACTGGGTAAGGCTCCTGCTCGAAAACCTCAGGACCATCCCCACCTTCGTCAGTCGGGCCAAGTTCGATCTCGTGGTGTACGCGCCGGCATTGATCCCGGTCTTGGAGAGCTACCCGGAGGTCAGCCGCGCGTCCCTCCTTGAGGGCCCCGACGGCAATCAAGTCCGAGTGGAATTCAGCGACGGGACCCGGCGCACGATAAGCTCGCCCGCTTACGCGAGCTCCCATTCGGTGTCACGGGACCAGCCCGCCGAGCTGGAGCTCGACATCGCCGGTTTCGTGGCGCAGAATCCGTAGCAACAGGCCCTTTCACGGCGACGGGTGCACGACGGAGGGTATTGCTATGGCAAGCGCGACGAGACCATTGTGGTTTGCATTGCTCCTGGGGGCGGTCGCGTGCAGCGGGCGCGCTGAGCCGGGAACAACCGACCAACCTGACGGGACGGGAACGGGCGGAAACGTGACGCAAGGCACGGGCGGCGAGCTCGGCGGAGATCCAAGCCAAGGGTTCAGTGGTTGGGTGTTCATCAACCTCGGCGAGGGTGGCGGCGTGGGCGGGGTACGGCTCGATTGCGATCTGGACAAAGGATGCACACCCGAGGAGAGCACCGATCCGGGCACGACGGTGACGACCACGCTGAGTGCGACCGACGAACAGAACCTCACCGCACTGACGGAGCAGCTGTCCGCGGTCTCTGAACTCGATGCCTCCGGTTTTGCCAGTCGCTACGCGACCGAGTGGGGGCCATCCCCGGACTTTGACGCGACGACGGCCATCGGCATGGACGTGGTGCAGGATTCGGCGCTGGCGCTGGACGCCGATGAGCTCGCCCAGTTGCAGGCGCGCGGGTTCGTCATCTCCGAACGGCAGACCTTCCCGAGCTACGTGTACGGGTACAAGACCTTCTACGTGGAGGATCTGCCGCTCTACGTGTCAGCGGACTCGATCCTCTTCGCCGTGCACCAATCCTTCGACTCGTTGCTGCGCAGTCTGGAGGATGCAACGCTGATCCCGGCCCTGAATCGCATACTCGACTCGATGCGCTCCGGGTTCGACCGGGCCCGCGCGGCCGGTCACAGCGACCAGGCCCTGGCCGATGCCGATCTGTATCTTTCCGTGGCCAAGAGCCTGATGGCAGGCTCGGCGCAATCACCCGTCGCGGGGGCGAGCGCTGAGGAGATCGCCTGTCTGCTTCAGGCGGTGGGCGACCAGGACGGCTGCGTCCGCCACGATTTCTTCGGGACCTCCCGGGTCTTCGATTTTTCGCAGTTCAAGGTGCGAGGCCACTACACGAGCTCCGTCGAGCTCGGTCGGTACTTCCAAGCCATGATGTGGCTGGGGCGGGTGGATCTACGGCTCCTGGAGACTCAAACCAATGCGACTCAACGGTTCAACCGCCGGCAGCTGGAGGCGGCCCTCGCCCTGCGCGAGTTAATGGACGACCAGAGCCGTGCGGACTGGCAGACCATCGACCGCGTGGTGGGAGCGTTCGTCGGCGAACATGACAGCATGACGCTCCCCCAGCTCGACTCCCTGCTCGGCGATCTCCAGGTCACCAGCCTCGCCGAGCTGGCAGCAGTATCCGATCAGACCATAGCCCAGGCCATCATCGCGGGGCGCTACGGCACCCAGCGCATCTCCAGCCACATCATGGCCGGCGGATTCGGCAACCAGCCGATGCCCCTTTCCTCCACGTTCCTGCTCTTCGGTCAGCGCTACGTGGTGGACAGTCACGTCTTCTCCAACGTGGTCTTCGACCGAGTTGACTGCAGCCCGGAGGGGGGGTCTCCTCCCTGTCGCATGATGCCCAAGCCGCTGGACGTGGGTTTTGCCGCCTGCGGCAACGATCAGGCAGCTGCCCTGCTCGCCCCCGAGCTCGAGCAGTACGAGTACGCCGGTGATCTCGCCGAGATGCGCGTCCTGGTCGATGCCCATCCGGCGGACTACTGGGATGGCAACCTCTACAATCTCTGGCTTTCGTCACTTCGAGCCCTCTCCGCGGCCGCTGAGGCACGCGACACGGTGGGAGCTGGTCTACCAACCGTCGCGGGCACCGAGGCCTGGGGAAGGCGGCTGCTCAATACGCAGCTCGCCTCCTGGTCCGAGCTCCGTCACGACACGCTGCTCTACGCCAAACAGTCCTACACGGCTGTTGCCACCATCTGCGACTACCCGGACGCCTATGTCGAGCCCTACCCCGCTTTCTGGGCAAGGCTCGTCGCGTTCGCGGAGCATGGCAGGACGCTGGTCAACGATCTTGCTCTCGCAGGGGCGGCCCCGCCAGACAGTGTTGGCGCTTATTTCGACCGTCTCGCCGAGATCGCCACGATTCTCGGGCAGATGGCGGAGCGGCAGCGCAGCGGAGCCTCGCATGATCCCGAGCACATCGCCTTCATCAACCAGGCGGTCACTCTCCATTATGCGGGGGGCGGATGCGGTGGCGGCGCGGATGCCGAAAGCGCATCTGGCTGGTATGCGGAACTGTTCTTCTCCCCGACGGACGCCGTGGCCTTCGATCCCAACATCGCTGACGTACACACCCAGCCGGCGAACGAGGTTGGCGCCGAAGTCGGTCGGATCCTGCATGTGGGCACGGGCATGCCGCGGGTCATGGTGGTAACCGCCGAGAACTGCAGCGGGCCGCGCGCCTACGTGGGCCTGGTGTCCTCGTACTTCGAGCGCATCACCGACAATTGGCAGCGGATGACCGACGAGGAATGGTCCCAGGAGCTCCTGCAGGAGACGCCCGCGGATGTCCCCTGGATGACGGATCTGGTGGTGCGCTGACGCCAAGCAGTCGACTACCAAGAGACGTCAACACCGGATGCTCGTAGGCCGTTCGGCCTCTCGAGGCTGGTGCAGATTGCCGCAAAGGGTGTAAACTGGGGGGCGCGCGCCCGGTTCGCTGACGCTCTGCGCGTTGGCGCGGCAACTACTGGGTGATGGCTTGACGTCGGCTTCCAGCGGACAGCCGTCTCCATCGCGCATCCTGTTGATACGTCGCTCCTACCGGCTCATGTCACGATTCAACCATGCTCGCATTCTCGTCGTGCCCGTTGGAGAAGACCCACCACGTCGATCGCGTCTGCCCAAGTGTCGAGATAGGAATTGTCCAACAGCGCCCCCTGGATCTTCGTGATGCCCAGGACATCCCGCCACTGGCGCTAGGACATCTCATTGCCCAGCTTGTACCAGAGCAGCTTGTGAAGGGGTGTGTCCTCGGGGCTCGCGAAGCGGATTGTCACGGATCCTTCGGCGAGAGCAAACTGTTGCGTCCTTGTACGTTTGAGCTCTTCCCGGGTCCAGGAATCACCGCCGGGCACGAATACGTCCGCCTTGAACATGGTGGCCAGATGGACGACATTGAATGATGCGCGGCGATTGATGGCATCGGCGATCATGTCACCATCCACATAGAACGTCGGGGCCAGAATCTGCACGAACCGCTCGACATGTTCGTGCCGCAGCTCAGCCACCAGGTCGACGTCCTGCGTCGCCCTCGGGATCCCGTAGATCGAACTGGCCAGAGAGCCACCAACCACGTACGGAACCGACAGGCGATCCAAGGCGGCGACAACCTCCGCCACGACCAGCAGGGGTTCACAAAGCACTAGAACCCCATTTCGTCGACGTTCCAACCGAACGCCCTCTGCATCAGCTCCGGGTCCAACCACCGCGATGCGAGGCGAAGCGCTTGCTCTTCCGCACTGGCATTGGGGTGGCGTCGGCGAATGTCCGCAAGTGCGAGTTCTTGGACGGCCCGCGTCAGCTCGGTGACCCGAGCAATCTTCTGCGCTGGCGACATGCGCCGATACCCATCGAGCAGGAACGCTTCGACCTTCGGATGGGTATCGGTTGGCACACCGTTTGCCATAACCCCCAAGGTACCACCCTGCGGAGCGGGTGTCAGTTTCCAAGGGGGCTCCGGCCAGATTGGGCCCGGGCGCAGCTTGGCAAATGCTGGCGCCTCCCAGGCTCGGGTCCGGCACGGTTGAACAAGGATTGCTCCGGGAGAGGGCATCGGATAGGCGCTGAGTATCCAGGGCGCCAGGATAGGCGCTGAGTATCCAGGGCGCCAGGATAGGCGCTGAGTATCC
>CAZYKT010000025.1:16230-58655 GCA_964648165.1 uncultured Polyangiaceae bacterium | reverse complement strand
GGGCGCCAGGATAGGCGCTGAGTATCCAGGGCGCCAGGATAGGCGCTGAGTATCCAGGGCGCCAGGAAGGGGGATCGCGGAATACCGCGGATGTTATGTATGCTTAATGGTTTTGTGGCAACGACAACAGTCCCCCTCCACCGCGACCCGCGAAGCACCTCCGCCACAACCCGCAGCCCGCCTGTAATCTTAAGATCCTGGTGCGATTCGCAGAGGCGATCCCTTAGGGCAAGGGAACCAGATTGAAGGACGGTGCACACACCGTCTCGTCGCTAGTGCAGTTGGCCTGGCTCAAGGGCATGTCGGGCGTGCAGCCGTAGTTCACGTTGAAACAGATGGTGACTGTGCTACTCTGGTCGGGGCAACGGTAGCTGACCTCGAACGTACCGCCGGACTCGACCGCCAAGGCACTGCCTTCTCCGACGCAACCAGGGTCGGGATTTGGAGCAGAACCGTTGATCGAGTACTGGTTGTCCTCGCAACCGGACAGATATAGGGGATCCTGTGTTTGGTTGTGCAATGTGGCCGTGGCCAGCGCCCCGGCCAGACATTGGATGCCCGGTTGGCTGATGTCATCCACCGACAGCGTCGCGTAGACTCCTTCTTCTGCGCCGCCTCCTCCGCCCGCGCCTGACTCGTTGCCAGCACCGCCAGCTCCCACGCCGCCCTCGTCGCCAGCACCGCCAGCGGCCGCGCCGCCCTCGTTGCCGACGCCGCCCGCGCCACCCCCACCCTTACAGCCTGGATCTTCTGCGCAATCGGGATCCTGGCAATCGACCAGCTCGTCGTAGTCGTTGTCCTGGTCATCGTCGCAGCGTTCCACGGGTGCCGCATAATCCGGCATACAGGAGCTGACAACCAGACAGTCGGAGTCCGCGCAGTCGATGTCACCGTCCTGGTCGTTGTCGATTCTGTCACCGCAACTGGTCTCAATGAAGATCCCGTAAAGTGCGCCGCCGCCGATGTTCAGGATCCCTGCCGCTCCATTGCCGGCCGCGCCACCCTGGCCATTGCCACCCTGGCCACTGCCACCCTGCTGTGCTCCGCCCTGGGCACTGCCGCCTTGCTCGCTACCGCCTTGCCCGCTACCGCCTTGCTCGCTACCGCCTTGCCCGCTACCGCCTTGCCCGCTGCCGCCTTGCCCGCTACCGCCCTGCTGCGCTCCGCCCCGACCGCTGCCACCTTGCCCGCTGCCGCCCTGCTGCGCTCCGCCTTGTCCACTGCCACCACGGGCCGCACCGCCGATCCCCGTCGAATCCCCTGCTACGCCTTGGCTATCTCCGCCCACCGACGTGGCGGTGCCTGCCTCACCGCCGTTCGCCTCGTCGTCGGACGCCTCGAAGGAACTCCCCGAACATCCCAGCGTCACCAATGCCCCCACCGCCAAGGGTGCTGTCATGCGCCGCACCAACCAATCCCGGTAACCGCCTCGGCGCAGAGGCTCTTGGTCTTCGCAGACGAGATTCAGATACTCTTCCAGGAGTTCGGCGTTTTTTCGGTTGGTCATGGGCTCTCTCCGCCCCGTCCAGAAGGGCGATGTCCACTGTGGTTAGCAACCCTCGTTCCATGGCAAATGGCAGGCTTGATGGGGCCTGTTCGGCGCAATCACGGCAAAAAAGACGCAACCGCGGCCTCCTGGGGCCCGTCGGGCCTCCAAGCCGAATGGCACAACTGGCACAGGCAGACGGGCTCGTCTTGCCCAATGCCCTGCCGCCTGCGACCGCTGGATGTCCTCTCCCGGGTGGACCGACTCGCGATCGGCAGTGCTCAGCGCAAAGCGACCGTCGTGCTAGGTAGCGGTGGCTCTGATGGCGTCCGTCTTTCTCTACGCTCCCGAGGATTTTCACAATCTTTGTCTCTTGGCTCGGACGCTCGAGGCCTTCGGAGAGCGTGACATCCCGGTTTACGATCCTTACCATTTGATACGCGACCGTTATGGGAAGGTACGTTCCCGAGAGTTGCGAGCCGTCTCCTCCGGTGCCTTCGAGAAGCTCCACTGGCTGCGGCTCGAGCAACCCGAAGAGTATCTCGCGGCCCATCAAGGGCGGCTCTTGGCTGCTGTCCTTGATCCCAAGGCGGTACCGCTCGCGAGCCATCATTTCGAGGCGACCGATCTGGTCCTCTTCGGCTCCGAGAGCGCGGGTCTCCCAGTTCCACTGGTTGACAAATGCTCGGTTGCGATTACCATCCCGACCCGGGGCATCACCCAGAGCCTGAACCTTGCCGTAGGGCTCGGAATCGTCTTGTTCGAACGTCAGCGTCAGTTGGACGCTCGCGGAGCGTAAGGCACCCGATGTGCCTACTCCCCCGGAACCCGGAGTTCCGACTCCAGGGTCCGATCCGTCGTCGAGAACGTCCAATCCAGACGCTCCACGGGCCTGACGAGCTTGCTGATGTCACTGAGCGGGCTCAGGTGCATGGGCTGACGCGCGCGTTCCGGGCGACCGTGGAAGCTGCACTGGACACCACCCTCGTGCGCGTCATACTCGTACTCCCCGTGGTCGGGGCAAGTGGGGACGAAGCCGAAGAGCTCGCGAAGCAGTGCGGGGTGACGCCCGCGAACCGGGCCGAATGCCTGAACCGCGAGCTCGTAGTACGCCAGGTTCCGCTGGCAGCTCCGTCGGAGCACGCTCTGCCAGGCTGATTCCAGGGCGTCGGCGGACTTCTGGAAGGCACTGGGATAAATCGAGAGCACCGCCTGCCCTTGGAGCGGTGGTGGGCCAGAAGACACCGGGGTTTGCTCCAAGCGATCGATGAGGCTCAAGAGCACCTCACGGCGATTCGCAATGACCAGTTCCTTCCCCAGGATCGCGTAGCTCAACTGAAAGTCGAAAAGTCCGGGGAGCACCGTGACAACGCTCACCGTCGAGCCCCGATAGGGGAGAAGATCGTACTTCTCATAGGAGGTGATGGTGGAGTCCTTCTGGTAGCTGTGCGCCAGGATAGATTCAACGGCCGCACGCGCGAGCTTGGGGTCCTTGAGCTCGAGGGTCACGTAGCTCGTGCCACTATTGACCAGCCCGAAGGCGCCCACCCCCAACCGCATCCCGAGATCCCCAAAGAGCCCCAACGGACCATTGCCGCCGGTGAGAAGGGGAAGCAAGGGCGGGACCTGGCTGCCATCCGAGTAATAGATGCGTACCCTCCCCGTGAACCACTTGTCGAGAGACAAGGGTCCCTCGGTCATCAGGTCGTGGAACCATCCCTCGCCCTTGAGGAGCTTGCCTAGCCCCCGCTGTTTGTCATCCAGGTTCGATACATCGAGGACCAACCCCGCGGAGGCAATGGTATCCCGAAGGAGGTGAGTCGTGCCGAAAGCAACGGGCTTGGCGCTGACCCACTCTTCAATCTTCTGGATCGTGGGTGAATCCGGGTCACGCACTGCCACGATTCGGGCCGAGAAACCGTGGTGGGTCGAAAACTCGATGGCTTGCGGCACCGCCAGCGGCGGATGCAAAAGTTCCTTCCCGCTGTCGTCGCTGGAGTTCTCGGGCTTGAGGCTCTCGCGAAACCCGTCACGTTCGGTGGGCTTGACCAGCGCGGGTAGACGATCGATTACGGGTGTCAAGCTCCCCAGAGAGCCGTGTACGGTACAATGAACCCCCTCGGCTTCGAGCTGGATGGTGCCCCCATCCGGACAGCGCAGATCGTCGCTCAGCAGGTAGCGCGACGCGATGAGGTCCTTCAGGCTGGGGGTCGTTCCGCGATCGCGGCGGAATGCCACGAGCGCACCTGCGAGCTGCTGCATCTGGGCGGCACAGAGAAGTCTTCGGCGATGAGCGACACGGAACGGTGCGCTCCGCTGCGCCGCCCAAAACCCAGAACCCAGGACCAGCCAACCATCTGCACTCGCGGAAGGCTGCCGCGAGAGGTATCGGAACTCCGCGGAGCCCGCCTGGGATGCGAGGAGCCCCGCTTGGGCCCGCAGCACCCGCTCCATCGCCATCGGGGAGTTGGACAGGACTCCCCACTCGCCGTCCACCAGCCATGCCGAGTCGAGGCTCTTGCCCGGAACGGAAAGAGTGAAGACCGTGTGACTCGCCAGCTGCCTCTTTCCCAGCAAACCATGGTTCTTGCGCGCAATCTCGGTGAAGCTGGCCCCCAACTTTCGCGCGGCTGCTTGGGGATGGCTCAGGTGCAGAACCAGCGTCAGATCCGTGCCATCCCGCAGCGACAGATCATGGGTGATGACGCCCAACTGATCGGCATCCCCGTGAGCAAAGAGATCACGAAGCACCGCCTCCTTTAGCCCCAGCTCCCTGAGGTCCCGCTGGCGAATCGCGCGATCCTTCGAGCCGCCGCCCAGCGTCACCATGCTTGAGGAACCCAGCTGGTCGATGCGGTCCCAGACCGCGAAAAGGGACCTGTCGTCCACGAAACTCGCCAAGGCTGCGGACTGGGGCGCGAAGTGTGCCATCCTCTCCCGAAGCGAGAGGACAAAAGCCAGAGACGCAACCTCGGCTTGGCTCTGCTGGGCCTGGTCGCGAGCCAACCACTGGGCAAACGGTGGCACGAAGCCAACCGGAGGCAGAAGCAGCGCGGCAGGCACCGTCGCCGGCTCTTCGGGATCCAGAGCGCCTCTCAGCACGTCGAGCTCGGTGTCGACCCAGATGTCGTGGAAACTCAAGAAGGGATTGTAGAGGGCCTTGTCGCTGAGCGTGGAATGGGAACTCGTGTCGAGCCAGCCCATCGTCGGGTAGGCGGTGGCCCGCCTCCGCTTGGAGTAGGCGTCGAAGAAGGCGACCCCGCTGTCCTTCTCTTTCTGCCACAAGAGCGTGACCACCACGGCCACGAGATCCTGTCCCTTCTGGTCGTCGAGAGTGGGCGGCGGTAGCTCGGTGTCCAGACGGGCGATGATCGGCACTGGGCGCGAGGTGTCGGTGCTGGGCGTGGCGAACCCGAGCCGAATCGGACCGGGTCGATCGACGATGCCCGCGATTTGCATGCAGATCTGCTCGTTACAGTCGGACGGGTCATTCTGCGGCATATGCGGCTCGGACAACGGGCCCTCTTCCCCGCCCCCTACCGCGGCAGGGGGCGACATGCACCGATGAGTTGGCATCGTCACCACCCGTGAAGCCAAGGACGACTCGGGCGACTCCACCACGGTCCGGAACGCCTCGAGTTCGGGCACGAGATGCCCCTCTTTCGGACACAGGGTGATGGCGAACGCCAAACGCTCCCCGGAGCGAGCGGTTTGCTTGGACGTTATGCTGTCCTGGGGGAACTGCCACGGGGCGACAGGCTCATCCTTATCCTGCTTGTTCTTCGCCACCTGGGGTGGCGTTCGGGACGCGCACGCCGCAAGGACCAGCAACCCCACCAACCAGAACCGTCGATTTCGCACCCCAGCACCCTAGCTCCATCGTTATGCGCAGGGAAGCAGGAGCGAGAGCCACGACTTGGCCAAGAATCAGCGACCCGTTCCAGGAGGCTACCCCAAAGGGAAGGAATCGAGGTAGCGTTAGGCGTGCGCCCGAGAACGACTTGGCTCTCGATCCTCCCCCTGTGGCTGGTGACCTCGTCGGCGACTGCCATCCAGCCGTTGCCGTTTAGCCACGTGGCCGCGGAATCCGAAAACCCAATCAACGCCGCGTTCTGGTTCGACGGCGGTTGGGTTGCGGTGGGCCGCTCGGGGCTGATTGCCACGGTCCGTGACGGCAAGACGACCTATTACCCGAGCCCCTCGATCGCGGACTGGTCCCACGTTTGGGTGGCACCGACGGGTGAGCTTTTCTTGGCGGGGACCCGCAGCAACGGAACTGTGGCGGCGGTCCGCGATACTCAGGGTGGATGGAAGGTAAAAAGGCTCAGCGAGTACGGGCGCCCCGTGGCCATCCTGGGATTGAGCAAAGACGAGGTCTATCTCGCGATTGGCGATCAGGGCATCAGTGTCTGGAGCGGTGCAAACTGGCAGGCCATCGAGAACAGCCCGTCACCCTCGTCCTCGTCCCACCTGGTCCTGGAAAAGGGTCGCGTGCACTTGCTCGGTAGTGGCGCCTATCGTGTCACGAGGACGAAGATCTACCCCGAGCCCTCCCTTAACCACTACTCGGGTGTGATCTTCCAAAATGGCCAAGTTCGCTACGCGATTCGACAATCCGATCTGTTGCGTCGTGAGGGTCAGCGTTGGGTCGTGGCGGGAGCGGTCAATGATGCCTCCGAGGTGGTCTCGTCACCGCGACGCACGCTTCTCGTGTCTGACCGTCACCTCTTCACGCTGGGGCCCAGGGGCCCGGTGCGCCTTGGTCCCGATCCCGACAGTCCGCTCGAGAAGGCGCTCTATCCCCAGCTCGCCTCCGCGGAGATCGTGGCTGCGCTGCCCACGCCAGAAGGAGCAAGGGTCCTGATGAGCTCGGGGCAAGAGGCCCTCTTCGTCCCCCAACGCATCCAGTTCTTGCCCTCCAAGGACCGCAGCGTTCCCCCCGCCGAGCTTGAGAATCTCTCTTGCCCCATTGCCGCACCGGTTGCCAAGCCTCAAGGCTCGGGGCTCGTCCCGCCACACCAGACGGTGCGGGGTACCATCATCAAGGCAAAGGACCGCCAGTATTCCATTTCCGTCACCGATACTCGCTACCACATCCAGCAGAACGACGGCATCTCCTGGTCCGACCTGTTCGGCCCGGCCGAGGTTCTGACCTGGCCCGGCACTCCAGAGCACCTGTTCTTCGTGCCCAAGCCAGAACCAGTGCTCTATGTCACCGGCAGCGGCTACTTGATTTCCGCCAAGGGCGGGGCCGCGCGACGCATCACCCTTCCCCATTTCGACGACGCCCAGGGTATGGTGGAGACGTCCCAAGGCGTCTTTCTGTACGGTCAGGGCAAGCCACCGGTTCGCCTCGTAAGAGAGGGTCGTTTCGTTCCCCAGACCGTCGGGGGGCGGGATTCGGTCGATGCGCTCTGCGAGTCAGGGGGCAGAGTCATCGCCAGTTCGGCAAGCTCCTGTGGCCCTCTTTGGTCGGTGCGGCGCAGCGACGGCCATTTTGCTTCCGTCAACAGCGACCAGAGCTGGCGCGCGGCAATGCAGGGCTTGGAATTCGGCCCCGTCCTTTTTGCGACGGGAAGTGCCACGGACGGGATCATTGCCACCGCGGAGACGATCCAGCGCTTCGATGGTGAGCGCTGGACTCCTATGCTTACCAGCACGGGCCTCGGGCTGCGCGCCTTGTCGAGCGCTCGGGGTTACGTGATGGCGGCCGGTGAAGACGGCTTCATCTACACGCGGCCGTCACCCCAGAACAAAGTCTTCGTCCGTGGGCCCCACCTCGACGCGACGGTCGTGTTCGTCGATTCTCCCACGCTCGCCATCGCTGTCGCACAGGAGAAGTTCCACAAGTACGATGGCAAGCGCTGGACGGAACAGAGGGTGGCAAAGCGAAAGGATCCGTCCCCGGTGGTTTCCGTGGTCCGCTACCAAGGAAGGTTGCTCGCCTTGGAGACCTCGGGCGAGGTTCTGGCGTGGGAGATGGATCGCTGGCAGCGGCTCCCCGCTTCGGACCCGGTGCGAGGCTTCAATCGGCTGGAACAAGATCTCGCCGTGACCCCGGAGTACAACTCCGAGCCAACGGCGATGGTGCAGCCCTGCGGTACCTTCACGCCCCAGCCCGAAACGCTGGTCGTCATCTCCTGCTCGACCCAGCGCGTGGCCACGTTGAAGAACGGGGCCTGGTCGAGCTACCCCCTGTTCGACACGTTACTTGCTAACCCAACCTGCATCGAAGGCGATGCCTGTTACGTCCTCGGGGAGAAGACACCGTATCGCGGCGAAGTGGCGGGGTTCTTGGGGTCGGGGGGGTGAGGGTTATGGGTTGGTTCGGACCCATGTCACGTGGTTTGTCCTCGCGAGGGCCACATTTTGAGATGTGGGTGGTTGGGACATCGATCATCCTTCTCGCTTCCCTGCCGTTGGCTTGCCGCCCCGAACCCTCGGGGGCCTCACGCCAGGGGAGGGACCCGACGGACGGCTCGAGGGTTGCAGCTGCGACGGCTTCGGCGAGTGTGGTGGGTCCAGCATCACGCGATAACGATGGCGACGATACGGTGTGGGAATCGAGCACGGCCACCCCAGTGCCTCCCCATGCGAAGTTGAGCCTGGAGCTCGATCGCGATTGGTATTTCGTCGGAGAGAACGTGCTGGTGCACTTCGTGCTCACCAATGTAGGGGATCAACCCTTCCAGGCGTCGTTCGGTGGCGATTATCGGGGGGCCAGCCGGCATCTGAGATTCAAGGTGACGGCAACTGACGAGCACGGTCACCCGGCAGAGGATCCCGACCCCAAACCGACCTGTTTTGGCGGACTGGGAGGGGAGGTAACGCTGAAGCCGGGTGAGAGTCACTACGATTCGATTCCTCTGATGCGGTACCGGCGGATCGACCACGCCGGCCGCTACACGATTCGCGTCACCCACGACTTTGGTTGGAAGGAGGGGGAGCGGCGTCGACCCGTGGGAGAGGCGAAGATCGCCTTCCGCCTGCCCAGCGCGGAGGAGGCGGAAAAGGTCGTCGAGCAAATGGAAAAGCTACCAGAGGATCCGGCGTCCAGCTTCGGTAAGAAATCCGTCAACTACGCCGATTTCGGCTGCCTGTCCCATCCGATCTACCTTCAGCCGTTATTGCGACGGGCAGGCAAAGGCAAGCCGTTGGCCCTGGAAGGGATTGCGGCCATGGCCACGCCCGAGGCGACCCGAGCGCTTCTGACTCTGGCGGAAGACCCCGAAGCGAAGCTGGGAAAAGATGCGATACAGGCACTCATCGATCGCCTGCCACCCCCTGCCGACACCCTACCCGATGCCGGTCGACCGCGAGCTGACTTCTACCAGGCTCGGCGGCAGCTTTCTGGGCGAGCTTGGGATCCCACGTTGACCGACCGGACCCGCGCTCTGGCATCCCGTCTGCTCACCGGCGGTGAGACAAAAGCAGTTGGGGCTGGGGCGAGAGTGTTGGAGTCGGTGGGGGCTCCGTCCGATCGGGAAGCCGTCGTGAAGGCACTGGAGCGAGTGCTCGATCCGATGGTCATGCCTCGCAATGATCCGAAGGACAACATCTTGAACTGGCCGGAGCCTTTGCCAGACCTGCTGCGAGCGGCCCACGCCCTCGAACCAGCAAGCTCGGCGGCGGATGCGGAACCCGGAGGCAACGCAGGATTTCTCCTCTATTTCGAAGCGGTTGCTCGTAAGCCCGGACCTCGCCCCGATGGTTGGGAGCGCAAGGTCGCCGTATTTGGGGAAAACTGCCACTATCCGGCCCGTGAAGCGGCGCTCCGATCGATTCCGGAACCAGTCCCCCAAGGGCTCTTCACGTTCGTGCGGGGTCGGCTCGAAGATCCCGATCTGGGAGTGGTGCGCGCGGCTTGCGAGGTCGCTGGGCGAACCAAGGATCCGAGCTTCCTCAAGCCACTCCTCGAAATCATCGCGACCGAGAATCACGAGTGGGTCTTGCGTGAGGCAACCGAGGCCGCGCGCAGGCTCGGCGCCGGAGTCGACTTGCTGTTGGTATGGGCGGATCGGCTGGGTGACGAGCATCTCGTTGGTTTGGCCCTCGATGCTCTGGAAAAGGTCATCGACGGCCTTCCGGGAGGCAGCAGCGGTCGGACGGATCTCTCGCGGAGCGAGCGGCTCGCACTGCGCAACGAGTGGCAGCAATTCCTCAAGTTGCACCTGAACGAGCTTCGGCGCGGCAAGCGATTCAAGATTGGCGATCCCGCGCTCTCGCCCAAGCTGTTTGGGCGCGCGCGCTGCTGGCAGCTTGTGAACGGGAGTTACTGGCCTGCCGCGCCGTGGGACATCGACCGGGCCCATTTCGCCAAGCCGGGTGACGACCAGCGCGCCCAATGAGCTGGCCACGGATGGGGCCAAGTTCCCTTGGGTGTGGTGCATCCTGGCCGGCGTTGCTGCGACGAACTCACAAACAGACCCACGAGATCCGGCGAATCCAGCTTCACCGGGCCTCGACCCGGTCCAGGGTAACCTCCTCGTCCCACGATTCGTCCCACCCCACGTAGTGGATCCGGAGCCTGCCATCGGCGAGGGGGTAAAGTACCGTGGCATCGTACCATTTGCCTTTCCAGAGCACCCGAACGCGAGTACCCGTGACCAGACTACCCGGAGCCGGTGGAGTGACGGCACTCGCCGTCGCTTGATGGCGCTCCTTGGTGTCCAACGTCAAGCCGATGACGACGAGGAGCAGAACGACCGCCCCCACGAGAATCAGGGCAAGGGATCGCTTTTTCACACTCACCGAGTGCCGAGGAAGATGGATCGAATGATCCGGGTGGTTCGGTTCCGCACCGAGCGCCGAGATCCGGTCGGGACCGACGACCTCGTCCCAATTCGACGGCCAACCGTCATACGTGATTTCCCAGGCAGCCTCCGAGACGACACGAATCACACGCGCATTCCACCAGTGGTTACCCCAATGCACCAGGACCGGGCTGTCCACGCGCAGGGTATGGACCGGAGTGCTGGGCGGTGGGGCGGGAGCGAAACGGTGAATCGCGCCGCAGTAACTGCAACGGATCGAGTCTGCTCCCTCCTCGTTGGCATTGTCGAGCGGGGCCCCGCACTTCGAACACTCGAGGACGCCAGCAGGTGTCTCCATCAACAGCCAAGCGTACCAGGGAGGGTCGGGGCACGGCAATCGAGACCGGACGACGACCGCCTTGAGGGGATGTTGAATCCGCGGGGCTGGATTCCAGGCTGTGGGAAGGAGCCTCGTCAAACGGGGCGACCGGAAGGAGCCTCGTCAAACGGGGCGACCAGGGGGGTTGCACAGGCTGCCGGGGATGCTTTGTATACAAACGGGTTGTGGCAACCCATGACCCCCTTCCCCCGGCGGCCTTCCAGTGACCCCTTCCCCCGGCGGCCTTCCAGTGACCCCCTGCCCCCGGTGGACGCGCCTACCGGACGATCTCGTAATGGTGCGTCTGGTGCGCGGCGGAAAGCTCGAGGCTGAGCGCCCCGCCTTGCTGGGTCAGGGGGATCTCCGCCTTGCGTGCGCCGGAAACCTCCAGTGGGTAGCAGTGGGCTGCCGACTGGAGCTTGGAGGTAATGGTGACCCGTCCCCGAATGGGCTCGACCAGGACGGGCGCCCTGCCCACCTCCGCGAAGCCGCCGCGGTTGGCGGTCAACTTCATCCCGGTGTTGACAGCGTTGCCGAGGGCCGTCACCAGAAGATGCTTGGAGCTGGCAATGGGCTGGTCGTCGAGGGCGGTTATTATCACTACGCCAAACTCGTTGGCGAGTTCGAGCTTGGTGCTGGACAGCTGAACGGGCTGTTCGGTCTTGAACGTGATCATGCCCTGGGTCCGGGGGGTATCGAGCTCGAATCGACCCAGCGCCGCGTCATGGCGGAGCTCGCCGGTGCTGGAGCTGACCCGGCCACCCGAGGTGTACTTGGCCCGGAGCGCGTCCAGCTCGGCCGGGGACTGACCGACACCGAAACCGACACCGGTCCGCGCGATGAGCCCCATCTTCGCCGGGTAGATGAAGGCGGCGGCTGGCCGGAGGCCTGCGTCAGGCTCGTAGCGGAGATAGCCTTCGACCTTGGCCGGTTGCACGTCACCGCGATAAAAAAGCGTGGCCACCGCGGGCCAGGCTGCCAACACCGCGGGTTGCTCCAGGATGTCGAAGTTGTTGGTCAGGGTCGAGATCTGCGACATGTTCCGGTTCACGTCGTGGCTGAGGGCGAACTGGATGGGACTGAATCCCTGGAAGGCAGCATAGGCCCCCATCAAGAGCAGGCCTTCGTGTCGGTAGTCGTTGGGCGCCGAGGTCTGCCACTCGCTGGCCGTGTAGGGCATCCCCTTGACCCGCCGTCGCGCCAGGGAACCGATGATGCCAAGCTCCGGATCCTTCACCATCGGCGTATTGTTGAAGGTTACTTCCGTCTTGTATCCCCAGCCGCCCTGGGGATGGGACCAGTATGCGTGCCGGTCGACGAAGTCGAGCTGGGCGTTGGCGCGAAGATCCAGCGGATGTTCCGTCCAGTGGTTGCTTCCCGTGAACTGGCCCTGGTAGCCAAGACCGCGCAACAGCTTCTCGATGTGTCGGTAATAGCCGAGCGTCATGTCGTAGTAAAAGCGCAGGGTGTCCTTGGCCCGCGCGGCGGTCAGCTCCGCCTCCGCCGACTTGCCGGTGGCCACGACCGGATCGACGTTGCCTTTGGCGGGATCCTCCTCGGGGCCAAGCCCCTTGCCGGTCCCCGCCCAGCGCCGAAGCAGCGCGGCAGGATCACGAAGCCCCTGCTTTTTCAACCACTCCGAGAACTGACCGGACAGATAGGCCCGCCCTTCAGGGGTCTTCACCGAGAAGTCCCCCTCTGGCATCAACCAAAACAGGCTGTCCTCGTTGATGGCCTCCACCATCACCACGGCCGGATCCTTGGCGTAGGAGCGCCCCGTGTACGCGTTCTTATGGCCCATGAACTGGGTGATGAAACGCTCCTGTAGCTCGATGAGCTTGGGGTCGAATTCGCCTTCGATCTTCAGCCCTGCCGCCAGCTTGTCGGCATTGGCCACGCCGTCGGTAGAACTCACCTTCCGGTGCACTAGCATGTCGAAGAACTGGTAGATGCCCCGCTTTTGCAGCTGACTTACCAGATAGTCGAAGCGTTCCATGGCCGTCGGATCGAGCGTGAGCGTGGTCGCCTTGTTGCCGAAGACGTTGGGCGTGCTCCAGGCCGCATCCATGTGGTGATGACGAGTGATGTTGACACCCATCTGACTGAGCAGCTCGGCGATCCGTTCCGCCTCCTGATGCGTCGGGAAATTGGCAGAGGCCACCAGATTGACGCCCATGAACTTGGCGGGTGTTCCGTCACGGAACACGAAGTTCTCCCCGCGCTTGCCCAGCGGGCCGTGCTTGCCGGCGGGAGCGTCGAGCAGCCGCGACACATCGAGCGCCGTGCCGCGTCGCTTCTCCGGCGACACGCCGGTGAAGGGGAACCAGCCCGTGGTGTCGTAGGCAACGGGCTCATTGGAAACCTTCTCCGGCGAGAGAACCACGTCGTCGAACCACACATCGAACGGCTGATCGTGGATGGCGGGGCTCAGCTGGATGAACTTGACGTCCGTGGGCTCGGGCGGAACTGCTTTGCCCCAGCCGTACTGGCGGAAGGCATCCAGCGGTACCTTGATCTGGGTCCATTCCTTGGGTGCCGTGAACTCGTAATGGTAGCTGTCGTAGTCCTTGACCGCGTCACGGATCAGGAAGATGGCGTAGCGCCCGCCGTCACCCTTCACCCAGAAGCTAACACTCTTGTAGCCGGTGAGATCCTCCGAGGCTTTTTGCGGATTGAGGAACACCTGCATCTGAACCCAGGTCCAGGGAGCACGATCCGCCCCCAGCGTCCCCCAGATGTGCGCCGCGAAGCCGGGGCTCTTGGGACAGCCCCCGGGCGAGAGCACGAAGGGATTGGGGTTGGCCACCGTCCCCAGGGGATTCTTGTCGAATTCGTACCAAAATCCCCCCGAACGCCCGGCGGGGCTCTCGAAGTCTTCAATCAACCGCTCGGCGGTGGCTGCTGGTGCTGGCGCTCGCACCGGCGCAGCCGTGACCTGTGGTGCTCGCTCCCGGCAAGGACAGGGAGCCTGGGGTGGTGCGGACGGGCAACACGCCACACCGAGCAACGAAAGACCGACCAGGGCTGAGACGCGGGAGGAGCGATGGGATCGGCTGGACGACATGGCCAGGCAGCATAGGGGGAGACGAACGAGCCCGTAAAGCGGCACTGCCCTTCCCCCCGTCGCCGATTTCGCTGTCGCTGTCCTTGCCTGACGTGGGCCCGAGCGCAGTCCTGGTTAACGCGGTACCAAGCCACGGCTCCAGCCGGCAGAAGGTCAGGATTGTCCATTGGCCCCTGGACCGCCCGAAGGCGTCCGAGGGCGCTGGAACGGGTGATGGAGGTACTGCTATCGTCCTCGGTTCTGGGTATCGTCTCGCCCACTCAAGCTAGGTGCTCCATGAAACGTCTCGACTCGCATCTCGGTTGGCTACTCGCGTTGGTCTTGGTCCCCACCGCCTGCCTGACTCCACCCCCTGCGAAGGGCCCGTCCACCGCCGAGGGTTCGTCCGCTGCGGGGACAAGCCCCATCACCACCAGCCCCTACACATGGAAGAACGTCGAGATCCTGGGGGGCGGGTTCGTGACCGGTATCATCTTCAGTGGCAGCGTGAAGGGATTGGCCTACGCCCGCACCGACATCGGCGGAGCCTACCGGATCGATCCGGGCAGCGAACGCTGGCTGCCCATCACCGATTGGATCGGTCGTGACGATTCGAACGCCCTGGGCATCGAGAGTCTGGCGCTGGATCCCACCAATCCCGACGTCGTCTATCTCGCCACCGGTACGTACACCAAGAGCTGGGCAGGGACGGGCGCCATGCTGCGCTCCGCGGATCGGGGCAAGACCTGGGATGTCGCGCCACTTACCATCAAGCTCGGGGGCAATGAATGGGGTCGTCACTGTGGTGAGCGATTGGCGGTGGATCCGAACCAGCCATCGCGCGTGTTCTTCGGCTCACGCCAGGATGGCCTGCTGGTGAGCGAGGATGCGGGCAAGAGCTGGGACCAACGCCCGGGGCTGCCCCAGGGCACCGGCAACGACCCCATCGGCATCACCGTCATCCTGTTCGACAAGAAGAGCGGTCAACCTGGCACGCCAACCCCGGTCGTGTATGCAGCCGCCGACAACTCGGAAGGCAGCGTGTTCGTCAGCCGCGATGCGGGAAAGACCTGGACCATCCTGCCCGGACAGCCCAAGGGTTTTCTGGCCTGTCACGTGGAACTGGACCCGGGTGGCAAGCTCTTCGCGAGCTACGGCAACGCGCCCGGCCCCAATGACGTGACCGACGGTGCCGTCTACGTCCTCGATCCCAAAGCGAACACGGCGACCAATATCACGCCACTTAGGCCTTCGGCCGAGGACACCTTCGGTTATGCGGGGCTGTCCCTCGACCCGTCCAGCCCCGGCACCCTGGTTGTCACGACAATCGACCGGTGGACCAAGAAGGACAACATCTTCCGCACCACGGACGGCGGCAAGACCTGGGCGGCCTTTGGACAGAGCTCCCAGTTCAACGTCAACGGAGCCGAGTGGTACAAGCTACACCGTCCCACCGTCGACGTTCCCGGATGGTTGGGTGACTTCGACATCGATCCCTTCGATCCCGAGCACGCCACGTTCGTGACCGGCGCTGGGGTGTGGCGGACGCGGAACCTCAGGAAGGCCGATTCCAAGGAGCCGGTCGAGTTCCGCTTCTCCAACCAGGGGCTGGAAGAGACCGCGACCATCACCCTTCTGAGTCCTCGGGTTGGCGCACCGCTGCTCAGCGGCCTGGGCGACATCTGCGGGCTCCGGCACGAGGATCTCTTCCGCACCCCCTCCTACGGCGCCTACGATCCACCCTGTCAGAATGGGACCGGTCTCGATTTCGCCGAGCTGAAGCCGGAGCTGATGGTTCGTACCGGCACTGTGTGGTGGTTCGCTCCCGACCCCAAGCCCCACGGCTCCCTGTCCAGCGACGGTGGGATGACCTGGCAAGGCTTCCCGAAAGAGCCGGCCGGGGCGGAGCGCGGGGGCACGGTGGCCATGACCGCCGACGGCTCGTCCATCGTATGGATCATGAAGGCCAATGCACCAGCCTATTCCCGTGACCGGGGACAGACCTGGCAAAAGGTGCAGGGATTGCGCTCCAGCAATCCGCTGCCCGACTGGACATCCATGGATCTGCAGCCCGCTGCCGACCGCGTCGATCCCAAACAGGTGACCGTTTACGATGCCATGGAAGGTACCCTCTATGTCAGTCGCGATGGGGGCGCCTCGTTCAGCAAGGGCAGCGACGCCCTGCCCACACTGGCCGACTACCAGCTGAACATGGCGGACATCGAGGCAGTTCCCGGCTTCTCGGGTCATCTGTGGTTGTCCACGGGCAAGGAGCTGTATCGCTCCACGGATGGCGGTAAGAGCGTGGACGCGCTTGACTCGGTACGGGAAAGCTACGGCGTGGGGTTGGGCAAGGCGGCTCCGGGAACCATGTACCCAACCCTGTTCATTGCAGGAAAGGTGGCAGAGACGAAGGGTCTGTTCCGCTCCATCGACCAGGGCGAAACCTGGGAACGGATCAATGACGACGCCCATCAATACGGCAATGTCACCGTGGTCGAAGGGGATCCGCGCGTCTTCGGCCGCGTCTACATCGGGGCGACCGGGCGGGGCGTCGTCGTGGGTGAGCCAACGCAGTGATCGAACGCCCCGGGGCTTCGTTGAACAATTGGTGCGGTCCAATGATGTTTTGTTGACGACTGACGTTTGGTCGCGACCATAAAGATCTACACACGGTCGAACCGTCACGCCGGGGTTCGTGAGAACGGTAACACGCCGTGGCGCCTGCTATTCTAAAGGCATCATGCTTCGCCGATCGTCGCGTGGCGTCGTTCCTCTTTCCTTGCTGCTATCCATCGGCTGCTCTTCTTCAGAGAGCAGCTCACCCGATACGTCTTCGTCCACTGGCGGTGCGCCGATCTCCGGGGGCGCCAGTGCAACCGGCGGCATCCAATCGGGCGGGACCGGCACGGGCGGCGCTCCATCGGGTGGGACCGGCAATGGCGGCGCTCCGTCGGGTGGGACCGGCAATGGCGGCGTTCCGTCGGGCGGAACCGGCACGGGCGGTGCTCCGTCGGGTGGAACCGGCACGGGGGGCGCTCCGTCGGGTGGAACCGGCACGGGGGGCGCTCCGTCGGGTGGAACCGGCACGGGTGGTATTCCTCAAACCGGGGGAACCGGTGTTGGTGGGGAGCCCCAAACCGGCGGGACTGGGACGGGTGGAACTGAATCGGGTGGAACCGGCACGGGCGGTGCGCCCGAGTCGGGCGGTAGTGGTTCGGGCGGCGACCCCGCAGCGGGTGGAGCGGCGACCGGCGGAAGCGGCGAGCTGACCGCCGGCGCCTGCAGGCTGGGCGCCGGAACTCAAACCGGCTCGGGTCAGACCCAGGAACAGTTCCTGGGAACCAACGTAACGCGGGATGGCAAGAACTATCGGATGATCACCAACGGCTGGGGCCAGGGTTGGGTCAGTCACGACATCGCTTGGTTGGGCACCAGCGTTACGGTCAATGACTACCAAGGAAGCCGACAGTCAAACGGGGCTCCCGCCGGATACCCCTCCATCTTCTGCGGACAGTATTCGGAGACCTCGCTCGAATGCGGCCTGCCCCGCCCACTGTCTCAGATCACGGCCCTTAACACCGTAGCCGGCTGGAGTCATCCCGACGGCAACGGGACGTACAACGTCGCGTATGACGTGTGGCTGGGGGATCCGAACGCCATGTTCCGCGGCCTGCAGAGCTACTTCATGGTCTGGTTGCACGATCCACCCGTGGAAGGTCCCGCGGGAACCCCCACCACCGAGGGCGTCGAGGTGACCAACGTCGCGGGGGTGTGGAATATCGTCGCGGGCCAGGTCAACGGCCTACCCATCGTCAATTACGTGCGCGCGGAGGGCGACGACGCCAACCAGATCGCCTTCGACATCATGGACTTCATCCGGGACGCCCAGCAGAGGAACCTGCAGATGCCTGGTGACGCCGTGCTGGCCGTCGCCATCGGGTTCGAGATCTGGCAGGGACCGGTGACTGGCCTCAGGCTCGAGGATTTCTGCCTGGACATCCCGTGAGGCGGTTCCGAGCCGCTTGACCGAACGCCCTCTGAGGGCGGATCCTGGTGGACACCATGATGGCTCTACGAGAGGCGCGTCCCTGGTGTCTGCTGTTGGCAATGGTGCTGGGCTGTTCCAGCTCTGACTCGAAAGACGGCGACGAAGGCGGCGGGGCCGGCGGCGGCCCTCCCGGCACCAACGAACCCGGCGAGGATCTGTGCGACGGCCTGGTCACGGACAAGGACGAGCATCCGATGACGGATCTGGAAAAGCCGGAGGTCGGAGCGGCGGTGACGGATCCCGAGTTCGGAACCACCATCCGGCGCATCACCGACGTGGGTGGCTCGGGCGTCATCAAGCCGCTTTACTCACCGACCCAGGCATGGAACGCGGATGAGACGTACATGGTGCTCTACCAGGTGGAGCATGGGCACCTGCTCTACGATGGCCAAACCTACGAATACGTACGGGACCTGGCCATCAGTCCGCCGGATCTGGAGCAGGTCTACTGGAGCACCGTGGATCCCGATTCCCTGTTCTGGATCGACGGCAACCAACTCATGCGTTACAGCGTCTCGGCCGACCAGAACGAGTCCATCCAGACCATCGACTGCGACGGTCAGGTCAGCGCCGACTCGCACGCCTGGATTTCCTGGGATTCGGAGCGCCTGGGCCTGTATTGCGAGGACAGCGGGAACGCCTTCATCTACGACTTATCGACGGGCGAAACGCTGGGCTCGGCGGAGTCGGATGAGGTGGCACCCTTCGTATCGGCGAGCGGGAAGCTCGCTTACCTCAATGGCGACGTCGTCGATGAATCGATGCACGTGGTCCGCACGCTGGATCTCGCGTCGGCCGGAGAGCATTGCAGCCTGGGTCAGCTGGCAAACGGGCATGACACGTACAACCTGGTCCAGTTCGATGACGGACCGCAGGGAAGCAGCGTCGGCTCTCTGGTTACCTTCGACATGACCGACGGCTCTTCCCGAGTGATCGTGGGGCCCGATACCGGCTATCCCTATCCCCCCTCGGGAACGCACCTCTCGGCCCCCATCTACAAGAACCCCGGGTGGGTCTTTTTGTCCATTATCGGGGACTCGAGCGGCGCGGGTGTACTCGACCAGGAGCTGGTCCTGGCCGACACCAACCCGGGTGGCAAGATCTGCCGCATCGCGCATCACCGTTCCCAGGAAGCCCAGGACTACTGGGGCGAGCCCCACGTGACTGGCAGCCCCAGCGGCACCCGAGCCATCTTCGGCAGCGACTGGGGTGGCGGTGAGAGCGTCGACACCTACGTCGTCGAGCTACCCGCCTTCCGCGATTGAACGGGGAACCCGTTCGATTGATCGGTGGCAGGTGTGCGGTCGGAGCTCCGGCTCCGCGTCATTGCCGACCCTTGGTTGGGTCTGCCTGAACTCACCTGGCTACAGCCGTCCCTTCCGGCAATCCTCGGCGAGCTCTTCTTCGTCCGAGCAGGCTTGCGAGGTCTTGGGGGGCACACCGTCGGTGCAGTGGGTGGAATCGCGCAGACACCTGAACCACGCGTCAATCACGTCCAGGCAGGAGTTGGCCTTCGCCTTTTCGAGAATCTCCTCCATCTCGTCTTTGCAGTCAGTGAGGTCGGGCTCCACCGAACAGGTGTACTCCTCACAGAGTTCGTTGCCGACTCGCCGGACCTCTGCCTCGCTCGTCGTTTCATCATCCGAGTTCGAACAGCCGGTGCCGAGAGTGAGCACCAGGACAAGGGCCGTCGTGGAGACAGAAGGAGTGACCATTTGCCTGCGTTCGCCGAGTGATATGCGTATTCTTGCCATGAGATCCATCCCGTTGACTGTGGTTCCGTAGTTCTGTCGTCAGAACCATCCAAAGGCGATCCAGACGTTCTTGCGTCAGAAATGCAAGATCGAGCCCGCGAGCGCCACCGATAACGATCGGAGGCTGTACCCGTCGAGATCCTTGTCCGACTGGTCCTTCAGCTTCGCCGAGGTGCTGCCGTCGACGTGAAGGGAAAGCCCCAGGGACCAAGCGGGAGCGATGGCCCAGTCGTATCCACCGAAAATGCCGCCGGCGAAGCTGGTCCCAGCCAGGGTGCTGTCATCCGCCTGGTTGATGACGGTCGCCATTCCCAATCCCACAGTGACGCCGGCATGCCAGCCATCGGCGGGATCCGGGAACCAATCGAGCATTAGGCCAAGGTCTCCGAAGGACAGGGCGGCCTTGTCAGTCGCGGCAGAAGTCCCCTGGTCCGTCGTGACCGTCGCGTCGGAATAGGGGCCCTTCTTCAGGGTACCGGTGGCGCCCCAGGATTGGATGGTCCCAGCCAGGACCAGGCCGCGCGCGATCCCCCCGCCGATGGCGAAGAGGCTTTCTGCTCCCATTGTCGTCATGGATGGCTTCCCGTTGGGACCCTTGCCAGACGCCGAGAAGACCCCCACCCCGCCACCTGCCCGAAAGTAGAAGCCATGCCGAACCCAGGGACCTCGACACTCGGTGGGTGGGGGTTTTGGTGCCAGGACCGGCGCAGCGGATGGGGCAGTTGCTGGCGGCGCGGGAGCTGGTGCCACATCGGAAGAAGCCACGGGAGCTGGCGGTTCGGGTGTCTGCGGCGAGGCAGCGGAAGCCGCAGGGGCGGACTCGGCTGGGGGCGAAGGGCTCTCATACACCGGCATCGCGCTGGCGCTGCCGGCTGGAACCGGCTCGGTTGGAGGCTGCGCCGTCTGGGCACCAGCCGCGGAGGCCAAACACAGCACGAAAAGGGGCAAGATCCGGACAATTCGTCGCATGGCACGTTCCCTTCGCAACACAATACCGCTCACGGCCCCTTGCATATCAGGGAACCCACCAGGCGTAAACGGTGTTGGGCTCGGCCTGGGCGTCAAAGGCCAAAGCTACGCGAACCGAGCCATCTTGACCACGCCCAGGACAGGGCGGTCACGAAGTTACTCGGTCACGACGGACCCGTCCTCGAGGCACGAGTAGAACGAGTTGTAGCCGTCCACGGTCGGTATCTGCACGTTGTTGGCCCAGGCACAGGTGGGCATGCAGCAGTCCTGCATCGTCGTCGTGTGGTAGCCTTGGCTGAACCCGGCCGAGGCGGCCTGCGCGGCGGTCAGAACGGTGGGATCGGGTGCCGGGAGCGCCGAATCGGGGGCGGGCTTGCACCCGGTCACTTCCGTCAGGTGCGTGGGGCAGGCCACACGCCGGGCGTAGACGTTCCAGTTCTCGTGATAGTAGGTCGCGGCTTGGTTAGAGCCGATGCAGCTTCGGCGCGTGTCTTCTTGCACCACCGCGTTGGCCGCGGTGATCTCGTTGCAGGCGGTTTCGATCTTTTCCTGGCAGCTGGCAGCGTCGATCAGGGCGTCGGTCAGGTTGTTGAACTCGTCGGTGCAGTTCACGCTATCCGGACCCGGCTTGACACCGCCAGCGAAGGCCTGCCCAACGCGGGGATAGCCCGTGTACATCGAGTAGCCCTGGCTGCTGGCGAGGCCCAGCTCGGCGTTGCATCCGTTGAAAGCCCCCAGGCCTCCGGCACCCATGAACACGTCGAAACCCAGGGACCCCGAGGCTGCGGTGTTGGCACTCTGCACGATCAGAGGCGGCGGGGGCGAGAGCACGGAGGCGGTCAGGTACGTGGGCACGTCGAACACCAGCTGGTAACACTGACAGCAAGAGTTGGGCAACCCCGCGTCGAGGTTGTTCGGATCGGGATCATGCCCGACGATGGCGTAGTTGAAGGCCCCCTCGTAGCCATCGTCGATGACCGCCTGGGTCATCTCGGTGGAGAACAGGATGTCCCGCGTGCAGGCATACTGGACCGGGACGTCGGGTTTGCCGCTCTCACAAGCGTTCTTCGCGGTGGGGCCGTTGTCGTTGGAGCACTTGCCGCCGCAGCGGCTGGTCGCATCTCCCGTCTTACAGTCCTGAACGTTGAACTGATTGGAGCATTCGTTGGGAGGAGGCAAGGCGTAGCTGGGAGGCCCTTCCCCCGCAGCGCCTCCGACCGCCCCACCGTCACCCCCAGCTCCGGAGCTGGCGCCACCCCCGCTCACGCCCCCTGACGAGACACCACCCGCGCCGCTACCACCTGACGGAGCACCGCCGACACTCAGACCGCCCGCGCCGTCCCCACCCTCGGCGCTTCCACCCGCCCCCGCACCACCGGGACTGGCACCGCCCTGCTCCGCACCACCCAAGCCTGCACCTCCCGTCCCCGACCCACCGCTTTGCGGCGCACCACCGTCACCAATACCGCCGGTAGTCGGAGCGCCACCGCTGAGCGGGGCTCCCCCCATACCCTGGCCAGCCGTGACTCCACCGCTCCCCAGATCCGGGGTTCCTCCGTTGTTGAGGCCACCCGTCGCCGGATTGCCTCCAAGTCCGATTGGTGGGGCCCCCCCTCCGCCTGCGCCGCTGGACTTGGAGGATGAGTCCTTGTCGGCGCAGGCGCCAAGCGTGACGCCAAGGGCAAGTAGAAAGATTGTCTGTCGCATGGGTAAGCGGTCCCCGAGGGACCAAAGAAGTAACTACCCAGCTCAGGATGGCACTTTGCGACTGAGCGACAGGCGACCATCGACGAAGGGCTGCATTTTTCAGGGCCAACAACACTGTGGCTGCAAAATGTTGGCGATTTTACAACCCAGCGTGTCGGCCGGCGCCGGCCAAACCCGGTGACCTCGAGCGGTCAGAACTGGCTGAAGAACTCCCAGACCAACGGAGCCTGCCAGCCCCCATCCGGGTACCCGGTGTGCCCGCCCGTGAAGGAACAGAACTTCACTGGATACCCGTCGGGGCATCCGGTGACGTCCGTGCACACGTGACCGTTATTCGCCTTCTGGGGTGTCGACCAACCCGTGCAACCGTTGGCATCGGCATAGAGCTGGGCCATGCCCACACCGCCACCATTGATGTTCACCATACACCCCGTGCTGCTGCTGTTCTCGTCATAGCAAAGCACGTTGTCGCCGGTCCCGTGCGAGCCGTAGTAGGCGACCGGCTTACTGGGAGTGCAGTTGCCGCTCATCGTCTGTCCCGCGTAGACGGCGATGGCGCGGACGTACCCGCTGTCGCTCAGCGGCCGGTCGCACGCGTTGGCGAAGGACATGCTCCCACCGTAGCTCCAGCCACTGGCGAAGATCCGGTTGGTGTCCACGCAGAAGTTTGCCTTGATCTCCTCCACGACCGCATCGCCGAGCGCGAGGTCCTCGCCGTTGCTGTTGGGCCAACCGCAGCCATCATCACGGCTGGGGTCCATCCCCGAGCAGGGCGCGCCGCCCTTCTGACCGTTGGGAGCCACGAAGATGGTGCTGTTGTCGGAAAGCGGCTTGAGGCCCCAATAGTTGTCCCGATACATCTGCAGGTCGTTGCCGTCCAGCTGGTGCCAGGCGATGACGAGCTTGTACGCGTGGCTGTTGTCGTAGTTGTCCGGCACGCTCAGGATGTACCGACGCTGCATGCCAGCCGCCTCGATCGAGATGGGCTGGCCGTTGTTGTACTGGTCACTCGGGATGCCGGGTTCCGTGTCACAGCCGGCACTCCGCCCGTCCTCAACGGATCCACCGGTACCGGCACCGGCATCACCACCACCCTGGCCCTCGCCAGCGCTGGATCCACCGGATTCACTGCCACCGCCGGACTCGTTGCCTGACCCGGATGAACCACCGGCACCAACGCCTCCCTCGGGTGCACCACCAATCTGGACGCCGCCGGATGGACCTTCGCCACCGGTCCCGGTCCCGCCGGTCGTTGTGCCCCCGGATGGACCTTCGCCGCCGATCCCGATGCCACCCATGCCTAGGCCACCCATGCCCAGGCCACCCATGCCCAGGCCACCCATCCCCAATCCACCGGTACCCGTACCACCGATGGGGAGCAGCATCCCACCGGTTCCAAGCCCGCCATTGCCGATGATCCCACCCGTGCCCGTGCCACCGGTGCCGGGCCGACCACCGGCACCCGTACCACCGGGACCGGGGAGCCCACCCATGCCCGGCGTGCCACCCGCGCTCATCCCTCCAGAAGTCGGGCTCAAACCTCCGGACGCACTGCTGCCTCCCAAGTTACCGACAGCGTTCCCTGCGGTGCCGGCAGTCTGCTCGTTCGGTCCAGAGTCGTCGCCATCCGAACACGCGAACGCCGTCAAGGCAAAGCCCAGCGTCAGCCCGAATCGTTGATTGATGCAGAGGGTGCGCAGCGAAGCAATACGAATGCTCATGGTTCGGTCCCGTTCGAGTGCGAGCCAGTGACTCTTCGTCACCTGAGGTGAGGGTAAATCCTGCAGCCAGTCTGACCCGGATGTCCTTACCATGGGAGCGTAAGATCCGTCACCCGCTGCCCAGACAGAGACCGCTTGTCATCGAACACGAATCAACACCGGACCCAATCAGGAATCCTTACCGGCCGAGACTAACCGCGGACGCTCTGCCTCGGATGGACTGTGTCAACGATTCCTTGAGGCACCCTGGTGAGCACCGCAACAACCAGCCGCGTCATGAACCCTCTCTGTTGACGCTGGAGCGATACATTCACCAAGCCTCTTGAGTCCCCGTTCTTCCGACCCCGATGGATTGTCTTGACGGCGCAGTCACGGCAGCGCTCACGCTACGCGATTCGGCCATTGCATCCTCGGGTGCCGGGTCGGGCCAGTGATCCAGCGTAATGACAATGTGGCACCGCGGTCTACCGCCCACCCCTTCTCCTGGCTCTCAATCCGAACAGCCCAGCGATCACCAGCGTCAGGAGCGTCGAGCGATCGCTCGACGGCCCATCTACACGGCAGTCACAGCCCACGGTCTTGTCTTGATCGGACCTGCCGTCGCCCGCTTCGGAGCCGGCCGTTGCGTCCGGCGTTCCCGCGGCACCCGCCTCTGACTCTTGGGGCCTGCCCGCTGTTGCCCCACCCTCCGATTCGCCACCGGATTGCGACGGGCTGCCCGCGGCTCCCCCCTCTGATTCGCCACTCATGCCGCCGTCGGGGCTCGACTCACCACCCCTGCCGGTTCCACCTCTGGAGGTCGCGCCACCCGAGGATGGGCGACCGCCAGCACCGGGTTCGCCACCGTTGGCTCTACCTCCGGAGGTTGCGCCGCCACTTGCCCTGCCGCCGGCCGAGGCACCACCAGAACCTGGCTCGCCACCACTCGCTGTACCAGCCGAGGTTGCTCCCGCGGACTCTGGCTCGCCGCCACTCGCCGTCCCGCCGTCGGTCGCCTCACCGCCACTCGCCGTCCCGCCCTCGGTTGCCTCGCCGCCGCTCGATACGCCACCAGAACCGGTCGCACCACCGTTGCCACTCTCACAGGCGTCAGCTGGACCCCGGGTGATGGTGATGCTCCAGCTGGTGGTCTCGGTCCGAAGGCTCGCTGGATCGCGACGAACCAGCAGCGTCGTGTCGGTGTTTTCCAGGGCCAGGGTGTGGCTCCCCACCGACAGAGAGCAGGTGTCGAGCGTGTAGCTCTCCAGGTCGCCAACCTCCGCCCCATCCAGCCGCCAGAGCTGGGTGATCGTATTGGGCGAGGTCTTGGGTCCGGAGTACGTGAAGGCCTGGCTCGTCCCCTGCACCAGCGACAGGGTCTGACTCGCAGGAGAAAAGCTCTCCACCCGCCACACACTGGCCCACAGCTGCCAGAGCCAAGCCTCGGCGCACACCTCACAGAACTCGGCGTACTGACTGCGCATCTTGCAGTCGTACTTGGGCCGATAGACGCCCAGGGACGAGTACATGGCGCCCTCGAACGCCCCGATCACCTCAGTGTACTCGTCGGTCTCGGGCGTCGGTAGCGGCGTGCTCGCTTCGATCCAAGGAGACCATTTGATGTCGTCGCGTTCGGAGTACCTGGTGACGTTGTGCTCCGTACAGTCCGGAGACCCACACCCCGCACCACCCTCGACCTCATACTCGTCACCCAGGCCCGCGAAGCTGTGACCGATCTCGTGAACCGCCACGTGAACGGTGCCCTCCCCTCGTGACGCCGTCGTGTACGGTCCGCCCGAACCCCCGTACTTGGTGTCGTTCACGGAGATGAGCACGATGTCGCGCCCCAACAGGTACTCGGGGGCGTCAGCCGCCAGCACCGAGGTCACGGCCGATTCGTCCCCGATACACAGCAACCGTTCCGTAAAATTGCAGTTGAAATAGGTATCGAAGATGGTGGTGCAGCTGGGTGGGTTGTCGCCCTCGCGCGCTCCCGAGCAATCGGAGGTGGAGTAGATGACATGCACGTTGATGAACTGTGCGTAGGGGAGCAGAAAGTACTGCGACAGGAACAGATCGGCGATCTTGACCGCCTCCTCCCGGAGCACGCTCGTCTCGGCCTCCGTGTATCCATCACCGAGAATGTAGAGATTGACTCGATTCTCGGCCGGTCCGGAGTCGACCAGCGTCTCCCGGTCGAAGGCCAACAGGGGACTCTGGGTCAGCAACGAGGCAGCCGCCGCGGCCGCACCCCATCCCAGGGACCAGCGGGTCATGGCTTGGTCTCCACGGCACGGCGCAGATCGATGCTCCCGATGGGGCTCTTCGATTCGGGATCGCGCGCCTCGTAAAAGTCGATTCGCTCCGTCCCGCTGGGAATGTCCAACAAGAAGGTCACCGGGCGTTGCTCGAGGTTGGGATGGCGCTGGAACTCGCCCGTCTTGGGATCAGCGGTCTCGAAATGGCGAGCTCGCAGGTCGGGCATGCTCCCCGTGAACAACGTCCGTTCGCCCTGCCGTGCTACGAAGCGAAGACCCGAGCTGCTGCGGACACTGCGCAGCGAGCGGACCTGGCCGTTAGCCGCGAATCGCCGTCCGAGCCGGAAGGCGCCTTGGTCGTAGATGACCTCGACCTTGGCATGTTCGACAGGCGACGCGTCGGGTTCATTGGGGCTGGCTGCCGGTCGGTCACCCGTAGCGTCGTTCACTGGCCCGACCGCCTCTTCCTGTTTTCCGCAGGCCCAAAGCAGGGACAGTATTGCCAACGAAGTCGAGACCACTGACTGATTCATGCGAGGCTCCCTTGATTCTGCAACGAAGCTTGGCTGCTTGCACCCTCTACTCTAGCATCGCCCTTCCGGGCCGAGGACCTCAGCGCGTAAGGAGGCCAGTTCCCGGGCATAGCCCCCGGAAAGGATCGGGAACCGACACCAGCTCCGGGGATCCAGATCGGCATCGTCGACGTGAAAGGATGGCGCGTAGCGCTCGCGCTTCCACTGATTGCGTGACCACAAGACGAAGAAGCGCTCCACGTACGCGAAGGCGCGCTCCTTAGAGAGCTCCGGGTAGCTGGCCCGGAGGCGCTGATAAACCTCTCGCGGGACGGCTTTGTCTCGAATGGCCGCGCGCTCGATCTTGTCCAGGATGTCATAGGGCATCAAGTCCGCTTCGTCGGTCTGGCCCGCAGCGGGCGGACGCAACTCGGCGGTGGGAGCCTGATCCGTCACCACCTGTAGGGCCGGGATGGAACCCAGCTCGCGGGGCCCCTGGTCGCGCATGAAGGCCAGCCAACGCAAGAGGAAGGCCTTGTCGATCCCGGCAATGGGAGACAGGCCTCCGGCAGTATCCCCATCCATCGTCGCATAACCCACCGCTGCTTCGCTTCTATTGCTGGTGGCCAGCAACAACGACCCCGTGAGGTTAGCGACCATCCAGACGCTGGGTGCACGCACCCGTGCCTGGATGTTCTGGCGCGCCAGATCGTCGCGCTGCCAGTCCAGGCTGCGCGAAAGGGCAGCGGACACCCGCTGCTCGTAGCCGTCGACCAGGTCCTGCACGTCGAGTTCCAGGTGGTGAGAACCCAGGGCCTCGGCCACCCTGGCCGCTGCCTGCCGCGTGGTCAAGGAGCTGTTCTTGGTGGACTGGTAACAGGTGATAAGGATCTGGCTAATGCAGTCGCGGTCGCTCCCGGCCCTGGCAAGCTCGGGGATCTGGGGCAGGGCCTCGGCGAAACCCTGCGCCCCCAACTCGGCGCGTCCCCGACGCACCATCAAGGAGACGAGCGTGGCAACCGCCGCGGAATCCGCCCCGCCGCTCAGAGAGACCACGAACCCCTTGGCTCGAGATTTCCTGAGATAGTCGAACAGGCCCAGGACCATGGCGCTGGTGAAATCCTCGTCCTTGCTGATTCCGTCGGTCGCTGGGTCGATCGCTGCGGGGACGGGCTCCACCGTGGGCCAGTCGAACTCGCTCTCGATGCACTGCTCGGCGGTTTCCACCGAGCCCCGCGATTGCCAGGCGTAGCTGGCGCGGGAGAGATCCACGTCCACCGCGGCATGAACCAGGCTCGTCTCGGTGAAGCAGAACCGTGGCGCACAGGCCTCGATGCGGCGGTGGGTCGCCACCAGGGCGTCGCCATCGTACACGACGCGACCGGCCTCGTTACCCAACAGGTTGGCGTACACGTAGCTGGCCCCAAAGCTGCGGGCCCCCTCCAGGATCAGCCGCCGACGAATCTCGTGCTTGCCGAACGCAAAATGGCTGGCGCTGGGGTTGAGGATGACGTCCACGCCGGATAGGGCCCGCTCCGAAACACCGCGCTCCGCCGTCCAGGCGTCCTCGCAGATCTCGAACCCGAGCTTGACCCCGCCCAGGTCGAACGTCAGATCCCCGATAGGGTAGCGGTCCTTGCCCAGGCGAACCGTGCCGCGTTTGCCCGCCGGCCAGGGTTTGAACCAGCGCGGCTCGTAGTGCAGCCCATCCCCAGCCAGGACCCGTTTGGCAACGAAACCAAGGATCGTCTGGTCTTTGACCAGACAGCAGGTATTGAACAGGGATTTGTGCCAGAAGAGCGGCAAACCCAGCGACACCACGAGGGACTTGGTCGCCGGCAGCAGCTCGTGCAGTACCTCCAGTGCCATGCGCTGCACGCCCACCGATAGGAAGGCATCTTCGCAGCCGTAACCGGTGATGCAAAGCTCCGGCAGACACAGCAGGCTGACCCCCTGTTCCCGAGCCCGGTCCAGGGCCCACCGGATGCGCCGGGCATTGCCGTCCCAGTCCAGGGGCGTCTGGTTCAGCGCGGCCGCCCCCACGCGCACGAGTTTCACAAGGAGCCTTTCTCGGGGGTGTAGTCGAGATTGGGCAGAAGCCAGGCCTCTGCCTGCTTCACCGTGCAGCCTCGGCGCGCTGCATAGTCCGCGACCTGCTCACGGTCGATGCGCCCCACACCGAAGTAGCGCGACTCGGGATGGCCGAGATAGATCCCGCTCACACTGGACGCCGGCAGCATGGCGAAGCTCTCGGTCAGCGACAGCTGCGCCCCTTCGGCGCCGAGGAGCTGGAAGAGGGGGACCTTCAGGCTGTGATCGGGACAGGCGGGGTAGCCGAAGGCCGGACGGATCCCCTGAAACTCCTCGCGAACCAGCTGCTCCGCGGGGAGCCGCTCGGTCGGCGCATACCACTCGCGACGCGCCTTCTCGTGCAGCATCTCGGCGAAGGCCTCGGCGAGCCGATCGGCCAGGGACTTTAGCAGGATCGCCGAATAGTCGTCGCGCTCCCTTTCGAACCGCGCCACTCGCTCGTCGACCCCCAATCCCGCCGTCACTGCGAAGGCCCCAACCCAATCCGGGCTGGTCCCCGGAGCCAGGAAATCGGCCAGACAGCGCTGGGGCTGCCCGTCCCCTTCGACCTTCTGCTGCCGCAGCATGGGCAAGCGCAAGAGTTCGTCCTGGCGCGACTCGTCCTGGAACAGGACCAGATCGTCGCCGCGGCTATTGGCGGGCCAGAAGCCGTAGACCCCCCGCGCCTGGAGCCACTGTTCGCGGGCCATCTGGTCCAGCATGCGACGGGCCTGGTCGTACAGATCCCGCGCGGCCGCGCCCTTCTCGGCGTGCTGGAGAATGGCCGGGAATTTCCCGGGCAGCTCCCAGGCCACGAAGAAGAACGTCCAGTCGATGTAGCCGAACAGCTGGGTCAGATCCGTCAGGACCAGCTCGCGCCGTCCCAAGAACTGCGGGGCGGGCAGCGCGGCGGGGGAGAGTACGGCCCGGCGCGCGCGCGCCTCGGAGAGGCTGCACAACGGGGCGGGCTTTCGGTGGTGATGCCGGCGCAGCGTCTCCTGCTCGGCACGGTTCTTCTCGCAGAATTGCGGACCCTTGTGGGGGTCGAGCAGGGATGCCACGACCGAGACGGCCAGCGACGCGTCCAGCACGTGCACGACCTCCCCGTGGTACTCGGGGGCGATCTTGACCGCCGTGTGCTGCCGCGACGTCGTGGCCCCACCGATGAGCAGCGGGATGTTCATCTGGCGGCGCTCCATCTCGCGCGCCACGCGGATCATCTCCTCCAGACTGGGGGTGATGAGCCCCGATAGTCCCAACACCTGGACCTGGTCCTCCGCGGCGCGATTGAGGATGGTCTCGGTGGGGACCATCACGCCCAGATCGATGATCTCGTAGCCATTGCAGCCCAGGACCACGCCCACGATGTTCTTGCCGATATCGTGGACGTCTCCCTTGACGGTGGCGAGCAGGAGCCGCCCCCGCCTCCCCAACGCGTCCGCCTGTTTGCCGGCCTGGATGTACGGCTCCAGCACGGCAACGGCCTTCTTCATGACCCGCGCGCTCTTGACCACCTGGGGCAAGAACATCTTGCCAGCGCCGAAGAGCTCACCGACCTCGCGCATCCCGTCCATCAGGGGCCCCTCGATGACGGCCAAGGGATCCCCCAACTGCTGCCGGGCGCTCTCGGTGTCCTGCTCCACGAATTCGACGATTCCATGGACCAGGGCGTGGCGCAGGCGCTCCGGCACGGAGCCTTGACGCCAGGTGTCGTCGACCTTGCGCTGGGTTGCCCCACCCTTGACGGTTTCTGCCATCTCGATCATCCGCTCGGTGGCATCCGGCCGTCGATCGAACAGAACGTCCTCGATCCGCTCCAGAAGGTCAGGGGCGATGTCCTGGTACACCGCCAGCTGTCCCGCATTGACGATCCCCATGTCGAGACCGGCCTGGATGGCGTGATACAAGAACGCCGCGTGGAAGGCCTCGCGGATCCGATCGTTGCCCCGGAAGCTGAAGCTCAGGTTGCTGATCCCGCCGCTGACATGCACTCCGGGCAGTCGCCGTTTGACCTCGCGGCAGGCATCCATGAAGGCCATGGCGAAGCGGTTGTGTCCCTCGATGCCGGTGGCCACCGCGAATACGTTCAGGTCGAACACGATGTCTTCGGGGGGAAAGCCCACCACCCGGGTGAGTAGGTCGTAAGCTCGCTCGCAGATCGCCACCTTGCGCTCGGCGGTCTCCGCCTGACCCTGCTCGTCGAAGGCCATGACCACCACCGCCGCCCCGTACTGGCGGGCCCGACGGGCCCGGGCCAAGAATTCCTCTTCACCCTCCTTGAGACTGATGGAGTTGACGATGGACTTGCCCTGGACATTCTTCAGGCCGGCCTCGATGACCGACCACTTGGAGCTATCGATCATGATCGGCACCCGCGCCACCTCGGGTTCGGTGGCCAGGATGCGCAGGAACGTGACCATGGCTCGTTCCGAGTCCAGCATGGCCTCGTCCATGTTCACGTCGATGAGGTTGGCCCCGTTCTGCACCTGTTCGATGGCCACCTGGATCGCCGCCGAGTAGTCCCCAGCCAGGACCAGCCGCGCGAATTTGCGGCTGCCCGTGACATTGGTCCGTTCACCAATCATCAACAGATTGGAATCGGACCGAAGGGTGAGCATCTCCAGACCGGACAGGCGCATCAGGCCCTCGGGTTCGGGCCAGCGCCGTGGCGCCACACCCTGTACCGCCTCGGCGATGGCGCGGATGTGCCGATCCGTGGTGCCACAGCATCCTCCCAGGATGTTGACCAGTCCCTCACCGGCGTACTGTCGGAGCGTCCGAGCCATCGATTCCGGTGTCTCGTCGTACTCGCCGAAAGCGTTGGGCAGGCCCGCGTTGGGGTAGCAGCCGAGCGGCGCCGGCACCAGGCCCGAGAGGGCTTCCAGATGCGGGCGCATGTCATTGGGCCCGAGGGCACAGTTCAAACAGATCGCCACTGGCTGCGCGTGCGCGATGCTCGTGGTGAAGGCCTCCGGCGTCTGACCCGAGAGGTTGCGACCGCTCTTGTCCACCACCGTCACGCTCAGGATGACAGGCAGGGCCAGAGCCTTCTCGGCACGCACCTCGAAGAGCGCCAACAGAGCCGCCTTGGCATTGAGGGTGTCGAAGATGGTCTCGATGAGAACCAGATCCACCCCGCCGTCCGCCAGGCCGCGCAGCTGTTCCCGGTAGGCCTCACGCATCGTGTCGAAATCGACGTCGCGATGCGCCGGATCGTCGACCCGGGAAGAGATGCTGAGCGTGCGGTTGGTCGGACCCAGATTGCCCGCGACGAAACGCGGCTTGTCCGGGGTTCGCCGAGTCCACGTGTCGGCCGCCTCGCGTGCCAGACGCGCCGCCTCGCGGTTCATCTCGTACGTCAAGGACGCGAGCCCATAATCCGCCTGGGAGATGGGCTGCGCGTTGAAGGCGTTGGTTTCGATGATGTCGCTGCCCGCCGCCAGATACGCCTCGTGGATCTCGCGGACCACGTCGGGGCGAGTCAACACCAGGATGTCGTGATTGCCCTGTAGGGGTCGGGGATGGTCGGCGAAGCGCGCGCCGCGATAGTCCGCTTCGCTCAGGTGGTAGCGCTGCAGCATGGTGCCCATGCCGCCGTCCAGAAGCAGGATGCGCTCGCGCACGAGCTGGTGAAATTGGTTCAGAAAGTCGGGTCGATTCATCGAGAGTGAAACGAAGCATGCCACCCGTCACCACGACGGGCAGGCCAAAAGACCAGGACCTTTGCCCTGATGCAGCCAGAGGCCCCGAAAATGCGGGCCCGGGCCGGGGGATCCCCGGGGCGCTCATCCGTCTTCTTCCCCGCGCCCGGCCGTGCGATGCTGCCTGCATGGCGCTTATCGAGGTGGATGCAACGGGTTGGCCTATCGTACTGGTGGTCTTTCCGGCGCAGGTCACGGACCAGGATCTGGAAACCTATTTCGACAAGCTGAGACGGTTCCGCGAGCGTCTGGAACCCTACGCCATCGTGATCGACGTCACCTTGTCGCAGGGGCTAACGCCCACGCAACGTGAGATGCAGGCCAACTACATCAAACAGGGACTGCGCTGGTCCAGGCGGTATCTCAAGGCGCTGGCCTTCGTGGCCGACTCGGCGTGGCGTCGTGGATTCCTCACCGCCGTCTTCTGGCTGCAGAAGCCGGATTCCCCGACGGATGTCTTCGAGACGCGCGCCAAGGCCTTCGAGTGGGTCCAGGAGAAACTCGAGGCGGCTCCGGTGAGCGTTCGAACGCCCTGAACGAAGTGCGGATAGGCCACCCGGCCACTCCCCTCGTTCCGTGGCTCACATCGAGATCTCGACTCCCAGAGGCATCCAGTAACGTTTCCCGTTCCGGGGGGGGGTGAAATAGCGCTCCTCCCTAAGGGCTGGCGTGGGTGCCAGCCTGCCTTCCAGGCAAAAGTCGTGTCGGCGAGGGCATCATGAAGCGCTCCATTCTGCTCGTGGGTCTAGTGGCTTTGACAAGTGGCTGTGGTGACGACGACTCGAAGAAGGACGAGACCACGTCGACCGGAGGAGCACCGCCCAGCGCGGGCGGTCAGGTCGTTTCGCAGAGCGGTGGTGGACCATCGGGAGGAGTCCCCACGATTGGCGGGACCGCTTCCGGCGGCGCCGTGGGCTTCGGCGGAGCAACATCCGGCGGCGCCCTGGGCTTCGGCGGAGCAACATCCGGCGGCGCCGTGGGCTTCGGCGGAGCAACATCCGGCGGCGCCCTGGGCTTCGGCGGAGCAACATCCGGCGGCGCCGTGGGCTTCGGCGGCGCGACGACCGGCGGCACGCCGAGCGGTGGGACCGGTGCCGTGAACACGGGAGGGGGTACCTCGGACACCGGCGGCGTTTCGGTGGGCGGTAACCCACCAGGCGGCGGGACCGCGGGCTCGGAGGCGGGCAGCAGCGGCCAGGCGACACAGACGGGCGGCGGAGAAAACGGGGGAGCAGCCGCCGGCGGTCAATCTGGTGACGCGGGCCAAGCCGGCAGTCAGGCTGGTGGAGGGTCTAGCGCGCAAGGCGGTGTGACGAGCAACTGTGTCGGCAACGTGATTCCCGTCGCCGATCCCGCCCAGACGGGCCCCTTCGAGGTCGCGACCGAAAAGAACGTGGGGCCCTATACTGGTGTCGTCCCTGATCCCGTCTACGGCGACAAACAACAACAACTCAACGTATACTACCCCGCCAACATCGAGCAGAGCGAGTACTGTCACCCCATCCTCATCTGGGCGAATGGGTACCGGGACAATCCCGAGGAGAATCCTCCAGACTGTATCATCGATCATGATCAGAGGTGGTGCGGACAGTATCATCGCATCATAAAACACCTCGCCTCCCACGGTTTCGTCGTGGTGGCTCCGCTCAGTACCGCCACGCGCGAGGGCGATCCGCTCCCCACCATCGAGAGCCTGGACTGGATCCTGGAGCAGGCCGAGGATTCGAGCAGCCGCTACTATCATCACCTGGATACCGCCAATATCGGCCAGTTCGGCCACTCATATGGTGGGATGTCGACCTGCTTTTCCGCCTCCGAGCCTCGCTACAAGGCGCTCATGACGATCTGTGGTGCCGAGGAGCCCGTCGGTGTCCACACGCCGATGCTGTTCTACTGCGGCGGCTCCGACACCATGGCGCTCTGCGACCCCGTAGAACCGGGCGACCGCAACATCCGGGAGGTGTTCCACATGGTCACGGACCAGCCTGCTTTGTTCCTGAAGGAACACGGAGCAGACCACGGCAGCTGGGCGTACGGGGAACCCAATAGTCCCTCCCTTTCCGCGGCAGCCGCCTGGTTCAGGGCTCACCTAGTGAACGATACCGAGAGTCGTGGGTTCTTCTACGGCTCGGGCTGCAGATTTTGCAGCGACAACCGCGTAGAGGTCGAGCAAAATAGCCTGATGGCCGAGTGAGCGGCGCGGGGTCGCCGCGCGCCCAAGGCGCCGGCGACCCTTCACCAGCAGCACCTGATTCACTCGAGCGTGAGCGAGCCGGCGTCCATCGAGATCTCGTAGTAGCCGTGAGGATCCCAGGCAACGGTCTGACCGTTCTGGGTGATGGTGCCGCCGTCGGTCGTAACACGAAGGCACCGGTTGGGCGGGAATCCGCCCGGCAAGGTCCAGGAGATGGTGCCGGACGTCTCGGTGATGAGCTTCTGCGCGACGTAGTAGGCACCGACGCGATCAGCCGTGTCGATCCAAACCTCGCCCAGATCGATGGCGTGGTTTGCGGCGGCCTGCCAGTTCTCCCAGGAGATGGGATTGTAACCCTCGCCGAACCCGTGGATGCAGAAGAATAGCCACTGGCCAGCGCTGTTCGCCTGGTCAATCTGGCCGGTCATCTCTCCCGCCGAAGCGCCCGAGGACGGGAGGTAGGAACCGACGTTCAATGCGTTGGCATTACCATTGGGACTCGTCGGACTGCCGCCCGCGTCGCGGCCGATAACGTACTTCCCGTTCAAAAAACCCATGTAGCCCTCGTCGCCATTGGGGGAGGCGAAGGTGTAGGGCGTCACGCCAAATTTGCTCTGGATGTCCGCCGCACCGTTGTCGACGTCTTGCTGGCTGACGCTGTTATGAGTCCGGGTGTGGTTGCCCCACTCATGGCCGCCTTCGAGCACCGCGCTCCAGCTGGAGTCAACGTTCTGCGTGATGGGATAGAGGGTTACCCGGAACCCCATGGCGGTCATGTCAGGGATGCGGTTCTTCACGGAATTCAGGGCGTCATCGAACGAGAACGTCACCGCGGACTTGAAACCGGCCCAGTTGAGCACCCGCAGGCCGCCCGCCGAACCCGACGGCTGGGGCACGTTCCCCGAGCCAGCAGGCGGGATATCGCCACAGTCGAAAGTTACGCCCCCACCAGTATTCCCGACGCCTCCCTCCGGCGATGCGCCGCCATCGGTAGTCCCGCCACCCGAGGGCGCGCCACCATCCGTGGTCCCGCCACCCGAGGGCGCGCCACCGTTACCTGTGCCACCAACAGGGGGACTGCCTCCGTTTCCAGGCCCGCCACCTGCTCCGTCCTGTCGAGGCGTGCAGGTCCAGGTGCCGCTGGCGCCGCACACGCAGTCGCGCGGGTTCGTCCCAGTCGTTCTGGAGCAGGTCGTGTCAGTCGCCGGATCGCAGTCATTCCCCGTGTCGGTCCCCTGTACGCACTCGACGGTCGAACCGTTCCCGCCCGCGTTGGGCAGGCCACCGCTCCCCGTGCCACCCGCGGGCAAACCGCCACTGCCGGCACCACCGAGCACCGGGCTGCCACCGTTGCCGCTCCCGCCAAACGCGGGGGTGCCACCGTTGCCGCTTCCCCCGAACGCAGGGGTGCCGCCGTTGCCGCTCCCGCCAAACGCAGGGGTGCCGCCGTTGCCACTCCCGCCAAACGCGGGACTACCGCCGCTTCCCGTTCCGCCGGAACCGATCTGACCACCCGCTGCACCGGTCGCCGGAGCGCCTCCCCCAGCGCTCGATCCTCCTGAGCCCGTGACAAAACCGCCGCCGGCCCCGGGGCCTCCAGTGGTGTCATCGGGCGTGTCTGGATCGGTCGAGCAACCGTAAACGGAGAGACTCAGCAATGCAGACAGGGTGGCGAATCGATAAGTCTGAGTCGGCATGGTCCTCTCGCTGCCGCACGGAGCCAGAATCGCATTTAGCAGCGTCTTTTCGGCCCGTATCAGCGCCTGGTATATAGCATTGGGGCCGGCCACCGTCTGCTCACTTGACGCTAGGGTTTCAGCATTTTCGCACGCATCGGCCGCGCCAACGAGACGGTGCGGGCCCTGCCCCCCGAGCTCTTGCTCCCCTTCGGACCTGCTGCAGAGGACAGCCACTGACCTTCGAGCCGAGCGCTCGAGCGGCATCTTGCTCTGACCGCCCACGGGGCCTTGAACGATGGTGAGCTGCGACCGCAGTGGGCTCTCTCGATTCGGCCAAGATCTGGTGGGCAGTCGGGCAGGCTGGCGGAGTTGCCTGCGCCGGCCGTCTCCACGTCCCAACCATCATTCATCATGCAAAGCAATCGCGACAACCCGTGACGTCCCTTCCGGTCGCCGCCTTTGACGCCCCTTTGACGCCCTTTCCTGCCGCTGGCGATCGAGAGGCCGGGGCAGAAGATATCCGGGACGCCCACCGATTGGGTCCAGCCCCTAATCTGAGTCCAAATCCTTCTTGGCCGACTTCAGGAAGCGCCCGAAGGCTCGGTCCTTCTTGCGCTTGTCGGCGTAGGACATCTGGGAGAACTCGGATTCCTGGGTGAGCTTCTTGTAGTTGTCGTAGTGATCCGGGTCGAGCTCCCCGGTTTCCAGAGCCTGTTGTACCGCGCAGCCCGGCTCTCCGCTGTGCGTGCAATCCCGGTAGCGGCAGTGGGCGGCGAGGGAGGCGATGTTGGCGAAGCCGCCCTCGATACCGCTTTCCGCGCTCAATACCCCGAACTCGCGCATCCCCGGGTTGTCGATGACCAAAGGCCCGCTCGGAAGAACGACCAGCTCACGGCGCACGGTGGTGTGCCTCCCCTCGCCGGTGGCGCTGACCACCTTCGTCTCCAAGAGCTCCCGCCCGATCAACTCGTTGATGAGGGTGCTCTTGCCAACCCCCGAGGAACCGACGAAGCAATAGGTCCTCGCGGGTTGCAGCATCGTCTTCAGTTCGACGAGTCCGTCCTTGGTGAGGTTGCTCAGGGGCAGCACGGGTGCCGTGATCCCGGCGGCACGGATCTGCTCGATCTGACCGGCCAGCACCTCCGGACTCACCAGATCGGTCTTGGTGAGCAGGATCTGGGGCTCCGCTCCGCCGTCCATAACCATCACCAGGTAGCGTTCCAGCCGCTTGAGGTTGAAGTCGAAATGGCAGGAGTTCACGATGACCACGGTGTCCAGGTTGGCCGCGATGATCTGGGAGTTTGCCGTGCTGCCCACGGCCTTGCGGCGCAGCAGCGTGCGTCGACCCAGCAGCCCCTGGACGAGCCCGAAATCATCCGAAGGTTCCTTCTGCACCACCACCCAATCGCCGACCCAGGGCAATTCCTCGGTTTGACGGTGCCGGTGCAGGTAGCTGCCCGACAGCTTGGCCCGGAACGGCCCCGTCTGGTTCAGGAGCAGCAGTTGCTCGCGGTCGACGGCTGCCACCCTGGCCACCGTGTCCGTGGGGCTGCAACAGGCCTTGGCCTGCTCCTCTTGCCACTCGCCAAAGCCCAATGCCCCAAGCTCTTGGATTCGGTTCACCATCGTCGCACCGCGGCCCCTCCCATACCACGATTGGCGTCGGTTCGCTGGCTACCGGAGCTACCCCTTCTCGAAGAGCTGAAGATAGAAATGCTCGCTGACGTCAGTCGTTGCGAACGCCGTCAATCCCAGCCGTGCCTGAAGTTCCTCGGGGGAGAAGCGTAGCTCGAGCGGTGGACCGAGTGGCGTCTCGCGCTTGGCAATCTCGACGATGGCCAGCCGTCCCCGTGGGACCAGAAGGCGCCGGACCTCGGCCTCGAGGCCCTGCAGTTGCGCGGACGTGAAGCCGTGAACCACCATCGAGAGATAGACGAGATCGAAGCTGGACTCCGGCAGACCGGTGGTGGTCGTGATGTCCCCGGCCACCACGACGATGTTGGTGCCCATCGCTTCGGTCCGGAGCGTCGCAGTGATGGCCTGGTCCGGGTCGAGGGCGAAGACTCGTCCCTTGTCACCGACCCGCGCCGAGAACTCCTTCGACATGTAGCCGCTGCCACAGCCAGCGTCCAGCACCGTCTGGCCGGGGGCGATGGTCAGCGCCGCCAGGATCGAGTCCTTGTCGAGCAAGCTCTCCGATGATTTGCCCTGGTGGTGGTGCTCACGAGCGGCGTGCCTGTCTTGGTCCGGTGCGCCAGCGTGAGCGGTGTGTTGGTGGTGGGGGTCCATGGGGTTCGTATCGGCTTAACCTAGTGCGGCCGCGTGGGTAGCGGAAGCCCACGCGAGCTGAGTCCGCGTCCAGGCTGCAGCGGAGCCCCTCCCTTCCTATCCTCTGGTTTTGTGGCCGGCGCAGCGCAATCACGTCGCTTTGGCGCACGGCGGGTTGGGGCTGGTTCTCGAGCTCCGGGTAGCGTAAAACGATGGACAAGCGGGGCATCCAATCGCTCCGCAGAAGGTGGCGCACATGGCTCGGTGCTTTGCGGTCCCTCGTTCCTGCGTGGCCCCAACAAAATCATGCGCGCTTTGCTTCGCGCTCATGTTAGCCGCTTGCGGCTCATCCGGCGGCGAGAGCGGGAGTTATGCAGCGGGTGGCGAGAGCGGGAGTTTGGCGACGGGTGGCGAGAGCGGGCAAGCCGGTGAGGGTGGGGAACCCTCCGCTGGAACGCCGAATGCGGGAGAGGCAGGCTTGGAGGCTGGCGGAAGTGGCGGCGACTCGGGTCAGGCCGGGGCAGCGGCGGGCTCCGAAGCGGGTGGGGGTTCCGGTGGCGAGGAAGAGAGCGGCGGAGCCGCAGGCTCCGGTGGGAGCGCGGGTGAAGCCACGGCAGGCGAAGGCGGAGCGCTGGGCGAAGGCGGCAATGGGGCCGCGGCGGGTCAAGGCGGCCAAAGCGAGTCGGGTGGGACAGCGGGAGCTTCGGCGGGCCAAGCGGGGAACCCCATCGTTGCCGGCTCGGGGGGGCAGGCTGAATCGGGCGGCTCGGCGGGCACCACCTCGAACGCAGGAAGCGGCGGAGGCGGCGAGGCTGGCTCCGTTGGCGAAGGAGGGGCTGTTGAACAGGCTGGCAGCAGCGGACAGGCCGGAGAGGTTGCACAGCCGGCGCCCAGCATCGATGGCTTTACCACCTCCGTCACTAGCCTGCCCATCGACGGAGGCGAGGTCACGCTGTCCTGGTCGGTGACCGACGCCGAATCAATCGCCATCGAGCCCGGAATCGGCGAAGTGACCGGCTCGAGCTACACGGTGCAGGTGACGGCCAGCACGACGTTCATTCTCACCGCCACCAACCAGTGGGGCGACGCCGAAGCGACTCGGACCGTCGAGGTAACGGCCCATGGCGACAGGGACTGGGTTGTTCAGTTCGGTTCGGCCCAAGGCGACAACATGACCAGGCTGGGCGTGGACGGTGACGGGAACGTCCTCGGGGTCGGCCTCACGAATGGGAGTCTGGACGGACCCAACGCGGGGAGTCTGGACGTGTTCGCTGTCAAGTACACGGGCAGTGGGCAGCGGGTCTGGATCCGACAGCTGGGCACCGATGCGTCGGAGTATGGCCTGGGGGTCACCGCCGACGTGGACAACAACGTGATCATCACCGGATTGACCGGTGGGGATCTCAGTGACCCCAACCTTGGCAGCAACGACGTCTTCGTGGCCAAATACTCAGCGAACGGGGACCCAGTGTGGGCGGAGCAACTGGGGACGGCCGAGCGCGACGAAGCCTACGGGGTGACCACGGATGCGGACGGGAACATCTACGTGACGGGATTCACCGCGGGGGCGCTCGACGGGCCCAATGCCGGTGACCGGGACGCGTTTCTGGCCAAATACTCAGCGGCCGGGGACGCGACCTGGGTGAGACAGCTGGGCACGGCCGCCCTGGACCAAGCCGTCGGGGTGGCAACGGATCCCGAGGGCAACGTCCTCATCGCCGGATTCACCGAGGGGGATCTGGATGGCCTCTCGGGAGGGCGCGACCTGTTTGCCGCCAAATACACGTCGAATGGCGATCGAGTCTGGGTGCGCCAACTGGGAACCGCCGGCCAAGATGCAGCCAATGACGCGCGCACCGACGCCGCCGGGAATCTCTACATTGCCGGCAACACGGACGGAGCTCTGGACGGAACCAACGCGGGCCGTGCGGACGCCCTCCTGGTCAAGTACTCGTCGAATGGGGCTCTGGTCGAGGTGCGACAGTTCGGCACCACCGAGAACGACGACGCGACGAGCGTGGGCGTGGATGCGGCGGGAATGATCTTCCTTGGCGGCTACACACAGGGTGCCTTTGGGCCGTCCGTCCCCGGGGGCGTCGACGTCTTCTTGACCAAATATTCACCCGAGTTCGAGTCACTGTGGTCAAGACAGGCGGGCACGATCGATACGGATGTGGCAAGTGGTCTCGCCGTGGATGCAGCCGGTGCCGTTTTCGTCGGGGGCTATACCGACGGGCTCTTCGGAGCGGAGCAGTACGGGGAGATGGACGCCTTTTTGGCACGGTTCCGGTGAACCAGTCGCTCCCTTCAGGCTCGATCCGGGCAGCTGACCGGGCCAGATGGCGGCAGCCTTGCAGCACCCAGGGCGCATTAGTATGATTGGAGTATGACTGCCGCGAAGATTGCCATCACGCTGCCGCAACTGCAGGTCGCCCATATCCGGCGCGTCGTTCGCGCAGGTCGCGCCGCTTCGGTGTCGGGTTACATTGCCCAAGTTCTGGCAGAGCACGAACGACAGGAGTCGCTCCAAGGTCTGCTGGCAGATCTCATCGCTCGGTACGGTGAACCGACTCGGAAGGAGAAGGCATGGGCTCGACGCGCACTCAGTCAACGTCGTCGGGGGTGACGTTGGATGCGGGTGCGCTGGTCGCCCTGGATAAGGGAGATCGGCGCATGATCGCCTTGCTGCAAGAGGCGTTGAGGCGAGGGACAAGACTTCGAGTTCCATCTGGCGTCGTGGGTCAAGCGTGGCGCGACGGTCGGCGCCAGGTGGCTCTCGCCCGATTGCTCCGTGCCAGCCAGGTGGATATCCTGCCACTGGACGGTCCTCTGGGTCGTGCCTGCGGGGAGCTCTGCGGCAGTGCGGGGACGAGCGACGTCATTGACGCTTCCGTGGTCATCACCGCCAAAGAGCACGATGACGTCATCGTGACGAGCGACCCGAACGACCTATTGCGTCTGGATCCCGAGGCGAATCTGGTGCGGATTTGAGTCGGACACCGGTGAGCACGTCTTCCGCTCGCCGCGCCGTGTGTCTCAGCCGTGGCCAGGTATTCTGGCTAGCGCTCCGCGTACAAGGCGCTGATCTCGCTCTGTGTCAGGGCGCGCTTGTAGATCCGAAAATCGTCCAACATCCCGGAAAGCAGTGGATCTTCCGCGGTGAACTGGGACCGTCCGAGCCAGTTCTGGGTCGTGACGCCCACATCGGAAGGCCGTAATGTCATGGCCGCATTGCTCCCCACCTCAACGCCATTGATGTACAACGTACCGGTGTAGGGGTTCCCCGTTCCCAACACGACGGCCAGGTGATTCCACGAGCCGGCACCCAGCGCGCTCGGCGTACTCATATTGATGATCTGTTCCGCCTTGTTGTCCGTCTGCGTGATGGCGAAGCGTGGCGCATTGGGGGTGTTTTCACCCTGCTGCACGGTCAAGAAAAGGTAACCGGTGGTGCTACTCGAGCCAAAGTCGAAAACGCGCGTCCACGAGACGACGGTCGTCAAGTTGACCCAGCAAGCAATCGTGATGTCAGTCGTCGCACCCATGTCCACCAGACTCACCGGAACCGTGACGTAGCCACCATCCGTGGCGCTGCTGCTAGTCAGGTTCACTGAGGCAGTCCCCACCTGATGGGTCGTCGAGTAGGCCGCGCTCCCGGTCCCGCCGATGCCCATCAGGGCGCCGGTTCGACCATTGCCCGAGGAGTCCATTGCCAACGACATGCCGTACTCGTGGTCGAACTCGTACCAGAGCACCAGATCCGGATCGGCCGGGGCGCCGCCCGATGCCCCCGCGCCGCCTCCTGCCTCCGCGCCACCCTCTGCGCCGGTGCCACCCTCTGCCCCAGTGCCACCCTCTGCCCCAGTGCCACCCTCTGCCCCAGTGCCACCCTCTGCCCCAG
>CAZYKT010000025.1:0-16130 GCA_964648165.1 uncultured Polyangiaceae bacterium | reverse complement strand
TGCCACCCTCTGCCCCGGCGCCACCCGACGCGACCATGCCACCTTCTGCGCCCGCGCCGCCTCCTGCCTGTGCGCCACCTGAGGCGCCCGCGCCACCTTCTGATGACATGCCACCCAATCCGCCCGCGCCACCTTCCACCTCGGTACCGCCCGAGGCAGCGCCGACACCACCTTCTGATGACATGCCACCCAGCGCGCCGGTGCCACCGGATGCGGGCATGCCACCGGATGCGGGCATGCCACCCGAGTTCGTCCCACCGCCGATCGTTCTCATCCCACCCGACGCGGGCTCACCACCCTGTGCACCCGTGCCAGCAGCACCAGATGCGGCCCCGCCAGACATGTTCCCGTCACCCGCCGAGGTCTGCCCGGCGCTCCCACTGCCCCCGCTCAGACTGGTCGCGCCGGCTTGGGCATCCGGCACACCGCCATCCCCGTCACCACCCAGCTCCCCGGCTGAACCCGCCGAACCACTCATGGGGGAGCCGCTGCTGCCGCTCGGCTTGCCAATGTCGTATCGGGACGGCGAGCACGCCCAGATCGCAATCATGGCGACCCAGACGGAGAGTGAGTGCGACGTCGAACGCAACATGGGCACACCAACGGCTCGAGCAGGGATTTTGTCGCATGCCGCAGGAATGAATGCAAGCTTCGGTCCGTCGTCGTAGCAGCTCGTCGCCGTGGTGCTCGCCGCGCAGAGGCACGGTCCACGGCCACACGACAGCCAGGTGACAGCGGTCAGGTGGTACCCAGGAGCACCAAAGTATGCACGCGATTAGCGACCGGCCCCGAGGTGCAACCCGCCGGGCCCGGGCAGGCAATCCGCTGTACCGACACTTGGCCAGAGAGTAGTCTGGTTGCGGAAAGACGGCGCGAGGAGGATACCATGGCCGGGATCGAGGAGCTGCGGACGACCCTGGGTGCGTTGGAGGGGATCGAGCTGAAGATGGCGGAACTTTATGGCCTGTGTGCAGCGCTCTGGCCGGCGGACGTCATCTTCTGGGCGACGCTGGAGACCGACGAACGTCGCCATGCCTCGCAGCTGGCGCGCATTGCCACACTGGTCGAGACCCAGCCATCACAGTTCCAAGCCGGGCGGCCCTTCAAGGCGTCCGCTATCAGCACCATGGTCACGTACGTCGACTCACTCTTGCACAAGCTCAAACGCCGAGAAATGGATCAGGCGACCCTGCTCAACATCGCCCGGGATCTGGAAAAGTCCCTCATCGAGTCCAGGTATGCCGAGGTGGTGCGAACCCAGAACGCTGAGGTATTGGGGATGTTGCAGCAGATCCATCAAGACACGACACACCATCATGATCGGATCGACAGTCAAGCCAGACAGCTGGTCTGAACCAGCGGCTCGGGAGCCCACGGTTCTGGACCAAGCCGGGATGGGTACCGCCGGCACAGGGCTGCCGAGGCCCATCGGAGCGCGAAAAAACATTGGGTCCGCGGAGTCGTTTTGCGACACTAGGGAGTTGTGCATCTGATAGTTCCGAGTGGCCAACTGGCCGAGACGGAGCCCGCGTCGGCGCCCCAGGATCCGCTGCGAGCCCTCGCCGAACGCGCCCGAGCTGGCGAGCGGGGTGCGCAGCGGACGCTGCTGTGCACGCTGGGGCCACCCATGCTCAAGGCGGTGCGCGGGGTGATGGGGGCGCAGAGTCCCGAGGCGGACGACGTCCTGCAGGAGGCCTATGTCGCGCTCTTGAATGCGCTGCCTCGATTTCGGGGCGAATGCACGACGGTCCATTTTGCCTGCCGGGTGGCCGTGCTCACGGCCATGAACGCGCGGCGGCGCCGGCATCCGATGCCGCTGTCCGATCCCGATGGTGTGATGAACCAGGACGGGCCGACTCCCGCCGAGGTCGTGGACCGAGATCGGCTCCGTCGAATCCTGCGTGAACTCATCGACGATCTTCCCGCCGCCCAGGCCGAGGTGCTCGCCGACCATGTGATCCTCGGGTACACCACCGAAGAGACCGCGGACATCCTGGGTGTTCCTATCAACACCGTGCGCAGTCGCTTGCGGCGGGCGCTGGCTGCCCTGCGCAGTCGCGTGAACCACAATCGCTACTTCTTCGAGCTCGTGCGAGGTGGCCATGACGGATAGGGCCCCGAATTCCGAGGAACTGAGCCTGCTGTTGCGCCGAGCCGGCGCTGCTTTCGACCCGATCGCCAACGTGCGTGAAGGAGACGAGCAGCGGATTTCCCGTTGCGTGGAGCGAGCGCTGCGTGTGCACCACACGACCCGTAGGCCCCTTCGCCGGCGTGGCCCGATGTGGCTGGCCGCAGCCCTGGTGCTCGTCACGACCTCGGGCCTGGCATGGTGGAGTCAGAGGGCTGCGGTAAATTCCCAGGTGAAGGGCCCCAACGCTGGGCTGAGCGCTGGCAGAATCGACCAAAAAGCCCCGAAACCATTGCGCGGCCCCGTGGGCACCATGGTCGGACCGATGGACACTGCACCGGTACCGGAACCCGTACCGCCTGCCAAAACCCCGCCCAAGAACGCACCCCAGCCACCGACAGCCACGGAGCTGTTGTCGCGCGCCAACCTGGCTCGCGCCAAGGGTCAGGTCAACGAGGCAATCCAGCTGTATGCCGAGCTGCAGAGGAACTACCCGGGGTCGGCCGAGGCCAAGCTCTCCTCGGTTTCGCTGGGTCGCCTGCAGCTCTCGCGCGGGCAGGCCACCGGTGCGCTGCGGGAGTTCGATCGGTATCTGCGGTTGGGGGGTCCGCTCTCGGAGGAGGCGCTGGCGGGTAAGGCGCAAGCGCTGGGCGTCTTGGGTCAGCTCGACGCTCAGCGGACAACCTACGCCGAGCTACTGGAGCGCTTCCCGCGCTCCGTGTACGCCACCGAGGCTCGCAGGCAGATGGCCCGAGGGACCGAGGAACGGTAGCCTTGGGCGTTCGGTGGATCTCCAGCATTCACGTGGCACTCCTTGTGGGGTTGGGCCTGGCTGCGCGCGTCGCGTGCGCCGACCCCTGGGCCCCGCCCAACTCGGAACGTGGCACCGCCTCGCAGATCGACGTCGAGATCGCGCTGGTGGGGCCCGCTGCGCAGTCGCCGGCTCTACAGGACTCGATCCGAGCCCTGGCCGAGAGTGAAGGGAGCGCACCGCGTTTTGTGCATCTGGACCCTCTGCCACGCCGAGCGCTGGCCGAGGCCGCGTCCACGCCCACGCCGGGTACCGTGCGAGTCTGGGTCGATTTGTCCCAACCCCAGCGCGCACTCTTGCTGCTGTCGGGGCCCACCGGTCAACGCTACATCCTGCGCGAGTTACCCCTGAGCCATGGCCTGGACGAGGTGGGACGTGAACAGATATCCCAGGTGATCCAGTCGTCGACGCTCGCCCTGTTGCGGGGCGATCCGGGTCTAGATCGCGCGTCGATGCAGCGTGCGCTCGACGGTCCGACGGTGCAAAGACCACCGCCTGTCGTGGTCGCGCCCAAGGCCAAGGCAGCCGAGGCCTCTCCGGTTGGGACCGAACACGAACCACCCTGGGGTCGGCTCCAGTTGGGAGTCCTTTACGCGTTGGCCTGGACGGGGGACGACTTCGGGGAGCGCCATGCGCTCGGCCTGCGCCTCGGGGTGGCCCAGATTTTGGACAGCCCCTGGTCGGTCCTGGTGACCTTGGGTGTTGGTTTCCCGCAGTACGCTCGGGATCCGCTGGTCGAGGTGAAGACACAGACCACGTCACTATACGGCCTGTTGGGCCACACCTGGCCGCTGGGCAATCGCTTCGGCCTGTTCGCCGCATTGGGCGGCGGTCTCACCGCCACCCGAGCGACACCCTTGGCGGCGGAGGGCAGCAACGTCGCGCTGCGCGATGGCCGAAGCCATTTCGGCTCGAACCTCAGAGCTGAACTGGGGTTCGAGTACCAGTACTCGGTGGTCGTGCTGTCACTTTCGCCCTGGGTGGAGCTCGATCTCAATCGAACTTCCTATCACCTGACCCAAGGGAACCAACGCTCCCTGGTGGGATCACCCGGGCGTCTCATTCCGGGCGTCCAGCTGACGGTGGGCTATCGTCAGGATAAGATTCGCTGATATTCGGGGTCCAGTTCCCGGTCACGGCACACTGGCAGGACATGATGACGAAATCGAGATCCGGGCAGCTCGCGTGGGGAAAGACGGTTGTCCTGTTGGCCCTGTGGGGATGCAGCGACGAGCAGGTGGTGGGTGACGTACCGGTGAGCGGGGCTGCGTCGGACCAAACCGGAGGGAGCGCTGGCAGCAGCGGCGCAGGTCCAGTCTTGACGGGCGGAAAAAGTTCGGGGGGCGACGGTTCGAGCGCCGGTGACGAACAGGAAATGGGCGGCGTGTCGGGCGGAGGTCGCGCCGGTGCCACCCAGGGAGGAGAAGGCGGCGCATTGATGGGGGGTGCGGCTGGTGCATCCCGCGGTGGTGCAGCCGGCTCGCCGTTGGGAGGAGAAGCCGGTGCGCCCCGGGGCGGCGCTGCAGGCTCCCCCGAAGGCGGCATGGCCGGCTCACCCGAGGGTGGTTCGGCCGGTTCACCTCTGGGTGGCTCCGCTGGTTCACCCGAGGGCGGTGCAGCGGGCCTTCCGATGGGCGGCGGCGCAGGAACGGCGGGTGCCGCGACGGGCCAGGGTGGTCAAGGCGATGGGGGCACCGGCGCAGGGGGCACCGGGCCAATCTGTTCCGGTCCCGAATGTTGCATTCCGGTGAGCGTAGACACCTCGCTCCTTCGGGCCAATCTGGTCCAGGGCGTGCTTCATGTCGATGTGGCCGGGCGTATCGACCCCGGTTCGTCCTCGGAATATGCTTGGTCGTTCCAGGTGGAGGCAACCGTAGCCGGGATCGGCGCGATGGAGTGCAGCGGTTTCTCCAACACCGTCACCAGCACGGCCGTCATGATGATGAACTGCGAAGGGCCAGCCATCACCACCGTCCCTTGTGACGGGACGCTCTCGGTTCAGGTCCGAATTCGTTCGAGCACTGTCGACGGCAACGGGGACTTTACCTGTGAGGCCTCGGGTTGGAGTGAAGAGAGATCCTATGACGTACCCCTACGATGCCCCGAGTGTCCGGCAGCCGACCAGATAGATAACGGCGTGGAATGCGCCTTCCCCGACGGTCCTTCCTGCTCGTACTGGGGCTACGACATGATGGGTAACCAAATGCTGATGCCCTGCACGTGCGGCTTTTACGCCCGGGACGAACAGTGGCGATGGGTGTGCGCGGTATCCTGACGCTCCCCACCCGTGCATCGACAGGAAAAGCGCGAAACCCATTCAGCCCACGTCGCGTAGCTCGAACAACGGGGCCTGCGTCGATCCCTTGGGTGGCGGTCAGTTCACCGGTAGGCAAGAAGTCGGCGCGGCTTCGGTACACAGCCCGATCGTGATGCCATCTGAATCCGAGGACGGACGACATAAATATGCACGGCACGGCGCGCCGTTGTGACAATCCCCGGACCGATTGCAGACTGGTGGCCCGAAGTCCTCATCACAGGAGGCCGTGCAGAACGTGGCGAGCACCACGCTCGACAGCATGTCGGTGAAACAGCAGATCGAAGCGTCACAATCGGCCGAGTCATCGCATTCGAAACGACCCAGAAGCCCCGCGCACCCGGACGTGGTGCAGGTGCTCGATGATCCATCGACGCAGCACGTTTCGACTCCTTGTTCACAGATCTCCTCCCCACAGGGGATCCCGGGGCTGGGCGGGGGCAAACCGGATTGACCGGCAGCCCCCCCCGAGTCATCGCCCGCCGTGCCGCCATCGGCCGTGCCACCCTGACCGGTGCCGCCATCGGCCGTGCCACCCTGACCCATGCCGCCGTTGGCCTCGCCAGCCACGCCCGCTGCGCCACCAGTAGCCTCACCGCCAGAGCCAGCGCCCGCGGCCTCGCCGGCCTGACCCGCGACCGGTTGCATACCACCCGCGGCGACCTCGCCTCCCGAGCCTTGACCTTCACCGCTGACACCGCCCGAGCCATCGCCGGCAACGCCGCCGCCCTGGCCCGTGCCACCGGGGAACTGACCGCCGGAGCCGGGGCGTCCACCAGCGCCCTGCCCACCTGAGCTCGGGACACCGCCGGATCCACTCCCACCCGAGACATTGCCACCAGCACCCGAACGTCCGCCCTCTGCATGTCCGCCAGAGACCGGAGCGCCCGCGGTTTGTTCACCGCCCGAGGCATCGCCACCCGAATCCCGCCCACCAGAGCCGGTATCGGAGCCGGAACTGCCTGCGACGCTGTTGTCTCCGCCGTTTTCTCGTGCAGTGTCGTCTTCCCCCCCGCAGCCCCAACCCGCGCCGAGGACAAACAGGGCCGCCAGCACGCATCCCGTTCGACCAGCCATGGGCGGAGTATACCACCTGTACGAATGCGACGTCGGCCTTCCCCGCCCGAGCGCGCGAGGGCTTGGGGAAGGCCAGCCGAGCGCGGTGCCCCAAGGGCACGAGCGAGGCGGGTTGGGGCAACCCAAACTGGTCTGGCCAAGCAGCCAAGGCTTACCGCTCTCGGTTGGAGCTAGGTCCGGGCAGCCCGATTGGGCTATCTTGCTCGGCAAGGCTGTTCCGCATTTTTCGAGCGAGGTACCCCATGCGCGCTTGGAACTCCACCCGTACCCTCTGCGTGTTCTGCTCTCTTGTCGGCGTGTTCGCCTGTTCCAAACCGGAGGAGAAGGCGAAACCCAGTGTCGCTGCCGAGGCCACGGCGACCGCGGCGGCCAGCGCCGAACCCGCCGAGAAACCGGCCGAAGCCGCCGCGGGGCCCTGCAAGGCGGAGGGACAGCAACCCACCGAGTTGGCGGTGGTCAACGGCGAGGTCTACGGTCTGGACGCAGATGCCACGCACATCTACTACTCGTCATGGCAGCTGTATGGGAGTCGCGGCGACGTCGCGGCCGTACGCAAGGACGGGGGCGGCGCGCAGTCTCTGGTGTCCCTGCGCTTCCAGCCACAGAGCCTGGCGGTGGACGACCAGCACATCTTCTACACGGCGGGGATTCGGCTGCAGCGCACGCCCAAGGATGGCTCCACGACGGACACCATCGCCGAGCAGTTCTCGGCCAAAGGGATCGATCTTTTCGGCGAGGAGATCTTCGGCGTTCCCGGTGACTATGGCCCCTACGATCGGGTGGCCAAGGTGGGCAAGAAGGGTGGCACAACGACGGAGCTGATGCATTCCACGCGCCCCAAATCCACCGAAGGGCCCAACGGCTTTGGTCGCGTGGTGGTGGATGCCTCCGGCGTGTACGTGGCGGACTCGGGCAACAAGAAGATCCTTTTCGTTCCGCTCAAGGGCGGCAAGGCCAAGCCGCTGGCGACCGCCAAGCAGAAGCCCACCGATCTGGTGGTCACCGAGAGCAGCATCTACTACGCGCTCGCCAAGGGTCCCTTGATGAAGGTGGCCAAGGCAGGTGGTAAACCCACCGAGCTCGTCGAGCCCCTGGTCGAGCTGCCCCGCCTGACCGGCGACGACAAGGCTCTGTTCACGGTGCTGGGGGCCAAGGAGGCAGGCACCCCGGAGGTCGTCGCCCGAGTCGAGCCCGGCGATGGTTCGATGAAGATGCTATCGCCCTTGCCCGCCACCGAGACGGTGACCGGGATGCTCTCGGATGACCGCTGTGTCTACTGGGTGCAACGGGTCAGTGCCGCCAAGAGCCGGATCCTCGCCCTACCCCGCTGATTTCACTGTTCGAAGCGGATCTCGTCGAGCAAAAGGGTCAGTGTCTGACCCGGGTTGTCGGCCGTGACCTCGTTGATCTCTTGGAGATTGCTGCAGGTCGAGGTCACATCGATCTCCACGTCCCTGTACTCGGTCGAGACCGAGACCTTCGTCTCGCTGCAGCGCTCCCCCTCCAGGCTGGCCGAGACACTGACCTCGCCCGTCCCTTCCAGGGCTCGAACCTTCAGGCGCAGGGTCTTGAAGGTGGAGACCGGGAAGGCCTGCCGATAGTAGAGGTGAAAGCCCGACCATTGCGCCAGGTTGTCGACGCGGACGCAGGAGCCGGAGCTGCAGTCCGAATCGCTCTCCGTGATGCTGGCATCGCCCCAGGGGTTAGGCTGCCAGCGCACCTGATCGATCCCACCCCAGCCGTCCTCGTAGACGTCACCCGGTGGAACGAACTCGCAAGCTTGCCCGGATTGTTCTTCGGGTGCCGGGAACTGCATCCCCAGATCGAAGAACTCGCCCATGGGGACGTCGTAGCCAAGCTCCGCCTCCCCTTCGATGACGGTGCCGTTGGCGGCGGTCAACCGGAAGATGCCACCGGGACCCTGGGCGGAGAAGGTCTCGTTGTCGTCCAGGACGTTCCAGGCGCCGCCGCTACGCTGGGCCGCAACGTATTGTTCGGCGTCGGCCCGTCGGTACTCGACGGTGCGGACGGGGAAGCGATGATTCAGGATCGAGAAACGAAGATACCCCCACTCGTTCCGATCCAATAGCTGCAGGCGGATGTTGCCATCGACCGGGCAGGGCACGCGCCGCGCCTGACCTTCGTCCAACCCCCCGGCATCCAGGGCGGCGGCGGATTCCTCGGAGAGATCGAAATGGAAATGGCCCCCGGCGCAGAGCGGGTTACCCTCGATGGGGCAGAGATCATGGACCATGACGGTGTGCGTCCCACCCAGGGTGTCGATCTCCCAGCACTCCCCGCAAGCCTCCCCCGGCTCTCCCCCGTAGGAGCTGCCGTTGTAGGGCTCGGCGATGGCCAGGGTCAGGCCCTCCAACACGAAGTCGGGTAGGAAATCCTGGGTGCGATCGAACTCGCAGTAGCCACTGGAGCTGGCCGTGTACGAGGTGAGCCGGACGCTGCCGCACTCGTCCTCGCTGGGTCCTGGCACCGCCTCCTCGGGGATGTCCACTGGATCGTTGGTGTCCCCTCCCCCCGAGTCCTTGTCGTCGCTGCAACCCGCGCTGGCGAACAGGCCTAGAACAACCACACCGAGGATATTCTTGGTCACGAGCTTCATCTTCTCCGACCAGGGCCCACCGTGCAAGCGACAAGCCATGCTACCCTAAGCGCAAGTTCCGTACCATGTGCTACTCCGCCATGCTCGAACAGCGCATCAAGGCGCTCGGGTTGCGCTTCAGCGCTCGGATACAGTGGGGCGATTTCGAACGGCTTTTTCGGCAACGCCTCGAGGAGCCAAGACTCAGGATCCCTCGGGCACTGGAGGATCAATTCCAACAGCCGGAGTCGGCTGAAGAGGAACGGATCCGGGCGAGCATCTTGGCGTTCCGAACTCGTCTGCGGCAGTCACTGGAACTGGAGCTGACCGAGCAACGTGAACGGCTGGCGCGCGCCGAGCGGCGCCTGGCGCTTCGGGCGACACAGACCGCGGAAAAGGAACGGCGCATCGCCCAGCAGAAGATCGACAGGAGCCTGGCCCGGCTGCAGGATCTGAAGGAGCGTCCGGAAAAGCCCCAGGACTCCCGGATCTTCCCCTTCTTCTACGCCGCCCTGGTGGTGACCGACCAAGGCCAGAGGGTCATTCGACCCCTGCGCTATCATCTGCGCCCCTTCGGCAAGCCCGCATCCATCGACCAGAAGTACCCGGGCCTTTACAACGCGCGGCGCGACAAATTGAACGGATTTTGGCGCGACCAGTACGGCCGGCGACACGCCCTGTGCCTCGTGACACGATTCTTCGAAAACGTGCCACTAACACGCTACCAGCACCGCCCCCTGCAAACCGGGGAACCCGAGCGAAACGTCGTCGTCGAGTTCGTCCCCCAGAGTCCCGAACCAATGGCAGTGGCCTGCCTGTGGGACGATTGGGAGGGCGAAGGCGAGCCGTCCCTTTCGTCGTTCGCGATGGTGACCGACAATCCACCACCCGATGTGGCCGAGGCGGGCCATGATCGATGCATCGTGTCACTGGTTGCCGAAGCGGTGGAGAAGTGGCTCACGCCCCAGGAGCGGTCCCAGCAGGAACTCGATTCGCTCCTCGACGGGAAGCGACCGCCCCGGTTCGCGCACCGACGGGTCGACAGCTAGCTCGAGCCACCCATGGTTACGCCGTAGCGCTCGCCGCCACCAATCCCAACAGTGGCACCCGCGGCACCCGCTTCGCCACCCTGGTCGGTACCGCCCATCGCGATCCCGTAGTCGGTCGCAGCGCAGTAGTAATAGTCGTCGTAGCAGTCGGGGTCGTCACAGTCGGTGGCTCCGTCGCGATCGTTGTCGATGCGGTCACCGCAGTCCAGTTCGGTCGTGGGGATGGTCATCCCACCGATCCCGTAGAGGGTCCCGCCGCCCGTCGCGGGGAATCCGCCCTGTTCCAGGGTACCCCCATCGCCGCCGGAACCCGCTTCGCCGGCCTCGCCCGCGGTTCCACCCATGTAGATCCCATACTCCACGCCGCCAAAGCTGGGGATGCCGCCATTGCCGGGATCGCCGCCACTGGACGCGCCGCCCTGACTCGGCGCGCCGCCCATCTCGATTCCGTAGGGGGGCACCGCGCACAGCGCGAGAGCGATGCAATCCTGATCGTCGCAGTCGATGCGACCGTCTGAATCGTTGTCGCGGTCGTCGTCACAGTCCGACTCGGTCTGGGGGGTCATCCCGCCCATCCCATATCTGACCATTCCCCCAAACCCAGGGTATCCGCCCAGATCTTCATGGCCGCCGACACTCGGGGCGCCGCCGCGCTCCTCGGTGCCCCCGACATTGGGCGCAGCGCCCTGTGCTGGCGCACCACCCATGAACACCCCGTAGAGCGTGCCACCGAAGCCCGGATATCCACCCCAGCCCTCGTCCCGTCCAGCAGTTCCCGCGGTTGGCTCGTTGGAGTCCCCGGCGTTGCCCGCCTGATTCTGCTGGGCTCCACCCTGGCCTTCCTCGATGCCGGCTACGCCACCGTTCGTGCCATCGTCGCTGTCGCTCGAGCCCCCGCAGGCTCCCACCAACAAGCTGGTGCCCACCGCCAAGGGCGCTCCCAGACGTCGGGTCACCCACCGGCTCCAGCTCACCCGCGGCGAAGGAGCATCACTGTCGGAAAACTCATCCAGGTACTCCTTGAGCAGCTCGGCGTGGGTTCGCTTTTCCATGGGCAGTCCTCCGGCGTCGTTCTGGCCGTTGCAATTCCCGTACCACGCGGGGGAAGCTGCCCCCAAGACCACACGAGCGGTAAGCTATTGATATAATTATGATTTCTGAGCCAAGGAACTGGACCACCCCGAGCCCTTTTTGGGTTGGCACAGCGCAGATGACACAGTTTGCGGACAATTTTGCCCGGCGGGGGTCCCGGCGCCGGGTTCATTCCACCTGCAGCCGCTTCTTCTTGGCCCCCCCCAGGAGCCGTTCCGCTTCGCCCAACGCCTCGATGATCCGCTCCGCGTGAGGCGAGGCCGAGAGTGCCTTGCGCCAGGCATCCTCGTCGATCCTTTCGGCGGGGTTGCCCGGGAACCAGTGATCCCCGTTCTCGAACAGACCATAGCGGTCGCGCCCATGGGCGACGAGGTCATACACCCTGGCCAAGTTGTAGAGTCGCAGGATCTCCCGCACGTTGATGTGTCCGGGGGCCTGTTTCCACGTGGGCAACCCCTCGCGCCAGGTCAAGGCGAAGTCATGCCCCAACACCCGTTCGTACTCCGCCCACAGGCGCGCCTCGATGGGCGCCACCAGCGACCGAACGTCCAAGGGGTGTTGGCTCAACAGCTCCACGGCCCGTAAGTGCTCGTCGAAATCAGAAGCCAGCCGATTGCCGATGGAGAGCGTGTGGATCTCCGGATGGGCCAGACAGAACAGATCGTTGTAGACCATGGGTGACAGGGGCATGGTCAGCTGCCGGAGCTTCTCCGGGGGCTCGTACAGGCGCCCCCCCTTGTCGTTGGGGCTGATGATGAGGATCCCCATGTCTCGAGCGGCGGCCTCACGGATGGCCGGGAGATTGTCCTGAAAAGCCCAGTAATAATGCAGGTTCACGTACTCGAAGCGACCATCTCGAATCGCCCTCTGGATCAGCGGCAAGGGACCGTGGGTGGAGAAGCCGACGTGACGCGCGAACCCCTTGGCCTTGAGCTGCAGGGCACGTTCCAGGCACCCCTTTTCACGCAGCGCCCAGTCACAGGGTCCGTCGTCGTTGATACCGTGAAGGCCCAGCAGATCCACGTGGGATAGCTGAAGGCGCCCCAGGGAGTCGAAGAAGTCGCGCTCGAACTGATCGGGATCCCGAGTCGGCGCGACCTTGGTCTGCACGACGAGCTGGTCCCTGGGCAGCCCGGGCAGGATCTGGCCCAGCTGCTTCTCGCTGGTTCCGTAGCCACGGGCCGTCTCGAAATGATTGATGCCCAGCTGCATCGCCCGCTCGATCACACGCTGGAGGTTGGCCTGGTTGTCGCTAGACACCGGCTCACTCGGGGTCCAGGACTGCTGGTAGCGCATCCCTCCCGACGTCAATACCGGCATCATGATTTCGGTACGACCGAAGCGTCGACGCAACATGAAGGCTCCTTGTCGACCCCGGAGCGGTCCGGCCCGGGCGTCGCAAGGGAGCATAGATCCGCAGCAGCACGCGAGCCAAACCCGGTCGGGAGCGGGCAAGCTGGCTCGCCTCGCTCGAACCCAGCCGGTTTGCTAGACCCTGAGGAACGTGAATCGCTTGCGCTGGGTTCTGCTCGGATCGGTCGTCCTTTTGCTGTCCCTGGTAGGATTTGTCGCGTACTGGCTGTTGGGCAAGCCCGGCCAGCTCGAGACGCACATCGACCCGGTTCCCAAGTCGGCTCCCGCCATGAAGCCACCACTGCTTCCCGCCACCGTGGTGACAGCGATGGGGGGGGATGCCTCCACGGCGCCGGCACGTCATCCCGCCCTGACCGACACCCAGAATTTCCTCGTGGCCGGCTTGGACCGTCGTCCCGGCAGCAAGGGTGGCGGACTCACCGATACGTTGATCGTGGTCGCCATTCAGCCGAACACCGGACAGGTGGGCTTGATCAGCATCCCACGGGATCTCTACGTGGAGATCCCCGGCCACGGGATGGATCGGATCAACGTGGTCTATGCCCTGGCCTGGCACAAGGGTGAGAAAAAGCCCCTCTTGGCGCTCAAGAGCGTGGTGGAGGCGGTCCTGGTGACCCAGATCGAGCAGGTCATTTTGATCGATCTGGGTGTCTTCGAGCGACTGGTCGACACGGTGGGGGGCGTAACCGTCGAGGTCCCCTGTCCCATCGTGGATGATTTCTTGGATTCTCGGACCCCGACGGGGCGGCGTGTACTCGACGTGCCGGCGGGTCAGGTCAAGATGGATGGCCCGACCGTGGCCATGTACGTTCGCTCCCGCCACGGTCGCTCGGATTTCAGTCGAGCTCGCCGCCAACAGGCGGTGCTGACGGGACTGCATCGGCGACTGCTGAGTCTGGGTGGCTTGGGAATGCTGCCCGCCGTGTGGGATGCGGTGGATCGCTCCATGGCGACCACCATGAACCGCTACCAGATCCTGGCGCTGGCCCAGCGGGCGCTGGAGGTGGATTCACGCCACATCCACAGCCTGGTGTTCGGCGCCACCGAATGTCGAGGTTTCCGGACCCCGGACGGCAAGAGTGTCCTTGTGCCCGATTACGCCGGCATCGACAGCTCGCTGGCCAAGCTGTTTCGATTGCCGCCCCCCGAGGCCAAGGGCCCCGACTCCCATTGTCCCCCCGGCGACGTGGCCCTGTCACGCCCTCGCTCACCGCTTGACGCTGGGGTGGGCGATGCCGGAGTCTTGGCACCACCCGTTAGCGCACCGAGCGCCTCGGCGTTGCCGTAAAGCACGGAACATCTGCCGCCCCTTCGAGGTTTAGACCCCATGGTGAAATCTCCAGCCGTCGTCTCCGACTCACCTGGCATCTCCCCAACCGTCCAGGTCCGGTCAGAGCCGGCGCCGGCCCGCGTCATTCGGCTTCGAGTAGCCGGGATCTACGTGCGCGGGGAAGAGCTGCTGTTGGTGGCTCACCAGAAGCACGGCCGGAAATACTGGCTATTGCCGGGCGGCGGCGTGGAATACGGCGAGTCCCTGACCGAGGCCCTGGAGCGCGAGGTCGCCGAGGAGTGCGGCATCGTGACCCTGGCGGAGCGCCTCTTGTTCGTCAACGAGGGACGCGCGCCGGACGGGTCCCGGCATGTGATGAGCTTCACGTTCTTCGGTAGCGTGCTCAGCGGTGAGCCCCATCGCCACGAGACGCTCGGACCCATCGTGGAAGTGGCCTGGGTGCCACGGGACCGGCTCCACCAGGTGACCCTGTACCCGAACCTCAAACGACAGATCTTACACGACTGGGCCCATGGGTTCGACCAGCCCACCCGCTACCTCGGTAATCTGTGGGAGGACTAAGGGGCAGGGGCGAGCCGATTCGAGCCCCCGGCGGGCTCGCGCAGAGACCGGTTGTTTTCGGGGTGGCCGCTGCCGTAATCTCTTTGGATGGACCAGCAGAAGACCTACGAGATGCTGTGGGATTGCCGCTTCTGCGGCACCAAGAAGCTGTTGGGCAAGACCCACCGCCACTGTCCAAACTGCGGAGCGGAGCAGGATCCATCGGCCCGCTACTTCCCGCCCGACGAAGAGAAGGTGGCCGTCGAAGATCATCTGTTCGTGGGAGCCGACAGGAAGTGCTCATCCTGCGGCGCGGCCAGCAGCGCCATCGCCAAATGCTGCGGCAGCTGCGGCTCCCCGCTGGATGGTACCGGTGCGGTGGCGCTTCGTTCCGATCGGGTCGTATCCGCCGATTCGAGCGACCAGGGCGAGACCAAGGCCGACGCCCTGCTAGCGGCACAGAAGCCCAAGGTGCCAGCCGCGCCGGCCCAGCCCCCGCGGCGCCGGGGCCCCATGCTCTTCGTCGTCATTGGGTTAGTCCTGGTGGTGGGGATCCTCGTCGCCTATTTTGCCTGCTCGACGCAGAAGACGGATCTGAAGGTCGAAAAGCAAACCTGGGAACGCATCATCACCATCGAGGAGATGAAAGAGGTCACCGAAAAGGCCTGGTGTGACAGCGTCCCCTCGGATGGTCGGATCCTGTCCAAGGAGCGGGCCCAGCGCGGAACCAAAGAGGTCCCGGACGGAGAGGAGTGCCAGGTCCGAAAGAAGGACCGAGGCGATGGGACGTACACCGAGTCCAAGGAGTGCAAGCCCAAGACCCGTGAGGAGCCGGTCTACGCGGATCGATGCCGCTACACCGCCAGGCGCTTCGTCAAGAAGTACGACGAACGGAACCAGGGTGCCGGGACCGACCCGGCCCCCCAATGGCCGACCCCACAGCTTGCACCCAAGGGCGATTGCCTGGGCTGTCTGCGCGAGGGGGAGCGCCGAGCCATCAACCGGGTCGTGCTATCAGGACCCGATGGTAAGACGCACGACTGCGAGCTGGACGAGAACGCCTGGCGACCCATGTCCCCGGGTTCACGCTGGACTGCCCAGCAAGGCCGTTTGACTGGCTCGTTGCAGTGCGAGTCCCTGGTTCGCCGCTAGTTGGCCGTCACTGCGACGGATCGACAATCATCCCCGGCGGCCAAGAAAGCCGAGGCCGTTCCCATCGGGTGGACACGACCAGGTGAAGTGAGTCCCAGTCCACGAGCCGGCTCCCTAGCCCGCCGGTCTCGTCGCCGTCACGTATTCGCAACCATCCGAAACCTTGAGCACATGGATCACCGCCAGTACGTTGCGGCGAGCCTCCGTGAACCACACCCAGCGTTCATCCTGCCATCGGAACCCAGCTTGCCGCCGCAAAATGGCCCGAACATCCGTGTCCCCACCCCAGTAGGGATCCGTCATCAACGCTCGGGTCGAGCTCAACGTCGAACCATCGATGGTGAACAGGTTCACCGTCGTGTCACCTTCGGCCGCTACCAACGTCTCCGTCGGTGACAGCGCGATGATCGCCGGCGAAAAGTTCGTCCCGTTCCCGAACTTGAGGGCGTTGTCCACCGTGCCCGCAGCAGTCACGTGGGCCGCCACGTCCTCCTCACCACCCAAGCCATTCCCGTGGCTCCAGACCACCCAAACGCCACCCTCGCCATCGGCAGATACGTTCCCGTCAACCCCGTCCGAACCCAGCTCGGTGATATTGAGCTCCGGGATTAGTACGTTGAGAGGCTCCCCAGCAGCCCAGGACGGCGCAACTCCTTCGCGGTCATGCGCACTCAGATACTGGCCAAGATTCCCGGTCGTGGGTGTA
>CAZYKT010000024.1:0-78246 GCA_964648165.1 uncultured Polyangiaceae bacterium | reverse complement strand
GCCGGACCAACAACAGAATCAAACCCTATCCGGCCAGACTATCGAGCGAGACTGTTGTCAGGACCCCCTTGGGTAGCGGCAGATCCCACGGGGCATGGTTCGGAGCCAAAAACCGAGACAGTCCGCCACCCATGCCTGACAATGGCTCCCTCGACCTACCAATCCATCAGGGTATTCCGATGATGCGCCTCAATCCTCGCCTCGGTGCTGCCATTCTTGCCGTTGCCTTCACCTCCGCCTGTTCTGGTTCCGACTCGGGGGACGGAGACGAGAGCTCGGTGGGGGGAGAGGAGGCCAGCGGTGGGGGGACGGAGACGTCCACGGGTGGCGTGGCTGGCGCGGATACCGGCCGCGGTGGCTCAGCGTTGGACAACGGAGGTTCCGTCGCAACCAATGGTGGTTCGGTCATTGGCAACGGTGGTTCCGTTGTTGGTCGGGGCGGTGCAGTCACGGGTAATGGCGGGGCGGTTCCCACCAATGGCGGTGCAGTCACGGGAAATGGTGGGGCGGTTCCCACCAATGGCGGTGCAGTCACGGGCAATGGCGGCGCGACCACGGGCGATGGTGGAGCGACGATCAACAATGGCGGGATGGTGGTCGGGAACGGTGGGTTGGTCGTTGCCGATGGTGGAGCCGCCATCGGCGAAGGCGGAGCGGCGGCTGGAGAAGGCGGCTCCGTTGCGGGCAACGGCCAGGGAGGCGAGCCCGGCGAAGGTGGCGCTGTTGGCGAGGGGGGCGCGGAGCTCGGAGGTGACGGTATGGGGGGACTACCCGCGGGGGGCTCGGGCGGCGAGAGCACCGAAGTCTGCACCAGGTGGAACGACGCGCACGTGGACCTCTCGGAGGGCGAATGGACGGGCAGCGTCGAGAGCTGCACCGTCGGTGACATGTCGGCGACCACGCGCGAGACCGCGCTCCGACTGCTCAACCTGTATCGCTGGATGGCAGGACTGCCCGAGGTCGCGATGAGCGAGGAGTACAACCAGATGGACCAGGCCTGCGCGTTGATGATGCAAGCCAACGACGAGCTGGACCACTCGCCTCCCAATACCTGGGACTGCTACTCCGAGGTCGGGGCCCAGGCGGCGCAGAACAGCTGCCTGGATGCCGAGGGTTCGGTGGCGTCCATTTCGGCTTACTTCGTGGATCCGGGCAACGAAACCACGCTCGGGCACCGGCGATGGATGCTTTCCAGCTATCTGGGGCCGGTCGGCTTCGGTTCCACCGGCGATTATTCCTGCCTGCACACCGGGATGTCGGGCACTGCGGACCGGGATTGGACCGCCTGGCCACCGCCCGGACAGTTCCCCATCCAGGCGACAACGGACCAATGGGACCGAACCCTGAACACCACCGGCTGGAGCATCCAGAGCGACACCATCAGGCTGGCGGATGCCTCGGTGTCGATCACGCTGGATGGAAACGACCAACCCGTGACCGTCAGCGATCTAGCGAGTGGCTATGGATCGGAGTACGCGATTAGCCTGGTGCCGCAGGGCTGGGAAATGGCTGTTGGCAACCGGTACCACGTGGAGCTCTCCGGACTCTCCGAGCCGATATCGTATGACGTCGAGGTGGTGTCCTGCGACTGAGGCGACGTGCGGCGTGCCGTTGAATCAGGCCAGGCTTTGCCCTCCGAGAGCCATTTGCGTGTCTCGGAGCCTTGCGCTATCCTGTTCTCGTCGTTCATGATCCAAGGACTCAAGGCCCAGCAGCTTTGGCTCATCGCCCGAAGGGCGGTGAGGCAGCGCCTGGCTTGAGGATTGGCAAGGCCCCCACCGTCGCGACGGCGGCAGGGGTCTTCGAGGTCGAGGGTCTTTCGCCGCAGTCACCACCCCGCGAAAGTCCCTATGTCCTCCGTTATTCCCGATCCCGTTGCCATCCCCGCATCGCCGCGTCTGTGGACGCGACCGCTCGTGGAGATGATGCTGGCACAGTTCCTGTTCGGCCTCTCCTTTTCCGCGTTTTATCTGTTGCCCAAGTTCCTCAAGGTCGAGCTTCACGCGGGCGCTTCAGCCATCGGTGCGGCCACCGGCGTGGGCCTGCTTGCTGCGATGGTGGCCTCGCCGCCCGCAGCTCTATGGATGGCACGTGGTCAGCGACGGGCGCCCGCGCTGGTCGGTGCGGCGCTGCTGATGCTCTCCGCGCTGGGCTACCTGTGGGTCGACAGGGTAGACAGCTGGTTGATGGTACTCCGGGTCATGGGAGGAGCCGCCTATGGCCTGACCTTTACGGCCCTGCTCACTCGAACCTCGGAACTTGCTCCCCCGGAGCGACTGGGACAGGTCGTCGGCTACCTGGGCTTGGCCATGCTGGTAACCAACGCCTTGTCTCCGGCCTTGGCCGAGCAGGTGGCGACGCATTACGGCTGGACCCCCGTGTTCCTGGGAGCGGGGGTGTGCGCGCTGGCCTCGGGCCTGGTGCTGTTGCGCGTGGGTGATTTGCCGCCGCCCGACGCAACCGTCCAACGTGCCTCGACCCGATGGTCACTGGGAGATCGCCCCAAGGTCCTGTTCGTGTCGGTCGTATTGGGAGTGGCTCTGGGCGTCATGTTCACGTTCACCCAACCGCTTGCCATCGAGCGCGGGGCGCACAATGTCTCCGGCATATTTACCGGCTACGTGGTGATGGCCACGACGGTTCGGATTGGCTTCGGTACGCTGGCGGATCGATGGGGACGTCGCCGAGTATCCCGCGTCGCGCTGTTCGTCTACGCGCTGGTGGTGGCAGCGAGCGCCTGGCTGACCCCCGACACCCTCTTCGTGTTCGGCCTGGGCCTGGGCCTGGCCCACGGGATCGTGTACCCGGCGCTGGGGGCTCTCTTGATTGAGAACGCCACAGCCGAGGAGCGCGGTTCACTGGCAGCCGCCTTCAACGCGACGTTCACGCTCGGCTACGGCGCCAGCGTCTTGGGTTTGGGCGTCGCGGCGGAACGGGTGGGTTACCCCGCGGTCCTGGTTGCCGCGGGGCTGCTCACGCTGCTCGGTGCGCTGGTCCTGGGGCCTTCGCGGTCTCTCAGAACCACCCGGACTTCTTCGGCTTGAACTCGTAGTGGTCGGGGGCGTTGGAGTTGTCCACGGCGCCCCCGCCGCCACCGCGCACCGCGGCCCCAACGCAGGCTCCGTTATCGGCCTGGCAGCGCTTGGCCTTGGCGCAAACCGTCGAGGCCTGGCAGTCCGCGCTGGAGCCGACCACGCAAGCGCCGTCCTTCAAGGTGCAGGTTCCTTCGAGCTTGCAGCGGTTGGATTTCCGGCAATCCTGCGCCGATATGGCCGCACACTGCCCATCCTTGGCGCTGCATTTGCCGTCCGTGGCACAGGCCGTGGACTTCTTGCACTCCTCCTCGGTGGCGACACACTGGCCGTCCTTGGCCACGCACTGGGCCTTTTCCTTGCAGGCCTTGGACTTCTGACAGTCCTCGTCGGACTGGGCCACGCAGGCGCCCTTCTGGGCCGCGCAGGTCCCCTTCTGGGCGCAGACGCTGTCCGACTCGGGTTTGCCTTCGCTATTGCCCGCGCAGTGGAGGCGAGACAGTGCGATACACGGGCCATCCTTCTTGACGCACAGGCCCTGGGTGGCGCAGGTCTCTGAACACTCAGGATGGACGATCTTGGTTAGATCGACGCAGTTGCCCTGGTAGGCGCTGCAGGCGGAAAGCTTGGTGCAGTCCTCGGAGCCCCTGCAATCCTGGTCGGTGGCGGCCACGCAGGCGCCGTCCTTCTTGGTGCGCTTGCCGTGGATCTTGCCTGCCTCCGAACCCATGCAGTCGTCATTGGAGCCGACGATACAAGCGCCCCGCTCGTCGACCGTGCACTTTCCCTGCTTCTTGCACTCGGGCACCTCCTTGCAGGCGCCGGAGTTGTCGCAGGCGACCAACACCATCCAGCCCAGAAAGCACAGCGAAGGAATCTGCCAGTAACGAAGCGATGTTGTCTTGGCCATGATCGACCTTTCGCGGCTACCCTAACCTTAGGATTTGGCTTGGGTAAAGCCCGATCCCACGAGATCCCGGGCGGTTCTGGCGTTGCCACAAAAGTCCGACATCTCGCTGGGTTCGTGGCCGAGGTGGCCGATCGAACACTGAGAGTCGAAGATTCCCATCCTGGCGTGGCTCGTGGTACGCTCCACGCAGTACTCGGAGCACTCTATGCGCTGCCACATCGGGTCGACTGTTGGATGGGTTGGAGCGCTGCTGCTCCTTTCGTCGCTGGCCTTCGCTCAGAACGAGACGGCTCTCTCCACTGCGCGGGAGATGGCCAAGGAGGGGTTGGCTGCTTACGACCAGGGGCGCTACCCGGAAGCTGCGAAGTTGCTGGAAGGCGCGCTGCAGGTCGTGGAGGTCCCGACTCTGGATGTCTACGCCGCCCGCGCCCTGGCCAAGACGGGCAGACCGCTCAGGGCGGCTGAGCTCTACATGCGGGCCACCCGGCTCAAACCGCAATCGGACTGGGCCCAGGTCCAGTACGAGATGCAGCAGACGGCCGCCACGGAGCGAGAGCAACTCCTGCCTCGGATCCCTCGCCTTCGCATCGAGGTATCAGGGGCACCCATCGAGGAGGTCGAAATCCAGCTGGACGGCGCGAAGGTGGCGCCGGCCCTGCTCCAGGTCCCACAAATGGTGGAGCCGGGTGAGCGCGAGGTGTTGGGCCGCCGGGGGACGGATGAGGTCAGAGTAAAGGTTGCCGTGGCGGAAGGCGAGACGCAGACGGCGCAGATAACGTTCCAGTCCGCAGCCGCGAACCCACTCGTGACTACGCCGCCCCCAACCAAAGAAACAGAGTCGTCGTCGGCAGGCAAGACGCAACGTTTGGCGGGCTGGGTGACATTGGGCGTGGGAGGTGCGGGGCTTCTGTTTGGCGGCATCACCGGGATTGTTGCCCTCGGCAAGGACTCCAAGCTCGAAGACGGGGGCTGTCGTGACTCTCATTGCTACGACGACCAGCAATCGGACGTGGACTCCTTCAACCAGATGCGGACCCTGTCGACGGTTGGATTCGTGGTGGGAGCGGTTGCAACCGCCGGGGGTGTGACGCTCCTGTTGACGGCGCCCAAACGGTCCGGCTCGGAGACGGCGTTGGAGCTAGGGGTTGGAACGGCCTCCATCAAAGGGAGCTTCTGATGAACCACGCGAGTGTCTTCCTCTTGGGTTGTTGCGCCATCGTCGCGGGTTGCGCCTTGGGCGCGAAGGACACGGCCCTGGGCCCGCGCGAGGCCTCCGAAGAAGGGGGCAACGCCGGAACGGCGGGGAACTCGGGACGCGATGGCGACGACGCTGGGCAGAGTGGGGCAGGCCAAGCGGAAGAGGGCGGCAATGGCTCACCAGCGGGTTCTCCCTCGGCCGGTGAGGCTGGTCAGGGCGACGAAGGCGGGAGCAGCGGCACGGAATCCGGTGGCGGGGGAACTCCGCCCAACCGGGGAGGTCGCGGTGGCGTCGAGGAACGCGGAGGCGGCGCTGGAGAACAGAGCGCTGGGGCGGGGACGATTGCTGGGCAGGCGGGGACGCTCAATCCCGATGTGGGCGGCGCGCCGGGTGAGGGTGGCAGCGAGAATGCCGGTTCCCCGAGTGAGGGAGGCAGCGAGCTCGGCGGTATTTCGAACGAGGGAGGCAGTGAACCCGGGGGCGACGTGGGAGCTGGTGGCGACAGCGAGCTTGGCGGTTCTCCGGCACAGGGCGGCAGCGAAGCGGGCGGTCCCGGCGCGGGTGGTGCTCAATCCGGCGGGGTAGCTGGCGAGCTCCAAAGCCAGGGCGGGAACAGTGGTTCCGGCACGGGCGGATGTGGCAACGGCACCTATGACGACGACAGTGATCCATCCACGGATTGCGTCAGCTGGTCCGACTGCGCCCCCGGGTACCATGTCTCTACGCCGGGCTCGCCCACAGACGACCGGATCTGTGTGATGTGTCCCGAGGACACGTACAGCACCACCCTGAACCAGACGGTGTGCACGCCCCACACCTTTTGTGAATGGCAAGATGCGGAGTCCGTCCCGGCAACCCTGACCTCCGACCGAGAATGTAGCGAAGCTACGCCGATCCGGGAGTTCGGGACGACGGCGTCCGACCATGCCTACGCGATGGCCATCGATTCCGAGGGCAACGTGTTCGTCGCAGGGAGCACCGCCGGCGTGATGCAGGACGGGGGAACCAACGCCGGATATGGCGACCTCTTCTTGTCCAAGTTCTGTTCCCGGGGCGATCTGCTCTGGACGGTCCAGTCGGGGAGCGACGAGGACGAGCTGATCGTGGACATCGCCATCGACGGTGCTGGAGACGTTTACGTCGCGGGATATACCTGGGGAACCTTGGAGCAGAGTTTTGGGGGTGTGGACGCCTTCCTGAGCAAGTACCACTCGAACGGAAACGAGCTCTGGACTCGGCAGTTTGGAACGAACCAAGTCGATGCAATCGCCGCCATCGCCGTGGACGCTGCTGGAAGCTCCTACGTTGTGGGACATACCGCGGGTTCTGTCGAGGCTGGCGTCTCCAACCTCGGAGAGCAAGACGGGTTCGTCCGGAAGTACGACACGTTGGGGAACGTCGTATGGACCCGCCAGTTCGGCACCGATCTCTACGACTACCCGTTCGATGTTGCCCTGAGCGACAGTGCCGTCTACGTGACTGGTTCCACCCAAGGCGTGCTCCACGTCCAGAACCAAGGGGCCGAGGATGTGTTTCTCCGCAAGTTCACCCTGGGCGGGACCAGCTCCTGGACACGCCAGATTGGGTCTACTGACCCCGATAAGGGTCGCGCCATCGCGACCGTCGGTGACGACATCATCTACGTGGTCGGAGAGACCTCCGGTACCCTGCCCGACCAAACGACTGCCGGGGAAGTCGACGCTTTCATCACCCAGTACGATGCCAGCGGACAAGCGCAGTGGCTGCAACAATACGGAACCAGCGGGAACGACTACCCCGAGGACGCAACAGTCGATTCCGGTGGTAACGTGTACACGGTGGGCCGTACTGACGGCATCTTCGACGGAGCCGGGTACGGCGGGGACGACGTATTCATTCTGCAGCACGCATTCGGTGAGGATCCGAGCTGGGTCCGGCAGATTGGAACGGAGGAAGCTGACCTGGTCTTCGCCGTGGCTCCAGATGCCAGTGATCGGATCTTCATCGCGGGGTCCACGGAGGGAGCCTTGCCCGCCCAGACCAACCTCGGTCAATCCGACGCCTTCGTCATGCTGGTCTTGCCCCCGTAGTCACTGCTGTGACCGGGCAAGGTTCCGCAGTCAAGAACCCCCGCTCGCGCATGCGGGTGGGCGTCAACTACATGTGGGGATACGACAAGTACGGCTACTACTTCGGGCCTCATTGGCGATACGGCGAGGGGCCGCGCGAGCCGTGGATGGACGGGTGGCTCGTCGATTTCGAGAACAATCTGGTGGAGTGGAAGCGGGAGCTGCGGGTGGATGTCGTCCGGATTTTCCTTTTGTGCAACCTGCAGAACTTCGGCAACGTCGGCGACGACGGACGTTGGGTCCCGCCCGCCACCATCGACGACAGGTATTTCGAGCAGTTTCAGCGCATGCTCGATATCGGCGTAAAGACGGGCGTTCAGCTTATACCCTCCCTGCTCGATTTCGGGATTGGAGAACCCAAGATCCATCACGAGCGCCGGTGTCGGGTCATCACCGAGCCTGGCCTGCGTGAGGAGTTCTTCGAACAGGTGCTGGTTTCCTTGCTTCGGCTCGCGAATCAGGAACGCTATCGCCCCAGCATCTATGCCTTCGAGATCATGAATGAGCCCAGCTGGCTCACCGGTCACTTCTGGCCCCGCCCTGGCTCGCTGCCACGACCCATGATGCCTCGTGTGTCGCGGGACGCCCTTTCAGAATTCCTGAAGCAGGGCGTCGCCCTCGTGGCGCGATACTCTCTACCCTCGACGGTGGGTCACCGATTCTACAGCGATCTCTGGCGATACCCGACCGGCAGCATCCCACAGTTTCATTACTATCCCCATCCGCTCAACCGGGATCCACGGCGGCTTCCCTGGTGCAGGGAGGCGTTCGTCGGTGAGTTCGCGGCTGGCATCGAGGGTCGTCCTTGGCGCAACCTGGCCCACCGCGACCGGCCGGGCCCGCGCGAAAAGGTCTGCGAGCGCCTGAGGGCGCTGGAGCAGCTGGGCTATCGTCTGGCCCTGATCTGGCCGGATCTGCCGTGCCAGGGAAGCGGCCCCGGCCATGACCCGAAGCTCTCCGGCGAAGCGAAAGCGGGGATCCGGGAGTATTGGGACCGAGGGTAGAGAACGGCTAATCGACGTCGTTCAGCCACCCGCGCAGAAGACCCGACCGATTGCCTGCCAGATGTCCTGGCCACCGCAGGCGGTGGACGTCTCTTCGTTCAGGCATAGGGCCGCCTGTGCATAGCTCGCGCAGCTCGTTGTGCGGGCGGTTCGCCTGCATGCCGAGTAGAGATCGTACTCGCTGCTGGTCGAGGGGTTGCATGTGGGCAGGCAGGCCTGGCGCGTGCACTCGTCGTATTCCCAGGTGCGAATCGCGCAGTCGAGCTGACCCTTCAGCTCGACGCAGCCGGGGCCGTTGAGCTCGCTGGATTGCAGGGTGCCAACCAAAAGCGCCAGGACCGGGCCGAACTCACTGGCGTCCAGCTCCGACGGGGCCAAGCACGCTCCACAGTCAGCGTTCTGTCCACCTTCCTCGAAGGCCGGGCATCCCCCGAATTGGCAGCTGTCAGCATAATACTGCTCGATGAGCGTGTCCGTGCAGGCAACCGTTGCCGCCCGTGCCGGCACATAGGGCGGAGCCGTCCAGCTTGACATGTCGGTCGGTTCGCAGGTGCCGAGCGCACCGCCGAGCGCGGCGGGTGTTCCCCCCGCTGTGATTGGGCTTCCACCGGTCGGAGACGGCGAGCCACCGGCAGATCCCCCAGCCACGTCGAGATCTGGGACGTTGCCGACACCTGCCGTTGCGGAACTTTCGCCGCCAGAGCCCGCGTTGGAAGTGGAGTCCTGACTGTCCCCAGAACCGCAGCTGACTCCCCAGACAAGGAGCCCGACTGCTAGGGCGGAGTGTTCGAAACGGATCATCGGCATACGGACGCTCCCGGGTTCGTTCCCCGCAGGCCAGGGTTGCTAGCTGAATGCTCGCAATTGTAGTTGATCACGAGCCGTCGGGCCACAGTCGCGGGTTTGCGACACCGTCGGGATGTTCTGCCGGGCCGAGGGTGTCTCGATCGCTGGCCAGGTCCGCCCAGCCACGGCCCTCCGGAGGGCTCAATTCCTGCGAGAGAAAAGTGACCCGTCCCGCTTCTTGCTGCGGGATGTTACGGGCAGACGAATGGTTCCGAGCCCGCCAATTGGATGGTGCGCTCGAGGAGCCGCCCGCCATCAGTTTCGGGTGTGGTCTGTCCGTCGGCGCCGGCGCCAAACAGCACAGCGAAGGCGTGTGACGCCGTGACCTCGTCCATGTGATCGAAGAAGTAGTCGAGCCGGTTATCCTGCCAGGCACCCGTGGTGTTGGCGAGCTGCATGTTGCCCAGCGGCATTTGCCACCAAACCAGGGGCTTCTGGACGGCTTCGGCCAGTGCGCGAGCCCAGCGGAATGCCTGATCGAAATTGGGCAAGGTTTGGTTCTGATCGTCCCACCAGGTGTCCTGGCTCATGGAATCGTAGTATCCGGCGTCTCGGTCGGAGCTCTCCACCACGAGGAAGTCGGCCTGATCGGCTCCACACTCGGTCAAGAAGGTTGCGAGTCGTTCTGCCTCGGTCTCGACCGAGCGCCCTGGGTTGGTGTTGAACATGCAGTTCTCGCCCGTGGACCAGGCGGAGGCATGCAGTCCGACCAGAGCGTTGGGTGCGTAGGCGCGAGTCATCTGGATGAAGCAGCGTCCAAGTCCTGCGACACTATTCTCCTGTGCTCCGCAGTCGGTGGGATTGGCGGAGGCCACGGCCGAGGGTATGGCGTGCGGATCGGCATTGACCTGCATGGAATATGCCCAGAAGTCCGGCTCGACATGCACGAAGGCACGTTGGCTTCCCACTTGCTGCAAGAAATATCGATAATCGGCCAAGAGGCGAGCCATGAAGGTCGGGTCGTTGGTTGCGGCGACCTCTGCAGAGCCCGCGACCGCCCCGCTGCTCTGCAGGATCTCGTAGTACGTGAACATCGGTATTTGGTCATCGCCCTCGGCCGTGGTGACGAGGCTGCGGGCATAAGCACCTGGAGAGTCCGGGTCTTCTTGCCAGCATCCCCACCAGGAACAGCCGTCGGCGCTGTCGCAAGAGACACCGGCGCTCGTGCAAGTCGTGTCGCAAGAGTTGCAGGGTTCGGTTCCGTCGAAGATCCCGCCCGCCAGGTAGAGATAACGCGCGTCGAAGGGGGCGGCTGCCGCCGTATCGTCCGTCATCTGGGCGCCGATCAGGGGGCGCTGCTTGCCTAGTCTCTGCAGCATGGCACCCACCAGGCAATTGCCGGGACCGCCTGCTGCGCTACCGCTCCCCGATACCCCGCCGCTCGGAGCACCGGCCTGCTCGCTGCCGCCTCCGGGTGCACCGCCGGATGTGCTCCCGCCTTGGGTCACGCCGCCCTGGGTTGTCGCCCCTGCACCGCCAGACCTGCCGCCAACTGCTTGCCCTCCCGAAGCAGCGCCCCCGCCGCCCCAAGCTCCCCCGTCGCTCGTGGCGCCGCCGTTGGGAGCTCCTCCCGTTTGAACGGTCCCGCCTCCCAGGGAAACTGGTGCACTGCCGGACTCGCCCGCGCTGCCGCCGGGGACAAAGGCTCCGCCAGTCGTTGGCGCGCCGCCGTCGCTAGGAGCTCCTCCCTGGCTCGAAGGAACGCCACCGGTACCTACGCCACCAAGACCCGGAACCTCCGCATTGCCGGCCGCGTCCGCACTGCCACCTTGTGCCAGTGGTTCCGGCGCGACAGCGTCGAACGTCGCATCGTTGTCGATGCTCGACCACGGTCCGCAGAGGGGCAATGACACGGTCTTTGGCTGGCACGCCGTAGTTACGGCGACACCATTCACGTTCCCGGTTGCCAGGTGTTCGCACGCTGCCGCTGGCAGAAGGATCCGACCCTCATCCACCGTCCAGGCGTCTGAATCCAGAGGTACCAAACACGCTTCGGGACCGCAGATCCCCTCCGTCTCGGGTGGGCGAACCAATGCCACGCTGGCATTCGCGTCTCCGGAAACGATTGAGCAGGTTCCAGGATCCACGGCGACCTCTGCCCCATCGGAGAAGCAGGCCACGGTATCGAAGCAATCACCGCTGCCCGTACCGTCACCACCGCCGAATACCTCCTCTGGTGCGTAGTCCGGGAGCTCGGCCGAGTCCAGGGTAGCTGACTCGCAGCTGCCGGCGATGCAGGTTTCTCCCTGATCGCAAGTGGTCACGACGTCGTCGCCAGCATCTGTGGTAACGTGATCGATACACAACCACGCGAGATTGATCCGCAACATCGCCACGCGGTCCGTCGGGATGGTCGTTACCACCTCACGCAACACTCGAGGCACGCCGTTCCTGTTCCCGAGCACGCGAATTGTTGCTGGCCGGGAGGGATCGTCACCACCCAAGATCCCAAGCGTGGCCGGAAGCTGGAGACTGCCAGGGCCCAGATCGTAGTCATTGCTAAACTGGACGCTTCCGTAAGTCAGGACTTCCACGTGCAACTCGTCCAAATCCTTCGGTATCGCCATGTCGGTCGACACTGCCAACATCAACTGTCCCCGCGCCGTTGACTCGTCCTTGGAACAGGCGAAAGACAGGCAACAAGCAAACAACGCCAACTGAAGCGAGAAGGACTTCATCGGGCCCCTGCTGCAGATCCGGGCCAATAACGGATTGCAACCACCCCATAGTCCGACATTGGATGGACCGCAAGGCATACGCCGATTGCCCCCGCGCTACGCCGATCCGGGGTCACGGTGCGAACCGGAAGGCCTTTGCCCCCGCCGACTTGGCGATCGAGGCGACCTTTTCGATGTGACGCCGATACAGGGACGCATGTGCGTCGTTGCTCATGATGACAGTGTTGGCGAGATCCTGTGCCCTGCGGGCCTCCTCCCGGGACATCTGGTCAAGGGAGGCGAAGCGCTTGCGGAACGCCAGAGAGACGAGCGGCTCCTCAACGCCCGTCTTGGTGACATCTCGATGCCACTTCAGGAACCTCAGCTGTTCGGTCTCGGTTTCGCGGATTGCATCCAGCAGGGATTCGCTCTCACTGGGGACCAGGGCGTCGAGCGGACCAGTGTGCGGATCAGTCGCATCGACGGATTCCCGCTGGACCGACAGGGCACAGGAAGCATACAGGAACGCCAGGGTGGCCCGAGCGCGTCGGATCCGGAAGGCGACGACCCGCGGGTTAACCATCGGCTCGTACGCTCCCTGTAGCTTCGGGCCCCAGTGCGTCGGATCGACGTTGACATTGACCATGTAGCTCAAAGAGTAACGCAGAGCAGCCGCGCTCTCCGCCACGCTTTCCCCCAACAGACTGCCCAACCCGCGCAGACCGTCACGAAGCCGAGCAGCGGCGTCTGTGTCCGTTGGGTTGGCGGATTGCTTGGGACCCTGTTCCGTCAGCCACAACAAGGTTCCCCCGTCATCGGGGAGGGCGCGCAGGAACTCGACCAGCTCCAGGTACGTTTCCAAACCATATCGGAGCTCGTCCAGTTGCATGTTGAGCCCGTCCGACAGTATGCCGTCCTCGTCTTCAGCGATTTGGCTCATCACTCCGGCCATCTTGTCCAGTAGGCCTTTCCACCCTCTCTGGAGTCCAGGGTTCATCCAGTCCTCATCATTGCCCCCCCGGACGGCGTCGAGCAGACTCTCCAGACCGGTGCGGAGCTTCGATCCGCAGGCCGCTGTGCGGAAACCGAGTTCTTCACGCTCTCGAGCTTGCGTATCGCCTCGGTGACGGCTGGCAGCGGGACCTCGGTGATTGCCGCGGAGCTTTCGCGAGTCGAGTGCCGTGTCCCACTGCAACCGAGGACACCTGTTCCAAGCAGAAGGAATAGAACTGTGGCGGTCACGACCCAGGGGCGAAGAGAGCGTCGCTGGACGGTTCACCGAACATAGGACAGGTGTTGCCGCGAGTCTCGTCGAAACTACACCCTGGTCGCCGCAGGCTCTGCCGGCCACAGCGTCCTTCACCTCGCTTGGTGTGGCGAGACTTAGTCCCTGCCACCCGCTGGGGTTGCATCCCGAGGGGAATTGCCAGCTGCCGCCGTCCGGAGGGAGCGCGTACGAGACGACGCCGCTACCGCAGCCAAGATCGTTGGAACGCGCGTCATGCAGCCCGATCCGTACTCTCTCAAATCATCATCGAATCCGCCAGCCATGCCCTCCTAAAGCCTTCGAGCTGCCTTTCGAGAAGGCCATGGTACACTTTTTAGCGCCCTTGCGGAGTTCGGAGAACGTGAGTATGGCCAATTCGTATTCTGCGCTGCCCAGCCCTCTATTCATCTTTTCCGCCTTGGTTGCATGCGCCTGTTCGAACTCGGACGGCGGCGGGACCGAAGCGGGCGACGTGGGTGGGAGTTCCGGTGCAACGGTGGGGGCACCAGGTGGTGGTCAGGGCCTCTCAGGCTCCACGTCGGTGGGAGGCGAGACACCCCAGGGGAGCGGAGGGAAGGGGAGCCCCGGTTTCGGTGGATCACTGGGTTCGGGTGGCGTGACCGGTCCGGGGGGTTCACCGGATTCGGGCGGCGTGATGACCTCAGGCGGATCACCGGGTTCGGGTGGCGTGACTGGTCCGGGCGGGTCATTCGGTTTGGGTGGTGTGACCGGTCCCGGCGGGTCACCGGCCTCGGGCGGCGCGCTCGGAGGTAGCGCGAGTGGTGGAGAAACGCTGGGTGGCGCAGCTGGGGAGCTCGGAGGTTGGGACTCCGGAGAGGGTGGTATCGACACCCAGACGGGAGGAACGGGGACCGGTGGGACTGACGGTGGCTCGGCAGGCTCGGACCCAGGTCTGGGCGGCAGCGGTGACACGGGAGGACAGGCCAGTGGCGGTGCCGAGACGGGTGGTCAAGGTACCTGTGATCCCAACACGGCCGAGCTTGGCTACACCTGCGAATCAGGTTGGAGTGCCACGATGAGTCCCTACATCCTGAACAACAACTGGTGGGGGACGGAAGGCGCGACGGGGCAACAGTGCGTCTGGGGCACATGCCAGCAGGGCGACACCATCGGCTGGGTTACGAACTGGGACTGGAACGGCGGCAGCAACTGGGTGTTGACCTATGTGAGCGTGGTCTTCGGCTGGCAGTGGGGATACCCAGTGGAGGGAACGGGGCTCCCCATCCAGATCTCGTCGGGCACGTCCATCAACTGCGGTTGGGACTTTGCCCTGACCGAGACGTCAGGGTCGTTCAACGTGGCGTACGATATCTGGCTGCATGACACGCCGAATCCCCCCTCGGACGGCGGGCAAACCGACGAGATCATGATCTGGCTCTACAGCGAGGGCGCGCCAGCGCCTGCCGGATCCGCAACGGTGTCCGGAATTTCGCTGGGCCAAGGTAGCTGGACCCTTTGGGTGGGCGACGTGGGCTGGCCCGTCTTCTCGTACGTTCGGTCCGAAAACGTCAACTCGGCAACGTTCGACGTCATGGACTTCCTCGACGACCTGGTGGGTCGCGGCCTCGTCTCCGACGCGAAGTACGTGTCGGGTGTGCAGGCCGGCATCGAGGTACGTAAGGGCACCACCCGTGGCACACTGACGACCAACAGCTTCTATTGCCGGATCGAGTGATGTGGACAGCCACGCGTCAACGCGTCGCATGCCCGCAGATCACCCCCGGCGCAAAAAGACGCGGTTCGGGTCGCGACCAACACGTTCAGTCTTCCATCGGACATCGAATCAACGAAGTTACAGCGTTGACCAGCGAATCGTTCGGTCAGCTCCCGAAATACTGCGAACACAGATCCGCGTTTGCGTGGCAAGTGGCTGGCATGGAATCAGCGGGATCGGTTCCCTGCAGCACACAGTTCGATGGGGCCGAGAGGGAACCTATCTGTCGCATGCTCGCCGTCAGGCTCTGCGCTATGGCATCGGCGCAGTCCGTACTCTCGGCTCCGTAAAAGCCCGCGCCACAATTCACCAAGCTGATGCAGGCCGTGATCGACGACATGAGCCCGCACGCGACCGCCGTCTCGCACATTGGGTCAAGCTCCGACAGGTAAGCATACTGGTTGTCCTTGCCATACCCACCGAAGAGTCCCGTGTGCCCCGAACGGCTCGACCAGGTTCCCCACAGGGTTCTGTTGCTGCCATCGCGTCGAAGAGCTCCCTCGAAGGCGATGGGGCTTCCCGATTCCGTCACGACGCCCGTGAAGCTCACCACCCTGTCATCTTCGATGTCGGTTTCGGCGACCACCGTGGATGCCCAACGCACGATGACATGATGGGTGGAGTCGATCGACAGTGAGAGAAGGCTGGCCTCTGCATCATCGGTGGCATCATCTTGAACGAGCACCACGTATTCGCCGGACCAGGAGGCTTCGGCCTCTGAGTCTGCGGGCCCGCCGCCCCCGGCCGGATCAGTCGAGTTCGAGTCGTCACCCGAGGAGCAGGCCACGGCAGTTGCCAACATGCTGACCAGGGTCAGCGCTGAAAGTCGCGACTCCATTCTTCCTCCGATCGCTCTTGCCAGTAACATAGCTGGCACGCGCAGACCATCCTGCGGTCACGAATCTCGACCGTGGTCGGTGGTCGTCGGGCCGAGGCTTGGCCGCTGGTAGTGGGGGCCGGATCGGATGGCCTGTTAGCCGTGACCACGGCGGGTTGGCGCACGACCGGTGAGCCCCATGTTGCGGTCCAAGCGGAAGCTGGAGAAGAAGTAGTGCGTGCTGCTCAAACTCACAATGACGTCTTGGTGGTACCAGAACGACGTGGCACATCGGACGGAGCCGCTGCATGGCGGCTGGCATGCCGCTTTTCGACCCAGCGGCGGAGGGCGGCAAACAGACGGTTCGAGGAGAGGTAAACGGCTACGGCACCCAGGGACCCAATCAGCGTGGTGCCCAAGAGCATGGTCAGAAAGAAGTGGGGACCCAAGGCCAAGAATGCTTTGATGTCGTGGACCTTGGCAAAATCAGGGAGCGTGTCCTCGCCACCGATCACCAGATGGCCGACGAAGTAGCACAAGCTGTAGAGTGGCAACGACGTGAGCGGATTGCTGACCGCCGTCATCGCGGCGGCGACCACCTTGTTGCCACGCACCAGGTGACTTACCAGCACGGCCAGCGCAATCTGCAATCCCCAGAAGAAGCTAACACCGAAGAAAAATCCCACCGCGAGACCGCGGGCCAGTGCTTCGGGGGTGTCCTTGACTTTGACGAGATTCCTTACCCAGGCGCGCATCCACCGGCTCCGTTCCCCGGGTGAGCGTCAGAATGTCACCCCGAGACCAATTACGGCATAATGGAACCACGCGAAGCTGTAGACTTCGCTGTTGTCGGCACCCCCTTCCAGCATCCGATAGCCCACTCTGAGGTCGATCCCTGGGCGGGGCGTCCAGGTTGCGGCGAGCAGCACATCCTCGGCTCGTCCTTGTGGTGCAGCGAGCGCGTCGGCATCGAACAGTAGTCCAAAGTCGCTGCCCTCTGGACGCCAGGCCAGATGGAAATTGAGCAACGGGACAAAACCGGTGTTGGTCTTGCGTCTTTCCTGTACGCCGTACAGGCTCGTCTCCGCGTGGCGGATCTTTCCCGTCAGGCCTGCCGCCAAGTCCAAGGCAGTGTCTCGGATGAAGCTGTAACGGTAGGTGAGCCGATAGGAGTTGAACCGGTAGACCGCCAGGATGGGTGTCCGAGCCGGGTAGGTGGCACCCATGAAGGAGATGTCCCGATCGAGCCGGCCCCGGGCGTTCAGCTGTAACGGCGCGTACAGGGCGGTCACCAGATGCCGGTCGGCGAAACGGTAACCGAGCCGCAGTCGAAAGGCCGGGGCGGGCTTGGTCGATAGATCGTCGACGAGCGACAGATTGCTGCCGTCATCGCCCGGAATGCGCGTGTCGTTGCGACTCGAGAAGACGACACCCGTCTCCACGTCGGTCTCAACACTTGCCAGGGCTGGGGTGGTTGCCGCCAACACCAGAAATGCTGCGAGGATGGTCGATCGTTGATTCATGTCTGACTCCCTGCCACCTGCCATGAATATGGCCGCCCTGCGCCCCGTCAAGGGGCAAAAACAAACCCCAATGCTCTCGTCGATGTGGCCGTAGCGGTTGGACCTTGGGCCCAGCCAATCGTTGGTCTGACCACGTACGTGGTCCAAAGAACGGGCACCGTCTCGCGCCGGTGCTGAAGAACGATCGGGTCACCCTCTACGTGGCGTAGCCCAGCTGAGAGCTTCGAGAGCGTTCGAGGTTGCGTCCAACCACGTGGGACAATCGGTTCAACGCCAAGTCGATTCCGGCCAGGACGTCGGTGTGTTCCTCGGCTAGATGCAACGACCCCAGGCGCGGTCCCGACACCGTCAGCTGGCAACGCTTGTCCGGTCCACCCCGCGGCCCGTTGATGTCGGAGATGCGAACCGTTACGCCATTGACATGCCGACCGAAGCGACTGAGGTGCTGGTGAACTCGGCGGTGGGCGTACTCGATGACCGACGGGGCGTTCTTGATGCCACGCAACCTGACCTGGACTCTCATTTTCACCCTTCTCCTTGAGGCGCCCAACGGCGGCCCCAAGAAGAACCTAGGCACGACTGTTCTGTCGTCCAGGACGAAAAGTTAGACATGACATGTAGAGAAAAACGACATAAGATGCTCTGGCCTCATGAACTGGCTCAACTACCAACATCTTCTGTACTTCTGGGTCGTCGCCAAAGAGGGGGGGCTCGTCGCCGCAGGACGGGTGCTGCGATTGTCGCATCCGACACTGAGCGCTCAGATTCACGCACTGGAGGAGCGGCTGGGCGAGCGGCTCTTCTCTCGGGAAGGGCGTAAGCTGGTGTTGACCGACGTCGGGCACCTGGCTCTGCGCTACGCGGAGGAGATCTTTGGTCTTGGCAATGAGCTCGTCGACGTCGTCCAGGGGAAGAAGACCGGCACGCTGATGCGGCTGGATGTGGGGGTCGTCGACATGCTGCCCAAGCTCTTGGTGAAGAACCTGCTCCAGCCGGTGCTAAGTCTCTCCGAACCGGTGCAGCTGGTTTGCCACGAGGGAGGTCTGGACCAATTGCTGCCGGCCCTGGCGTCCCACGCGTTGGACATTGTGCTGGCCGATTCGCCAGTCCCGTCGGGCAGCACGGTTCGCGCCCACAACCATCTCCTCGGTCAGTCTGGTGTCGGCCTCTTCGCGGCTCCCTCGCTGGCGCGGGCATTCCGCAGCGGTTTTCCCGCCTCCCTCGCTGGCGCACCGTTCCTGTTGCCGGCGGGGAGTCTGACGTTACGCCGCTCCTTGAACGTCTGGTTCGAGAAACACGCCATCGTTCCCCGCGTCATCGCGGAGTTCGAGGACAGTGCCCTGCTCAAGGTGTTTGGGGCAGACGGTGTCGGAGTGTTTGCCGCTCCTCTGGCCGTGGCCAGCGAGGTCGAGGAGCGCTATCACGTCGAGCAGCTGGGACTTGCCGAGGGGGTTTCGGAGCGCATCTACGCCATCTCGGCCGAGCGCCGGCTCAAGCACCCCGGAGTGTTGGCGATCGTACGAGCTGCCCTGCAGGATTCATTGGCCGACGGTGGGTCGGTTGGCGACGGTGCCGCCAGGAGTCGGTCCATTCCACGCAAGAAGAACCGGCGCCGCGAATCAATCCGCGCAGCCGCAAAAGCATGAAGCCAACCGTTCGAGCATCTCCCGCTCGCTGCTCGATACGCTACCGAGTCCCAAAAATCCGCCTGAGGCTTGAGCTGTCACCTGAGTGGCGTGTAGGAGGTCCGCCTTGAGCAACTTGCGCTCGTCCTCGTCGAGACGTTCACACAGGCTGCCGAGATAGGCCTGCCAGGCTTCGAACAGGGTCGATTCGGGTCGATGAGTCAACCAGCGCTCCAGCAGTTGGTGTTCGACGCTTCCCGGGCGGATCCCCTGGCCGTTGGCGTGGGAGAGCACGGCCTCACGCTCGTCAAGGTCGACGTCTCCATCTGCCCAAGCCACCTCGATCAGCGGCACGGCGGCCAGGGCAGCCACGGTCTCGGGTCGGACACCGAGCTCGACCAGCCGGGTCAGAATCGCGTCGTTGCTGATCCCCGAAACCGCCGCCAGCACTTCCTTGGTTTCTTGCATCTTCTGCATCGTCCGATACTGCCCGACAAGAACATTGTCCTGCGAAAGGAAGAAAGCATGTTCCAAACGCTTCGCAGCTCGCCCGAACGACTCCACGGATCCAATCCTCGCCGGCATGGTCCAGACATCTAGCACGACGGCCTGGCCCTTGGAAGTGCGCAGCGGGTGTCCGCCCCCCCGCCGTCCGAGACATCGGCACCTTGGGCTACCCGGGAGGCAGGTTGTGGGCGGTCCCGGGGTGACCGAGCGCCGGTCCCGCCCAGGGCTCAACGGACGACTCCAGGCTACGTAGACTCAGCCCCACAGGAGGGCTAGCCTGAACGGCGGATTCGATCATGACCCCGAACAGCGGTGATCCGAGGCCACCACACCAGCTCGATGCCGACGCAGTCCTCGCCGATCTGGGCAGTTCCCTTGCCCAAGGGCTGGATGGAGTGGAGGCGAACGCACGCCTTGCTCGCGTGGGGCCCAACGAGCTCATCGAACGCGGCGGGCGCACGCTGGGGCAGATTGTCTGGGAGCAGCTCTCGTCAGCCATGATTGTGGTGCTGTTGGTGGCTGGCGTACTGGCCTTCTTCTTCAAGGGCGAAGGGTCGGGTGTTCCGGCCGACAGCATCGCCATCTTCGCAATCGTCGTCCTGTTCGTGGTCCTCGGTGTCTTCCAGGAGTACCGCGCCCAGCGCGCCATCGCCGCACTTAAGCAGATGTCGGCCCCCGTGGTGCGCGTGCGGCGGGCGGGACAGCTGACCGAGATCTCCAGTCGAGAGTTGGTGCCGGGGGACGTGGTGCAGCTCGAGACGGGGGCCGTGATCCCGGCCGATTGTCGCATCGTCGAGAGTGTGAACCTGCGGGTGCAGGAGTCCGCACTGACTGGGGAATCCGAGGCCATCGAAAAGACAGCCGCTGCCCTCGCCGAAGCGGAGCTCCCGCTCGGGGATCGACGCAACATGGGCTATCTTGGCACCTTCGTCAGCTACGGGCGCGGCATGGCGGTGGTGGTTGCTACGGGGATGCGGACCGAGCTCGGCAAGATCGCCAGGCTGCTGCAGGACGTCCGTCATGAACCCACGCCGCTCTCACGCAAACTCGACGCGCTGGGCAAGATGCTGGCACTCATCGCCGTGGGGATCTCCATTCTGGTGGGCCTCACCGGGTTCGCTGAGGGCAAGGACCTAGGGGAGGTGCTGGTCCTGGGCATCTCCATCGCCGTGGCCATCGTCCCCGAGGGGCTTCCGGCGGTGCTCACTTTCACCCTGGCGCTCGGAGCGCAGCGGATGTTGCGGAAGAACGCGCTGATACGCAAGCTGCCCGCGGTCGAGACCTTGGGTTCGGTCACCGTCATCTGCTCGGATAAGACTGGAACGTTGACCCAGAACCGAATGACGGTAACCGCGCTGTGGACATTGGACGGCGAGTCGACACTGGGCTCAGAACCCTGGGCTCTGTCGCCGGCTCGGGACTCCGTGGGGCAGGGCATGCTAGTTACTGGTGCAGCATTGTGCAGCGACGCGACGCTGGACCCGAGCGAACGTTCGGGCGTAGGGGACCCGACCGAGGTGGCCCTGGTGGTTGCCGCCAGGCGCTACGGCTTGGCCAAGGCGGGGCTCGAGCAGGCCCATCCGCGCCTCCACGAGTACGCCTTCGATTCCGAGCGCAAGCTGATGACCACGGTCCATCGGGTTGTCGATCCCGACTCGACCTTCCGTCGAGTGTTCGACACACAGCTCATTGCCATCACCAAGGGAGCAGCGGATCAGCTGCTGGGTCGCTGCTCCCAGGCCTTGGTCGGAGGATCGGTGCGGTCGCTGACCGGCGAGCTCCGTGAACGGATCGAGAGCTCCGTTGCTGCCCTGGGCAGTCAAGGGATTCGGGTGCTCGGGCTGGCCCTGCGCGGGATGGACGACAAGCCTGAATCGCTCGATCCGGGACCGATCGAACGACAGCTCGTGTTCGTCGGTTTGGTGGGCATGCTCGATCCCCCGCGACCCGAAGCGCAACGAGCCGTGGCCCAGTGCAGGACCGCCGGGATCCGTATCATCATGATCACGGGGGACCACCCGGACACGGCCCGCACCATCGCGGCGGATTTGGGCCTCACTGAGCGCGGTGGGCGAGTGGTGACCGGCCTGGAGCTAGACCGAATGACTCCGGCCCAGCTCGACTCGGCACTGGGCGAGACCAATGTCTTTGCTCGGGTTTCTCCGGAGCACAAGCTGATTCTGGTTACCGCGCTGCAGCGCGCGGGAGAGATTGTAGCCATGACCGGCGATGGGGTGAACGATGCGCCAGCGTTGAGGAAGGCCGACATCGGAGTGGCGATGGGCATCACCGGAACGGACGTGGCGAAGGAAGCTGCCGACATGGTGCTGGTCGACGACAACTTTGCGACCATCGTGGCGGCGGTCCAGGAAGGGCGGGTGGTGTTCGACAACCTGCGCCGTTTCATCATGTTCTCGGTGACCGGCAATCTGGCCAAAGTCCTGGTGGTCGCGGTACCGCCCCTTTTGGGTATGGCTGCGATGCTCAAACCAATCCAGATCCTGTTCTCGAATCTGCTGACCGACGGGCTACTGGGTCTTGGCATGGGCGTAGAAGCTGCCGAACGTGACACCATGCGACGTCCACCATATCGACCTGACGAGGGGGTTTTTGGACGCGGTGTGGGCACACACATTGGCCTGGTGGGGCCGCTGATTGGCTTGATCATGCTTGCCGTCGGTGGCTGGCAATGGTGGTCACGCGGTATCGGACCACTGCAGGGCGAGGCGCGACACCACGCGTTGCTCGGATGGGGAACGCTGATGTTCACCAGCATGGCAATGATGCAGCTGTCGCGTGCCCTGGCATCTCGCTCCTTTCACGACCCGTTCTGGCGCTCACCGCTGACCCAGAACCCCGTTCTGTTGGCGATGATGGGTGTGGTCGTCGTGCTGCAGCTGGCTGCGGTGTACGTTCCGTCCTTGGGTGCCTTCTTTGCCACGATTCCCCTCACGGCTGCCGAGCTGGGGTTGGGGCTGGGCGTGGCGGTGCTGATTCTGGTGTTGATGGAGGCGGAGAAGCGGTGGCAGTCCCGTAGGCCCAAGGGTGGGTCGCTGAGGAAGTGACTGCCGCGGGAGGAGGCGGTTGGCTTCAGGCGAAGCCTGTCGGGCGATGAGCCAACTTACGCCACCACGGGTCGTCCTGGAGCCAATTGCGGGATCCGTGACCCGGTTGAGCTCCAGTCTACACTATGGCCAAGAGGAAGGGACCGACCCGATGCACGGATCCATTTGGCCACGCCCGCGGCCGAGCAGAGCTCTGCTCCCGCAGATCCTCTGTCTCCCACTCTGTGCGGCGACCGCCTTCTCCTGCGGCGGTGATGATGGCACGGCCGCCGACTCAGGTGGTGCCGGCGCAGAAAACGAAGCGGGTCAGGGCCCCGAGCGGGGCGGTGTGGAGAACCAAGGTGGCCACTCGGGGGGGCGTGAGCCTGCTGCGGGAGAGACGTCGAGCGGCGGAGCCACTCCTGGCAGTGGCGGGATGGGTGCTGCCGGTCGCGGTGGTAGCGGCGCTGGAGGGACCGGGACAGGAGGTCGCGGAGGGAGCTCTGGGGCCACTTCGGGGGGCATCGGTAACGGTGGTCAAACCGAACCGGGCGGAGGCAGCGGAGCCGGTGTGGCTGGTGACGAAACACCAGGAGGTAGCGGTGCTGGAGTCGGTGGTGAAGACCCAGTAGGGAATGGCGGAGCGGCCGTTGGTGGACAAGGACAGGCAGGGAGTAGTGGGTCTGGCGCCGGTGGTCAGGTCGAACAGGCTGGGAGCAGCGGTGCCAGTCTGGGTGGCAATGAGCCGGGTGGGAGCGGCCAGGGCGGCGCTGCAGCCACAGGAGGCGCAATGCCCGAGGGAGGAACAGCGGGAACCGTCGAGCAGAACTGTCCCGACAGCACCGACTACGTGGGCGATCCCACCTGGCCACACCAGCTGGAGGTCACCGATGGTGCCGAGTACTGTGCCTTCTTCGAAGAAACGCGCGACATCTACCAGGAGTTCGCAGTCAAAACCAAGCTCCGCATCGCCCCTGGTACCTATCCCCTCTCCGATGCGACCGGGACCTACGATTTCGCGCTGCCCGTCTGCTTCGAGCGTCCGCCAGGATTGGCGGCTCCGTACTTTGCAGGCAAGGGACAGGTCGAGACCCAGCGGACCGACAGCACCCAGGGCGACAGGGTGAGTGTGGCGCACGGGTTCAACCAACCCTTGGGCTTTGCCGGTACCGGAACCTGGACGTTCCAGGGCCACGTCAGCTACTGGGAAAGGGCGGTCCCACCGCAACCGCTCCCCCCTGTGCTGGACGGTAGCCCTCTGAACCTCTGGGGTGACACCGGACATGCCACGTTTCTTCGCCTCTGTGAAGGCCCAGACTGTGAAGACTGGTGGAATGACGTGAGGTTCGAGGCCTGCCACGCAGATTACCCGGTCCAGCTGAACCACATCACCTTCGACGGCGGGCAGGTCACGTTCGAACTGGGGATCACGGGAGACGTAGGAGGCCACGAAATGCTCTCCGTGTTCCCCGAAGCCTCGGGCACGCTGGACGGAACCGCGTTCTCTCAAACCGACTATTTCAAGCTCATCTACTCGGCTGATCACCATCATTTCGGCAGGAACTTCGCAGTGCTCTTCGACGAACCCATTGGCGACGCCTGTGGGCTCAAGGTGCTAGAGCTGATCGCCCATATCCCTACCGACCCGCTACCCCAGGTCTCCACGATCGATTGCGAGCTCGCCGACATCGAAGGGCGCGAAGCGACCGATGCCAGCGTTGAATGGCCGTAACCTGGTCGGCAACTATCCGCCAAGAGTGAGAATGCCCCGGTCAGTCAGGGCCCCGAGGTAGGCCCCTCTCCTGACGGCTCGTAGGGGTGCCGGTCGCGCAGGGTGCCCAGGCTCTGGATGAGCTCCACGTCGGTGGGCCGCCGGTCGGGGTCCTTCGCCAGACAACCGAGGACCAGCTCTTCGAGGAGTGGATCCATCTTGCCCGTACTACCCCGTGAAAGCGGCGCTGGCTGGGTGTGCAGGTGATGCCCGCATACTTCGATGATGCTGCGGCCAGTGAAGGGTGGTTCCCCAGTGAGCAGGGTGTACGCTACGCAACCGAAGGATGTTGCTCGGTTTGATGTCACGATGGATAAGGCCCGCTTCGTGCGCCTCGCGTAGCGACCCCATCACTTGCAGCAGAATATGGATTACGCGCGCCTCGTCTTGCTTGCCCTCTTCCCGGACGATCTGCTCCAGCGTGCGACCGTCGAGGTACTCCATTGCGTAGTAGAAGGTGCCGTCCAGCGTGCGGCCATAGTCGTAGATGGCCACGGTGTTGGGATGTGACAGCTGGGCCGTCAACTGAACCTCTCGCTCGAAGCGCGCGATGCTCGCCGCACCCAGCCGCTCCGGCAAGAGCAGTTTGACCGCCGTGGGTCGGCGTAGGAGCGCATGGTCGGCTCGATAGACCGCCCCCATGCTACCCTCGCCGAGCTTCGAACGAAGCGTGTACTGGCCGAGCTGGGTTGCCTGTTGCACCTGCCGCACCAGGCCATAGACAATCCGTGACACGAAGGCGCTGACGCCAATCGCCGTCGCACACCAGAGCGCCAAGCCCACCATCACACCCCAGGTCGGCAACGGCCCCAGGGGGCTCTTGGCGAATTCGCGATAGGCCCCCGCCATCGTCGCTGGCGCGGCGAGCACGCCGATCAGTGTCGTCCAAGCCGCGGTGCTCGGCACCAACGCCGCCCGAATGACCAGGATCAGGACCATCACGAGTAGTCCGGCGAATTCCAGGTGATACCCGGTTGGGGCGTGAGCCAGAGCGGCGCCAATTCCGATGGACACCATGAGGAGCAGCCCCAGATCGAGAGCGAAGACGACGGTGCGCCCCAGTTGCCGGTGAGACAAGGTGCGATACGTGAGCCACGACGAGACGACCAAGCCCAGGTTGACCAACTTGCTTGGGTGTCGATGCACGGTCAGGAACTGCTCCGGGGCCCACAGCAAGACCAGAACGGCTCCCACCACGTACATGCCCAAAAGGAGCGACATGACCAGGCGCGTGAAGAGCGTGAGCCGTTCACGGTGAAACTGTTCGAACTGTCCACTGTCCGTCCCCGGTGAGGCCCAGCGGAACGGTCTCGGCTTGGTTGCTGATTGCTCCGATGATTGACTCAAGGATCCTCGACTGACCCCGTTCGGTACCTGGGCAGGGCTGTTACGACTGGCACCACGAAAGTCTAACATGGCGTGTCGAGCGCCATGCGCCGCATATCAAGGCGATGGGGGGGCTCTGGGCTGGGACGCTCGGCGTTGCCCTATTGGCCTTTCTCGCCTGTACTTGCTCGGCGGCCGAAGGTCTTCGAAGAGCAGGTCTCGGGGAGGGGAGCGAGCTCAGGGAGGCGCTCGACGTCGAGGTAAAGCTCGAAAGACGATCCGTCAACCGGTTGCGATCCTCGAGCGTTGCCACCCATGTCAGAACTGGCGTCGCACCGTGGGAGCGTCACCCGGCAACCGTCGAGCTGCCAGTGCCGGGTTGGGGGGTGTTGGTCATCCTCGCCAAGCCGGTGACGCGCACTCAATCCGACGGGCCTGGGCAAGTCGTAGGACAGTGGAGCTGCTGGGAATTGCGTGGATGATGAGAGCGAGTTCGTCACTCTCGATTCGGCCGTCGCTCGATTGCTGCCCGCCGCGCTGGCGACGCCCTACGCGATCGTTCGAAAGCCGGGATAGCTCGCGAGATTCGCGTCGAACGTCGCCACGACTCCAACGAGGCCCCGTCGCTGCAGCACAACGAGAGCCGCATCGTTGCAGTTCAGCGCACCAGCCGATTGTTCGATGACGTCGAGCACCTCTGAAAACAACGGCTCGAGTTTGCTTTGAGTGAAGCCCACTAAGCCCTCGTCAAGCCACTCCCGCACGTCCCGCAAAATTCGCGGGAGGTTTGGAGGACGCTGCTTGCGTTGTGTGGCTCTGCGACAAAGTACCGAAATCGCTTCTTGCAAGGCCAAGTCGATGACTTGCAGCGCGTCCCCGTTGGCGTGGATTCGTTCCGCGAGGGCTTCTGCGCGGCTATGTACCGAGTCCGTCTCGTCAAGATATCCGATTATGACGCACGCATCAACGATGACCTTGGCCATCGTAGAGCGCCCTGCAATCTTCGACTGCGTCGCCGCCCAACGACACGATGCCCTTCACCTTTTCGAACTTTTCCCAGGGCAAGGTTGGCAGGTCATTGGGCAACCCTTGAAGCTTTGCCGCCCGAATCACCAAATCGCGATCGTCTTCATTCAGAGCGGCAAGCTGCTTCACGAGCGGCTGGAGCTGCTCGGGAACCACAGGGGCGGCTGAACTCGACCTTGGGGGACCCATGACTGGAATCATACACCCTCCGCCCCGACTCGGCCAGGGAGTGAAAGGGCGGCCATTGCAGCGGTGGGAGTTGCTCATGCCCTCTCCAACTCCAACCGCTGGAATTCCTGATGGTTCGGTGACGGCAACGGTTCGGAATTCTTCGATTCGAGCGGGTTCGGCCGTAGCTGGATGACCGGCGGCAGCGATGATCGGTGGTAGTCAGGGCTGAGCCGGACTGGGAATGGGGACCAGCCCGTGCTCATCCTCCAGTGGGATGGTGTCGCGGAACACCAGTTGGCACGTCGAGACTTCGTCTTCGGGGTTCTGGGTGTAGATGACATCTCGAAGCACGCGGCCCCCGCTTTGCGCATACCACGCCCGGAGCGCACGCAACGCGTTGATGTCGCCCGATCTCTCGATCAAGGTGGAGTCACCCAGGGTTCCGTCCCATTCCCCCTCCAGCACGTAGTTCGAGGGTGAGCTGGACAATGGCCAGGAAACCGTCTGGGCTGGAGGTGAGGATGTCGTCAAGTCACATACCACCCCGATGCGCATGGGCCCGGACACCGGATTTCCGGCACGATACAGCTTCTCCATCCACTGCTGGCCGTGCACTCGCAGAGCTTCGTCCGCCGAGGGTGACTCGTTGCTGCATTCGCCCAGACAGACGACGGTTGATTCGCCGTTCGTGGCGAATACCCCCGACGGATAGACATCCTCTTGCGCGTGCGTGCCCCTAAGGATTGTCCACCTTGCGTAAGAAACGTCCTGTTCGAGCGCAGCCACCTCCGCAGGGCTCAGGGTTCCCTCCGTGATCGCGGAAAAACAACCACCGCCCCAACTCAGATCCCCGGTACCGGCCCAGTAGTGACAACCCCCATCCATGTACAGGAAGGAATAGCCAAGCTCGGTCTCGACCACCTGAGGGTAGCTCGTTTCGGCGGCCAGATCCCCCACGATCATTCCCAGGGTCAACTCGTCGCTGCCGTCACAGATGTGTTCTGTTTCCGAGGCCTCACCCGTCTCGCTGAACTCATTGCGACCGCAGCCGATGGCTGCCAACAGGACCCCCGAGGTTACCGTACCCAACCGCCGAATCCGGCGAGCCAGAAAGATCAACGGACGGGTGCAGTCCCCGGGAGCCACATCAACCAGAAACACTATGGTTCCCGGTTCTGCTCGGGTCAAGCGGGGTCCCGATTGGCCAACTCGACGGATAATCGTCCGGCCCTGTCGCGCCACCCCGGCACCACAGGCGTGCCGGGGTGGTCACTTCGACACACTACACGGTCGCGTCGTCACGCCGTCTGAGCAGGAAGAACTCGTAGCCCACCGAGCCTTCGTTGCCTCGGAATGCGGCGAATTCCTTGCGCTCCGCTTCCGCGGCGGCTTTTGCGTTACCAGATCCGGCGTTTCCAGCGTCAGTGAACGAGACCACTTCGTGGATTGGGCGTTATGCAGCCTGTTTCTGCCTCACTAGATCGCCAGACCACACGAAAAGGTTTGGACGGCCTGGCCTCGGCGTCGCGGTGGCACCAAGAGCACCGCCGGTGCCAGAGCCGTTGGTGCACGAGGCAATCATTGGCATCTGACCTACACCTGCGTCCACTGCGCGAGCACCCATATTGTCATCGCGAACACGATCAGCTTCGCGGAGTAGGCACGCCAATCCGCCATGGTTGCAGGCTGATGTTCAGTCGTCTGCCCTCGGAAGACCTTGATGTCGATGGCTCTGGCAATCACGGCGAGGGCAGCGAGACCCCAGAAGACGATATCCATCACTGAATAGGTCCACGGTGGCTGCTTCCAGAGCGAAGCGCCCGTGAATATCAGGCCTGCAGGCCCCAGGACCATCCAGGTCATACGAAACAACTCGGAGACCGCGGGGCTCTTGTAGGTAGAGCTATCCCCACGTTTCTCATTTCCGGCGTCAGCCATTTCCGAACCTCTAGGGAATCAAACCCTGGGGGATGGCGGCCCGACCAACCTGGAACCTGCAGCGGCCATTCCGCTGCACCCTTGAGCACAGACACGAGTATCTAGCCCCTCGACAGGGGCAGCGCAAGGAGTCTCTGGCAAGCGCTATCGCTAGGGCGCGGCGACCTTCACCCCGTCCTTAACGCGATCGCTCGGCTGAGTGACAACCGTCTCGCCCTCAGTCAGGCCCTTGACGACCTCTACATCGAGGCCCTCGAATCGGAGATCCCCACGCTGGACGGCCCGGTCAACGCCCATGCGGCGGTCTGGGCCCTGGCCTTTGCGTCTGACGGAAGAACCCTGCCGACCGCCGGCCCGCAAGAGATTCGGTGCGCGGGGCGCTGACCTACTTCAGCTGACTGTCTTTGCTCCCGCGTCGGTTGTAGAGGCTGTGATCGACGTAGCGACCGTCGGCCTCGGCCTGACACGCGACACAGCGACGGACACCGGGGACGGCTCTGCGTCGGGCCTCCGGGATGGCCTCACCGCAGTCTTCGCACTCGCGGCGGCCCTCGCCCTTGCCCAGTGCACCCCTGGCACGAGCCACCGCGTCTTCGATGCTCGCGTCGATTTGCTCCTGCACGGCTCCGTCTTGGGCCCAGCCAACTGCCATGACCTGATCCTCGAGGCCAAGTCTGTCCCGACGGACGAGGGACTGCCACCGGGTTCAAGCCTTGGTCGCGGTCTTCCGAGTTTTGCAATGAATACGAGGAGCTCTGGCCCCTGAGGCGCCTGGTCCTGGTGGGCTGTCTGGCCTTCCTTTGCACGGGTTGTGCAGACGCCGACAATGGACCACGAGAGGGGCAAGTGGCCAAGAACACCTAAGCCTCTCCCATCGGATAGACACGGCCAGTTGACATGATCTCTTCGTCCGCGAGGTGGCCTCATTCACTGACGATGGAAGTGTCGGATCTGGTGAGCTCTCGGGCTAGATTGGAGTGCATGCGCATAGCCCTGCTGTCCGACCTCCACGGCAACGAGGCTTCGGTTTGAGTGGTTTCGGCGTTCGAGAGCTCTTGGGCCTCACCCCTGGGGTGCCAACGCCTCCGTCAGGGCACATTCCCCAAGCCCCTGCGCCTTGGCTTCCTCTCGCAGGCTACGCGCCTGCTCCTCAGGAGGCTTGGTCCGCCACAAAGTGACGAAGTAGATGGCGTCAGGGTTTTCCGTGTGGGCGAGGATGTAGTCTTCTCGGAGCTGCCCCTGCTCGAGCTCGTTGTCGTTCTCCTCTGGGGCGATATGCGAGTCTACCTCGCAGATCTGCCGGATTGCGGCGGCGTAGCTCTGCCCTGGTGACGAGCTCTGTGCGGGTCGTGGTTGCGACGCACAGGCAAACACCAGAAACCCCGAACCGAGCAGGAAGACAGTCTCGAACCAGAGAGAACGAGTCGGACAGTGGAGCATGACTCTTGGTTCACCAGATCCGGCATGTCCAGCGTCAGTGAACGAGACCACTTCGTGGATTGGGCGTTACGTAAACTGTTGCTGCCTCACTGGATCGCCAGACCACACGAAAAGGTTTGGACGGCCTGGCCTCAACAGTCCCGGTGACATGGTTTCCGACGTCGAAGCATCGACCATGGTTCCCTCCTGAAGCTCATCTCAGCACGGGCCGCCTTTGCTCGGTCGGGTCCGGGCGCCACCCCGTTCCCCGACGTCGAAGCTCGTACGCAGCCCTCCGACTCCCCCGTACCCATCAGCCACGACTTCGGTTTCTCCTTGCCAGTGGCCTACCTCGGCGCGGACGCTTCTTCTGTGCGGAGCCACTCGCGTGGCGTCGGCCGGCCGCGCGCGCATCCACCAGCGCGCAGCGCGTCGGAGTGTGGTCACCGGGTCCCCGTCGCACCGGTTGTCGCCGAAGGAGGTACGTAGGCCTCCCAGGTGCCTGGACCGTCCTCTTGCTGCGTGCCGTGGTCGTACACCCCGCCGGGCGCGACTCTCCCTCGCCCAGTTTCGCGAGAGCCGCCGTCGTCTTCGGGCCATTCAACACCCTCGACACCCGGGATGACCTAAGCTTCGTGGCTGCATTCCCCACGGCCCACGCGCTCGCGCGCCTCCGCATCGCCGGCCGCGTCACCGCGACCGTCGCCAGGCTCGCTACCGGCTGGGCGGGCTCACCCTTCGCCGGGCGGGTTTCGCACCCGCTGGACGATGTACCGAATTTCATAAGATTCTCGTCCATCTCTCCTTTCGGACCAGCCTTGCCTGGTCGCACTGAACGCCTTGTCCTCCCGAAGCGTTCGAGGCGCTGGCAGATGCCGCGGCCGAGGCGCTTAGCGCGATCTCCCCCAGCGATTGCAGGGGGTGGTTCAAACACGACGGCTTCCGAATTCCCGATCCATGTCACTGCAACCCGCTCTAGCCACGACACGGCAAGGTCTGGTCGTGGCGCGTAGAGAGTGTAGGCTACGGTGCCGCAGACGTAAGGAAACCAAGAGGGACAACTCGACCATGGCTCAGTCTCGTTCTGGCAAGAGCGTTCTCATCGGTATCTGTCTCGCGCTGATGGCCGCAGAAGGCTGCAAGGAGCAGAAGAGCAGCGGATCTTCGACCTGCGATCCCGGCCGGACCGGAGACTGTGGGGGCGAGGCCGGCGAAAACGGTGGCGCCGCGGGGGAGAACTCGGTGACTCTCGGAGGAGACGGTGGCGTTGGGGGCTCCGAAGAGGACGGTGGGACCGCGTCGACCGGTGGAGGCGCGGGCAATGCTGGGGGGGTGGTTTCGCCGTCCGCTCCCGCGGTGTCGGTGGCGACGGGGTTCGACCACTACTGCGTTGCCCTGCAAGACGGCACGGTTCGCTGCGAGGGTAGCAACCGGGAGGGCCAGCTGGGCCTGGGAACGTCGGGAGCGGTCGTGGAGGGCGAGAACACCAGTCCGGACAACGTGCAGTCGGTCGTTGGGATCTCGAGTGCGGTCGCCGTGTCTGCGGGAGACGGATGGAGTTGTGCTCTCCTGAGTGATGGCACCGTCCAATGCTGGGGCAACAATGGCTGGGCCCAACTGGGCGACGGCACGACCGAGGACAGTGCGGTGCCGGTGACCGTCTCGGATCTGCGAAACGCAATCGGCATCTCGGCATCGAGCGCTGTCGTCAACAGCAGCCGTAACTGTGCAGTGCTGGCCGACGACTCGGCGTGGTGCTGGAGCTCCTATCAGACGTACGAGACGGTGAACGGAACGACCGTCTACACGGACGTCAAAGTTCCGATCCAAGCGTGGAGCTCCAACGTCGTGAAGATTGCAGCCGGAGACAAGCCCTGCGCGGTGACTCGCGATGGTGCTATTGAATGCGCCAGCTACTCTCCTGCGAACGGAGGGCGTTTCGAAATGTCGCGTGTCGAAGGGCTTTCGGGTGCGGTCGACGTGGCCGTGGGAGGCGGGCATGCCTGCGCGGTGCTCGACGACGGGACGGCGTGGTGCTGGGGAGCGAACGACCACGGGAACCTCGGCAACGGCACCGAGATCGACAGTGAGGTTCCCGTCCAGGTTTCCAACGTCACCAACGCCGTCGCCATCGGTGCCGGGATGGGTTTTTCTTGCGCCGTCCTTGCCACGGGCAAGGTCCAGTGTTGGGGTGACGGGAGCATGAACCGATTGGGGCCCTCTCGTCTGCCTTTTCCCCAGTCGAGCACCATTCCCATCGATGTGGAGGGCCCCACGACCGCCGTGGCCATCAGCGTGGCTTACAACAGCACCTGCGTGCTTACTAGTGAAGGAGAGGTCTCGTGCTGGGGTGCTGTGTGAGCCCGATCACGTAATCCGAGGGAACTCGGATCGAGTTTCGTGAGGGGCGGGTGGCGTCCTGCGGATCAGAAGGGATCATCGCCGTCGGCATCGAAGCGGACGGCCCGGGTCACGGCGGCGGAGTACAGGAGCAGGAGGTCGCGGAGCTCGGCAGCCCGGGAGAGGATGGTGTGGGCGGTCAGCAGGGAGGGGGCAAGGTCATGCTCGGGGTCGAAGGCGTAATGTCCGGAAAATCATATGCCATCCTCACGCGGCTTCTCGGTGGTAGTAGTTGAGTAATCCGCCCAGACGCGAGCGACATCGAATCCCACCGGTCGCAGAGTTGTCGTTCGCGGATGGTTCTGCTGGCGCGATCAGCTGTCCACCGAGGCCTTGATGAAACCGCTCTCCCAGATAATGTGGAACAAACTCGCGAAGTAGGTACCAGAGGTGCCGTTCACCAAAGATGACGAAGTGATCCAAACACTCGGTCCGGACAGTTCTCACGAACCTTTCAGCATGCGGGCTGCAATTTGGGCTACTCGCCGGGATCCGTACCGATTTCACTCCGGTCGACTTGAGTAGTTCGACCCACACTTTCGTGAATAGCGGGTCCCGGTCGTGAATCAGGTGTGTCGCGTTTCGTAGGAAGCCATCCTCGGGGATCGACGAGACTGCGCGCAATCTGCATCATCCAGACACCATCTGGATTGATCCGTACTCCAGCGATTTGCACAGCGCGCGTGCGCAGCTCGATCACGAAAAACACCATATGCGTTGCCAACGCCTGGCTCGGTCTGTCATGTGTCGAGTCTCGCTACGAGCGTTGCTCGGAGCCGTTCAAGCAGAGGATGATTCAGCGTTTGGTGGGACTTCCCGCCGGTCATCGGGTCGGCGGAGAACCCAATGGGAGATCGGCATTACAGCCTCCTCCGCGCACGGCCGCGGTCCCCTCACGAACCGTCGCCGAGATCCCCGCGGCATACGCCGAGAGCTCGAAGAGAACGCGCCGCTCGCGGATGGATACCCACGTCGTGATCACCGGCACGGGGGCGTGGGGGAACATGGGCTGCCCGTTCGATTGCGCGCCCGTGGCGACGGCGAGCTCCACCTCGCTGGCGAGGTCGGGCCGGCAGATGGCGCCACCGTCGCGCAACGGAGTGCCCATCCAATCCATCTCGTCGGACCAGCCGCCGGGCCCCATGACCTCGATATCCCCGCCTTGGCGAAATCGCCCCTTCAGAGTGTCACTGCCACTCGAGGTCAACCCCGCGTATTGAGAGCGGAGCCCGGTGAGAATCAGCAGGTCACCGGCGATGCTGTGCTGCGGAGGCGGTAGGTCGTCGGCCGTGTTCTCATAATAGAAGGCATTGCCAGGAAGAGGCAGCACGAAGAAGAAGTGCACGTGAGAGTGCAACATCCCCGACTCGACCCTCCAGGGAGGCTCCTGCGTACAGAGCTCACCCAGATCGCCGTCCGTGGCGCCGCAGGGGCCGCAGGCGCGCTCGCGCCCTGTGAGCTTCCGCGTCTTCTCGAGCTCCTGCAGCGGACAATTCGCCAAGAGCCGCTTGGATGCGAGCTCTTCCCAGCCGCGGGCGATCGGAGGGGTGTCTTCGGGCTGGATGCGCCATGTGGCGGCACAGCGCGATTCGGACCCGAGCTTCTCCACGGCGGCGCGTGAACCGTGCTGTGCCGCAACGGCGAATCGGAGTCGGCGCTCTTCGGCATTGCCCCGGCCTTCGGCCACGAGCCCACGATTGAACCAGATCTGGGCGAGTAGCGTCCGTGAGCGCGTGAGCGTCATTGCGTCGGTGAGGTCGGTCTCTGCGCGATCGAGGGAACCGCTGCGCAGGTAGACGTACCCGCGCTCGGCTCGGAGCCGAGCATCTGCCGGGCGTGCCCGGATGGCTGCATCGAAGGCAGCGACCGCAGCATCCCAGCGCTGGGTCGATGCAGCTGCGCGACCGCGGGCCAACGCCGCCGCGGGATCTGGGCAACCTGCCCCCGGGCCCGGGGAGGGGTCGCCGCGAGAGGACTGTGTTTGCTCGAGCCCAGCAGAAGCCTTGCGCCTGGACGTTGCGTCCGCCCCCGTCTTGCCGGGCGCTGACCGGAGGGACTCGGTGGCGCGTGCGGCGCTACCCGGCGACGAAGTGCCGGCGTCGGCGGCGTCTTTGTGACCACCACGACATCCAGCGCCGCCCAGGATACAGACAGCGGCCAGCGCTCCGAGGCAGCGCGCACGTCGTTCCCGGCGTGTCTCGCACCGTCGCACCATGGACGCACTCTACCACGAGCGAGGACGTTGGCAGAAAGAGCGACGTGGTCGTCCGAGTACTCACCGCAGGCGCACTCCTGCCGCTGCTGCTCGCCCTGCTGTTCCTGGGTCCCGCCCGAACTGGCCCGTCTCTCGCGTTGCCGATGCCGTCCGGGCGCGGCCGCGGGTATGTCGCTGATGCCGTACTTGCGCAGGATGGTGCCTTCCCGGGCGTTCACCATCGCTTGCTCCGGTGACCATGACGATGGTTCAGAAGGCGCCTTGACGGCGGCGCAGCCGACCGAGCTGTGCGAGGACGTCTAAGCGATCGACGAGATGCGCCTCAGTCGCCCCCGAGGAACTGCAACAGGCGGGTGTTCACGAGCTCGGGCTGGTTTCACCAGATCCGGCATTACCAGCGTCAGCGAACGAGACCACTTCGGGTTGCACCTCGTGTTCCGGATTCCTCAGTGATTCCCAGCGCCCCCGACAAGAGTCGAACTTGTGACCTTCGGTTTAGGAAACCGCTGCTCTATCCACTGAGCTACGAGGGCAGGCGAGGGGTGTCTAGCACGGGTTAGGGCTGCGCTGCCACCCGAGGCGATACGATGCACGCGGTCGATCAGCGCGGCGGAAATCGCCAGAGCCTGCTGGGGCTAGCCGGAAACCGTCATCCCCCCACGGATTTCACGATGTCCGCGGCCTTGCCCGGATCGACCCCGAGGGCCTCGGCCGTCTCCAGGATCAGGTCGCGCTCGCTGGTCCGCAACACGCCGTCGGCTGCGGTGACCCGAACAGCCAGCTCCAATCCGGCTTGTCGCGTCTGGGGATCGGTGAGGATCTTCTTGATCGCCTTGAGTCGCTTGGTTCGCGTGACCCCGGTCATCGAACCATGGATTCGGACCAGGCGCTCATCCAGCTCCAAGTGGCTCAGCCACAGCGCGTCGACCTCGACCAGGTTCTTTCGTACCTGGGCGATCTCCCCCTCGTGGATCTCGCCATCCGCCGAGGCTGCCCACAGCATCACTTCGATGAAGGCGTCGATCTGGTCGTCGTTGAGGCTTTCGAGGAGTTCAGAGGTGAGAGCGGTCATGGGGCCGGAGTATAGACACGACTTCGGTCGAAATGAAAAGGGGGGCTGTCTGGGGCTCGACCCGAGGGCAAATTCGGCATAGGCCTGACTGCCATGCTCGTCGAAAGCTTCCTTGATTCCCTGGGTGCAGAGGCCGTGCTCGAGGTGACCGGACAGGCAGGACCGGCGGTTCTCCGGCCCACCACCGACGCCGCCCACGGCGACTACCAGCTCAACGCCGCCATGCCGTTGGCCAAGCGCTTGGGTCAAAAGCCACGGGAGCTGGCCCTGCGCCTGGCGGCGGTCGTGGAGAAAAGTCCCGCGGTCAAGAGCGCCTTGGTTGCCGGACCCGGGTTCGTCAACCTCAAGCTCGACGATGGGTGGCTGGGTGAGAGGCTCTCCGAGGACGCCCGGGATCTGGGTCGCGAAGGCGTTCCCAAGGTCGACCGTTCCACGCGGATCCTGGTTGATTTCTCCAGCCCCAACATCGCCAAACAGATGCACGTGGGTCACTTGCGCTCGACCATCATCGGTGACGCCCTGGTGCGGCTCTTGAGGTTCGTGGGGCACGAGGTGCTGGGCGACAACCACTTGGGAGACTGGGGGACCCAGTTTGGACTGCTGATGGTGGGGATGCGTCGCTTCGGGGACTTCGACGCGTTGCGCGAGCACCCGGTCAACGAGCTGGAGAGGGTCTACAAGCTCGCCCACGCTGCCGCCGAGACCGAGCCGGCGGTGGCCGACGAGGCGCGCGCCGAGTTGGCCAAGTTGCAGAGCGGGGATCCGGAGAACCGTCGCCTGTGGGAGTCCTTCGTGCAGGCCACGCGCACCGAGCTGGATCGCAATTACGCGCGGCTGGGCGTGACCTTCGACCATTGGTTGGGGGAGAGCGCCTACCATGATCAGCTGCCGATGGTGGTTGGTGCGTTGCAGGAACGGGGGCTGGTGCGAGAAGACGACGGGGCACTGTGCGTGTTCTGGAACGAACTCGAGGGCGTGCCGGCGGATCTCAAGAAGCAGAAGGAGCCGTTCATCGTCAAAAAGAAGGACGGCGCCTACCTATACTCGACGACCGACATCGCGACGGTGCTCTATCGGCGCGACCACTTCGGCACCGAACGCACCATCTACGTGGTCGATTCGCGACAGGCGTTGCACTTCCGGCAGCTGTTCGCCCTGATGGAGCGCCTTGGGGTGAGGATGCGGCTCGAGCACGTGTCGTTCGGGACCGTCCTTGACGACCAAGGCAAGCCTCTCAAGACGCGAGAGGGCAAGGCCATCACCCTGGCCTCGCTGCTCGACGAGGCCGAAAGCCGCGCCGAGGCCCGCATTCGTGAAGGGATCGCCGAGAAGTTTCTGGATCTAGAGGAGGGGTCGATTGCAGCGGTGGCCCGGGCCGTGGGGATCGGCGCGGTAAAATACGCGGATCTGCACCAGAATCGGACCAGCGACTACCAGTTCGACTGGGACAAGATGCTGAGCTTCCGTGGCAACGCTGGCCCAACCATCCAGTACGCTCACGCGCGGATCAAGAGCGTGTTCGCCAAGGCGGGCCTGGAGCTCGACCAGGCGATGGGCCCCGTTCTGCTTTCGCACGCAACCGAGGCAGCCCTGGGGCGGGTGTTGATTCGATTCGGGCAGGTCGTGCACCAGGCGGCCGAGACCTGCTATCCGCACCTTCTGACCGATCATCTCTATGACCTGGCCCGGGCTTTCGGCGCTTTCTACGAGGCCTGTCCCATCCTCAAGGCCGAGGGCAGCACGCGGAGCAGTCGGCTGGGCCTGGCCGGCCTGACCGCGCGGCAGCTGCGGCGCGGCCTGGACTTGCTCGGCATCGAAGCCGTTGACAGGATGTAGGCATCATGTGCGCGAAACGACTGGTCCGAAGGATGGCGCGTGGCGCGCTGTGTCTGGGCTTGTGTGCTTGCGCAGGCCCCACTAGCACGACCACTGGTTCGTTGTTTGCATCGGGCCTTCCTCCGGCGCCCAGCACCGACGCCATCCGCGAGCAGGAGCAGCGCATGGCCCAGCGGCTCAATCGGGATCGCGCCGCACAGGGCCTGCCCGCGTTGCGTTACGATCCCCGTCTGGCCGACGCGGCCCGGTCCCACGCTACGGACATGCGGGACAACCGCTATTTCGAGCATGAATCACCGCGTTTCGGCAATCTGGAGAGCCGTTTGGATCGAGCGGGCTACCTGCACCTGGGGGCTCGGGAGAACCTGGCCGAGGCCCTGGACGTCGAGCGGGGGCAGGACGCCCTGCTCAAGAGCCCGCACCACTACGAGAACATCATGGCCTCGGATGTGACTCACATCGGGGTGGGGATCGTCCAGGGCGGGGTCAAGGATCCCAAGAACCTCACCATGACCCAGATCTTTGCGGCGCCCATCGAGCAGCCCTCGCCCGCTGCCCTGGAGAAGGACGTCGCCGCCGCCATCGCTCGGGCGCGTCAGCAGCAGGGTCTGCCGGCGCTTGCGCGAAGCCAGAAGCTGGATGCCTGGTCCAATGAGCAGGTGGGGCGGCTCACGGGTCCCCCCGACGAATCGATGCTGGGTCCGATCCGCGACGCCATCGCCGCCCACCTGAACGAGGAGGCCACCCCGGGGGGAGCCCAGATCACGGTGTCGGTGGGAGCCCAGATGGTGATGGACAGCTCCCAATTCCAGGTGACCTCAGCCCTGCTCGACCCCAAGGCGCGGCATTTCGGGCTTTGTACCCGCACCATCACGGGGGAAAAGGGCCGTCCCGCCCTGGTGGTTCTATTGTTGGTGGGGCTCTGAAACGGTCCGGTCCGAGCCACGAGCCGAAAGCCAGGGTTGGCGCGTCAGCTCGCGCAACAGTTCGGTGGCATAGGCGCCGGCTGGCAGCGTGACCTCCAGCCTGACCGAGCCGTCACCCAGCGGTTCGAGCGAGAACTCCGAGGGAACCAACCACAGATCGCGACGAGTGCCCGGCGCGTAGGCGGATAGCCAGTGGAGGTCATCGTCGCTCACGGGTAGCTCGGCGAGGACACTGTGTTCCAGCTCCAACGCTTCCCCGGTGGCGGGCCGCATCTTGTCGCCGAACATCGGACCCTGCAGGATTAGCTCGCCACGTTGATACCGAGGCTGTTCAGCGGCGGGATCCTCCACGCGAAAACTGGCGCTCCGCTCCGCCAGACGGACGTACTCCCCGGCCATCAATCGGCACAGGTCGTGATTGCGCCGCACCGACAGATAACGATTGAATAGCTCGCTCTGGATGACGCTCGGGTACAGCTTGGACAGGAAACGAGCCTTGCCACCGCGTAGGGGGCGGCGGGAATCGAGCCACGAAAGCGCGCTCTGTAGATTGTCGCCGCGCGAACCGAAGCGTTGTTCTCCGAAGGCGTTGAACAGACCTTGAGCGAGGCGTGCGGCCAAGGCGTCGAGGCGTTCAGCACTCTCGGGCTCCACGTCGACCAGACGAATCGAGAAGTGATTGCCGCGAAGATGTCCGGTGCGCAGCTTGTTGTCGTGCCGCCCCACCTCCAAGAGCCGCACCCCTTCGGGGAGCTCCCACTCTTGGGGCGGAACGCTGCGAACCGGCAGGCTGAGCCACTGGGAGGTGACGGCGTGTTTGTCCTTCATGCCCGCCACGCCGATTTGCCCCTCGGGGACGCGAGCCCTTTGGGCGACGAGCCGCACCAGCTCCGGCGTGGTCAAGAGCGTCTTCTCCAGCCGGACGTAGCAGTGTTCGCCCTGTCCGCTCATCGGATAGGCTGGCAGCTCGTCGACCCGAAAATCCTGGGGTGCGGACCCGAGCCGCCCCCCTATCCCCCGAAGGTCGGAGGTGGCCAAGGGGGGTTCGTGAGGCGAAGGGATGGGCCGAACCGTCAAGGATCACCCTGTCTGCCGAACAGCTCGGCAAGCGACTCCAAGAGCTCGTCGCTTGCCGTGTCGTTGAGATCGACATCCTCGTAGCCGAGGATCAGTAGCTCCGGATCCGGTTCCAGCGGGACCATGTCGGTGGGTGCGGGACCGCTGATGCCGGAGGGCAGGGCGGTGTCCGGTCCCTCGGCACAGTCGACCACGACTACCGAGACGTTGTCCGGCCCCCCTGCCTCGTTGGCAGCCGCGATCAACAGGTGGGTGGCCTCCTCCTCGTCGTCGACATCGCGCAGAATCCGGGCGATGGTGCTGGCCGCGACCGGAGCGTACAGGCCATCCGAGCATAGAAGATAGCGATCCCCCTCCACCACGGCGTAGGATCGAACACTGACCCGGAGCGTTTCTTCCACGCCCAGGGCGCGGGTGATGATGCTGCGGGGTAGACGCCCCAGGAGTTTGTCGTCCAGCTCGGGGCGATTCTCCACCAGATCGGTCAAGAGCGAATGATCCTGGGTCAACTGCTCCAAATGTCCGCCACGCAGGCGGTAGCACCGGCTGTCGCCGACGTGGGCGACGTGGATGAGGCCGGAGCGAGGTGTAAACGAAGCGGCCACCACCGTGGTGCCCATGCCATGGTGCTGGTGCGAGGTGCGGGCAATCTCAACGATGTCGGTATTGGCCTTGTGGACTGCCGCCGAGATGCGTCGGGCGCCGTTGGCGATCCCGAAGCGATCGAACTCTGGCTTCTCGAAGGCAGAACGGACTGTCGCCCCCATGTAGTTGGTGATCGACCGAGCCGCCAGCGCTGCGGCGACGTCTCCGGCATTGTGGCCTCCGGCCCCATCGCAGATCGCGTACAGCAACAAGTCGTCGCGGGCGACGAAACGATCCTCGTTGAGCTTGCGACGGCGACCCCGATCAGTGGCCCCGGCACCACTGAGCCGAAGCTCTGGAACGTTGTCGGACGGCTGATTCATCGAGGAGCCCATTATGCCTTTGCCGCCAGCCGTGGGGAACCCGCCCCAGGCCGGGCCCTCTGCCGGGGCACAGCTCTCGAATACTAGCCAGTTTGCATTCTGAATGGAATCCCGCGCTGCCCTGATTGGCCAGTCTGCGGCCAATCGGCCCCGCCCGGCTTGAAAACTCGACTGGGCCCGGCTCGGTTGCCCGGCTAAAATCCCTCTACCGTGTCCAAAGAGAAGACTGTCGGTCGACGTCGGTTGATTCTGGGGGGCTTGGCAACGTTGGCGACCGGCCTGGTTGGCGTCGGTGCCTACGCCGCACTGCGGGCCAAAAATCGCTACGGTCGGGACGCGGAGGATCGGATGCGTGATCACCGGGTGACACTGGCGGCCCAGACACCCCGCATGGTGCTGACCGAGGGTCAGAACCCGACCAAGAACGTGGAGGCCGTCCTTGCGGCACTGGGGGGGATGGGGACGTTCGTCAAGCGCGGCGAGATCGTACTGGTGAAGCCCAACATCGGTTGGGACAGTTCGGCGGCCATGGGCGCCAATACCCATCCCTTGGTCGTTGCTGCGGTCGTCAGGGCTTGTCGGCAGGCGGGTGCCGGGGAGGTGATCGTCACGGATTGCCCTGTCGACGATCCGGAACGGACCTTTGCCGTCAGTGGGATCAAGCGAGCCGCCGAGGAGGCCGGGGCCAAGGTCGTCCTGCCCCACGAGTTGCCGCATCGCTCCGTGAAGCTCTCGGACCGGTTGGGCGTGTGGGACGTCTTTCAGCCCTTCCTGCAGGCGGACCGGATCATCAACGTGCCGGTGGTCAAGCACCATGGGGGGTCCCGCGTGACCGCCGGCATGAAGAACTGGATTGGTATCACCCTGCGCTCGCGAGCGGAATTCCACGCTTCCCTGGATCAGAGCATCGCGGAGCTGGCGCTGTTGATGCGCCCCACGCTGACCATCCTGGATGCCTCCCGGATCCTCATCAGGAATGGTCCCAAGGGCGGCAATCTGGACGACATCAAGCAGAAGAATCAGATGGCCGCCGGTGTCGATCCCGTGGCCCTGGATGCCTGGGCGACCGAGCTATTGGGGGTCAAGACCGATCAGGTCACCTATCTTCGACTGGCGGAGAAGATGAAGCTGGGCAAGATGGACTACCGGTCCCTATCGCCGCGGGAGCTCACCACGACGTAACGGCCCATGGCCAAGCTCCTCGACTGGGTTCTGGTGGGGACGGTCGTTATGGGGGCCGCCGGGGTGGCCCCCGGCGCTCAGCCAAAGTCGGAGAAATAGGGGAGGCGGGCCGCGGTCGCCCGTACCTGGTCCTGGTTGGCCAGTAGCTCCAGGGTCGTGTCCCAGCGTCCCTCCAGGAACTGCTGACGAACCCCTTCACTCATCTCCAAGGGTTCGCGCAGCTCGCCGCACAGGACTTGTTTGGCGGAGAGGTCGACGGTGAGCTCCAGTTGGGGGTTATCCCCGACGGCCTTCAACAGTCGCTCCACGCCCGGGCCGTCGACCCGAGCGCAGGGGACACCCAGGGCCACGCAGTTGCCGTAGAAGATCTCGGCGAAGCTCTCCCCGACCAGGGCGTTGATCCCCCGGCCCCAGCGATGGATGGCCTGCGGGGCATGCTCCCGGGAGGAGCCGCAGCCGAAGTTCTTCTGTACAATCAGTACTTGGGCCCCTTGGAAACGGGAATCGTCGAAGGGGTGAACCTGCCCCTGTTGCTTGGCCTGGAGCCGATCGTCCTCGAAGGCGTGTTCGCCCAGGCCATCGAAGACGACCGTGCGCAGATAGCGCGCCGGTATGATCCGATCCGTGTCGATATCGTTCCCACGCAGGGGGATGCCGTGACCACTGACTCGAATGCGTCGAGAGTCTTGCATGACAGGTTCCTTTCCGCCCTAGGAGGTGATGCCGAACAGGCGCCGAGCGTCGGTGACTTCCCCGGTGAGGGCAGCCGCGGCCACCATGATGGGACTCATCAACAGGGTGCGCCCGGTGGGAGAGCCTTGGCGACCCTTGAAGTTGCGGTTGGACGAGGAGGCGCACAGCTGATTGTCCACCAGCTTGTCCGGGTTCATGGCCAGACACATCGAGCAGCCCGCCTCGCGGAACTCGAAGCCCGCCTCGGTGAAGAGGCGATCCCAGCCCAGGCTGCGCATCTGCGCTCGCACCTTCTGGGAACCCGGGACCACCAGGGCCTTGACCGAGGGAGCCACGCGGAGCTTGTTGCCCTCCAGCAATCTGACCACGGCCTCGAAATCGCTCAGGCGGCCGTTAGTGCAGCTGCCGATGAAAGCCACGTCGATCTTCTGCCCCGCGATGGCCATGCCGGGCTTCAGGTTCATGTAGCGATAGGCCTCGCTGGCGCTCTCTCTCTCGTCGGGGGCGAACGCCTCTAGGTTGGGGATGGTGCCCCCCACCGGGAGGCTCTGGGCCGGTGTGATGCCCCAGGTGACCATGGGTTGGATGGTGGCTGCATCCAGGACGACCCGATCGTCGTATCGGGCGTCCGGGTCGCTGCGCACGCTCTCCCAGTACCGCAGAGCGCGATCCCAGGCCGCCCCCTTGGGGGCGTATTTTCGGTCTCGGAGGTACTCGTAGGTGGTGGCGTCGGGATTGATGTAGCCGCAACGCGCCCCCCCCTCGATGCTCATGTTGCACACCGTCATCCGCTCATCCATGTTCATGCGCTGGATGGTGTCGCCCGCGTACTCATAGGCATAGCCGACGCCCCCGTTGACGCCCAAGCGGTGGATGATGGCCAGGATGACGTCCTTGGCGGTGACCCCGGAGGCCAGACTGCCGCGAACCTCGATGCGCCGGACCTTGAGCTTTCCCATGGCCAGGGTCTGCGTGGCCAACACGTCGCGAACCTGGGAGGTGCCGATCCCGAAGGCGATGGCGCCGAAGGCTCCATGGGTCGCCGTGTGGGAGTCCCCACAGCAGATGGTCATGCCCGGTTGGGTCAAGCCGTTCTCCGGCCCGACCACGTGGACGATGCCCTGCTCCCCATCCTCTGGCGCAAAGTAACGGATGTTGTGCCGTCTGACGTTGGCTTCTAGCTCCACCAGCATCTGTTCCGCCAAGCTGTCCGGATAGGGCCGTAGCTGACTGGAGGTGGGGATGATGTGGTCCACGGTGGCGAAGGTCCGTTCCGGGAAGAGCACGGACAGCCCCCGCTCCCGCAGCATGCTGAAGGCCTGCGGTGAAGTGACCTCGTGGATCAGATGCAAACCCATCAGCAGCTGAGTCTGACCCGAGGGCAGCTCTGTCACGGTATGCCGTTCGAACACCTTGTCGTAGAGTGTCTGGCCCATGGCTCAATGACCTTTCGTCGCAACGGTCCCAATGTAGCGCTCCAGGCGCTCGCACAAAAGATTCCCAAAACGGGTGAAATGCTGAAGCTCGTTCTCGGGCCAGTCCCTCCACACCGCGCGGATGGCGCGCGCCCGCTCCCTGCGTAGGTTCGAGATGGCCTCTCGGCCCGCCTCGGTCAACAGATACCGGCGATGGCGGGCGTCGGGGCTGCCCACGTGAGCCGTCACCAGCCCTCGCTCCAACAGAGTGCGCAGGAGCTTGGAAACCGCGGGCAGCGAGCTCTCGCGTTGACGGGCAAAGAGGCTAGGCATGAAATGTTCAGCCGAAACCTGCTCCAGCGCCTCCCACTGCGGCTCGGTCAACCCGACGCTCCTAGCCAGCTGGCTTCGGCGCTCCTCGAAGGCGTGGCTCAGCCGCTGCAGGCACAGGATCGCCTCCTGGATGGTGGGGGATAACGTCTCCACAACGAGCTCAATAGTGAACCATAGTTAACTATTGTGCAAGGGAAATTATCAGGGCCGATAATCGGCTTCCACCCGCGCGAACTCCACGGGACTCTCCACCCGGATCTGCAGTCGATCAACCGGGAAGGCAGGCGTCACCAACAGACGAATGGGGTGAACAGCGGGCGGCTGGTCGGCTCGGCGTGAGTAGTTGGTGACCTGGGGCTGCAGCGCTCGGAACCGTCCCCGACCCTCGGCGCCCAGGATTGTGACCTGCCATGGGTCGGTCAGGGCAAACAGATCGACCATCAGTCGCTGCACCCTGCCCGGGCTCCGGTAGAAAAGGGTTCCCGAGCTGGTCACTGCCCGCGAGTTGTCCATGTTGTACGCCATGGGTTGGTCGCTCACCCATTCCCAGGCTCCCTCGTATTCGGCGTTGGCCAGGGGTTGGCTGAATTCGTCCACCCAACGCCGAGTGTTGGCAATCACCGGGCCCAGCACCGCCGACGGAGCGGACCATCCAGCCGCGTTCTTGGCGCGCAGTCGGTAGAACAGCGGCGTATCAAGGGGTGCCGATTGATCCATGAACGTCGGACGGTAGCCAAGCTCCGCGTCCGAGAGATCCCCCGTGAGGATTTGCCAGGGCCCTTCGGCGCCCCGGGCCCGCGACAGTTCGTAGTGGCTCGCACCCGCCGAGCCCAGAAAGGAAATGGCCGAAGGGGACGAATCGGGGAGGAACGCCGGTGCATCGGGCACCAAAAGAGCTTGGGCGGGTTGGCCCCGGATCTCGAAGGCCTTTTCCCGGAGGTTCCACAAGAGCTCCCGCTCCGAGCGGTCCGTACCTTCGCCGAACCCGGGCCAGTGGTAGGCGGCGTAGCCCTCGCGCTCCCCGTGCCAGTAGAAACCACCGTCGCGGTTGTGGCCCCGCAGGCTCCAGAGCAGTGCACCCAACGCCCCACCGTCGATCACCGTCTCAAGGACGCCCTTGGTCCCGCTTGGGTCCAGAAAGCCGAATTCCCCAACGTAGTAAGGCTTCTTTCCCCCGATCTGGGCGAGGTTGGCCCGGATGTCAGCGATGGCCCGAGCGCCGTCGGTGTAGTGGTGGGTGGACAACCAGTCGACCAGTGGGCTTTCCAGGGCTTCCTGTCGGATGCGGGGTGAATGGTAGTTGTCGACGATGGGGTGCAGGGAGTCGTGCTCACGAATGCGCTGGGCGATCTTCTCCGTGTACGACCAGGGTGCCAAGAGCTCATTGCCGATCTCGAGGGCCAGGATGGTCGGATCCTCCCGATACAGGCGCCCGGTGCGGGTATTGCGACGCTCCAACAAAAATTCGATGGTGCGCTCGAAATCCCCAATAACGGTGGGATCGGTGAAGAAGTCCTCGCGCGGGCGGCCGCGGAAGGCCGCGTACTCGGCCACGCCGCCCCACCATGACCAGTTGTCGACCAGCGGAATGATCAGCCGAACCCCGAACTGCTCTGCCAGCTCGACGACCCGGTCCAGGGCCTCGAACGCTGGCTCGTCGAACACCCCGGGCCCCTTGACGTGCCGCAAAGTCTGCGGAGGATCCTGCGGCTTTTTCACGGAAAGGGCGTAGATACGGGTCACGGTGCCGCCCATTTGACGCACCGTCGACAGGGCGTCGCGGATCTCGAAATCGGTGGGGAGTCGATAGCGCGACGGGGAATCGAATCGCCAATCGTCCTCGATGTAGTGCAGGTTCGGGAGGTTCACACCGACAAACCGCGGGGGAACCGGGACACGCGAGACCACCTTGGTGGTCAAGGGTAGCGGCGGCACCTCGGCGGGCCGCAGCCGGGGTGGATCGCGCGGCGTTCCCGAGCAGGCCCCCAGCAGCAGACCCGTCACCAACGCCAAGGACCAGCACGCCGTTGCGGAGCCAGTCGAGCCCATGAATCACTCACCCTGAATCGTGACCAGGATCGTTCGTTGTGACCGTGGCCCGTCGAAGTCGCACAAGAACACGTTTTGCCAGGTGGAGAGGCCCAGAGCCCCTCCGCGAATGGGGATGACTTCGCTGGGGCCGACCAGCCCGGCCTGAATGTGCGCCGCCCCGTTGTTGTCAACCTCGTCGTGGCGCCAACGGCCCGAGGGGACCATGTTGGAAAGGCAGTCCAGAACGTCCAGAGATATGTTGGGATCGTCGTTCTCTTGGACCATCACGGCGGCGGTCGCACCCTGGGCATACAGGGCGCACAGCCCATCCGTTATCCCGGCGCGAGCTACGTGGCTCCGGATCCGCTCCGTGATGTCGACGAGCTGTCGCTTTCGGGTCGTCTCGACCTGGATGGTTCCAAGATACTGGCGCATGGGGTGGGCCTCCTGGCTCCAGCCCTTTATGCCGAAGATCCGGGCGCTGTGCCACTCTCGGTCCCGTGCTAGGTTGGTTCGATGCGCCCGAAGCCTGCGGACGACGGCCTGCGCCCGGTCACCCTGAGGCTGGTTCGTGACGCCCAGCACGCTCGTTGGGTCGTACAAGAGGGGATTCGTCGCGCCAAGACCAGTGTCTGGATCGCCACCGCCAATCTCAAAGACTTGCACGTCCCCGCCCCGGTGGGGACCCGTGCCCGAGCTCGAAACCGGGGGGTCAGTCTGTTCGACGAAATGGGGGAGCGGAAGGAGCAATACGGGGTCGACGTGCGCATCCTGCACGCCGGATTGCCCTCCCGGGTGCTCGCCGTGCATCTGCGGAACAATCCCCGCTTCTCCGGCATGCTTCGGCGTTGCCTGCGCGTGCACTTGAAGATGGTGGCGGTGGACGGCGAGATGCTGTACCTGGGTTCGGCGAATTTCACCGGTGCCGGGCTGGGCGAAAAGGGAGCCGGGCGCCGCAACTTCGAAGCAGGGATCTTGACCGACGACGAGTGGCTCCTCGACGAACTCCAGGGAACCTTCGACGCCATCTGGTCGGGGAAGAGCTGCGCAGGGTGTCGGCTGCGTCAGGAGTGCCCTTCCCCCCTGGATAGCCGGCGAGAACCGGGCAAAAAGGGCTAGTCGGCGAGGCGCTCCAGGATGGCTGACCCCATCGCCGTGGTGGTCACCCAGTTCTCTCGGCTCAGATCACGGGTCCGGACTCCGTCCTGCAGTGCCCGCTCCACCGCGTGCTCGATCCCCGCTGCCTCGCGGGCGAGCCCCAGACTGTGGCGCAGCAACAGGGCGGCGCTCAGGATGGTACCGATCGGATTGGCCAGGCCCTGGCCGGCGATGTCCGGGGCCGAACCATGGATGGGTTCGTAGAGTCCCCGTTTCGACTCACCCAGCGAGGCACTGCCCAGAAGCCCCAAGGATCCACAGATGACCGCCGCCTCATCGGACAGGATGTCACCAAAGAGATTCTCGGTCACGATCACGTCGAAGCTGGCAGGCTGAGCCACCAGGCGCATGGCGCAGGAGTCGACCAGCTGATGCTCAAGGGTTACGTCCGGGTAGCGCGCACCGATCTCGGTGACGATCTGGCGCCACAAACGGGAGCTTTCCAGGACATTGGCCTTGTCGACCGAGGTGACCTTCTTGTTGCGCCCCCGGGCGGCCACGAAGGCAGGCTCCACCACGCGACGGATCTCGGCCTCGGTATAGGTCAAGGTGTCCACCGCCTGCCAGCCCTGGCTCGTGCGCTCTCGATGACGAGGGACACCAAAGTACAGACCGCCAGTCAGCTCCCGCACGATCAGCAGATCGACCCCGGCGAGTCGTTCGGGGCGCAGGGGCGAACAGTCAACCAGGGTGGGGTAGGGACGGACCGGACGGAGATTGGTGAAGAGCCCAAGCTCGGAGCGGAGACGAAACAGGGCGTCCTCGGGATGAGCTGGTAACTCGGGTGCATCCCAATCCGGCGAGCCAACCGCGCCGAGCAGGATGGCGTCGGCGGCCTTGGCGGCGTGCATCGTTTCTTCGGAGATGGGGACCTTCTCCGTGGCCAGGGCGGCAGCTCCGACCCGTCGAGTCTCGAGCTCGAAATCATGGCCGTGTCGCTGGCCAACGGCTGTCAGGACTCGGGCCGCCTGTTCCACGATCTCCGGTCCAATCCCGTCGCCCGGGAGGAGAAGGATCCTTGCTTTCATGGTACCTGGGTCGCCTTGGCAGCCGGGGGGCGAGGTGGAGGGGAGCTCGGGGTCGTGTACGCGGAGCCATCCAGGGCGTCCGAGTGCTGGACTCCGGCCACGAACAGCCCGTACTCCAGGCTGTCGACGAGCGCTTGGAGCGAAGCCTCGATGATGTTGGCGGAGGCTCCCACCGTCGTGAAAGCCTGGGTCTCAGAGCGGCTATCGATCAGTACTCGGGTGATCGACGCGGTCCCCGCCGATCCATCCAGGATGCGGACCTTGTAGTCGGCCAGATGGATCCCAGCCAGCGCGGGGAAGACGGGCGTCAGCGCCTTGCGCAGGGCGGCATCCAGCGCACCCACCGGGCCCGTGCCTTCGGCGGCCGTGTGCAGGATCTGCTCCCCCACCTGGATCTTGACCACGGCCTCGGCAAAGGGCTCGGTTCCCTGGCGCTGGCCCACCATGACCTGATAATCCAGCACCTTGAACAACGGGGAGTAATCGGCGGATTGACGCCGGAGCAAGAGTGCCACGCTGGCCTCCGCGCTCTCGTAGGACAGGCCCCGCGACTCTGCTTCCTTGATGATCTTGAGGGTCTCGAGCTCCGCCCCTTGATCGACGTGAACCCCCAGCTCCTCGGCCTTGCTGAGCACGTTGCCCCGGCCCGAAAGCTCGCTCACCACCACCCGCATGGTGTTGCCGACCAGCTCCGGATCGACGTGCTGGTAGCTCTCGGTCACCCGCCGTATGGCTGCGACGTGCACCCCACCCTTGTGGGCGAAGGCGCTGCGCCCCGCGTAGGCCATGTGATGATCGGGCGCGATGTTGGCCACCTCTGCTACGAACGCTGACAGAGTCGAAACCTCGCGCAGCCGACCGTCGGGCAGACAGCTCAGGCCCATCTTGAGCTCGAGGTTGGGCATGACGACGGTCAGATTGGCGTTGCCGCAGCGTTCCCCGTAGCCATTCACCGTCCCTTGGATGTGGCGTGCTCCGGCCCGAGCCGCCGCCAAGCTGTTGGCAATCGCGCAACCCGAGTCGTTGTGGGCGTGGATTCCGACGGGATGTTTCAGGGTGGTCACCACGGTCCGGGTTACCTCTTCCACCCGCCAGGGCACCGAGCCTCCATTGGTGTCGCACAGGACCAGGACCTCGGCCCCTCCGCGCTGAGCGGCGCGCAGGGTCTCCAGAGCGTATTCCGGGTCGGCCGCGTAACCATCGAAGAAATGCTCGGCGTCGTAGATGACCCGGCGCCCCTGGGAAACGAGGTACCCTACCGTGTCCCCGATCAGGGCCAAGTTGTCATCACGACTGATGCGCAGGACCTCGGTCACGTGCAGCGTCCAGGTCTTGCCGAAGATGGCGCACACCGCGGCGCCGGACTCGATCAGGGCCTTGGTGCTGGGATCGTCCTCGGGCCTCGACTTGAATCGGCGCGTCGAGCCGAAGGCGGCGATGATCGCGGAAGACCAGGGCATGTCCCGGACTCGCGAGAAGAACTCGGCGTCCTTGGGATTGGAGCCAGGCCAGCCACCCTCGATGAACGAAACCCCGAAATCGTCGAGACGTTTCGCGATGCGCAGCTTGTCCTGGACGGTCAGGGACACGCCTTCGCACTGCGTTCCATCGCGCAGTGTGGTGTCGTAGATACGCACCGTTTTGGACTCGGCAAGTTGTGCAGATTGTTGGATCATCGCTGCCTTCTCCGGAGACGACGCTCAAAATCGAGTCAAGCTGGCCTGACTGCGCCGACCGAGTTGCTAGACACCGGCTCGAGCCACCGGGGCCTCGCCACTATCCACGTTCTTTCGCTCCGCGGAGCTCTCCGCCTGAGTCGCGGCCAGCAGGCGGTTCATGGCGGCCAGGTAGGCCTTGGTGCTGGCAACCAGCACGTCGGTGTCCGCGGCATGGCCGTGGAAGATCTGGGTTGGGCCGTCGTGCTGGGCATGGACGCGCTTGCCCTCCGTCCCGGTGGAGCGCACCCGGACACTGGCCTCACCCAGGGCGTCGATGCCTTCGGTGACCGCCTTGATCGAGTACTCGACCAACTCCGCTGGGGCTGGCACCAGCTGGTCGATGGCAGTGAAGATGGCGTGAACGGGGCCGGTACCGATGGCCGCGCCGGTGACCAGATTTCCGTCGGGTCCGCGCAGACGCACCGAAGCGGTGGGCAGTCCAGTGCTACCGCTGGTGACCTGCACGGCGTCCAGGGCAAACGTCTCGGGGCCGCGGGCTTGTTCGGAGGAGGCCAAAGCCTCCAGATCGGCGTCAGTCAGGTTCTTCTTCTTGTCCGCCAGGGTCTTGAAGCGCGCGAAGGCGGCCTCCAGAGCCTCTTCGGAAAGCGTGAAACCCAGCTCCTTGAGACGGACACCAAAGGCGTGCCGCCCCGAGTGCTTGCCCATGACCAGTTGACTCTTGGCGGCGCCCACCGTCTCGGGGCGCATGATCTCGTAGGTCGCCTCGTGCTTGAGCATGCCATCCTGGTGGATCCCGGCCTCGTGCGCGAAGGCATTGGCACCCACCACCGCCTTGTTGGGCTGGATCAGGATACCGGTGCGCGCACTGACCAGCTTGCTGGTCTTGGTCAGCTGAGTCGTGTCGACGTGGGTGGTCAGACCGAGCAGGGCGTGACGGGTGTGGATGGCCATGACCACCTCCTCCAGCGCCGCATTGCCTGCCCGTTCACCGATTCCGTTGATGGTGACCTCGGCCTGCCGTGCTCCCCCGAGGATGCCGGCCAGGGTGTTGGCGGTGGACAGGCCCAGATCGTTATGACAGTGGATGCTGATGATCGCCTTGTCGATCCCCGGGGTGTGCTTGGCGATGCCGGCGATCAAGGCCCCGAACTCGTGGGGCAGCGTGTAGCCGACCGTGTCGGGGATATTCAGGGTGGTGGCGCCAGATTCGATGACGGCCGCCAATACCTCGTACAAGAACTCGGGTTCCGTTCGCCCTGCGTCCTCCGGGCTGAACTCCACGTCCGGGCACAGGCTCCGTGCGTAGGCGACCATCTCTTTGGCTTTGGCCAGCACCTGCTCGCGTGACATGCGCAGCTTGTGGTCGCGGTGAATCGGCGAGGTGGCGATGAAGGTGTGGATCCGGGGGCGACGGGCCCCTTGGACCGCCTCCCAGCACCGGTCGATGTCCTTCTTGCTGGCTCGAGCCAAGCCGCACACGGCCGGGGGCAACCCATTGCGTAGCGTGCTTTCCTCGACCCCAACCGACAGAGCGACCCGGCGGACTGCCTCCAGATCATCAGGGGACGCGGCGGGAAAGCCCGCCTCGATCACGTCGACACCCAGCCGCGCCAGAGCCCGCGCGACCTCCATCTTCTCGTCGGAGGTCAGAGTGGCGCCCGGCGATTGCTCTCCATCACGCAAGGTCGTGTCAAAAATACGTACGACGTTGGAATCGACTGAGGCCTGAGCAACTTCTGTCATTGGCGGAATCTCCGAAATTTGGGGGCTGCGCTAGGCAGCGGTTACCACCGAATCACCATTCTGTCCGTGGGCAGTACGAGCTGCCGCGCCTGTGCCGCCCCGCGTCATGGCGATCTGGCCGGTCTGCACCATCTCCAGAATGCCGAATGGGGCCAAAACACCAACCAGCGCCTCGATCTTGTCCTGGGAGCCGGTTATCTCGACGACCAGCGCGTTAGGTCCGATGTCCACCACGCGGGCGCGAAAAACCTCGACCAGCTGCAGTACCTCGTTGCGGCGCTCCGGTCCCACTCCCACTTTGATAAGTGCCAGATCCCGAATCACGCTGGGCAGAGCGGATATGTCCTCAACGGCCAGGACATTGACCAGCTTGTAAAGGTTGGCCTCGATCAGATGAGCGATGGTGTCGTCACCCTCCACGACGATCGTCATCCGAGAGACCCCGGGCTCGTGGGTACGACCGACGTTGAGGGAGACGATGTTATAGCCGCGTCGCCGGAACAGCGATGCCACGCGGTTGAGAACACCTGGCTTGTCCTCCACGTAAGCGACCAGAGTGCGATAGGGATTCATGGGGGTTCGTCCTTTCCTATTCGCCGTCCGGCATTCCCGGTAGTGGCCGTCGAATCATGTCGGCCAGATCGGCACCGGTGGGAACCATGGGATACACACTGTCTTCCTGTTCGACACGGAAATCGATGATGACCGTGCCGGGGGCGGAGCGGGCCTGGGCCACCGCCTCTTCGACCTGAGCGCGCTGGGTCACGCGCAGGCCAGTAAGGCCATGGGCCTCGGCGATCTTGACGAAATCGGGGCTGGAGATGGGGGTGCAGACGTAGCGACGGTTGAAGAAGAACTGCTGCCACTGCCGCACCATCCCCAGGTATCCGTTGTTGAGGATGGCGATGTTCAGCTTGATCCGCTCCTGAGCGATGGTTTGCAGCTCGGCCTGCGTCATCTGAAATCCGCCGTCCCCGGCCAGAACCCACACCTCGTCGTTGGGGCGAGCGAAGCGAGCTCCCACCGCGGCGGGCAAGGCGAAGCCCATGGTGCCCAGGCCCCCGGAAGTGATGAGCTGACGAGGGTGATCGTGACGATAATACTGTGCCTCCCACATCTGGTGCTGCCCCACGTCGGAGACGATAATGGACGCCCCCTGGGTCAGACGCCACAGATCGTGAATGACGTGAGCGGCGTAGAGGTGTCCAGCATCGGGCCGTTGCTGGATGTCGACGGTGGTCGTGTCTCGCTTCAGGTCTTCGACGTGTTCCAGCCATTCGCTGCGTTCGACGCCACCCACGTGCGGCAACAGCAACTGCAGGACCTCCTTGAGGTCACCGATCAGCGGGAGATCCACGGGCACCGCCTTGTTGATCTCCGCGGCATCCATTTCCACGTGGATCTTCTTGGCCTTGGCGGCGTAAGTACGAAGATTGCCGGTCACGCGGTCGTCGAAGCGCATGCCCAAGGCGATGATGAGATCGCTGGACTGGATGGCCTTGTTGACCCAGGCCTCACCGTGCATGCCCATCATGCCCAGGGCGCGCGGGTGCGAGGCCGGAAAGCCGCCCAACCCGAGCAGAGTGCAGGCCACCGGGATGTCGGTCTTCTGCACGAAAGAGAGCAACAGGGCGCTGGCCTCGGCCTGGATGACCCCATGTCCCGCGAACAGGATGGGTCGCTTGGCAGACTGGATGAGGTCGATGGCCTTCTGGATGGCATCAGGCAGGACCCTGCGTGCGGGCCGACAACCGGGCAAGCGGACGGAGCCCGGCTCGGTCTGGTAGGTCGCACTCTTGAACAAGGCATCCTTGGTGATGTCGACAACCACCGGTCCCGGGCGACCCGAGCGAGCGATGAAGAAGGCCTGGCGAATCGCGCCCTGGATGTCCTCGGCCCGCGTCACCAAGAAATTGTGCTTGGTGATGGGCAGGGTGACGCCGGTGATGTCGATTTCCTGAAAAGCGTCGGAGCCGAGCAGTGGCGACGCCACCTGCCCGGTAATGCACACGATGGGGACGGAGTCCAACATGGCGTTGGCGATTCCGGTGGTCAGATTGGTTGCACCCGGTCCGGAGGTGGCCACCGCCACCCCGACTCGTCCCGAAGCGCGAGCATAGCCATCCGCCATGTGCGCTGCGCCTTGCTCGTGCCGAACCAACACATGATGCAGGCTCGGGAACTTGGGCAAGGCGTCATAGGCGGGCATGATCGCTCCGCCGGGGTACCCGAAGAGCACGTCCGTTCCCTCCGCTTGTACCGACTTCCAGAGGATCTCCGAGCCGGTCATGGTTTCGGTCGGTGTCGCCGTCGTGGCGGGAACTCCACTGGAAGATGACGTCGCGGGAGTCGATGCCTCGGGCATCGGACGCTGCGGGTTGCTCGGTTGGGGTTTCACGGTTGCCTCATGCATGTCGAAAGAGAAATAGTCACGCCGGATCAACAAACCAAAAAAGCCCTCGCACCGGGTTGGGTGCGGGGGCCGTAGACAAGAGCGAGAGTTGGCTCAGTCCGCCGCCGCACCCGTAGGAAGTACGAGTACGCTGGCAAGCCGAATAAGCACCAGGCTCCGCAGCGGAACACCCACCGACGGGCGGGAGCGGCTGGGAAGAGTCTCGTGCTGGGCCAACATGGCTTCGTCTATCTGGCGTCACGGCGGCCGTCGGTCAAGCGGAAATTTGGGGCAGCCGGCCTGCCTGTCCGATTTTCCGCCAAGGAACATGGTTGGATTCCACCAATTCGGGGCCAGATGACCATCCATTCGCCGTTCCAACGAATCGGATCAGACCGGCGGACCGAACCGCTCTAATCGACCTATCGATCTGGCTCGCGAAAATCCGCTATTAATGGGGCCGGATTTGGAGCGGCTCCCGAGTGCCGTAACGCGATGCCACATACCCAAAAGCCGCAAGAGCTCGAGCGCGTCCTGCTCACCGCCACGGAAAAGCCGTTGGTCATTCTGCTGGGCGGTCACCCCGACCCCGATGCAATCGGCAGTGCCCTGGCTCACCAGCGAATCTGCGAGCACCTGGGTGTCCCGGCCACCATCGCCCATGTCCTGCCACTCTCCCGATCCGAGAACCGCGCCCTGGTCAAGGTGCTCAACGTCTCTTTGACCAAGGTCTCCGAGACCTCGGACCTCGAGAATTTCCAGTACTTGTCCCTGGTGGATGCCAGCTCCAGCGAGTCAACCATCGAGCTGCCCAAGCACCTGCAGCTGCTCACGGTAGTGGATCACCATCGCCCTGCCAGCTTGCCCAAGGCACCCTTCGTGGACATCCGACATGACGTGGGCGCGACCTGCAGCCTGTACGCCGAGTACATGGAGCATGGGCTGGTCCCGCTCAACGGGGGGGGGCGGAGCGACAGCAGCACCGCCACCGCGATGTTCTTCGGCATCCAAACCGACACCGACGATTTCGCGCTGGCCACGCCAGCCGATTTTCGGGCTGCGGCCTACCTGAAGCCTCACTGCGATGCGGAGGCGCTGAGTCGAGTCGGCCGCCGTACCGTGACGGCGGAGGCCATGGACACGGTCAAGCGCGCTCTGGTGGATCTGGAGGTGATCCGGGATTTCGCCATCGCCGGTGTGGGGCGGGTCTCGGCGGTCAATCGGGATGCCATCCCCACCGCGGCCGATTTCCTGATGCGGCGAGAGGACATCGACACCTGTCTGGTCTACGGCATCGTGGATGGTCGGGTCGACGGGAGCCTGCGCACCAACAGCCCCAGTGTCGAGCCATCGGTCTTCATGCTCAACGCCTTCGGGGAGGACGCTCAGGGGCGACCCTACGGTGGCGGTCGCGCCGACAAGGGCGGGTTCCAGCTCCCGCTGGGGGTGCTGGCGGAGACGGCGGACGAGCAGTCTTTGTGGGAGCTCGTGCGTGAGGTGGTGCACCAGCGCGTGGCGCGCGTCGTCCCGGAGCTGGCCAAGAAACGTGGCGAGTCGCGGGACAAGTCGACCTAGCCGCGGTGTTTTCGGTGGGAGCGGGCGCGGGGATGGTCCGGCGTGGGTGCAAACCCGTGGCGTGATCCTCGTGCGTGGCGTTGGCGCTTGGACCGTCCCTCCATGACCCAGGGCTCCGATCCGGCCAGCTTGTCGTTCATCATCGCCAGGCGAGCCCTTGCAGCGCGTCCGGCCGCGGCGGCCTGCGTGGCACTCTTGCGCAGGGATGGTCCGAACACCGGGGACAACAACACCAGCACCAAGGGCACGGCTACCTCGAGGAGCGCGAACAGCACCACGCGAGCAACGGTCAGCAGGATCAGCAGCGGGACGGGCGGGCCCGTCATACTTTTGACCATCCGTTGGCTCTCTGCGCTGCGCCTGCCCGCAGATTCGGCTTCGGAAGGACCGCGGAATGGGTCGGGTCGCGGGTTGGCCGGAGCCTGTACCATTCGCGTCAAGACGGGAGCCAGACGCGTCGGTCGTTGATCGGGATCGATCCGGACCAGTTCCTTCAATAGCTCGATGAAGGGCACCGGCGCGCCGCCCCCGAGGGCCTGCTGGACGTCGATCTCGAGGCCTCGGTGTGGCAAGCGATCTGCAGACACTCCGGCAGCGAGTGCCACCAGGCTGGCGCCGACGGCGTAGACATCGCTGGCCGGGACGGCACGCCCCTGGAACTGTTCGGGCGCCATGTAGCCGAACGTACCGACCACCGTGCTGCCGTCCGCGGGATAGAGCCCCTGGCGCACGCTGCCAAAGTCGACCAGGACGAACGACCCATTCTTGCGGCGGATCAGGTTCCCCGGTTTGATGTCCCGGTGGATCACGGGGGGCAAGCGGCCGTGCAGGTAGTCGAGGATCTCCGAGAGCGTGTTGGCCAGGGCCAGCAGCTCGGACAGCCCTAGGGGCTGCCGCCGCTTCAGCCATTCGTTCAGGCTTTCGCCCTCGATCCGCTCCATGACCAGGTAAAGGTCGCCGTCCTGCTCGAAATGGTCGACGTATCGGGGGAGGTTGGGGTGGACCAGGCAGGAGAGCACCTGGGCCTCCCGCTCTGCCAACTCGACATCCTTCCAGGAATTGGCCCCGCGGACATGGAAGCGTTTGATGGCGACGGGCTGTCCGGTGCTCCCGTCCACCCCGGCGAAGGTTTCAGCCTGACTGCCCGAACCGAGCCGTTCGTGAAGCTGATAGCGACCGGCCTTGAGCGCTTCATGCTCAGCGGGAGCCTCGTCTGGCTCCGAGTGGATTGGAGGTCGCTCCAGCCTCGGCATTCTCTCGCGGAGCCTAATCCGTTGCTCCACGGAGCGCCCACTCGGGCTCCAGCGTGGCCGCTCGGGCCAAAACTGGTCAGCACGTCCTTGGAGCCGTCCGAGATGGTTCCAGCGTGGGCGTTCGGGTGGAAAGGTCGATCCGAGCTATCCCGGACAATTGGCCGACAGGCCATCCCTGTACAATCAGTCTCCAACCTGTTCAGGTTGAGCCTCGGCCCCGCCGGGGGAACACTGCTGATAGTAAGGTGCAGAACGTGGCTGGCAACCGCTCCTGGACTCCTTCCTCCCTGCCGGCGGAGGGGGCCACTGTCGTTCGGCTGCGTCCAGGTGCCATCGATGACGAGGAGCTCGTCGAACAGCTCCGGGCCCAACGACCGGCGGCGGTGAACCACCTCATCGATCGCTACTCCGCGCTGGTTCGTCGCAGCCTGTATCGAGTCCTGGGCAGCACTCAGGATCTCGACGATCTGGAGCAGGACACGTTCGTGACCGTGCTGGCTCGCTGCCACACGCTGAGGGATCCGGGTGCGCTACGCAGCTTCGTCGTGAGCGTGGCCATGCGCCTGGCCAAGAACGAGTTGAGGAAGCGGGCCATCCGACGATTCGTCGGTTTGGATGCCGTTGCTGAACAGGCTCGAGTGGCCCCGTACGACGCAGTGGAGGCGGACCGCTTCCGTCGCGTGTACACGGCGCTCGATCAGTTGGATGCAAACTCTCGGATTGCATTCGTGCTTCGCCACGTCGAGGGGTGCGAGCTGTCCGAGGTGGCGACGGCCTGCGGTTGTTCCCTGTCCACCGTCAAGCGCTGGCTGTCCCGTGCCGAAACCGAGCTGCGCGACTACTGTCGCCACGACGAAACCCTGGGCCCGCTACTGGCCGAGGAGGAGGTGCCGTGACCTCCATCAACGTGCAGCTCCTGGGCGGCTGGATTTCGAGGCACGTCGTGCTCCCTCAGCGCTCCACCGTGGACGAGCCGCTCTGCGAGCGGGTGCTGGATGCTTTGCAGCGCAGAAAGCAACGGCGCCAACGGGCTGCCTGGGCAGCGGCGATGACCTCTTGTCTGTTGCTGGTCATCGCGGCGGTGGCCACTTGGCGCGGGGCGGGTACGGAACAAGCCATTTGGTTCCGAGTGGAACCGGGCGGATCTGCGGGGCGGATCGGTGCCTACGTGGCCCCTACCGGGGAGCGCTCCGTCCAGCTGCAGTTCTCCGAAGGGAGTCGGGTGGCCCTGGAGGAGGGCGCAAGGGCAAGGGTCGCCGAAACCACGGCTCATGGTGCGACCGTGCTGCTCGAATCGGGTCGAGCCCGTGTGGAGGTGGTCCACCGTCCGCGTACGGAATGGACGTTCGTGGCGGGTCCGTACACGGTCAAGGTTCACGGCACGGTGTTCCACGTCGGCTTCGATGCGCAGTCGCAGCTCTTCGAACTCGACATGGAATCGGGCGTTGTGGAGGTGTTGGGTCCCGGCCTGGTCGAACCGGTCGAGATCCGCGGTGCTCAGAGATTCGTTCACCACGCCGGAGATGCCAGCGGTGGCGCCCGACGGGCTCTGGCCCAACCGGGCGTTTCGTCCTCGGCCTCGGCACCCGCTCCCCCAGAGCCGGTGCCCGATTCAGTGGCGGCCCTGGGGTTGCCTGCCGGTGGTCCGGATTCGCCCGCCAATGCCTCTCCGGCTCGCAATCGTCACCTGGACAACTCCTGGCAGGCTCGAGTGGCCAGGGGAGAATACGCGGGAGTGATCAGAGAGGCCGAATCGCGGGGGTTGGAGCGGGTCTACGCCGGTGCCTCGGCCGATGATCTGACGGCTCTGGCTAACGCGGCTCGGTTTACCGGAAAATCCGCGATTGGTCGTGGGGTTCTGGGGGCGCTGCGCCGTCGGTTTGCCGGTTCGCCGGCAGCTGCCTCGGCGGCGTTCCTCATGGGGCGAATGGTCGAAGGGGCCTCCCCACTCGAGGCCCGTTCCTGGTATGAAAGGTATCAGCAAGAGGCTCCGTCGGGGTCTCTCATCGCGGAAGCCATGGGGCGTCGTATGCTGATTACCAGGGATCTAGGGAGTCGGGACGAGGCTGTGCGATTGGCTCGCGAGTACATGCGGCGGTTCCCAGCGGGATCGTACGCGGGCGTCGCACGAAAGATCGTCATGCCTTGAGTCGGGCAGTACTCGGTCTGCTCCTGTGCCTATTCGGGTTGTTCGCACCCCGGCCGGCTCAAGCCGTTACCACGGTGGTGATCGTCGTGCAGGGACGGGAGGGGGCCGATCCAGCCCCGGTGGAGCTCAGGCTTCGTTCCGAGCTGATTGCCGAGGGATTCGCCACCGTGGTGGCCAATCCCGGTGAGCCCCCCAGTATCGTCGAGCTGGAACTCTTGGCCGCCCGTCTCGGCGCCGATGCGGCGATGATGGTGTCGGTCAGCCCCACCGGCCTGTCGGGAACGGTTTGGGTGCGCGAACCGAAGCTCGAACTCGACGTGGTGCGCAACCTGGAGATGCCCAACCAGGGTCAAGAGTCGACCGCCGTGTTCTGTCTGCGCGCCGTCGACGTCTTGCGTGGAACCCTGCTCGAGCTCGAGCAGCAGTGGTTGCATCGTGGCTCGCCTCCCGCGACCACCGAACCGCCGCCTCCGGCCCAACCCGAACCGCCGCCCTTGGCGCCAGCTCCCACGCCGAAGTCGTCTGCTGCGCCGAGCCAACCACCCCCGACACCCGTGCCAGCCCCGGCGGCCCCCCCGGATGAGCCCTGGCCAACTCGGAGCGACGAGCCCGCTGAGCCAGAACCACCCAAGCCAATCGATCCAGCGCGACTTCGACTGGCTGTCGCTCTGGCAGGCCACCTGACGGACGAACGGGTTGGTTCGGGATTTGCCCCGGCGCTCTCGGCTCGTCTGGGGATGGGACAGGGGTGGGCGCTCGGTTTGTTGGTTGCTGGTCCTTGGTTGGACAGCATCCGCAGTCTGGAGGGATCGGCCCAGGTGGATCAGCAAGCGGCCTTGCTCCGCGGCGGACGGTATTTTCGCTTCTTCGGGGACTGGGAGGTCGAAGCAGTCCTGGGTCTGGGCGTGGCCCGGTACAGCGCTCGTGGCTCGCCGGCCGACACATACGTGGGGCGTCGGCAAACCGCCTGGTCCTTCGCGGCGACGGCGGGAGCGCAGGGGTCACGCAGAATCACCGGTCGGTTCTGGGCCTTCCTGGAGATCGACGGTTTGTTGCGCTTGCCCGCGCCCCACGTGGCCTTCGATGGGCGTAACGTCTCCGGCAACTCGTCGTTCTCAGCGCTGGGCCTTCTGGGGTTGGCGGCCTTTCTGTAAAAGACCGCCCAGATTGCGGCGAAGCGGCCGGATCCAGAGGCCCTTGGCGACGCTCGGACCAGCCCCGGCCGTTGCCCTCTGAGCTTCGGGTCCGGATCTGCCACACTGAATCCGAGATGGTTCCTTCAGGCCCAGCCTTGAAGCATCGCACGCGGCCGCGCCGTCGCACGTTCACCATTCGGTGGGGTGCGTCGCTCCTGGTCGTGACATCCGTCGTAGCCTGCGTGACCTCGTCCCTGGACGTGATCGAGAAGCGGGGGGGGGGTGCTGGTGGGGCGCCATCCATTGGGGGCTTCGATGCCCGAAGTGGAGGCGGCGGTACCGCGATCGATTCGGGCGGAGTCAGCGAGCCGGAGGCGGGCACGGCCGGCACCGGAGGCGAGCCGTGCGGGCTACTCGGAGACCCATGTGAGCGACATTGGGACTGCTGTGACGGCAGCATCTGCTTCTTCCATGAGTGTACCGACCCCAGCACCATCTGCCATCCGGACGGTGCAGCTTGTACCGATGACAACCAATGCTGCGCTGGAGTCTGCAGTTCGGAAGGGCTTTGTGGCCCCAACGGCTGCGCGACTGCCGGCTCCCCCTGTTACGACTCCTCCCAGTGTTGCTCGCGGCGTTGCATGGACGACGGCACCGGCATGCGAACCTGCGCGGCACTGGATGGGTGTCGACCGTTGGGAGAGATCTGCGCCTACGCCAGCGACTGCTGCTCCAGGAGCTGCGAATTCGACGTCAACGTCTACGACTATCGGTGCATGGCGAGCGACACGTGTCTCTGGTCCGGCGAGGTTTGCACCAACGCGGCCGAATGCTGTCCGGGAGAGCTCGATGACCAAGACCCGGTTTGCGCCCCATCGGGCCCCAGCCTCTCCCGTTGCACGACGTCCGATTGGCTCAGGGGGTGCCAGCCGGATGGTGGTGAATGTTCCTATGCAGGGCAATGTTGCGGGCAATACTGCGTTCCCGATGACAATGGTCGCCATACCTGCGACTCCACGTGTACCAGCGAGCGGGGCCGCTGCTCCAGCAACCGCGAGTGCTGCGAGGGTCTGGTTTGCGTGGATGGGGCGTGCATGACCAGCTATCTTGACTGCTCGCCCTTCGGGAGCCGGTGCCAAGAGGATTTCGACTGTTGCGAGGGGCCCTGCCGCTGGGGAGAGCAGCGGTGCCTTGGATACTAGGCCATCTCTGAGCTAGCGCGTGGAATCCGGCGACCCGCACAGGCTGCACAGTGCCTCCCCGATCAGCTCCACGTCCCTTCGGGTGGTGAAGGGTCCGAAGCTGAACCGGGTGGTTCCGCCCTGCTCGTAGGTACCGAAGGTGCGATGGGCCAGAGGGGCGCAATGTAGACCCGGGCGAGTCAAGAGGCCGAAACGTTCCTCCAGGACGTCCGAGAGCTGTTGGGGGCGCTCGAATCCTGCCACCCGCACGCTGAAGACACCGCATCGGTGCTCGCGCGTCCGCGGGCCATACCAGGACAGGCCGGCAATGGGGCGACTCAGTTGCTCGAGCATGACGTCGATCAACATCTGCTCGTGCTCCCAGAGCTTCTGGACTCCCTCTTGTAGGACATAGGCGACGCCCGCCGAGAGCCCAATCAAACCGATCGCGTTGTGACTGCCGGGCTCGAATCGATCCGGGAGGAAGTCCGGCTGAATGTCCAGCTCGCTGACCGACCCGGTCCCGCCCTGTCGAGTCGGCTGGAGCTCAGCCTCCAGCCCGGGTCGAATGTACAGCCCGCCCGTGCCCAGCGGGCCCAGCAGGCCTTTGTGGCCGGGGAAGGCGAGAAAGTCGATACCCAGCGCGGCGACGTCGAGCGGAACGTGTCCAACCGATTGGGCTCCATCGACCAGCAAGCGGATGTCGCGAGCGCGGGCGATGTCCGCGATGTCCGCCAGTGGCTGCAAGGTGCCAGCGACGTTCGAGCCATGGGCTAGCGCGATGAGTCGGGTGTTCTTGCGCACCGCCCGTGCCAGGTCGTCGGGATCGACCAGACCCGTCTGGGGATCGCAGGGGACGCGGGTCTGTTCCACGCCCCCCGCCTGTACCAACGCATTGAGGGGACGCAGGATCGAGTTGTGCTCCAACCAGGTGGTCACCACATGGTCCTTCGGCCGCAAGAACCCATGCAGCGCCAGGTTCAACGCGTCACTCGCATTCAGCGTGAAAATGACGTTCGAGGCTGAAGCACCCCCCAACAGTCGGCAGATCCGCTCGCGACATTCATTCAACAGCCGGGCGGCTTCTCGAGACTCGGCATAGGCGCCCCGCCCCGGGCTGGCGCCCAGCGTCGTGGCGAAGTGAGCCATCGCCTCAAGGACTTGAGGCGGCTTGGGGAAGGATGTTGCAGCGTTGTCGAGGTAGATGCGAGAAGACACGAAACCATCTCAGTGAGAATGCGAAGCCCCGGCGCAGGCCAAGCGAGCGCCGGGGCTTTGGGGGACCAAGGAGCGGTCCATCCAGAGGACTAGTTGACGATGATTTCCACGCGCCGGTTGTTGGCGCGGCCTTCGGCGGACTTGTTGTCGGCGATCGGCACGCTCTCGCCCCTGCCGATGGCAGTGACGTGATCCGACTTGACCCCGCGCGAGATGAGGTGCACGCGGACCGCGTCGGCGCGGGCCTGGGAGAGGTTGAGGTTGGTCGTATCCGAACCGACCGAATCGGTGTGACCCTCGATCACGATGCGCTTCGAGTCGGGCTGTTGCTTCAATACCTCCGCCACCTCGTTCAGCTTGGTTTGAGCGATGGGCAGCAGGACGGCCTTGCCGGAAGTGAACAGAACGGCACCCTGCAGGGTGATGACCATACCGCGCTGGTCCATCTTGGCATTCAGTGCCGCCAGCTTCTTCTCCGCGTCGGCTCGAGCGGCCCGCTCGGCCGCCAGCGCAGCCTCTTGCTCCTTCAGGTCACGACGAACCTTGTCGAGGCGTTCCTGACTGTCGCGCAAGCCGCCCTGGGCCTCCTTGCGCAGTTCGTCTTGGGCCTCCACGTAAGCCCGCTCCGCGTCCTGGGCGGCCCGCTGGGCTTCCGCCTGCCCCGCGTGGGCAGCGGCCAACTCGGCCATCCGCTGTGCCACGTAGGCCAAGCTGCGCTCCTGGTAGCTGCCGGCGTCGTCTTCGTGTGCCGCCTCGGCGCGATCGAGCGCCTGTTTGGCGCTGAGCAGCTTGTCTGGGGTCAGCTCTGCCGCCTTACCCTGGCTTGCCTGCTGATAGGCAGCGCGCGCGTCCATCAGCTCCTTGGTGGGGGTGGCAGCACCGCAGGCGACGAGCAAACCCGCCGCCGTGAGTCCGAGTACCGTGGAGAAGGATAGGATTGACTTTGCCATCGTTGAGTCTCCGTTCGATTTCCTCACGCGCTCACTCGGCGGGTTTGGCAGGGGGCGGGGTGTTTTCGGCGCGGAGCTTTCTGACCTTCTCCAGAGCCTCAGCCGCCTGGGCTCGCAGCGCCGCTTCCTTGGAAAGGGCAATCGCCAGCTCGGCGTCGACGCGGGCGCGGTCGAGTGCCAATCGAGCCTCGTCGTTCTCCTCTTCAGCAATCAGCCCTTGGGCCGTCTGAAGCTGATCCTGTGCCATTTTCAGATGCAGAGCGGCCTTGGGCACCCCCTGCGCACCGACCTCTTGCGCGCCTCGAATGGCGGCCTGAGTCTCGGTGACCTGGTCTGCCGGTACCGGTGGCGAACCGCCACAGCCAATGAAGAATGATGCGGAAATTGCCGCTGGGGTCAGTATGAGGAGTCGCATTTTGCCTCCGTGGATCGAAGCTAAGCTAACTTGGACCGGTACCCTTAGACAACCCTTCACAAAGACTGGAACGACCAAAAGCTGGATGACCGGCTGATGGGTCAATCCAGCCGCGTCTTGGTCGGCCCGTCTGGTCCGGTCGGGTGACTCGGCACTATGGGGTTTTCGCCTGTGGTCCCGGTTCTTATGGCTCGGGCCGGAATCCGAAAGACGAATCGCAGCCCTTTGCTGCCGCGATCCTGGACGGTCACCCTGCCGCCGTGCAGTTCGACGATGGACTGCGCCAGCCCCATCCCGAGCGCCAGGCCCCGATGGGTGCCCTGCATGGCGGGTTGGCTGGAACGCGCGTCCTGCCGCACGCCTTCGCTGCTGACGGGGGGTGAAGGCATCTCGATGGCAAAGCCGACCTGGGCGTTCTCCAGGGGAGCGACGCGTAGCCGCACCAGTGCTCCCGGTACGGTGCGAGCGGCATGACCGATGAACGTGGCCAAGGCGCTGGACAAGCGGACCCGATCGACCTTTAGCGTTCCGACCCCGTCGGCGATGTCCCCCACGACATCGACCGGATTCTCCCCTGCCAGGTGACGTCCCTTGGCAATGATGTCGTGCATCAACTCCCCCACCGTCACCCGATCCGACACCAGGCTCAGCTGTTTGGCTTCGACCCTTGCGGCGTCGAGAATCGTCTCGATCAATGCCAACAGCTCGTTGGCTCGGCGTTGGATGAGGTCCAGGCTCTCCTCTTGGCCTGGGGTTAGGGACTCGGTCTGGCGGATGACCTGGGAGAATCCCAAGATCGCGTTGAGGGGACTCTTGAGGTCATGGCTCACGGTGGCGAAGAAGAACCCGCGCATCCGGGTGGCCGCTGACCGTGAACCAATCGCCCGTTCTTGGGCTTCGGCGAAGACGCGGAATCGTCCCGCCAGTTTTTCAATGGCGGCACCCAGGTCGGCGACCACCTGATACACCGTGGGCTCGACGACGTGGGCACCTCCTGCCAAAACCAGGTGCGTGTCCAGGGCGTGAACTCCGCGAGTGGCGGTGGCCAGATCCCTCACCAGGGTTCCGCCGAAGATCGTCCCGAGGGCAGCAGCCAGAGCAGTGGCAAGGGCGGCGATGAACCAGGCCAACGGGGTGAGGGTTCGAATCGAAGAATCGGCGAATCGAATCCGAACTGCTCCCTCGTCCAAGGGTGCCGTTAGCTCGAAGGTGCCGCCGGGTGTCAGGACGCGTCGGTATCGCTGTGCGCCGGGCTCGTAGCGGGCTCTGAAACCGAGGCGCTGTGCCGCGTCGATGGCATCCTTCAACCCGGCCTGCGGCAGCGGTCCGGGGACGGGCTCGAACGCGGCACGTGCCAGACCCAGGGCGGTGGCGTCACGGCGCAAGCGCTCGGAGCGTACCACGTGGGCCGACACGACCAGCAGGGAGCCGACCGCCACGAAGGCAACCGGGGTGGCGAACGCCACCAGGATCCGGCGCTGGACTCGGCTGCGGATCTCCCGGTTCTCCAGGGTCGCTGGGACCAGCTCCCCGGAGACCTCCACCGGAGCCAGCTCCAGGGCCCGCATGACGGCTCGGCGAGCCAGCACGTACAGGGGGAGCGACGCCGTGGCCAGGACGACCACGCCGAGCAAACCCACCAACGTTCCCGTGGCAAGATCCAGATCCCTGGGCTTGGCCAGGTAGGAGGTGAGCAACAGCCCCAGGGCGCCCGATATCAGCCAGCCCACCGTGGTCCTGCCGGCCTCGTTGGACAGCTCCGACAGCTCTTCGATCCTGGCGGATTCGGAGCGAAGCGCCAGGGCGCGGAGCAGGTGACGATAACGGCGGGTGAAGAGCCAGGTTCTCAGGACCGCAGTCAGCCCGCCCAGTCCGATGCCTCCCCACAGGAAATAGAGGGCCGCGACGCCGGTGACCCCATCGAGCAGCAGCAGCCACCGGGCGGTGCTGGCCGCCAGGGCGGCGCAGCAAGTACAGAAGAGCTGCACTCCGATGAGCCGAGGTACCAGGCGCGTCGCGGCCGAGATCACGCGTATCTCCCCGTGGCCTCGGATTCCGAGTGTCCGACGTTGCCCAGTCGGTCTGGATTGGACTCGGGTTGCGTCGGGAAGGCCATGACGAAACGAGAACCCTTCCCCACGGTACTCGTGAGACGGATGGTTCCCCCGTGCATCTGCACCAGACGGCGGGCGATGGCCAACCCCAGCCCGGTCCCTGCGCGATGTCGGCGCTGCTCGGCGGACTGGATGTACTCCTCGAATATCGCAGCCCGATCCGGCTCGGCGATGCCGGGCCCGGTGTCGCTGACGATGACGGTCGTTTCGGTGGGTGAGGCGGATTCAACCTCGACTAGCACCTCGCCTTGATGGGTAAACTTCACCGCATTGCCCACGACGTTGCCCAGGATCTGGCGGACGCGCATGGGATCGGCGAAGGCCAGGGCCCTTTTGCCCCGCAACGACATGCGAAGACCCTTGGCTTGAGCAGCCACCTGCAGCTCGCGCACGACGCTCTCAGCGATGGCATGGACGTCGATCCGGGAACGGGTCAGCCGCAGCTGACCCGACTCCAGGGCTGAGAGATCGAGCACGTCGTCAATCAGGGCGGCCAAGTGCAGTCCGCTGGTGCGCACCACCTCCAGGCTCTCTCTTGCGTCCGGGGACAAGGGTCCATCGACTTCGGACAGGAGGACCTCGGTGAACCCCAGGATGGCATTGAGCGGCGTGCGCAGCTCGTGGCTCAGGGCGGCCAAGAAGGCGCTTCGATCCCGGTCGTAGGCCAGCGCACGGGCCAGGTTCTCCCGATAGCGCCGTTCGGCAGCCGCGAATCGGGAGACCAGCTCGTTGAACGCACCGGTCAACTCCCCCACCGAGTCGACCGCTCGAATCGGGATTGGTTTGCCGGACGGCTCCGCCTCCTGGGCAGCCATCGCTGCGATCCTGGAGGTGACGAAATCGACGTCGGCGTGGACATCCCGAGCCAGGGCCCAGGCCACCAGGACTGCCATGCCAACCAGGAGGGTGGCCAGCAGGCCCAGCGAGGTCACCAGGGGTGCCATGGCGGGTGGCGGATCGGGTGCCGGCACGAACACGGCCAGGCTGGTGGCATCCCGCAACGAACCCAGGGACAGTGCCGCATAGCGGACGCGTCCCAACTGGGTCGTCGTCGTGCCCCGGCCGGTGACCAGCACGTTGCGGATCAGCTCGGCGGGTGGCGCGCGCAGGGATGCATCGATCACCACCCGACCATCGGCCTCGACCAGCAGCAGCTCCACTCCGGCACGTCGAGCCGCGCGCTCCAAGACCACGCTGCGTTGGTCGGCCGGGACGGAACGCAGGCGTGCCACCAACGCGGTCACCAACGCTTCTGCCTCCAGGAGGGCTCCTCGATCACTGCGCGAGCGCAGCTCGCTGACTCCCAGCCAGCCGAAGGTGAGCGCGGCCGTCAATCCCAGCAACATGACCACGGAGGGAGTGACGACGAGGAACGGCAGGGGACGTCGCCAAAGGCGCACCGCGCAAGGCTAGCCCAGCCGGAGCGCAGCGGAAACACGCTCGAGCGGCACGCTCGCCCCAGCTCCAATCCGGCCCCCGAGTATATCGGTACCGATCGGGACGACGGGGGTCAGCTGCCCGTGACATCGGTGGCCAACCGCGCAAACACCGCGTGATCGACCCACCGAGAGTCCACGAATTCGGCCTGACGCGCCAGCCCTTCGAAGGAAAAACCAAGCCTGCTGATGACCCGGAGGCTGGCGTGGTTCTCGGTAGCGGCGGCGCACCGAACGCGGTGTGCGCCCAGGGTGGCGAAGGCGAAGCTGACGCACTGCTGCGCGGCTTCGGTCATGTAGCCTCGCCCGCACGCCTCCCGCCGCAACCAGTACCCCAGATCACAATTTCTGTGAAGATGCACGCAGTTGTCCAGCCCCACCACCCCGACCAGCTGGCGCGATTCGGGCTCCCAGATGGCGAAACGCAGCGCGCGACCTGCGTCCCAGTCAGCCGCGCAGGCGTCCGCATAGCGTTGGCTGGCCTCTGGCGAGTCGTTGTAGGGGACCCAGGGCAGCCAGCGCCCCAGGTGCATTCGAGAGCTCTCCACTGCTTCCCAGAGTTGCTGGCTGTCCGGCGGTTCCAACGGGGCCAGGCGGAGTCGAGGTGTCAGCAAAGGCTGCCGCCGAAGGGAGGTGCGAGAGGGGATGGTTAGCATCGGGGTCATGGCAGAAGGGATTAGTAGGCTGGGGTTTGACAGACGGCACGAGCCACCACGACCTCGAAATGAGCCGCCTCGTAGTCCCGCCACGCCACCAGCCATTGGTGAGGCACGACGTCCGGGGCGATCTCCGGAATGGGTTGGAGGCCGCTGACCTTCCCCAGAGTAGAGACCGTGCCAACGCCCTGGCGTGCCACTGGCGCCACCCGAATCCGGGAAGCGTCGTACCAGGCGGCGAGTGCCTCGGTGGCAGTCGTTGCGACGTACGGACGGCTGCCGCGGGGGGCGAGCTCGTGGCGCCACAGGAACTCGCCGGAGGCGAGGTCCAGCGATCCCGCGACGATTCCCTGGCTTTCGTCGCCCCACAGGGCGATGCAAGCGTCCTGCATGCAGGCGAGCCGAGCATCATCGGAGACCGATCCCTCCTGACCGATTGGTGTCACCTGTCCGGCGAAGACCGCCAGCTTCTCGGTCTTGGCGTCCTGCGGCAAGTTCACTCCGCGCACCAGCTCCGGGCTGTTCAAGGGCAGCTGCATGCGGTGCACGCGACGATTGGCGCCCGAGCGCAGGGTGAACAAGATCACCATTTGCCCTCGGGTAACCACCACCGACGGCTTGACGGCACCGGGACGGGTGATGCGATCGGGGACCAGGGCGGTCAGGCGGACCGCTTCGCCCACGGGATTCAGGTGGACGTCGAGGTGACGCGCCATCAAGTCCTCTGCCCCGTCGGCGCCGTCGTCCTCCCACACGATCCAGAAAGTGCCGTCCTCCGCCCGGGCGACGGCGGGGGAGTACTCGTCCCGTCCCACCGGGGCGACGCGGCGGGTGGGGCCGCTGATCTGGCCCTGTGTGTCCAGGAGGCGAACGAAGATCCCGGTGTCCTTGCTGGCCCCGTCCCAGTAGGACAAAACGAGGTGGTTTCGGGTCGCGGTCAGCTGCGGGTAGCGCGCATTGGAGGGCTCGGGAGCCGCCAGGCGGGCCGGGGCGATGCGACGCAAACCGGAGTCCAGCAAGGTCGTGAACACCTGTCGCCGGGTGCGTTCCTCGTGGCTGTCCACCCAGGATACGACCACGCCCCTCGGGCTGGACGCCAGGGTTGGACGCGACGCAGGATCGGCGACGTCGAAGGGCCTCGGTCGACCGAGGCCCCGGAGCTGGCACGGTGTGGTCGGTGTCTCCAGGGCGGCTCGCACGTGGGACCGGAAGTTGGTTCCAATCCCTTCTCCACCGGTTCGTATCACCTCGTCCACGATGCCGAGGGCATGCTCGAGCTTGCCCTCGGCAAGCGCCATTTGCGCCCGGGAGAAGCTCTGGGCGAACTTAGCGGACTCCACCGGGACCGAGCTATCCGCGTCCGGGGTCTCGACCATCCCCCTGGTTCCGGACTGGGTGGACGGTTCCCACAGGTGATGCCAGGGCAGCTTTCCGCGCAGCCACCAGACACCCGCGAGCGAGCCCAGGACGAGCAGCATCAGCGCGATTCGACGCCAGTGGGACCGCGATGGCGGGGCAGGGACGGTGGAACTCTGGGCGGACTGTTCGGCGGATGCCGGGGGAGCGGCGGCCGCCGCCGCCAGCGGGCTGGGTGGCGAGGGAGACTGCCTGCGGCTGGAAGGCGGCTCACGGTTACTCGGATCGAGCGGCGAATCCATGCGGGCAGGGGCTCGCAGCAGGATCTCATCGACGTCCGCCATCAACGACGGCGTGGCAAGGTGGCTGGTCTGCTCGGGGCTGAGCGCTTCTGACAGCGCGAAAGCCAGCTGCCCGGCGGTTTGGAAGCGCTGGTCGGGATTGCGTTCCAGGGCACGCAAGAACCACGTGTCGAAGCTCGACGGGAGATCGGGTCTGAGCTTGGAGGGCAGCGGGATGGGCGCGCTGGCGACCTGGGCCAGAATCATCGCCACGCCCTGATCCACGTTCCACACCGTTTGACCGGTGAGACACTCGTACACGATGCAACCCAGAGCCCACAGGTCGCTCCGGTGATCGACCTCACCACGCCCCTTGGCCTGTTCAGGACTCATGTAAGCGGGGGTCCCGAACAGCGCCCCCTCCCGGGTCAATCGCGCCTGAGCCGCTGTGCCGCCCGTCGGGGCGTAGAACTTGGCCAGGCCGAAATCGAGGAGCTTGGTCAGGACCTCCCCTTCCTCATTCTGGGTCAGAAACAGGTTCTCCGGTTTCAGATCGCGGTGCACGATCCCGGCGGCGTGGGCCTTGGCGAGGCCTCGGGCAGTCTGTGTGGCGATCCGCACCGTCAGTTGCACGTCGAGTCGCCGCACGTGCGTCATGCGATCGTACAGGCTCTCCCCCTCCAGGAGCTCCATCACCAGAAAGGGACGAGCCTCGAACTCGCCGACGTCATAGACGTCGCAGATGTACGGACTCCGCACCGCGGCGGTGGCCCGGGCCTCGCGCAGGAAACGTTCGCGCACGACCCGGGACGTGATGAGCTCGGCGGCGAGAACCTTGACCGCGACCCGTTTGCCGATGTCGACGTTCTCTGCCTCGTACACGGCAGCCATGCCGCCCCGACCGATCTCCTTGGTAACGCGGTACTTATCCGCGAGAATCGCCCCGATCGGGACTTTCGACGTACTTTCGGCAGGCATCGGGACGCAGGGGACAGCGGGGGCAACCCCGGTTCCGCTACTCCCTTTGCAGCAGCCGGGGAAGGCTGGGGTCAAGGGTAGTCGCTGACGGCGCTGCGGGGGGAGAGGAAGAGTCGGCCAGGGTCGACCAAAATAGCACCCGCAGGGGTCGGCCGGCCTCACGACCTTCGAGCACAGGGAGACCACTGGGCCAACGCCCTGTCTCCAGGAGATCCAGGGCAGCAGCGAAGGCCTTGCCTGTGTATGTCGATTCCAGGTGCAGCCCATGGCGGGCAGCCTCTTTGATGGCGGCGTCGCAGTCATCGGTCGGGTGGCCGTATCCCCTTCCGATCCATCGCCGGTCCGGCACGAAACGCTCGGAAACACCCGATCGGCTCCGACCCATTCGGCTCAGCACCCGAGCGGCCAGGCGTTTCACCAGGAATCTCGGGATGGCTGAACCCATCACGTCGACGCCGAGGACCTTGGTCGGAAGCCCGGCGGCAACCAGTCCGGCCAAAAGACCGGCCGCTGTCCCACCGGTCCCGACGGCCACCACGATGCAATCGGGTGTTGGGATTTCGGCCTTGGCGATCTGCTCCAAAAGTTCCGGGATCGCCTCTGCATAGGCGCTGGCGCCCACGGTCGAGGCGGCACCCGGAGCCACCCAATGATCGCCGGCTCTCCAGCGCAATCCGAGCCAATGGCGCAGGTCGCCAAGCTGTCCGAGCGGGACCAACTCCACCCCCGCGGCCTGGGTGCGCCGCAGAGTGTCCTCAGCGTGCGCGGACCAGGGCCTGGGCAGGGCGAAAGCCGTCACCTCCATGTTCAGCGCTCGCCCCAGAAGACCCAGGGCGAGCACATGATGGGAGCCGGCGACGCCAGCGGACACGAGTCTCCTGATGCCGCGAGCTCGGGCCTCCTTGAGGATGGGGCCTAGTTTGCGCGCCTTGTTCCCACCATAGACTGGACCGATTCGCCCGTCGTCCTTCAGCCAGAGTTCTTTGTCTTTCTCCCGCAGCAGACAGCTCACCGGGCTGGGCAAGAAGAGAGTCAAAGGATCGACTGACACCGTCATCTCACTCATCTCACTCCGAACTACAGGAGCCGCCCGGCCCGCTGTTCGATTCATCGCCAAATTGTCGCACGAGTCCGGGCATCGAATCCGGTTCGAAACACTCCGGAAACCCACGCGCCACTACCCATGGAGCAAAAGAGAACTCGAGAGCCGAGCTCCTAATCCCAAACTTCGGAACCAGGACTCGGCCCGCCAACCTGCGAATAGGGAGTAGCCAAGATGAAGAAGGTCGAAGCAGTCATCAAGCCGTTCAAGCTCGACGAGGTCAAGGACGCCCTGTCCGAGGTGGGGATTCAGGGGATGACCGTCACCGAGGTCAAGGGATTTGGGCGCAGTGGCGGGAAGAAGGAAGTCTATCGGGGTTCGGCCTACGTGGTCGATTTCGTTCCCAAGGTGAAGCTCGAGATCGTCGTTCCCGACGACATGGTGGGTCCGGTCATCGACGCGATCGAGAAGAGCGCCAAGACCGGTCGCATCGGGGACGGCAAGATCTTCGTCGTGCCCTTGGACGATGCGGTTCGGATCCGAACCGGTGAGCGCGGTCAAGCCGCCATCTAGCCGAATCGTCGGTTGAGCGCCGGGTCCCACTCAGCCTCGGCGGCGAGCCTTGCTGGCGGAGCGGCGAGCCTTCTTGGCGGTGTCTTTTCCACTCCCCAAGAGATCCTCGGCGATCGCCGAGGCGCGGTCGGTTTGCTCCCAGGGGAACTCCTTGCGCCCGAAATGCCCATAGGCGGCAGTGGCTCGGTAGATCGGCTGCAACAGCTTGAGCTCGCCGATCAGGGCCTTGGGGCGGAAGTCGAACTCCGACAGAACGTAGTCGGCAATGCGTTCTTCATCCACCACCGCAGTACCGAAGGTATCCACGTACACGCCGACCGGCTGAGCTACGCCAATCGCGTAGGCAACCTGGACCTCGACGCGGCGAGCGACTCCGGCCGCCACCAGGTTCTTCGCCACGTAACGGGCGTAGTAGCAGGCGGAGCGATCAACCTTGGACGGATCCTTACCGCTGAATGCGCCGCCGCCGTGGCGCCCCATCCCACCATAGGTATCCACGATGATCTTGCGACCGGTGAGACCGGCGTCCCCAAAGGGGCCCCCGATGACGAACCGTCCCGTGGGGTTGACGTAGTACTTGGTCTTGGCGTCGAGGAGCTTGGCGGGGAGCGTCTTCTTGATGCAGAGCTCCATGACCGCCTCCTTGAGATCCTTGTATTTAACGTCGGGGGAGTGCTGGGTCGACACGACCACCGCGTCGATGCGTCGGGGCTGTCCCTGGTCGTACTCGATGGTCACCTGGCTCTTGCTGTCGGGTCGCAGAAAGCCAACCTTGTTGCTCTTTCTGACCTTGGTCAGATTGCGCATCAACTGGTGGGCATACATGATGGGCGCTGGCATCAGCTCGGGGGTCTCGTCACACGCGAAGCCGAACATCAGCCCCTGGTCACCGGCCCCCTGCTCCTTGAACAGGCCTTCACCCTCGGTGACGCCTTGGGAGATGTCCGGGGACTGCGGCTCGATGGCCACCAGAACTCCGCAGGTGTTGGCATCGAAACCCATCGAGGAGTCCGTGTAGCCGATGTCGGCCACGACCCCGCGGGCGATCTTGGCGAAGTCCAAACCGCGCGCTCGGGTCGTGATCTCACCGGCGACCACGACGAAGCCGGTCTTGCACAGCGACTCGCAGGCGACGCGACTGGTCGGATCCTGCGCCAGGGCTGCGTCCAGCACGGCGTCGGAGATCTGGTCGCACATCTTGTCGGGATGTCCTTCGCCCACGGATTCAGAGGTGAAAAGGTGACGGCTCATCGGTTTACTCGCTGGCAAGTAGGAGCTGATACGAGCCCAGACTCACCAATGGGTCTTGGCCCACTCGCCGAGCAACGGCGCCCGGGCAGAGCGGCGGGACGCTAGCACGTTTCTGCGCGAGGCCAGGACCGACCGGTAACCTAGGGCGGCTCGCCCCCCGGCGCCGCTCGCAGTGAACGTCATGACATCCGAGCTGGCCGCCAACGGCCCCTGTGGGATCCAGCGATCCTCACTCGTTGGGGCGGACCGGCGTGCTGGAGGTCCCCGCGGGGAACGCTGCGCGCCGTGATTGCGGGCCCCAAGCCAAAAAGGGAGCCGCCGGCTTGCTGGCCAGAGGGAGCGGAGCGGGGCCCAGTCACCTCTTTTGGCGCTGGTCTGGGAGGCTGACGCAACCGTATGGTCTTTCGTCATGTGTCGCGCTCGGTCGCCTGACAAGCCCGCTCGGTATCCGGGTGTGGCGGATTGCGACTGGTCGGGCTCGACGCCTTGCACCCACCAGGGGTGTCGATATTCGGTCCTCGGTGAACGCAGCCGTCTGCCCAGCTGGGACGAACATGACTATCAATGCCTATTGCGGGAATTGCCCTCGACTTGCGCTCTCGACCTTGCAAATCTTGGCGGGCTCTCGCTGGAAGAAACCGCCGTCTACCTGGGGATGAGTCGCGCCCGAGTCGAACAGATCGAGCTTAGCGCGTTGCGCAAGCTGGCCAAGGTTCGGGAGCTTCGGCGGGCCAACTGGGACGGTCGTTAGCCAAGCCGGACAAACCAATGAACAGTCAGGATGTAGCAGTCAGAAAATCGCGTGCGGCGATTCTCTCGGTGGCGTCCAACAGTCTTCTGGTGGTGGGCAAGATCATCGTCGGGCTGGTGGTGGGCTCGGTATCCATTCTGTCCGAGGCCATTCACTCCGGGATCGATCTGATCGCTGCGGCAATTGCCTGGTGGGCGGTTCGGCAATCGGCCAAGCCCGCCGACGAAGAACACCCCTTCGGTCACGGAAAATTCGAGAACCTATCCGGGGCCATCGAAGCCCTCCTGATCTTCGTGGCGGCCGGTTGGATCGTGGTGGAAGCGGTCGACAAGCTACAACATCCCGCACCCCTGGAAGGGATCGGCTGGGGCGTCGCGGTGATGGGCGTGTCGGCGATCGCCAACTACCTGGTCTCTTTCTGGCTGTTCCGCGTGGGTCGGGCCACGGACTCCATGGCGCTGATGGCCGATGGCTGGCACCTTCGGACCGACGTCTACACCTCGGTGGGGGTGGCGGCGGGCTTGTTCGTGGTGGCGGTCGGCGAACGCCTCTTTCCCGGTCGGTCGCTGGCCTTCCTGGATCCGTTGATCGCCATCGGGGTGGCACTGTTGATCCTCAAGGCGGCCGTGCAGCTGACCCTGGGGTCGCTCAAGGATCTGTTGGACGTCCGCCTGCCCCCGGAGGAGGTTGGCTGGATCATCGCCTATCTGCGGGGCCGGGACGACATCCCAGGTTTCCATGACCTTCGCACCCGCAAGGCGGGCGGCGAGCGCTTCATCGAGGTGCACCTGGAGCTGGCACCGGAGATGAGCGTGCGCGAGTCCCACGACATCGCCCGCAGTGTGTCGCACGGGATCCGCCAGCATCTCTCCGGGGCCACCGTCACCGTCCACGTCGATCCCGGGGATCGCGATCATCCCGGCGAACACTCGACCACAGCTCGGCGATCGACGCCCGTTCCGGGGGGGCAGGGTGGAGGCTGAGCCAGAGCTCTGGCTGCCCCACGTCGATCCCTCGGGCAGCGTCCTGGGTCGAGTGCGGCGCAGCGACGTGCATGGCAACCCTACGCTTCTGCACTCCGTCGTCCATCTCCTGGTGGAGAACGCAAGGGGCCAGCTCCTGTTGCAGCTTCGCAGCCGGACCAAGGACATCCAACCCGGTCGTTGGGACACGTCGGTCGGGGGGCATGTGCATTACGGAGAGACCATCCAGGCTGCGCTGCGTCGGGAGACCCAGGAGGAGCTGGGGTTCGACCCAGGGGAGCAGCCGCCACCGTTACTCTACCGTTACGTGATGAAAAACTCGATCGAGTCCGAGTTGGTTTACACCCACCATCTGTCGTGCGAGGGGCCCTTCCAGCGGCAAGAGGAGGAGATCGACGCCCTTCGATTCTGGTCCCCCACGGAAATCGAGACCACCCTGGGGCAGGGGGTGTTCACGCCCAATTTCGAGGACGAGTATCGGCGTCTGAAGAGCTATCGGGACGGGGGCTGACCCGGTTGGCTGGGGGCTGAAGGGAAACGAACCATCGCCACCATCGGGCCCCGTACCGGATCGTCGTAGAAGAAGTGACTGCGCAGTCCCGCCTTCTCGAAGGCGCGTCGGTAACTCAAATGGTGAACGCAACCGAGGGCGATGAGGGCTCGTTCCCCGACGGTCTCCGACAGGATGCGGCGCAGGATCCGGATCGCCTGCGAACCGATGCCCAGCCCGCGTTGCGCGACGTCACCGATCAGGCATTCGAGCTGCAAGGCGTTGGCGGGCAGGAGCGACGGTAGGCTGGTGTGGGCCAGCTCGTCCCGGTTGAGGGGTCGCCAGCGCAGGTACCCGACCAGCGCCCCGTCGATCAGGACTGCGCGATGGCCCGCCCCCGGGGGCGGCGAATCCAGAAAGGACAAGCTCTTTTGGCAGGGGCCGAAGAATCGCTCATTTTCGGTCAGATTCAGCCATTCGCAGAGCGTCTGGCGATCGCGCTCGGTGGGCACCAGAAGGACGATTCGAGCTGCCAGGGTGGGTAGCACCGCACTCGAAGAGCTGTCCAGGTTGTCGCACGGCGCGATCATGGGCCTACCTAAGTTAGTTGCCTTGCAACCATCGTTTCTTTGATGGGCAATGCAACTTCCTTGCCGTGCGCCAGAGGCTCAATCGGACGGAATGGGATAGTGCCGTGAAGGGGTTCTCTTGACGGTTACGCGCAGCACCTGATCACCGCGGATCACGGTCAATGCAATCGGTTCACCGACATCACCCGACAGGGCGGCTCGCAGCTGCTTTTCGTCGAAAGCACGCACATCCTGGCCGTCGATGAGCAGGATTTCGTCTCCGGGCAGAAGCCCCGCCCGGGCCGCAGCTAGCTCCCTGGGGGCGTCGTGGACCAGTATTCGCCCGTCGTCCTGGGGAGCCAGGATGGCTCCGATGGTTCCCCGCTGGGTGGCGCATCCGCACAGGGGGGTGTGCGGCAGCGACACGGCGATCAGTGCCACGCAGACGCGTAACGCTGAACGGTTGCGCCGGTCAGGAACGGTAGCCGGCGTTGACGTCGACATAGGCATGGCCCAGGTCGGTCATGAAGTAGCGGGCCTTTCCAGGGCCGGCCCCAAGAACAAGCTCCATTCGATAGCGCGGCTGTGTCATGTGACGCTTGGCTTCTACCTCCGCTGTACTACCCACGGCCAGGCCATCCTTGACGATGGTGATGCCATCCACACTGAAGCAAGCCGCCCGAGGGTCGAAAGGCACCCCGGCTCGTCCCGCGGCGGCCAGCCAGCGACCCCAGTTCGGATCCTGGCCGAACATGGCGGTCTTGACCAGGAGCGAGGTGGCGATGGTGCGCGCCACCGCCCGCGCGTCTTCATCGCTCCGCAACCCCGAGACGGTTAATTCTGCCACATGTTGGCTACCCTCGCCATCCTTCACCATCGACTCGGCCAGGGCCTCGCACACGGGGATCAGGGCCTCTTTGAGCTCCGTCACCGAGGCCTTCACCCCGGAGGCACCGGAAGCCAACAACAACACGGTGTCATTGGTGCTGGTGTCTCCATCGACGCTCGCGCAGTTGAAGCTCATCTCGACCGCTTCGCCCAGGGCCAGGTCGAGATCCCGCGCCGAGGCGATGGCGTCCGTGAACAGGAACGTGAGCAGCGTGGCATGCCCGCCCAGCGAGGACTCGGGAACGAACCGCCCCAACCAGGGGTGGATCATCCCCGCACCCTTGGCGATCCCCAAGAGCTTCGCGCCGTGGCCCACCTTGGCCGTTGCCACCTTCTCCCAGCGATCCGTGGTGCAGATGGCCTTGGCGAACGCCGAGTGACCTTCCACGCTCAGCGACGCGACCAGCTCCGGCACCTTCTGTACGATCTTGGCAGCCGGCAAGAGCGCGCCGATGACGCCGGTGGAGGCAGGTAACACCAACTCGGACTCGATCCCGAGGGCGTGTGCGACCTCTTGGGTAGTGGCCAACGCCGCGTCGAGACCGGGCTGGCCGGTGCAGGCATTGGCTCCGCCGGAGTTGGCCAGGACGACCTGGGCCAGCCCCCTCGCCGTGCGCGCCGCCGCCACCTCGACCGGAGCCGCCCGGACCAGGTTGCGGGTGAAACGGCCGGCGACGGTGCAGGGGCGGTCGGCCACTGCCAAACCCACGTCAATTCGGCCGTCCTTGCGCAATCCCGCCGAAACGGCGCCAAACCGAAAGCCAAGGACGGGTTCTACCGGGGCAGTCATGGGCCAAAGCTAGCAGAAATCGGGGCCTTGACGCACCCCGATCGGGGCGTATCCTTGGCCGCCCCGCCAACTTAGCTCAGTGGTAGAGCAGCGGTTTCGTAAACCGCAGGTCCCGAGTTCGACTCTCGGAGTTGGCTCC
>CAZYKT010000023.1:0-79202 GCA_964648165.1 uncultured Polyangiaceae bacterium | reverse complement strand
CATCGTGACGAAGCCCAACCCCCAGCCCCATCGACGGCCGCGCCGCGCCGTCCAGCTCGACCTTCCCGCTCGCGGTCGAGGCGGTCGCAGGCCAGGCGCCGGACGGCCCCGTACCGGCCTTGCCGGCGTTCCGCATCGCGCCAGAACCCCTTTCCCCTCGCGCTTCCCGCTCCACGTCACGCTGCGGGCGTTGGGTGGCCTGCCGTCCTTGCGCGAGCAATCGTCTCGTCGCGTCCTGACCGGGGCCATTGCCGCGGGTCGCGAGCGGTTCGGGTGTCGGATCGTCCATTTTAGCATCCAGTCCAACCACGTCCATTTGCTCTGCGAGGCCCGCGATAGTGTCGCGCTGTCGCGCGCCATCCGGGGGCTCGCCATCAGAATGGCGAGAGCCTTCAATGGCGCCCACGACCGCTCGGGACGGGTTTGGGCGGACCGCTACCACTCGAGGGTCCTTCGCACTCCGAAGGAGACACGGATCGCGTTGGTCTACGTCCTGGGTAACTGGCGCCACCACGGCGGTAGCCGGTATCCGGACAGTTGCATCGACCCGTGCAGCTCCGCGGGGTGGTTCGACGGGTTTCGGGAGAAGGTTCTTCGGGCTCCGCCTGCGCTCCCTCCGGTCGCGCAGCCCCGCACCTGGTTGCTTGCCAAGGGCTGGAGGCGCCACGGAAGGCTCTCGGTAGGGGAGGGCGCCTGGCGCCCGTCCGTTCGGCGAGCACGGTGCTGAGCAGGGCGGGCGCTCGCCGCAACCCGCCGAGCCGCGACGGCATCGCGACGCCGCGAAGGTTGCGCGCCGCGCCGAAATCGCGACGACGCGCCGTCAAGCTGTGCGCCGCGAGGTCCCGCGAGGTTCCGCGAGGTCCCGCGCCGAAGTCGCGACGACGCGCCGTCAAGCTGTGCGCCGCGCCGAAATCGCGACGACGCGCCGTCAAGCTGTGCGCCGCGCCGAAATCGCGACGTCGCGCCGTCAAGCTGTGCGCCGCGCCGAAATCGCGACGTTGCGCCGCGAGGTCGTGCCGCGCCGAAATCGCGACGTCGCGCCGTCAAGTTGCGTCGCGAGGTCCCGCGAGGTCCCGCGTCGGTGCCCGTACCCGAACCGGAGACCGAATCGGCCCATGGAGTGAACAGCGGTGCCGTAATGCGCGTCCGTGGCAGGCGTTCAGTCGACGTCGTGTTGGGCCGGCCCCTGAACTCGTCAACGGAGGCGCGACGTGCCCGTCCATGCGGGTGCCACGACTCGCCGCCGAACCCCGCTGTCGCGGAGGGGACGGAATTGGCCACCGAACCCCACCATGGCAGAAATCTAGCACCATGAGGCGAAAACGGAGACATTCGATGTCGAAGTTGGGGGATCCGACGGCGGGGTGGCCTCTCGATGTGCAGAGGAAGGCTCGACCTGAGACCCAACGGCCGACAGGTGGCGGGCTGGTCTCCCGACGCGCTTGGGGAGAGCAGCAGGCTGCTCAGCTTTTCTCGGTCTTATTCGCCGGCCTCGCGACGCGCTTGGGGAGAGCCGAACAGGTTGCGGCTGATCGCGTGAACGAAGGCTGGCCTCCCGACGCGCAGAGGGAAGGCGTCCGACAATGAGCGAAGGCCCCGGTGCAGTGCCGAATTTGCGATGCACCAGCTTGAGGAAGTGGGTGTAGAGCGCAGAGTGGCAGGCCGCACCCATCGAGCGTGACACCTGGCTCTTGCGACCCAGCGTCGGCGACTTGGCAAATTGCACGCCAACAAAAAGGCGCCCCCCGCAGCTCGAGGAAGGCCCCTCGGGACCCCCTGCAAGCGAAAATCGCGCCAACTGTACCTCGCGCCCGGCCCGAGCGAGGTCACGGTCGCCGATCAGGCCAAAATTGCAGCCCATTCGCCCCCGCGACCCCCACTGTGGACCGGCTCCGACCCTTACGTCATGGCTTCAAACATCGTTATGGTGACGTTTTCCGGACCCGCTCCATGCCCGGAACCCGGACGTCCGGCGTAATTCGAGGTCAATTCGTTCTTGGTGTGGTTCGTCGAATTGGACAACAATGCCCTCGCAAAGGTGAAGGGGCCTTTGCGTTTCGCGAGCCGACACGTGGGAGGCACCGGAACGAGGTCCGTCAAACCATTACCTGGAGACGTGTAGTTATGGCGACTAGAAGATTCCACTTTCGAACAGCCCTGCTGGCTGGATCGATCCTTTCGGTGGTGAGTATCGCGGGGTGCGGGAGTGACGACACAACCGTGGACAACGGCGGTGGCAACGCGGGCACCTCGGGCGAAGCCGGTGATTCCGGGGACGAGGCTGGCGATACCGGCAAGGGAGGCGAACAGGACGAAAAGGGTGGCGAAAGTGGAGACCAGGGTGGTGGCGGCAGCAGTGCTGGCCAAGGCGGAGAGGAAGGTGGCTCCGCTGGTCAGGGCGAAGGCGGAGAAACCGTCGGGGGCGGACAAGCTGAGGGCGGCGAGACCGCCGAGGGTGGCGAGACCGCCCAGGGTGGCGAGACCGCCCAGGGTGGCGAGACCGCCCAGGGTGGCGAGACCGCTCAAGGTGGGGCGGCCACGACGCAGGGCGGCGAGACTAGCGAAGGTGGTTCGGCGCCCGCCGAGGGCGGTGCCACCGGTGAGGGCGGTGCGCCTCCCGTCGAGGCCAGTATCGACGATGTGATTGGGGCCCTGTGCGACCACGAATTCCGCTGCTGTGACGCAGGGGAGATCCGCTACCGGCTAGGTCCGACCGTTGCGGACGCTGCGACCTGTACCTCTCGGATGGCCTTTGAGCTGCACCAGTCGAATTCCATCGAGAATCCTCATCCACCAACCCTCGATTCAACTCTGGCCAGCCTGGCCTTCGTCGTGGATTTGAATCGCGTGACCGTCAACACGGCCAATCTCCAGGCCTGCATTGATCAGATCAACGCCCAGCCTTGCGGGGCCGAATACGTCGTGCCTGACGACCCGCACTGTGCCGGTCCCGACCAGTTCAATCCCTGCGCTCTGTCGAGTCTCTTCAGTCCCGCACTGAGCGTGGGTGACGAGTGCAACCCCAGCCCGTTGTTGATCGAAGGTGCGGCCAACGACATTGAGTGTCCCGTTGGTTCCACCTGTCTGGCCGCAGGTGATCCCGCCAATGACAAGGACTACCCCTCCTGTGTCACTCGACGCACGGCCGATCAGCCTTGTACCAAGGACGCTGACTGCGACTTCGACTTCTACTGTACCAGCGGGGGCGTTTGCGCCGCCAAGGCCGACGTCGGTCAGGACTGCGCCTTTGCCGAGCCGGAGGCTCCGGTGCCCGGGGACATGGACCTGCCCTGCAAGGGCGCGCTGCAGTGCAGCCCCAGGACCCTGACCTGTGTCGACCGCTGCACCGAGGGTTATGTCTGCGCGGGTGGTGTGGGTTACAACGCGGATTGCCCGGACGGGACCTCTTGTGTGCCCATCACGGTGGGGGATGACAGGGACTCCTTCCACACTTGCCAGCCACGCGGTGACACCGCCAGTGCTCGCTGCGACGCAGACACCACCATCGGAAACGACCACAATGACTGCGTGTCCGGTCGTTACTGCAACGGCGATGGAGTCTGTGCCTCAGACGCCAACATCTCCGACCCATGCACCATTGACCAACAATGCCCGGATGGGTCGTTCTGCAGCACGGCTGGTACTTGCACCACCCATGTCGCCAACACCCAGCCCTGCAATCGAGATGCCACGACCTTCCTCTCCAATGAGTGCGAACCCGGCGTCCTGTGCATCTCGGACGGCACCGACGTCATCTGCACCGTCAGCAAGCGCGCTCTGCGGGAGACCTGCGGCGTTGACTACGACTGCGCGTCGGGGCTCTGCGAGTATGCCGACGAGGATGCGACCGCCAATACCTGCATCACGGGTGCAGCCGAGGGGGCCGAATGCGACGAAGACGCGACCACCGGGACTCTTACCCGTTGTGCCGACGGCCTCGGTTGCATCGACGGGATCTGCACGACGCTTCTGATGTCGGGTGGCGACTGCGAAGATCCCGAGACTGCAGACACCGCGAAGCCGGCTCTGTGCGGCAACAGTTCGTGCATCAACACATACTGGGATTCGTTCATGTGCACGGATACCGTGATCGATCGGCGCCATGGCGGAACCAACGCCGTTTGTGACGGCGCATAGTCCCAAAGCAGTGGCCAGCGCCCTCGGCTAGTCCGCGGGCGGTACCGGCTCAACCAGAGAACAGCGAGCGCTTCGGCGTCTCGCTGTTCTCCTTTTTGTGCCCCAGCAGGTCGTGCCATCCTGGGGCACCATACTGCGCGATGTCTCGCACCCGTCAACCTTGACTGATCGCGCGACCGCACCGCAGTCTCCGTGGTGCGTAACGGTCCTGAGTGCGTCAGGTTACGCTGGCTGTCGCCCCGCCGTCGCGGTGGGTTGCCCCGCCGTCGTCGGACGTCTACTGCGCCGTGATGACCAGCTTGAGCCGATCGTTCTTGGCGCGGTTGGTGTCATTCGAGTTGGGGACCAGGGGCTCCGAGGAACCCAGGCCTCGCGCCACCAGGCGACCTGGATCGATGCCGAGGAGAATCAGCTCCTCTCGGACGCGATTGGCTCGTTGGGCGCTGAGGGTTTGGCTCTGGTCGGGAGGCGCCGAGTCATCGGTGTGGCTCTGGATCTCGATCTGGGCGAGCTCGGGGTGCTGCAGCAAGACCTCGGAGAGCTCCTCCACGATCGCCTGGGCGTTGGGTACCAGCTCCCCGGAATCGTGGAGGAATCGAATCGGCTGGCGGAGTCGCAGTTCCTTTGGCGAAACCGTGACGTTGGGCTGCTTGGGCCGCTTATGCAGGGTCAGCTGGATGGCCACGCTCTGACGCTCTTCTAACGTGAGTTCGGTCGCGCTGGGCAGATATCCATCGGCAGTCACCCGCACCTTCAACGAACCGGCGGGGACGTTCTCGAAGCGGAAACCGCCAACGTCGTCGGTTTCCAGGCTGGCTCGGCGCCCGCGGTTGTCGGTGGCGCCCACCGTGGCACGCCCGATGAACCGCGTCGTGTCGGCGTCACGCAAGACCCCGGTCACGGTGGTGGTGTTGGGCAGTCGGGCCATCGGACACCGGATGGCTGTCACCTCGGAGCGGGCCTGGCTCGACTCGCTTCTTGCGGCAGCCGGAGCCGGAACGGGCTTGTTGACGGTTGCCTGGCACTCGGTGTCCGAGTAGCCCGCGGCGGTGATGCGGAAGGCATAATCGCCAGGGTCGAGGTTGATGGTGCGGAAGCGACCCTGAGAATCGGTGAGCATCGCGTTATACTCGAGCCCCTGGAACCGAACCGATGCATCGGCCAGCGGAGTGAAGCTGTCCTGATCGACGACGGTGCCTTGCACGTACGTGGCTACGGGAAGCACCGGGGGCGGTGGTGGGGTGGGGGTCTGGGCAACCGGAGTGGGGGGGGCCGACTGGCGGCGGGTGTCGATGGCGTAACCCACGCCGACGTGCAGAGCCCACGGGAGCTCAGGCGCCATTTCCTCGACGAAGTCCGAGGTGCCGCCGGTTCCGATGTCCAGCGCGAGAAGGAGAATCAGACCCTCGGTGCCCGAATTGGAGTAGGGAACGCCCCGCGCGCCCAAGCTGAGGCGGGATGGGAGTGCCGAGAACTCCCGCGACTGCTCCAGGCAGCTGTCCTCGACGCTCACCTGATCAGTCAGGCACTTGTAGCCCTGCCGGTTGGTCGAAACGTCGATGGACCATTCGGCGAAGGGTCGAACGTACTTGAACAACCACTCCGCCCCCATGCCCAACCGGACGAAGTCGGTGCGATTGATGGCGTAGCCAAACCGCTCGATACGAGTCAGTCGCTGCGGCTCACCCCGGCTGGCAGTGCGGTCGTCCTCGATGGTGTCGGCGACGGTGGCGGTGTTGTCGAATCGATATCCCAGATTGAGGTGCCCACGGAGCGGCAGACGCTTGGGTTGGGGGAGCTCCCAGAGATCCAGCGTCGCTTCGGAATGGAGATCGATACTGGGCGAGATCTCCCCGATGCTACGATCCTGGGCGGTGAGTAGCAGTGCCGCTCCCCCACCCACCGAGTAGATGCGACCGGGACGACGAGGAAGGAACAGCTTGGCGCCGAGGATGGTGTCGCCCGAAGCCTGGATGACCTTGGGACTGCTCTGATCGTTGGACACTGACCGAAAGCGAAGCGACGCGTGCCCTTCCAAGAAGGGCAAGGGTGTCATCGCGAACTGGACCCGCACGGCCGAATAGGCCGCCTTGTCCGAGTCAGTCGAGATGCTCCCGTTGGCTCGTTCACAATCGGGGCACAGGAAGCCTTCCCCGGCAAAAAAGCTGCCGTTGACGAAGAGACGCAAGGTCCCAGGCTCGGCCGAGTCTGCCGAGACGACGCGCAACAGACCCGTGGCGCCGTCCAGGGTGTTGCCGACCGCCAGCGCACTCTGGGGAGGTTTCGAGGAGGCCTGGTCCGATTGTCTGGCGCCTTCTGACTCAGACGTCGACTCCGCATGCACGGTGAACACGACACACAGGGCGAACAGGCTGGTGACAGTGGACAGGAAGGACAGGCTCTTCATCGCAGTCATCTCCAGCGCGACAGGAGGTTCGGCAGTTAGTCGAGACCAGCCCGCAGCAGGCGTCAATCGGAGAAGCTGACCGTGGGCGGCTGATACCCGCTACGCGGTCGACTCGCAGCACTCGAGAAGGCAGCTTGGTTCGACGTCCGAGGCTTGGTGGCAGGGGTCGAGGATCGCGACACTCGTGGGAGGGACGGCGCCGCCCTGGAAACGATCTTCTTGGGCGTGGCGCGGACGGCCACTCGCGGAGCCGCTTCGGGTGATGACGCGGAGCGCCTCATGGATGGCACCGGGGCATCCTGTCTCGCCCGCGCGACAGGCAGGGTCGAAATCTTCGCTGCTGTCACCGGTGCTTCTCGAGTGTTGGGAACAGTGGGTGGCTGCGCGACGCCTTTGGGTGACAGAACCGCCACCGTTTCGGGTTCTGCGTGACCTACCAAACTGTGTGCGATGGCGCCCGCCGAGCCGAGCGCCAATACGACCATGCCGATCGACACCCGCTTGGCATAGCGGGCGCGGCGCTCCCGCTGGGCGGCGGTTCGCGCCGGGTCGAACGCAGCGTCATCCTCGATGGGCTCCTGATGGTCCATTCGACGCGCAGTCAGCGCCCAATCCGGTGATGGAGGGATGGTGTCTCCCTGCCGAAAGAACTCCTCGACTTCTGGGAGATCCGACAACGCGGTATGGGTGGTCGTGCTCTGCATCGGCTCGGGATGCCCCTGCCCGACGTCCGCTTCGGTGGGCACACGGTGAGTGACTGCGCTGGCTTGGGTGAGGCGGGCCACGGGTGGTGGGACGAGGCTTTGGGGCCTGCGCGTCGGGCGGTCGAGTAGGGATAAGGTCGTGCTGTGCAGTCGCTCAATTCGAGCCAAACGGCTCACCCCGCAAGGTGGGCCGCGGGCCCCGGCCGCCCCAATGCTGGCGTCAGAATCGGTTCGCGACACGGAACCGGGATCTGGTGGCCTGACGTTTTGCCAAAAAAAGCCGGCTGGAGGTTGGCGGCCCGCCGTTCCGAGACCATCCCGGCATGAGGGTCTTTCTTGTCATTCCACCCGCAGCGGACGGAGGGAAACGAACCGCGAGGGGCGGACCCGCTGAGGACTTGGGTTCGCGAGAAACCGCGACCCTGGTGTCACATCGCTCCCTCGGCGCTACGCCGAAGGGTGCGGCGTTCAGTAGCGAGCCTCGACCCCCACACTCGGGATCACCAAGGGCCCCACGCCAGCCTCCGTGCATTGCTCCTCGTTGCAGGAGCGTTCGGTTGTCTCATGGCTGAAGCTGGCGTTCAACAACTCCATGACCAGACTGATGGAGGCGGTATCGTTGATGACCCACGCCTTCTCGCCCCGCAGATCCACGCGGAAGAACGGTTCGGTCCGGTCATCCCCTCGAAATACCGGACCATCGGCGGTGGCCCAGCGGGTGGGAAGCCCGCTTTGCAGGGTCGTGCGCGTACCCACCAGCCATCCATGACCCAGGGCCATGGCCAGGGCGAGACTCAACACGTGCGTGCGATCGAACGAGGAAAGGGTATCGATGCTGTCGTAGCTTCGTTCCGACCGCGAGATGGTATAGGAAAGATAGCCCCCGATCCCGTCGGCGAAGGATCGCTGCAGGTAAAACTCCAGGCCATAGGCGGAACCCCTTACCCGCCGACCCGTCTGATCGGCGTCCAGCGAGATCCGGTGTTCGGTCCCCAGTGGATCGGCCAGGTTGCGGTAAATGGCATCGAAGGCGGTCACGCTCAGCTGGGTTCGCTCCGCCAGCCGCCATTGTACGGTGGAGCTGGCCTGAACGGTTCGTTGCAGTCCCTGTCGGACATTGGTGACCTGGGCGCCGGGGACACCGGGTACGAAGCTGGCGGACTGATGGGCGAGTCCCAGGGTGTGCTCGAACGCGACTCGGCGCGAGACCTCCAGACGCGCTGCCAGGCGTGGATCGAACCCCAGCAAGGAACGTCCTTCAGCGCGGAACAGATCGGCCCGGACTCCCGGAGAGAACCAGACCGACGAGGTGGGGTGCCAGGTCACGTCGGCGTAGCTACCCACGGTCGTTTCGCGCCGAGGACCCATCAAGCTGGATAGCTGCGTGGCGGCGCGCTGTCGCAGCGTCGGATCGACGTCCAGGTGGTAGCTGTCCAACCCCGCATCCGCGCCCATCCGCAATGCCAGGAACTCCTGGAAGCGCACCTGGTACTCGAGCCGGGGGGCCACCAGATCGTCCCGAACCGATCCCTTGTCGCTGCTGGTTCGGTCCAACCCCAAGGCCACGGCCAGTCGTAGTTGGGCATCATCCGAGAAGTCGTGGACGTAGCGAGGATCGACGCGATGAAAAAGGGTCGAGGAACGGAAATCCTCGGTGACCAGATCGTCCTTGGCGCCAAACCCCAGGACACCCAGCCTGTCGTGAGGACCCAGGTCGACCTGGGACAGCACCTGGTAGTCCCAGTAGCCAATCTCCGTCTCCGAGGAGACCGCCCTCACCACCGGCCCCACCAAGGAGTAGCGGCCGCTCACCAGCGCCGCCGACGAACCATTCTCGCTGAGCGGTGCCGACTGCATCAGCCCCACGTCGACAACGCGCACGCTGCTCTCGCCGCGCCACGGACCGCGGGGTGGTACCGTGTCGACGGCCACGATCGCGCCGGCGAAACGTCCGTAGCGCGCCGGATACCCGCCGCGGTGCAACGTCACGCGCTCGATGGTGGCGGGGTGCAACACGGAAGGCCCCACGAAGGCATGCCAGAGCATGGGGATGCGCACGCCGTCCACGAACGTTCCCACGTTGCCCGGGGGAGCCCCGCGGACGAACAGATAAGGCAACCCCGAGACGACCGAGGTAGTTCCGGGCAGCGATTCGATAGCCCGCAGGGGATCGCCGAAGGTGCCGGGAATGAGACGGGCCTCAGCGCGGGTAAATGACTGGCTGTCGGGCGAAGCACGCTCGCCCAACACGCGCACTTCCACGATTCCAGAATCCAACGTCGCCTTTTGGCGACGGGAGGTGCTGGGAGGCGGTGCTGGGGGGGGAGTGGGCGAGTTCGGCGTTGGCGCGGCCAGTCGAGGCGCTGACTGGATCTCCGGTTCGGGCTCCGGAGGGGCCTCGAACACTGCCTCGACCCGGATCTTGGCGCCGACGGGTCGTCCATCTCGTTCGGCCGGCGTGAAGCGGAATCCTTCGGCGGAGCGAAGCGCGGCACCAACGAACGGCTCATCGCCGTCGAGCGCGCGGGTCGACACGACGTGACCCTCGGCATCCAGAACGATCTCCAGGGTCACCTTGGCCGAGCCCGAGGCACCCGGGGGATAGTCCACCCTGACATCGATGGGTTCCGGGCGACGGATGGTGGGGCGGAGGGCGGCGTGATCGACTCCGGTAGCATCGGGGACTTGGGCCGCACTCGGGCCAGAGTAAACCGCCAGCGCCAATGCTATCAACCAACCCGTTCCCAGCGCACAGCACGGTCGCAGCCGCAGCCGCCAACCGCGAACCAACTCGCACATGGCGCTTTTCGCTGGATGCTCCGCCGCCAGCGTCCGCTGGCATTTGCGCCCCAGGCTAGCCGCCTTGAAACCCACGAGTGCCCCACTGGCGAAAGCCAAGAAATCGAGTAAGCTCCGCACTGTGCCAGGGCAGGCTACCACGATCGTTGGGCGTGTCACCATGTGGCGCACGCTTCTCTATGGCGGACTCCTGGTCGCCTGTGGCAATCGGGGGTGCGACACGTCGGGCTTGGAAAGCATGGGCAACGACGACCCGCGGATCGTCAAGTTTCCGGGCGAACGGCTGGGGACCGTCGAGGATTTCCGTCCCCTGCGCGCTCTGGGGCGGGACGAGGACCTGGTCGGCATTCTGGGTGTCACCGGCGCTGAGCGTCGGGTAACAGTGGTGGCCGTCGAGTCAGGACGGTCGTGCATGGTCGACGCTCTACCCGAAGGGGGATCGGATGCGGCGCTGGTCCCCTACGCCAGCGAAGATCTGGGCCTTTACTACGAGACCCTGGATGAAGAGGGACGCGGACGACTGCACTTCGTCGACGCGCAGTGTGAGGAACCGGTCGCGCCCATCGATGATGCCACGCTGGTCCCCTTTTCGGATCGATTGATGCCTTCTGCTGCCATGGTTCATACCGGTTCTGATGAGCTCTGGGTGGTCGAGCCGACCCAGCGCAGAAAGACCCTTCTGGACCAGGGAGTGACGACAGTCGCCATCTCCATGGGCCACGTCTCCGAACAGGTCAACGGCGAGCTCGTGATCCGGGACATGGGGCTCGAGGAGCAATACCGATTCGGACAGGAAGTGACCGAGCTTCTGGTAGACACGCGGCGGGAGGAGCTAGTCTACATCGATCGGAGCCAGCTCTTCTGGTTGGATGCTCCGGGCGAGGAACCGGTCCAGGTGGCTGATGACGCTTGTATGGTTGCTTTTGCCGACCCACCCAGTCGTGACAACGAGGTCAAGGTCCGCCACGTGAGCTATTTTTCGCCCTGCTCCGAGCGTCGACTGGTCATCTACGATCTCCGGGAGAGCCGCTCCATCGATGTCGGCGTTGCGCCGCATAGCCAGGCTGCAGTGCGGGTCATGGGCGAGGGGAAGGAGCGCCGAGCCTGGGTATTTTACCGGACCAGCGAAAGGGTCGACGAGATGGGATTCGGGGAGCTGGCTGCCATGCCCGAGGGTGGTGAGGCGATCCCGATTGGCAACGGTTCCCTGGATGAGATTGGTTTTGCGGTGTCCGCGGGCGTCTACTATCGCGTCGTCGACGCCGAGCAGGAGCGTGTCCATCTGCTCACTCCATCCGGCGCGATTCGATCTCGGTACGAGGGCGCAAGCGCTTTCACCGTCGCGACCTACCCGGCGAGGGCCCTGGTCGATTTCGATGGTGAGACGGGAACGCTCGTCGATCTGGAGAGCCCCGGGGCTCCAGGGGTCCTGGCCGAAGGGAGCCCCACGGTGGGTCGCGGTACCGCGGGTGGCACGGTGTTCGGGGCCGATACGACGGATGGGGTGGGTCAGCTGCGAGTGCGCCTGGCTTCCGACGACATCACCCGAAACCTAGCGGATGGTGTCCCGGTGGCCTCGGCCCAGCTCGCCATGAAGAGCGCGCTGGTCTCGTACCTGACCCAGTACGACGTGGACCGGAAGACAGGCGAGCTCTGCGCCGTGGCGGCGGCGACCTGGGACCGGTTCTGCACCGAGGATGTCTCGGCCTTTGCCGTGGTCACTCGGCCCGAAAGGGGCATCGCCTACGTGCGTCGAGAGCACCGGGGATGGGGCCTGTTCTGGGCGGTCGTCGAGTGAGCGTCGGTGGGGCCCGAGGCGGGGTACCTGCGTGAGGCGCCCGAGGGCCGAATCCAAGCCCGCGCAGCTGTCCGTCCTGGCCAAAGCAGCGGGGGGGATCCAAGCAGCCCATTGACTCGGCGATGGACTCTGGGCTGTCATGCCACCGATGAACTCGCCTCCCGGGTCGAGACCCCAATCCGGACGGCGCAGGCGTGGCTCACGCCGCGGTGAGCCTGCCTTACAGCCACTTCAGGTGCTGGCGCAGGCGAGGGCCGTCCCCACCTCGGGGACCCCTGCCGAGGTTCCGCTGACACCAGCGGAGGTGACCCGTTTCAAGGCTCACCTCCGTTTTCTGCGGGACCACAAAAAGGTGCTCAAGCTCCGACTGAATGCCGCGGAGGATCTCTTGATCAATGGGGTGCGCGAGCCCACGCACCGTGGTGTCTGCCAGCATTTGTTGGACAAGGTGGAGCGTAACCGAGTCCTTTCCGCCTCCCAGACCTTGCCGGCTGCGGAGGCGGTGCGACTGTTGGGCGGCATCATTCGATTCGCCCCCGAGATCCCCTATATCGTCCGATTCCTGGAGTGCGTCCAGCAGACGTCGTCCCAAGCGCAGGCCGGAGCTGCCGTCACCGAAGCGCTCAAGCAAATCCGTTTCGGCGATGTCTCGGCCGCCCAAATGCGACAGATCATCGCCCTGATCGTGGAGGTGTTCGCCGAACGGGAACTGCCGGTGTTCTTCCTCACGCTCCTGTTCGACGCTCCGTTCCGCAATGCCTTCGATCGATCCCAAGAGGGTTTCCCCGAGGTTCTGGCCCGGATGGTGGTCCCCTTGCGTGCGGTCTACGAGGTTCTCACCCACCGATCCGGCCCAGGCAACCGAGGTCGAGACCGCGAGCCAACGGCCGAGGTCGATCCCTTGACCCTGGAGCAGGGCCTACGACTGCTGTTGGACGTCAGTCCGACGAGTCTGGTTGAACTCGCGGAGCCCATTCGGCGACGACTGTTGGGCATGGGTCAGAGCATCCTGCGCTGGCGACCGGATCTGAGACCCGAGGGACTGCTCGCCATCCACAAGAGCCTGCCCTTCTCGGACCTCGGCGAAAGACGAGCCGCGGGTCTTGCCTTGTGCAGTGCCTTGCTCGGCGCAGGTCAATATCGGACGGCCAAGCGGCTGCTCTCGGAGCTGCGGGCGGAACCGGGGGCCGACCCCCGTCTCTCCGAGTTGTCTTTGGCCTTGGACGCGCCGCGCGTCGGCCCCATCGCCCTTCACGTTCCGCACGAAGCGCCAGGAAACCCGCCAGCGGCGCCCCCCCGTTCAGAAGGGCGGCGGCCAGCCATGGGGCGCTGGGTGCGTGGTTGGCATCTGCCCAGCCAGACCCCGGTTCTCCTGCGCCAAGGTGAACCGGGGGAGCAGGCACGCTATGCCGAACAGCACGAGCGTTGGCGACGTCTGCTCGTCCCGGGGGTTTCCCGGGTGGTTGCGTTCGGGTTAACCGACGACAGGTCGCCCTACCTGGCAGTGACCCTGCCTGGCACCAGCCTGACTCGCGACCTGAACCGGGGTGCTCGAAACGGTGAAGGGACTCGGCTGGGCTGGGTCCTGGAGCTCGTCGCCCTGTTCAGCGCGGTGGCGCGGGATGGCATGGTCCTGCCCGACGGGGATCTTCATCGCTTCAACAGCGATCCAGAGGGACATCTGTGGCTGGTGGATTGCTGGGGCCTGAGCCCGGAAGAACCGGTGGGGGCGGGCAACGTTCATCTCGCCTTCGCCAAGCAGGCAAGCCTGAGGATCCTGTCCCTGGCGCCGATCCATTCGCTGACAACCGGCTGGTCGGAGCGCATCGAGGGAGCTCGGGATTTCTACGCCTTGGCCAGCATCCTGCAACCGGCGACCCTGCACGACTGAACCGCGGGGGCTTGCCATCGGGTACGGCCGACCCCAATAGTGTTTGTACTCCGCTCGGGAGCAAACAGGAGAAGGCACGATGTCCAAGGTCGCTATCATCTATTACTCCGCCACGGGAACCAATCACCAGACTGCCAAAGCGGTGGGGGAAGGGGCCGAGTCGGAAGGGGCGGAGGTTCGTGTTCGTCTGATTGCCGAGACGCTTCCTGCCGAGGTGGTAGCCAGGAACGCGAATTGGCAGAAGTTCGTCGAACAAACGCGGGATTTCCCCAAGGCCAGCCTGGACGACCTGGATTGGGCCGACGCGGTCGTGTTGGGGACCCCCACTCGTTTCGGCAACGTAGCCGCCCAGCTGAAGGGTTTCTTGGACTCAGCGGGAGGCCTGTGGTCCCAAGGCAAGCTGGCCAACAAAGTGTATGCGGGGTTCACTTCTTCAATGAACGTCAACGGGGGCGCAGAATCCACGCTATTGGCACTCTTCAACTCCATCTATCACTTTGGCGGGATCCTGGCGACACCCGGGTACACCGACCCGCTCGTATTTGCGAGTGGCGGGAATCCGTACGGTGTCTCCGTAGCCACTGGGCCAGACGGCAAGGGTCCGACACCCGAGGATCTAGCGCACGCTCGACTGATGGGTCGTCGCGTCGCACAGCTGGCCGCCAAGCTCCGGGCCTAACCGCCCTGGGCCACCACCTGGCCCGCCTGGAGCCGCAGACCGAGGCGCTCCTCCAGCTGCCTTCGAGTTTTCTGGGGGTCGGACCACAGGGTGTGAAGTGACCAACGTCTTACCCTGGTGTCGTCTCCGCCGGAGAGCAGCCACCGCTCGGTTGGATCGAACGTGAGGGTGCGAACCGTGCCCTGATGGTCGCTCAGAATCGCTATCGGGTTTCGATCGACTCCCACGCTGTACAAGACCACCTTGCCATCTTCGCCGGCGCTGGCCAGGAGCTGCTGCCCAGGAGAGTAGGCGAGGGCAGTCGCTCTGCCCCGGTGGACCAGGAAGCTCTCCATGGGCGTGAGGTGGGGTAGCGCGAACAGGCGCACCCGTCCGTCCGCGCCGGCACTCGCGACCCAACCCAACGGTTCGTCCGCGACGAGATCCATGGTCCAATCCCCACCGGTTGCCCGCTCTGCCAAGAGTCCGTGGCCTTCCAGATCGAATAGCTGAATCCTGCCGTCTCTGAGTCCCACCATCAATTGGCGCGCCCGGGCAAGCAGCGCCATCGACTGAACTGCGGCAACAACGGCAATCCTGCTCTCGACGACCCCCGTCGTCGGGTCGATGCCAAGGACGAACGGACCGGTGCCCCCCACCCAGAGACGCCGTTGCCCGGAGTCGAACACGAGAGCCCGTACCTCGTCCATCTCCACGTCGACGAACCGAGATGGCAGTTTGGTGGCACCGTCCCAGACTTCGAGGATACGGCTGGTCCCTCCCACCGCCAAGCTCGCATCGTAGGGCGAGCTTACCATTTTGCGCACCAGCGGTATGCGAACCGGCAGGCGGTCCGTGCATCCCCCCAATGCCTGGTCCAGATAGCAGACACCCTGGTCTCCCAGTCCACCCGCCAGCAGACGGGTATTGCCCGAGTCCCAGGTGAGAGCCAGGACGTTCCCGCTAGTGACCAGCTCCGTACGCGGCACCTGCTGGACCACGTGAAGCCGATACGGTGCGCGAGCCTCGGGTAGCACCCACAGATCCCCGAAGGCGTCGAATTCCAGACTGTTGATGCCACCGCTCTGAGGGAGCCTGAGCCAACGCTCGGCGGAAGCCACCTCCAGTAGCTCCAGTCCCATAGAGTCCGACACCATGGCGATCCATCGACCATCCCCAGACCAGCTGAGCTTTTCGATGGGGCCATGGGTGCGACGCGGGGCATCTCGAAGCTGTCGAGCCTTGACGTCCCAGATGGACAGAGAGCCATCACCGCCGCCGACCGCCAAGGATTCGCCCTTGGGAGAGAAGGCCAAGGCGCGCGTGGTGGAATGGGTGCGCCCCAGGGCCATTGGGGCGTGACCAGCCGCAACCTCCCAGAGCCCGAGCTCGCCCCGCTGCGTCCCGTAAGCCAGCTTCGAACCGGTCGAGTCGAAGACGAGGGCCGTCACTGGCTGCGGATGAACGAACCGGTCCAGGATCTCACCGGAGCCGTTCACCAGATCGACCCCGACCGAGCTGGCGTACGCGACTCGGTCTCCGCTTGGAGATACGGCCAATCCCAGACCCTTGTGATGCCGCCAGGGGAGCTCCACCAGGCTTCCAGTCGGACCCAGCAGGAACGTCGCTCCCTGGGGGGCGACACAGAGCCAGCCGTGCTGATGCAGGCTCAACACGGCTGTCGACGCCGGCAGGGTCCAGGGAACAGATAGAACCGGATGCTCGGCACCCAAGACGCGTAAGGTGTTTCCATCCAACCAGGCGATCTCGGAGCGGTCAGTATCGATCGCGACGGCCCGTGCCCCGGCTGCCGGGTTGGGCAGAACCTCCACCTCGGGGCGATCGGTGTTGGACAGAGCGACCAGCGTTCCCCTTGCATCGGGACGCTCCAACAGCTCCAGAGCCCCCGCGGCCAAAAGCTCGGCTGCCAGGACATTCCCCTCGGCTTGTTCGGACTGGGCCCGCTCCATCAGAACGTCGGCGAGGCGCAGGTGAGCCTGGTGCTCTCCCTGTCGGGCTCGCTCTTCCGCCGCTACGGCCCGATCCCTGGCTTGGGAGATGCGTCCGACGGCTGCCATGCCCAACATGGTGACGGTCGTCAGGGCCAGCATGGCCACCGTCACGGCGGCACGTTGGCGCTGAACGAAACGAACCAAGAGCTCCAGGGAGCCGTACTCGTGAGCCAGAACCTTTTCCCCCGCCTGGTAGGCGGTGATGTCGCGCGCCAGTTCGCGTGCGCTCGGATAGCGATCCCTCGGGTTCAGCGCCAGGGCGCGAGCCACGATTGCCGCCAGATCGCGAGGGATCCCCGGCTCGGCTTCATTCAAGGGCCGAAGTCGCGCGCCGAGGATCGCATTGGTCAGCTCGACAAGGGTCGAGCCGTTGAACGGACGGCGACCGGTCAGCAGCAAGTGCAGCACCACTCCCAGTGACCAGACGTCACAGCGTGGATCGCCGGACGGCACCTTGCCCAGGATCTGCTCCGGGCTCATGTAGGGTGGCGTTCCCACCAGGAAGCCTTGTCGGGTGTCCTCCAGACTGAGCGGCTCGTTGATGCGGGCCGTGCCGTCGAGTGCCCGACGAGGGGGAAGGCTGGCACAGAGGGCAGCGCGAAGCTCGACGGGCGCGTGCTGCTCGGCGACCTTGACCAGGCCCCAGTCGAGTACGAACGTCTCCCCAAACTCGCCGATCATGACGTTGTCTGGCTTGATGTCGCGGTGCACGACGCCCTGACTATGCGCATAGGCGATGGCCTGGCACAAACCCGAGAAATGATTGATGAGTGCCAGTCGTTGTCCGAGATCCTTGGCCTGGCTGATGGCGGCGCTCAAGGTGCGGCCACGAACCACCCGCATCGTGTAGTAAAAGCGCCCCTCGGGGTTTTGCCCCAGCTCGTAGACGGGGACGATGTTGGGGTGTTCCAGCTGGCCCGTGATCCGTGCTTCGCGCAAGAAGCGGCTGGTCAGCGGTAGCGCCGACGAAGCATCGGGATTGGTTGCCTCCTCTAGCTCGGGGAGGAGCTCCTTCATGGCCACGTGGCGCCCGATGCTCCGGTCGAACACCAGAAGGACCCGACCGATTCCGCCTCGCCCCAGCTCACCGGTTCCCGGGGCGGGCCTCCGGTAGCGTCGTTCATACCCGGTGTCGGAGGTTGGCTCCCAGATCTCGGTCCGTTGAGCCTCGATACCCTGCAGGTGCGCGCGCACCAGATCGGTGCTCTGCGATGCAGCCGCGTTCCGGCCAGCGTCGCTGGTACGCGGCACCTCGATCAACGTGGCGAAGGGTTCTTTCGCCCTGGCATCGGTCGAGGCTGGGGGGCGCGAGAGGCTCGCCATCGTCGGATCTACGACGATGGGAAGGAATCAGTTCAGGGCTGCAGAGCGGGCCCTTTTCCCGGCAGAAACGGGGGAGGACCTGGGTGGTTTTTCGCGTCCGACTGGAATCGGCTCACCTTTGAGGTGGCTCTGGCTCCTTGGAGCAACTCCACCAGTACCTCTGACCGACCGTTGCTGGACCAGCTCCTCGTCGCTGCCCGATCATGTGGTTTCCAAACCGGTCACGGTCGTGTCGCACGAGCTCCGTCGACATCGGAATCCTTACCCAAGGTGATTCAGACAACGCCGAGACTCTGCGCCATTGGGACGAGGTTGCTGGCCACCGGAGGTAGCAACGCGACACGGGCATCCGGCGCTGGGGTGGACCCTCCAGAGGATCAACGGCTTCTTGGTCAGCAACCAGGTCGAGCCCCGAGCCTGGGCGTCAATCGGTGTGGGGGCAGGCCCACGGCATTGGGTCGAATCGGGCCAAAGTAGGCCCAATTGCGGCTCGATTCGGCGGGCCCAAAGAAAATGCCAAGGGTCGGGAATGGTCGGGCCCACCGCTTCGTTGATCCCGTTGAAGAGTCAGCAAAGGAGGTAAGAATCGATCCGATCGTAACGGGTAGAAAAGAACCCTCGGTGGGCCGTTGGGCTGCCCTGGGCTGAACCTCCCAAGCCACCCAAGTCCCCGAAGCGTGCTGCCCCGCACGCATCAGCCAGTGGTCGAGCCGACAGTTCCCCGAGGTTTCTGAACGGGCCCTTACAGCCGATGTGGGGGCCCGTTCCTTATTGGGGTTGCCAATCGATGGTCAGGTGGACGACCGAGACCCTGTCGTTCTCGATCCGATCGACCGCCAGGACCGCGTCCCGTGTAACCACGGGCGCCAGAGTCTGCTCGGCGGGGCCTTGACCCCGCCACAGGGGACGGGCTCGATAGACGCCGCTTTGCCGGGGATCGACCACGAATCCATGGAGTTCTCCGCGAGCCTGGGCGTCAACGTTCAGCACGCCGCGGCACAGCGAGCCATCGCAGTACAGGGCGACGGCCAAGGGTGTTCCCCAGGCCGGGACGATCTCGATGGGCTGTCCCGCCAAGGCTCCCTGGTCGTCGAGCAACGCCAGCTTGGCCACTGAGGCTCCCTGATGACTCGAGTCCAATAGTTCGGTTTCCACCCAGGCCAACACCACTTGTGAACCCAGGTTGGCGGTGATCGGAGCGTGGGCGTTGCGTGACGTTTCCACCACTCGACGCTCCTCGGCAGTCGGCTGGCCATTGGCGGTGGAGAGAGGTCGCAGAAAGATGTCTGAACGGCCCGGGTGGCTTTGGTCCCGGGCGTCGGCCCACACCAGGAAGGCGCCCTTGGAATAGCGCACCAGGGACAGTTCCGTCGCATCGCCGGCTGCTTCGGTCAGGCGACGTTCATCACCAGTCCGCTCCAGCATTGCCGTCACCGACGCCGAATACACCTCGAAGTTGCCGTGCCGTCCGTCGGCCCAGGCCACCAGCCACCCGGTATCCGCAGGGAGGACCGCGACATCCGTGACGCCTCCCAGTTTGCGTCGAGTCAGCATTTTCTGGGACAGCTTTCTGCCCTGGACGTCCACGCGGGTCAAAAACACCTGGGGGTGCCCGCCATCCAGGGCGCTCCACCCAGCCAATAGCTCGTTTGGATTCCGTGCAGAGGCTTGCAGAGCGACGCCCCCGGCGGAGGCGGCGCGATACGACACCACGCCGGGCGAGCTGACACCGGAGCTCGTCCACTCGCCCACGTCGACACGGGCCTGCAACGGATCGGTGCGTCCATCGGGTCCCGGCTTGGGCAGACGCGCAAGTGGCGTGCCAGGATCGAAGTAGGTGACCAAGGCGGTGACGAGTCGATTGCTGACGCTGGTTGCCACCAGATCACTCAAGGGTTCAACTCGTCGAGTGGCGTCGACCGAGCGCAGCGTGGGGCCCTGGGTCGGCGCAGGCAACAGCGCCGGCAGTCCCCGGGTGGCACGGGGGGGGATCGCGCTCAGATCGAGCATGGCGATTTGGGAGGGATCCCCGGGCATGGCTGCCAGCGCACGACAGCCGGAACCGCACTCCAGGTTGAACGTCAAGGCTGGGATGGGGGTTCCCGGGGCAGCCATTCGAATGGGCGAGCTGGCTTGGACGCCTCCGTTCGGAGTCAACTCGAAGAACCAGGGCACGGCCTGTTCCGGATCGGCCGGATCGGCCCCCGCTAACAGGGCCAGCCCCGCCAGTCCCCTGGTGGTCGCGGCGAGCTCCAGCGGACTGGCAGACGTCGCGGCAACCTGCAGGCGAATCGGTTGAACGGCGAGCTTCCCGTCGCGGTCCACGCTAGCGATCGTCACGGTGCGCGGTGGGTCGGGCAAGGAGAGATCCTCCCAGACCACGTAGGCGGGGCCGCCCTGAACGGAACCCACCAGGCGCGAGAGGACCTGCTCTCCGCGGGGCGGCGTGATGGGGCTCGGTGCACGCAGGACCTGCCCGGAGCCGTCCAACAGGGCCAGCATGACCCGGGCATCGTCTTTTTTGCGTTCGGTGAACGCCACAAGAAAGCGGCCATCGATTCCCACCAGATCGACGTCCAGCTCGGCGTTCTTGGTTTCCCCCACCGGGATTGGTTTGCCCACGACTCTGGCGTTGGGATCCAGCAGCAACAGTGACACGTTGCCGGTGCTTTGGTTGGGAACGGCGTGGACGACAGCCAGAGCGGCGCCGCTGGGGGTGGGCACGATCTGCCAGGCACGCACGTCGGTGATGACGTCGCGAGCCCCTTCGCGGATCTCTCCCTTGGGGTCGAGACACACGGCGCGCAGATCAGCGCGGTCTCCGCGGCTGCTGGCCCACAACAGCACCGGCCCCTTGGCAGTGGGCAGGACCTGCAGCCACAGAATGGCCTCCCCGGAGGTGCCCAGCTCGAGCGGTGGTCTCGTAGCCCGCCCGGTGCGGTCCACCGGGAGGGCCAGCACACGCTGCGAGCCCCGGTCGTCGGGGGCGGTGTAGGCCATCAGCAGCGGTAGGGAAGAACCCGCTCGCTGCAGTGTGAAAAGGCCGATCGTTGCCGGGGCGGGGCCCAGCGACGAAGGGGCAGCCAGTGGTCGTCCCGTTTCGTCAACGGCCAGGGAACGGAACTCACGGGCCTCTCCCGCCGGCTCAGCCCAGACCGCCACTGAGCCATCAGTGAATGGCACCACCATGGGACCATGGGTACCGGAAGCCACCTTGACCCAGCGAACGTAGGGTAGTCCCGCGGTGGCATTGGCCGATGCTGCCTTGTTGGGCTGTTGGACTGCCCGTGCAGGCAGCTCGGGACCCGGTGCGCTCTTGCCGCAGCCGAGCAGGACCAAGACCAACGCACAGGACGTAGCGATGCGTTTCACGGCAGCGACCCTAGAAGGACCTCGGAGCCAACGCAAGCGCTGCTGTGGCCGGGGGCTGAACTAGGGCAAGTCGAGCCGGCAGGTCGCGGTGCAGAACGACGAACCATTGGCGTCCCCCTCGTCGCACTCCTCGCCGAAATTGGCGTCCAGGGATCCATCGCCGCAACGGGCTGGAATTCGGCACCCCGGGCCGCAGTCCGCCTCGCCGTACCTTGCCAGGTTGGACCCATTGTCGCAGAGCTCCCCCGCCTCGGCCTGGACCTCCCCATCCCCGCAGCGGGCATTGAATCGGCAGGTCGTGGAGCACCCACCGTATTCGTCGTCGCGGTTGACTCCGAGACCGAAGTCGCACTGCTCTTCACCTGAGACGATGCCATCGCCACAACTCGGACTGCACAGCGAGCGCATGTCAGAGAACCCGTTCAGCTGGATCTCGTAGTTCGACTCGCGGGGTTGTCGATCGGCGTGGAAGACGGCAACCTCGTACACACGCCCAGTCTGCAGGTTCAAACCAGCCTGGTCCAGCAGGATGCTGCCCTCTTGACGTTGGTGGGTCGCTCCCCAGTCTAGGACCAACCGACCATTGACGAAGAGCCACGTGTCGTCGTCCGCAGCGAACTCGATCGACTCCCCCCCCTGGTACTGGAACGTGTGGTGAACCTCGGTGGTGAAGTAGAAGTTGCGCGGTGTACCGGCGATGACGCCCCCGGTTCCAGCCATGCTGGGCACGGGGCCTCCCGTCCCGATATTGGGGCAATCCTCGAAGGCGGCCCAGGGATCCCACTCGTAGGGGACCGGGCAGCCCTCCCCCGCGCAGCAGTTGGTGGCAAGCTCCGGGACCCAATAGGTCCAGATGTTACATAGCTTGGTGCCGGGACTCTCCTCGAGCGGGAAGAAGCCGGCCGCCAGGGTGCCGGAGAGGGTGCCGCTCAGGCAGGCGTCGTGGACGTCGTCGAGGATCGTGCGACTGCTGCTACTGAACCCGTAGCTCCCCGGTGCGACCTTGCGCAACAGCAGGGCGTCACTGGTTGGCGTGCTCAACGGTGAATCATGGAACCAGCCGTTGAAGGTGTCGGGACTCTCGATCACCGGTACCATCGTGTCCACATGGTCCACCATCTCCGTGCGGCCCCGGCATTGCTGCACCCCGGGCTCCCCATCGACCACGCCCGTCGAGAGATGGTCGGTGAACACGCAGGGGCAGTTCATCCCGCCGGGACGCTCCATGTCCAGTCGTGGCTTGCCATCCGGTCCCAGGGTTGGCTCCACCAGCCCCGCACAAGGACCTGCCTCGTCCGAGGGGCAATCCTCGCCAGCGCTCCAGGCCTGTTTGGTTCCACTGGCCTCGGGGACGCAGATGGTCTTTTGGTTCCCAATGCCAGCCGTGGCGCCCAAGAAGAAGAAGTCCGGGTGGCCACTGGCCATTTGCTGCCCCTCGAAGTCCCGGTATCGAATGGGCAGCAGCTGGCACCGCTCGTCGCCGGTCCCGCAGGTCCGGTCATCGACCCTCAGCTCCTGACCACACCCGAAACCAGGCTCGATCTCGCAAGTGGGCGAACAACCGTCCTGCGCAAGCAGGTTACCGTCATCGCAGGCCTCGGTCGGTTCCAATCGGCCGTCTCCACAGATGGGTGTGCAAGCCGTGGTGACGTCACCTTCGGGTCGGCAGTTGGGCTCGTTGGTGCAGTGGAGGGTGCAGCCATCGCCGTCAGCGTACAGTAGGCCGTTCTGGTTTCCCCGGTCACATTCCTCACCGGCCTCCCGAGTGCCATTCCCGCAGCGCGGAGCCGAGCACCTACTGGGCTCGCCTTGGCAGGTGAATCCAGCCTCGATCTGGCACGAAGCCGAGCAACCGTCCCCGTTTTCCAAATTGTTGTCGTCGCAGTGCTCGGTTCCCAGGACCCGCCCGTCACCACAGAGGGGCACGCAGAACCCTGCATTGATGCAGAAGGCGTAGCCGTCCTCCAGCTGACAGTTGGCATTACAACCATCGCTGTTCGTCTGGTTGCCGTCGTCGCACTGCTCGGGGGTCGTCACGATGCCATCGTTGCAGATCGAGATCTGGGTGCAGGCATCCCCGGGTTCGCCACAGACGTGGTCGGTCTCCAGTTGGCACAGGCGGCTGCAGCCATCCCCAACCATGACATTGCCGTCGTCGCAGTCCTCACCGGGATCCACCGAGCCGTTGCCGCAGGTCAGCAGCAGATCCTCGATGGTGATCGTGGCGCCGGCTGCGCCCGCCTGTGGCTCTGGGGCTCCCGCAGCTCCACCCTGCAAAGCCGTCTGTCCCGCCGTGCCCCCAGCATTGCCCTGGCCTCCCTGTGAAGCGCCTGCCACGACACCGGCCCCAGCCGTTTGCTCTCCGCCCGACTCGGCTCCGGCGGTGCCGTTGCCGGCGGTTCCCGAAGTGGCCCCCGTCCCAGACGAGCCCGCTGATTCTGTCCCGCCGGCTCCGGCTGGTTCGGCTCCGCCGGATTGCTGCCCAGCGTCTCCGCCTCGGCCACCCTGACCCGACTCTCCTGCCGCGTCTGCGCCGGATTGTCCTGCCGTGCCGCCTTCTGGCTGTGAAGTCTCGCCCCCCTGTCCCGCCGTCGGCGATTCGTCGCCTGCGGCTCCCGCATCACCGGCGCTCTCGACCCATTGGCCCTCCTCGAAACCCATGATGCCGGAGCAACCCGCACTCGCGAGAAAGAGAAGCAGCATTTCTGCAGGACGACGACGAAGCATGGCTCAGAACCTCCCCGAGATCGCCCAGCCGCCAGGCGAAACCGTCAGGCTTGCCACCGGTCCTTCCTTCGGGGAGCTGGGTGCCGTGAACCAGAGCCAGGTGCCCACTCCCAGTCCCACCACGCCCAACCCCAAGGGGAGAGTGGCCCAGTCCGCCAGGGAAATGGCGTCCTCGCGTAGCGTGACGCCCTTGCGATCCGAGCATTGGTTTTGGCCGTCGCAGTAACGCTCGGAGTCGCTGTACTTGCTCTGTGCCGAGACCAACAACGCAGTCCCGACGCCGACCGCCACCACGCCGGCTCCAGCGGAGACGAGCGCCCAGATGCGCTGATTGGAGCCATCCGAGGTCGTCGTTGGTGGCGGTGGTGGGCCGGGTGGGACGACGGGAGCCGCGTCTGCGGGAGCTGCCGCAGCGGTCGGCGCGTCCTCGAGCGCTGGGATGGTCACCTGGGCGCGGCCGCCTTCGCGGGGTACGTCCACGCGGGTCTCGTAGTTCTTCTTGTGGGGTGCCGTGACCACCAGCTGGTGCACGCCTGGATCGACGGGTGTCTCCACACCCCACAGCCCTCGCCCAAGCTCGGTGCCATCCCTTTTGACCACCAGACCCTCGACCGGCGTCAGTACCGTGATGGTCAGGTAGCTCAGGCGTTGGGAAACGGCTTGAGCTCGCTCACGAGCCACGCGTTCGCGCTCGGCCTCGCCGGATTTCAGCGCCGCGTCGGCGACTTCCGTGAAGTTGACCCAGGCGGAAGCGGTGCGTCCCAGTTTTTCGTAGCAATCGGCTAGATTGAACTGGGTCCCCATGGCCGGATCCAGGCGCTGGCTTTCTTCCAGCTTGGGACAGGCTTCGGTCGCGTTGCCCTTCTCCAGATCGAAAAGAGCAGCGTCGAACAGTCGCTGAGCCGCCGCCCGATCCATGGCCGAGGGCTCGCTGAAAGCAGGGGTGTTCCACAACAGGCCGGCTACGCCGAACCAGACGAGCAGGTGGAGGGACGACTTGGCTCGAGATGGGAAGATCATCGGCGGGTGGCAAATGGGTTGTTGGGTTTAGCCGAGCTCGTGGCCTTGGGTGCAGCGGCCGCGGGTTTGGGTCGGGCCAAGGGTTTGGGCTTTTTGGGCGCGATGGAAGAAGTGGATGTCGTCGCCGCTCGGCGGTCCGTGGTTGCGGAGGCTGCGGCCCCGATGGGCTCTTGAGTCGGGTTGGGTGTGGTTGCTGTAGCAACCGGTCGGAGCTGGGGGGGCGGCGTCTCCTGGCTCGGCGGGGTTTCGGGGCTGGGGACCGACGCCGCCCTGGAAACCGCGTTGCTGGCTGCCCCGGGGATGGGGGAGGTCACGCTGGACGAAGGGGCCCCGGGCCAAAGAAGCCACCCCAGGCCCAACAGGCCAAGCCCAGCACCGGCGAGCAACACCCAACGCAGGCCTTTGGTTCGATGCTGCGGGTGGTCTGCTACCGTCACCACGGTGGGTCCGGCGCGCGTCGCGAGGCCAGACCCGAGCTGGGTAGGCAGCGTCGAATCGGAGGATACCCCGTCGGCTGCCGCGCGAGTGGGGGCCGAGCCAACCCGCTCTGCGGATGCGCAGACGCGGGTCAGTTCCTTGGCTGCCTCCTTGACGGTGGCGAATCGTTCCTCGGGTTGTCGCGCCGCACAGCGGGCGAACCATGCGTCGAATTCGATCGGGACCATTCCCATCTGGGACGGCACCGGCATCTTCCCCGCGCAGATGGCAAGGACCAGGCCACCCAGGGTCTCGGCGTCGAAGGGGCGTCGCCCCACCAGGCATTCGCAGGCGATGACGCCCACCGACCAGATGTCGGTGCGATGGTCGATTTCCCGAGAGCCCGCGGCTTGCTCGGGGCTCATGTAGTAAGGGGTTCCGAGCATGGCGCCGGTTTGCGTCTTGAGAGCCATCTCCCCCGACGGGTGCCCGGTGCGCTTGGCAATCCCGAAATCCAGGACCTTGGCGATCTCCCGCTCGTCCTCGGGAACCAGGAAGATGTTGTCCGGCTTGAGATCCCGATGGACGATCCCGGCGTCGTGGGCGCGGCCAATGGCCCGCGCCACCTGTCCGAGAATCTCGGCCACCGCTGCCGGCTCCAGACGGCCCAGGCGGCGCAGACGGGCCGCCAAGCTCTCGCCTCTCAGCAACTCCATGGCGATGTAGGGCGTTCCCTGGTCGACGCCATAGTCGAACACTCGCACCACGTGCGGGCTCTCCAGCGCAGCGGCCGCTTGCGCCTCGCGCTTGAATCGCGCCAGACCCGCTGAGCTGGCCGCCAGGCTCGGGTCCATCAGCTTGATGGCTACCGAGGTTCCGAGCTCGGTGTGGCTGGACAACCACACCGAACCCATCCCGCCTTCACCGAGCTGCGACTCCAACCGATAACGACCGGCAACGACGCGACCTTGCATGGGCGTTTCCCAAGACGAGCCCAAACAGGCTACCACGTTCTTTTTGCGGGCACGAACCCTGGTTCCCCAGCCGGCCGTCCCCCGTCCCAGAGTGTGCGGACGCGCCGCAACTTCTCACCTGATTCAGTAGGGCACCCGGTCTGTCTTCTGCTGCCAGGTACGAAAGGGGAGCTGTGCATCGACCAGGGAGCGCTGCACGACTCTGACCTGGCGCTGGTCGGAGGGCAACGCCAGTTGCTCGGTGATGAAGACGTCGTCGAATCCCGCTGCCTTCGCGTCTTGGGCGCAGGCTGCCACGACGATGCGTTCGACGCGGGCCCAGCAGGCTGCCGCGTAGCACAGTGGGCAGGGCTCACAGCTCGAATACAGGATGGCTCCACGCAGAGCAAAGTCACCCACTACCGAGCAGGCCCTGCGCAGGGCGACCACCTCGGCATGGGCTGTCGGATCATGGTCGACGAGCACACGGTTCTGGCCCTCCGCCAGCACCTGTCCGTCGCGCACCACCACGGCACCGAAGGGACCGCCACGGCCCGTGGTGACCGCATCCAGGGCCAGCTCGACGGCCCGTCGCAGGTGGAGGTCAGAGTCGATACCGGGAGACTAGTCGAGGTCCGAAGGTTGCGCAAAAGAGAGCCATGCGAGGCAAGAAGGCTCGGCTATCCCCCGACGGAATGGGGATTGTGGCAAGTCGAGGCGAACGGGGGAAGCAAGCCAAGCCCCGGGTGGTACGTTGGATCGTGAACCACTCGAGCCCTCCGAAGGTGAGCGTCCGCAATGTAGGTGTTCCGTGGTGGGTGACGACGGCGATGCTGCTTGTCTTCTCCGGCTGCACCACGGTGGTCCACGAAGGACCCCGCCACCCGTCCCCCGCCGTCATCTACGTCGCACCAGCCAACCACAGGACCTCGCACCGCGACCGCATCCACGCGGTTCCTGTCCAGAGCCAGCCCCGGACGGCGCTGAGCCGAACCGGCCCCAACCCTTATCGGGAAGGTCGCGTGGGATCAGTACAGCGGCGTCGAGCAACCGAACGCTCGGCCTGCACAGGCTGTTGCGCCAGGTCCCCATCCGGGCGTTCCGCCCGGCCCGCACCCAGGAAGGCATGTCCTTGCGCGGCAAGGGCCGCGAATCACCCGCGAACCACGGCCGGTCGTCGGGATTTGCCGCCGTCCGGTCGCGCGCGTCCACGACCCAACCGGGCGGAGCAGCCACGCCAGGCCAAGGACCGCGAGGCGGTCTCCGAGCCGCCCCGTCCTCGAAGGCCTGTTCGGCGCAACGGGCAATCAGTAAGCTGATACCACCTCTCGTTGTCCTCTTCGGACCAGGGGCGGATGGTCAGCATGAATCGAATCAACCAGCGCCAGGTCGTGGCGATGGCGTTCCTCGTCGCCGTCGCCGTGGTTCTCCCCATGTTCGGACTCAAGGTCACGGTGGTGGCCCTCGGGGTGGCCGTGGCGGGCTTGATCGCCGTGCTGGTGTCCGCCGAGAGTGGGGCCACGGCGGAGCTTGCCGTTCAGCTCAAAAAGGCGGTTGACCGTGCACGCGACGGCAAGCGTCTGACCGCTCCACGCCAGGCTGCACCCGAGATGGTGGCCGTGTTCGAGGAATTGGGGGAGCTCGCCGATACCATTCGCGACGCCGAGAAGCGGAGTGACGCCGTCGGGGCGGTCAAGGAAGCGATCGTTGCCCTGCAGGATGCCCACCATTCCCTGTCCGAAGCCGTGACCCAGCAAATCGGCAACGGAGACGAGGCGTCACGTGGGACCCAGCAGCTGGCGGGGGCCATCAAGGAGATTGCCCAGCACATCGAGGTTTTGGCAGCCAGTGCCGAGGAGCTGAGCTCCTCCATCCTGGAACTGACTGCCACCAACGACGAGGTGGCAGAGAACATCGAGGAGCTCGCTTCCAGCGTCCGGGAGACGGTGGCCAGCATCGAGGAGATGGCGTTCTCCATCAAGGAAGTGGCCAAGAACGTGGACGCCCTGTCGCTGACCGCGGAGGAGACCAGCTCCAGCATGAACGAGATGGACGTCTCCATCGACCAGGTTCAGTCCAACGCCAACGAAACGGCTCGTCTCTCCGAGGAAGTGGCCATGGACGCGGAGCGCGGTGCCGAGTCCATCCTCAAGACCATCGGGGAGATCTACCGGATCAAGGAGAGCAGCCAGGAAGCCGTGGCGGTCATCTCCAATCTGGGTTCGCGCATCGACGCCATTGGTCAGATCCTGAACGTGATCGACGACGTGGCGGAGCAGACCAACCTCTTGGCGCTCAACGCCGCCATCATCGCGGCTCAGGCCGGGGAACACGGCAAGGGCTTCGCCGTGGTGGCCGACGAGATCAAGGACTTGGCGGAACGAGCCGGGGCCAGCACCAAGGAGATTGCGGATCTCATCAAGACCATCCAGCAGGAGAGCAAGAACGCCATCGAGGCCGTGGAACGAGGCGCCGTGAACGTGGATCGGGGCGTGGAGGTTTCGAACGAGGCGGAACGCGCCCTCAAGAAGATCCTGGAGAGCTCCCAGAAGAGCACCAACATGGTGCGAGCCATCGCGCGGGCCACGGTGGAGCAGGCCAAGGGCAGCAAACAGGTGACCGATGCCATCGGTCGCATCGCCGAGACCGTCCAGCAGATCGCAGCTGCCACCGCGCAACAGGCCCGCGGTTCCGAGCTCATCATGAACAGCGGGGAGAAGATGCGTTCCATCGCCCAGCAGGTGGAGCGCTCCACTCAGGAACAGACCCGCGGCGGGCGACAGATCACCACGGCCATCGAAGGGATCAGCGGCCTGGTTCAGCAGCTGAGCACCTCGCAGCGTTCCCACCTGCAGCAATCCGAACAGGCCCAGGCCAGCGCCACCCGGATGGAATCGACCTCTCGACGTCAGGACGCGGAGTTGCGCAGCCTCAGCTCCCAGATCGATCGACTACGAAGAGCCTTGTCGGAGTAAGGGCCACCGGGCAGCTTACCTCCACCCGTCTTACGGCCCATCCAGCAAGAGACGGAGGGTTGCCCTGTCCGTGAGGTTACCCGTGACGTACGGGGCCCGGCAGCCGCCTGACCGGTGCATGTGACTAGAGCGAGCCCCCCGCTTCCGGGGCTCCCGCGTCGGCGACGTTCTCCACCTCTTTGGGCACGAAGCGCAAGGGGAGCTGGAGATCCACGCAGCCTCCCTGGGGTGGCGGATAGGTGACGTTCAACGCGGTGATCAGGCACTGCTCGAGCTCGGGTTGAGAACCGAGCTCACTCTGTTCGACCCGGATATGGCACAGCGTGCCGGAGGGGCTCATCCGAATCCCCAACAGCACCCGACCCTGGAGCTCCCGGTTCGAGCGTAGCGCGCGCTCGTAGCAGTCTTGGGTCAAGCTGGCGCGTTCGGTCAGCTTCTTCACCACCGAAGGCGGTAGCGAACCTGCGCATTCTGGCGATGCGCAGCTCTTGGCATCGGTCGGCTGGGACGAACCGGGGGGAGGGGCGGTTGGTGCTGGTGCGGGGCGCTCCACCGTTTCGCGCTCCGGCTCCAGGGGGGCGGAGGGTTTGCCACAGCCAACGCCGAACGCGGTGGCGACGACCACCGTCCACCAGCTGACGGACTGCGAGAAGGTCTTCATAGCTCGGTGACCAGATCGTCTTTGTGTACGACCAAGACATCCCGGGCGGGCCTGCCGAACATCAGCTCCAAGTCCGGGCCCTTCTTGCCCGCAGCGCGGGCCACCTCCAGCGCACCCAATCGACACAGCCCCCGGCCCACCTCGGCGCCGTCGGGTCCCACCAACCGCACCGCGTCGCCGGCGTGAAAATCCCCTCTGACACCCAGGATCCCCACCGGTAGCAGACTGCAGCGGCCCTGGGCCAGAGCTTGCACCGCTCCCTGGTCGACCAGGATGGTGCCCCGGGGTCGCAGGGTGAAGGCGATCCAGTGTTTGCGGGCACGCAGAGCCCGAGGGCTGGGAAGTATGACCGTCCCCACGTCCTCGCCAGCCAGCACTCGTTCAACCGTGTCCTTGATCGTCGACGAAGCAATCACCACGCACGCCCCCGAGCGAGCCGCCTTTCGGGCGGCGTCCAGCTTGCTCTGCATCCCGCCCGTTCCAACGCTCGGTCCGCGATGCTCGATGCGACCCACGGATGCATCGTCGCTCAGGATCGAGATGCGCTTGCCCTGCGCATCGAGGACACCCTCCACGTCGGTCAGTAGGATCAGCAGATCGGCCCCGAACAGGGGCGCCACCATGGCTGCCAGCTGGTCGTTGTCCCCGAAACGGATCTCTTCGGTGGCGACCGTGTCGTTTTCGTTGATGACCGGGACTGCGCCAGCTTCCCAAAGGGCTGCCACCGCTTCGCGGGCGTTGTTGGCACGCTCTCGGTCAGTCAGGTCGGCGTAAGTCAGAAGGACCTGGGCGGCCGTGACGTTCTGGGTGCGAAAGGCCTCGTCATAGCGGCGCATCAACACGCTCTGTCCGGCCGCCGCGGCCGCCTGCAGGCGGGCCACCTCCTTGGGCCGGCTACGGTAGCCGAGCCGCTCGCAGCCAATGGCGATGGCACCGCTGGTGACGATGGCGAAGCGGCGCCCGTGGGCGATGTGGTTAGCCATCGCGTTTGCCAGTCGATTGGGAGCCTGGGGATCGGAGGCCAACGCGGCCGAGCCGATCTTGACGACGATGTGATGCGCCCGCGTGACCCGGTGGCGAGATGTGGGCATGAGCTACTCCAGAATCGAAAAGGGGATGCGGCCGCAGAATGACCGGTCAACCCGCGCCGTCAAGGGGCTCCAGGTGGATAAGGACCAGATCCAGGGACTGGCACAGGCTGATGAGGGGTCGGGTCTCGACGAGCCCCTGGGCATCTCGGGGCAGATCCACCAACAGCGAGCCTGCCGCAGCCGCCTGTTCGGTATCGGCTCCAAGGGGACGGGCAGGCAGGCCCTGTTGGCGCAGCTCCGCGAGGAGCCGAGGCGCCTCGCCTTCCACCGTCACCAGAGTCCGCACCAGGGTTCTGTCCGCCGGGACCACCAACAGACCGAAATCCTGGCTCTGGGCCAGGGTCTCGTCGAGTGAGCCCACCCAGGCTTGCTCCACGGGTAATGCCGGGGGTCGTGGCAGGATCGCCAACAGGCGCCGCCCAGTCAGCGCAGAGGCCAGGCCGGCCCCGTAGCGCGCCCATTGCCATTCATCCAGTTGGCCCAGTGGAAACTCGGCCACGATCACCTGGGGCTCGACCAGCATCGCCTCCGCCAATCCGGCCAGGTAGTGCTCGGCGTTGAGTCGCTTCCCCAAGCGTCTTTTGCCGAGGTTGGTCATTCGCAGCGCCGAGAGGACATCATCCACCCGCGCCTGGGCCCGGCGGGGATCCATGCCCCAGAGCTCGAGACTCGTGACCAAGGCCTGTCGCAGCGGTACCGTTGCCAGAGCCTCCAACCAGGGACGGGCGATCCCGACGTGTCCCAAACGACAGGCGTCGCTGGCGGGTACGCCGTCTATCTCGAGACGACCGGCGACGAGTTCGGCTCGCTGCTCCAGGACCTGGACCAGCCCGATGGCTGCCCCGCTCAGGCCCACCCGATCCCCGCTCGTCGCAAGCTCTACGGCCCGCAGCGCGGGCTGCCCCGCGAAGACGATGGTGACCCGTTCCGCGCGGAGCAGCGGCGGCCTCAGGGAGGAGTCGCGATCCATTCCAGTCGTGCGAAGGGACGGTCCACCCGGTGGACCACGAAGGGGCCAAAGCCTCGAGCCAGATCGAGCAGAGCCGCCGGGAGCTTGACCCCGACCGGCTCGCGGACGCCCTCCAGTCCCAGGAGCGCTCCCAAGACCGAGCTGTCCGGGGGTGGGAGCTCCTCCACTGGGGATGTCTCGGGGAGTCCGGCTCGGGCCCGCGCGAAGGCCAGGGCCTGGCGCAGGCCGCCCAGCTCGTCCACCAGGCGGTTGGCGACGGCCTGGGTTCCGGTGAAGACCTGGCCCTGGCCTGCCCGATCGACGGTCGCCTTGTCCAGGCGGCGTCCGATGGCCACCCGCGTCAAGAACACGTCGTAGTACTGAGCCACCTTGCGGCGCAGCTCCTCGCGCTCGTCGTCCGTATAGGGGCGGAACATGGACTCCCCATCGGCATGCGGGGCGGTGCGGAAGGTGTCGGTGCTCACCCCGATCTTGCGCAAGAGCTCGGCCACGTCCACCTTGCCATAGAACACACCGATGCTCCCCGTGATGCTGGCAGGATTGGCGAAGATGCGTTCGGCGGGCGAGGCGACGTAGTAGCCGCCGCTGGCCGCGGTTGCTCCCATGCTGACCACCACCGGCTTTTCGTGCTGCAATAGCTGGATCTCGCGCCACAACGTGTCGGCCGCTAACGCCGAGCCTCCCGGGGATTCGACGCGCAGAACCACGGCGGCCACCCCTGGATCGGCGCGCAGGTCCCTCAGGGTCTCGCTGAGCGTGCGAGCCCCCGCCAGTCGGGTGTCGATCAAGGGGATGGTCTGGCTGCGACCGTCCACCATGTCCCCGTCCACGTAGACCAAGGCGACTCGGCGCACGGCACCATAGGTGGGGGCGGCCCGATCGGCCACTTCGTCGACGCGCAGCAGCCGTCGCCCCAACAGGGCCTCCAGTCGTGCATCGATCTCATCCTCGTAGGCGTAGTCGTCGACCAAACCCGCCAGCTTGGCCTCGGACGATACGAAGGGTCCCTTGGCCACTCGGGCCGCCAACACCTCCGAGCTCAAACGCCTTCCCTCGGCCACTCCCTTGAGCCACTGCCGCTCCACCTCCCTGAGCAGTCGCTCCCGATCCTGGCGCGCGACCTCGGTGGGGCCCTCGCGAGTCAACGACTCCGGGGCGCTCTTGTGTTCTCCGATGCGCACGAAGTCCGCCCGCACCCCCAGCTTTTCGAACAGGCCCTTGAAATAGAACTGGGTGGAGGACATCCCCGAGTAGCGGATGCTGCCTGCCGGGTGGATGAGGATGCGATCGGCAGCCGAGCACAGGTAGAGCTCTGGTCCGCCGGCATCGTCCAGATGACAGATGACCTTCTTGCCTTTGGCCCGCAAGTACGAGATGGCGTCTCGCAGCTCCTGGGTTCGCGCCGTACCGTCGGCAGGTGCCGCCCGAGGCAGCAGCACCACGGCGTCGATGGCCGGTTCGTGTTCGGCGATGTCCCAGAGCTGACGTAGCAGCGCCACGTGCTCGCGGGCGTTGGGGGTCTCGTCGATCCGGATATTGAGGGCAAAATGGGGAACCTTGACCGACGCAGTCTCGCGCCAGCTCCTCAGGGCCAGATCCATCGTGATGTTCTGATGTGCCGAGTCCTTGGCGTCCCGGCCCAAGCCATTGCCCAGTAACGTTCCGCCCGCGAGATCCACCCCGCCGTGCGGGCCGTCGAAGCGCGCCACCAGCGAGAGGCTGGCCAACCATTCTCGGTTCAGAGCCCGCTCGTCCGGATCCACGATGGTCAAGTCGGCTCGAAGCGCTCCGAAAGAGGGCAGACCGATCTCGGCAGATAGGCGGGGCATCCAGTAGTCGGCGCTCCATTCGGGCAGCACGTACGTGCTCTGCAGGCCAATCTGCAGCCAGTCATTGGAGAGGGGGCGAATCGACAGGGCCACGTCCCAGGCCGGATCCAGTTCGCCACCATGGCTGTTGGAGGGGGAATTGACGGCACGAGCCGTCACGCCGAGCCCCACTTGGTTCCAGGGTCGTCCGGTCCAACCAAAGGACCAGCTGGACAGACCATGCATCCAGGCTGTCTCCGAATAGGAACGCTGCCAGGAGAGCCCAAGAGCCGAGGCATCGGAGAGTCGCACGCCGAGGGCCCAGGTCAACATCTGATAGCGGGGCAGTAGAGCGGCCTCTGGGGGAGCGAGCATGTCCAGCCGCAGCGCGGTTCCCAGGTGCAAAAACGGGATCGGAAATCCGAAAGCGAGGGCGTGACCCTGCCAGGGAACCTGAGCCTGTTCATCGAGATAGGCGCTCGACCACCTGAACTCCGCTCCCGGAAGGAACCCGAGCAGGGAGGGGTTGGTCACGGCGGCCGTGGTGTCATGGTTGCCGACCGGATCGCGCCCGAAGGCGGGCAGTGGACCCGGTCGGCGGAACCCCTGCTGTGCCTGGGCCGTCGCCGACACGCCCAGCAATCCAAGCCCAAGCCCAAGGCACGACAAACATCGACTCAACCGATTCATTGCCGCAAGCTTAGTCCGTCCTTGGCGCCAAGGGGACCTGGAAGCCGGATCCCCTCACGGCTGACGGGTCGGGAGGTCGGAGATCGGGTCCGGGGATGCGATGAAACGCACAGCATGCCAGATTCGGCGGGTGAGCCGCAGCGCCGGGGTCCTGTTCGTCGTTCTCGCTTCCTGCGTCCCGACTGCCCGCTCACGCCCGTCCAGCGAGGAGACCTGGAACGAACCGACGCCACCGGGTCGAGCGCGGACCGCGGGGGGTATGCTGGCCCAACTGCCCACCGCCGACACGACGCCTGCCGCCCCACCGGCGGGATCGGCGGGTCATCCCCGACGTGGCGCCTGGAGATGGACCGGCACCGAGTACCGGTGGGTGGTCACCGAGACCGAACCCAGCCAGCCCAACTATGTCTGGAAGAGGCCCTGACTCCCGTCGGTCCCGCTCAGCGTGGGGTTCGGGAAACGCAGGCGTCGTCCGCGGGCAGGACGGGTAGCACGTCGTAGTCGCCGACGTCGATGTCGATGGGGACTGTCGTGGAGAGTGTGAAGCGTCCGTTGCGGTCGCTGACCGGCGAACCGAGAATCCGTCGGTTGCTTCCGCGGACGAGCGTCAGATCCACGCGCATGGCGGCACAGGGACCATCAGGTCCCGTCACCATACCGCGCCACTGCACGGACTCGCCCCGGCGCACGGTTGGCGAGCCCAGATATTGAAGGGAGACCTCGGGCGCTTTTGCGTCCAAGGCCGGCAGCTCGGTCTCCGTCGCATCGGGCAGGGAGCTCGGAGGCGGTGGAGCAGGTTTCCCCGGGGTGGAGGGCGAGGGCGCCAAGAGCGAGGGTTGGGCTGCGTCGATGGCCGTGCCTTGGGTGCCGGAAGGAGACGAAACCTCCGTCTGGCGCTGAGCCGAGGGCGGCCACTGTAGCGGGTCTTGTGGGGGCCGATGGGGAGGCCCGGAAGGTGGTTCGCCCTCGAAGCTCAGGCTGGAGGACGCCCCACCCAGGTTCAGGCGGTGCCATCCTTCGCCCCCGAACACCTCCACCCAGGCATGGGCTTCGTTGTGGACCAGCCGGGTCGGGATCCCGAGGGCCAGCGCCGTGACGGTGAACGCGTAGGCGCGGTGTCGGCACACCCCCTTTTTGGACAGGGAGAGCTCCAGATACAAAGCCTTGCCACTGGTTGCGGTCGGATGCTGATCAGACTCGGCGAATCCGCGAAAGTACACGGCGAGTTTCGCCAAGGCGCTCGCCGGGTCGGAGGTTGGGTCGACGCCGATCTCGGCAAGGACCGTGGTTGCGGCGTCTTTAACCACACCCGGGACCGGAGGCAGGTATTGCGCGAGCTCCGCGTAGCTGGTCGCAACCATCCGGGGTGCGAAGGCCTGGTGCGGCGCGGCGAGGTGCATCACCAGGCGCACCGGCCTGGCCGAGGGCTGTTCCAGACGGATGGCCCAATTCTCCGCGCCGTCCCGCAGCAGTCGAAAGGGCCGAGCGGGGCTCAGCTCCGCGGCCAGCACCCGCATCCCTGGAGCGACGCTGGCGATGCGCACCGGATCGTTGCCGTTCGCCGCGACCTGCAGGTCACCGAAGAATTCCTGCTCCGTCTGGAGCGCGCCTCGCTCCGGGGCCACCGGCTGTAACGTGGGGTGCCAAACGGTCAGATCGAAGTTCTCGTCCACGGCATCGTAGGCCTGGAGGCGCTTGAAGGGGGCGACGCTGGGCCGGAACGGCTCGTGATAGGACAGGCCCCCCGGGTCGGTCGTGTTCGGATCGCTGCGGTAGCGACGCGTCTCGGACGGTGCCGGTTGGGAGTAGACCGGTTCGGCGCTCGGCTTGGGGCGCAGCGGTTCGGGTGCCGAGACGGGTCCATTGGGTGTTCGGACTGCCGCCGGCATGGTTCCCGACGAGATGCGGGCACCCTCGGCCAGATCCTCGTCCGGCGTGGCCTCGAAATACTCGTGCAGGATCACGCTCGAGGGGGCCAGGGTCAGCGCCGCCACAAGCGCCGTGAGCAACACGGCGCTTCTGCCCGGAACCGACGCCAACCTGTGGAGCATGGTCGAGCCTAGCATCGTGAACGCCATCCTCCCACTCACACTTACACGCGACTTTTCGAACGACGAGGGACGGTTTGTTCAAAGGAATTCTAGCCCCCACTCGTCTGAATCTCGATGTGCCGGGAACCTCGGGCTCTGAGAGTTGTCCGTCCTCAGGTGAGCGCTTGGTCAGGCCAGGGCGGTTCGCGGGCGAGTGGAATCGGTCGACCCGGATCGTGGAACTTCGAGCGGGCCTGTATCCTTGGGTTGCTGCTGTTGGGTTCGTCGACGAGCTGCGGGCGTTTGGGCTCCCTGGCTGGTGCACCCCCCGTGCACCCCACGGTCCCCGCGGCTCAGCTGGACGCCCACCGCGCCTTGGTCGGGGGCAATTCGCAGTTTGCCCTGTCGCGTGAGGACGAATACGTGGTCAGGATCGTAGCCCCGCGCACGACCTGCTCTGGCACGCTCATTGCCGAGGATCAGGTCCTCACCGCTCACCACTGCGTGAGCTTGCGTGACGGCAAGGGGCGAGCTCTTCCCGCGGATCTCGACCCCGACCAGCTCCTCGTCGAGCTGGGCGGCGACTACCTGCCCTGGGGCGAGGTCGGCGTGCGGGAGGTGGTGAGCCCGGGATGTGGTTATGCTGCCGGCGCTGGGGATCTCGCCATATTGGTGTTGGAACGTCGCCTCACCGGTACTGCGACGCTCCAACCTTCCCTGGATTACGAGCCACGCTTTGGAGAACCGGTGCACAGTATCGGGTTCGGGCGCTGCGCCCTGTCCGGTGACGGCATCTATCGTAAGCACCGCGCAGGGGGCCAGATCGACCGCGTGTTCCAGACCGGCTTTCGCCTCGACGCGGCCATCTGTCCCGGTGATTCGGGGGGGCCGGTTCTGACCGCCGACACCGGTGAGTTCGTGGGCGTGGTGTCGGCCGGGGCCATGGACGGGGACGAAGCCACTCGCGAACGCGTGGAGTTCTCCCGGCTCGACCCTTTCCGCGGGTTGTTCGCCAATGCGGCCCGGATTGCAGCCGGTACTCCGGCCAGTGAGCTGCCCCCCATCGATTGCCCCAGGAAGCCCGAGGAGGTTGGGGGAACCATCGTCCGCTGAGCTCTTTCCCGCCACGAGGACCGCGGCTAGGATGTCCTGACCTTGTCTCGCAAGCTGCTTCGGATCCTGGTGTGGACCGTCGTGATAGCGGGGGCCATCCTGGGCCTTCTGCGCTTGACGGCCATCCGTTGGTGGCGGGTGCCCTCGAACGATCCCTGGTTTCAAACCTCCGTCACGCCAACCTTGCAGGCGGGGGATTTGGTTGTGCTGTGGAGGCTCACTCGCCCGACCCAGTACGATCTCGTGCTGTGCCCGGAACCCGGCGCGCCAACCCGGGTGGTCCTCGGCAGGGTGATGGGAGAGGGCAATGACCTGGTGAGCGCCGACCAGACGGGTCTTTCGATCAACGGCAGGCATGTGCGGACCGAACGGGCCTGCGGGACGTTCACGGTTCGCGATCCGCGAACCGCGGCGGAGTACGAGCAAACCTGTTCGATGGAAGACGTCGAGGGCCGGCTCCATCCCCGCGGCAATCAGATCCCCGAGGCGGGACCGCCCGCCCCGCTCAAAACCGTCAAGGTCCCCCCCGGAAAGTTCTTCCTCCTGAGCGACAACCGGCAGTTCCCCCTGGACTCGCGGGACTTTGGCGTCGTCGATGCGGCCAGCTGCAAGGAGACCGTGGTTTTTCGGCTTTGGGGGGCCAAGGGGTACTTCGACGGCTCCCGGCGTTTCGACTGGATCTGGTGAGCTTGGCGCAGTGACCGAACGGTCGCCCGGGCTATCCAGGGACGGGAAACCCATTTGCATTCGAGGGCGTTTGATCGGAGCCTCGACCGGCTGGGCCGATCCTGCGTGGCCCGCCGAGCGCTGCCTTCGCGCGTCCGAGGAGGAGCTGATGGAACAAGTCAAGCATTACGTGTGCAACTCCTGCATGACCCCGGTGCCCCGCGGGCACAAGTTTTGCGGGCGTTGTGGCGGTCCTGTTCCGGACGACGTCCTGAATCTGCGGGTCAAATACTTCAGCGAGATGCAGAACCCCGACAAGGCGCGCTTGTTGGTCATCCGGGGCGAAGGCGTGGACGCGCTCTCCTATCACCTCAAGGCCGACCAGCACATCGTCGGGCAGAAGGGCCAGATCGAGTTCCGTGAGGATCCCTTCGTATCCCCCCGCCACGCCAATCTGTTCTATCGCGACGGTCGGCTGGTCATTCGCGACGAAGGGTCGGTCAATGGCGTCTACTTCCGGGTGCGCGGGAGCGTCGAGCTGGCCCCCGGTGACACGTTCCTTATGGGTGAGCAGCTGTTCCGGGTCGATCCGGCGCCGCGCGCCTCGGACGGCGCCGATCCGGATGGGACGTTCTTCTATTCGTCGCCCAAGTACCCGAGCACGTTCAGAGTCAACCAGATCCTGGAGGGTGGGGTGGTCGGAATGTGCATCTGCGCCCGAGGCACCAGCCTGCAGATCGGTCGCGAGGACAGCGATTTGAACTTCCCCGACGACTATTACCTGTCGGCCAAGCACGCCACCGTGGAACAGCGTGAGAACCGCTTCTTCTTGACCGATCACGACAGTCGCAACGGGACGTACGTGCGCATCAAGGGTGAGCAGGCGCTCAACCACGCTGATTACCTGTTCATTGGACACGCGCTGTTGCGGGTCGAGCTGAACACCAACTGACTCGCCCCAAGGGGCGAGTCCCCCCGGGCGAGTCTCAAAAAGGGCTCCGGGGAGCCGAGGAGGGTTCGGTCATGGCAGTCATTCGTTGGGCCATCGTCACCGGAGCCACCGGGGCCATCGGGGCCGCGATCGCCCGTCGTTTGGCAGCCAACCCCGAATGGGGAGTGGTTTTGGCGGTTCGGCGCAGTGACCGCGGGGAGGCGCTGGCCAGTGAGCTCGGTCGGGTGACGAAGAACCCGAACCTTCGCGTCGAGGTGGTGGATCTGTCGCGGCACGCCAGTGTGAAGGAGCTGGCCGCACGCTGGCGGGGCCCGCTCGACGTCCTGGTCAACAATGCGGCGGTCGCCCCACCGTCCCGCCAGGTCACGCCCGAAGGACTCGAGCTGCAGTTTGCCACCAACGTCCTTTCCGGCCTGTGGATGACCTTCGAGCTGCGGGGGGCTCTACGCGAGGGCACCCAACCCTGCGTGGTCAACGTGGCCAGTTACTGGGCAGGGGATCTGGATCTGACCGATCTGTGCTTCGAACGGCGCCGTTACGACAACAACCTGGCCTACCGTCAGTCCAAGCAGATGAATCGCATGGTGACCGTCGCGCTGGCTGCCGAGCTTGCCGCGGACCAGATCCGTGTGCACGCCTGCCATCCCGGGGACGTTCCCTCCAAGCTTGCCTCCGATCTCGGCTTCGGGGGTGCGGAAAGTCCGGACAGCGCCGCCGACACCCCATCCCGGTTGGCGCTGGGGGAGCTGGGTGCCGACAGCACGGGCGGCTACTTCGAGCACGGGCAGAGGGTGCGCTGTCGTTTCGGCGAGGACCAACCCCAAGTCCGCGCCCTGTGGGCGGCGCTGCAGGCCTTCGTCTAGTCAGCGAAGGTGGCGGCGCGCCGCGCGCAGGTATTCCTCGCGGGCCTGACGATGGTCCACCACGGGGCGAGGATAGGTACGTCCCAGCACGACCCCGGCCTTACCGAGGACGGCCTCGGGGGCCTCCCAGGGCGCGTGCAGATAGTAGGGCGGAAGCTCGGCCAGCTCCGGGAGCCAGGTTCTCACGTAGTGCCCCTCTGGATCGTATCTTCGTCCCTGGGTGACCGGGTGGAACACGCGGAAATAGGGCTGCGCATCGCACCCGGTTCCAGCCGACCACTGCCAGCCCAGGTTATTCTGTGCCCAGTCGCCATCCACCAGATAGCGTAGATAGTGCGCTTCTCCGTCAGCATAGGGAATAAGGAGATGTTTGGTGAGAAAGCTCGCGCTGAGCATGCGGGCGCGGTTATGGACGAAGCCTTCCGTCAAGAGCTGCCGAGCCGAGGCGTCCACCACTGGATAGCCCGTCTTTCCCTGGATCCATGCCTTCCAGAGTCGGGTGTCCTTGCGCCAGGGGAATCCCGCGAAGCGCGCCTGGAAGGGCTCCTCGAGCAGCATGGGACGATCCCACAGGCTGTGATAGGCGAACTCACGCCAAGCGAGCTGGCGCGCGAAGGCTTGACCCCCCGGCGTCTGCAGTCGCCCCTCGGCCAGGGCGTGCCAAACCATCCGCACCGAGATCGTCCCAAACTTCAGATCGGCGGAGAGTCGACTGGTTCCGGGCACCGCCAATAGATCCCGATCCACATGATATCGAGCCAGGCCCTTTTTCAAGAAAGCCGTCAGGCGTCGTTTGGCGGCGGCCTCCCCGGCGGGTGGCAGATTCGGATTGGGGGCGATGCCCAGGGCGCGGCAGCTGGGGATGGCCACGGTTCGGGCTTTGACCTCGGCAGGAACTGGGGGCAGCGTTCGGGGCGCGGGCAGGGGACGACCGGGGCCCGCACTCTGTTGCAGCGCCTGGCCATGGGCCCGGAAGAACGGGGTGAACACCGAATAGGGGAGGCCCGAAGTGTTGCGCAGCGTGCCGGGAGGTACGAGCGTCTCGCCCTCGTACAGGATGAACGGCACGCGCAGCGCCGAGGCGATCCGCGCGTCGCGTTCACGGCCGAACGGCTCCACCCATCGATGGGCCACCACGCGGTCGACTCGCCACTGCTCGGCCAGCCGCGGTACCACCTCCACGCTACGCCCTTTTACCACCAACAGTCGCGATCCGCGCGCCACCAGGTCCTCGGCGAGCAGCCGCATACTCTCGAGCAGATACTGCATGCGGTGGGGCAGTGCCTGGGCGCGCTTTGGCTCGAAGAAATAGGGATCGAGCACGAACAGGCAGAGCACCTCGCCGCGTGCGACGGCCTCCGCCAGCGGCGCGTGGTCGCTGGTGCGCAGATCCTTACCGCGAAACCAAACCAGGGTCCTCATGGGGAATGGCAGGATTCTTCCACCGCTCGGTGCCCAAGTCACGGTCAGCACCGATCTCATGATTCGCGGCGGGGTTGGCAGGCCCCTTCGCCCATGCCACCCTGAGAGGAATCGAGTATGGATAGCCCCTGGGTGCGTGTGCCGTTGTGGTGTTTGGCCGGATACGTGGTGTTGTGCACCGTCACCTATCTCTTCCAGCGCAGGCTCCTGTACTTCCCGTCGCGAGAGGAGATGTCCACGGCCATCGAGCGCGCCAGGCCCCTGTCGCTCTTGCCATGGCAAGACGATGCGGGTCGGTTTCAAGGTTGGCTGGCCCGCCACCCCAACCAACCCGCGGCAGCACGCGCGCTCATATTGCACGGCAACGCGCGGACGGCCCTGGAACGCGAGTACCTGGTGGAGGTCCTGCAAGCGCCCTCTCAGCCCGTGGCGCTTGACGTCATCTTGCTCGAATACCCCGGCTATGGTCCCCGGGAGGGCTCACCCACGGAGCGAAGCCTGGTTGACGCGACGGTACATGCGTTGGACGACCTTCATCGCACATCCGAGGCCGCCATCCTCTTGGTCGGGGAATCGCTGGGGAGCGCCGTGGCCGCGCTCGCCGCGGCGCGACGTCCCAACCTCGTCAAAGGTCTCCTCTTGTTGACCCCGCTGTCCAACCTCCCCGCCGTGGCTCGACGTCACTATCCCTATCTTCCTACCTTCTTGGTCAGAGACACGCTGCGGGCCGATCGCGCGTTGACGCGGCTGAAACTGCCCGTCGCCTTCGTCCTGGCCGGGAACGACGAGGTGGTCTTCACCGACTTGGGGCAGCGGCTGTTTTCGTCGTACGCTGGCCCCAAGTTCATCCACGTCGAGCCGGGCCGCACGCACAACGACCTCGACTACGATCCGGAACGACCTGTCTGGGCGGAGATCACCAGGTTCCTTCTGGGCCGTCAGGAATAAGGGCTGGCTTTGGCCGTTCCCGAACCCCGGGTTTGCTCGACCGGTGGTGTCGATCGGGGGTCCATCGGACCTCGTGCCGTCGAGGTGCCGAACCCATCGGGGCGCCGTCGAGGCGGGGCCTCTCCAACCTGTCAGGCGTTATTATGCATGCAAAGCGTTCCCGGCGACCCGGGAACCCCCTTCCCTTCGCCCCTTCAACGTCGCCCCCTTCCTGCTGCCCCTTCGACGTCACCCCCTTCCTGGAGCAATCTCCGGCCTCGGCCGGACCCAATACAATCGAGGTGAGCCCTTCACAACCTCCCAGGGTTATTATGGATGCAAAGCGTTCGCGGTAACGCGCGAACCCCTACACCCCGACCTGCTCGTAGGTGTTTGTCCCACTCGTATTCACGGGATCTGCAGTTTCCGTCGGCTGCGCCGAATCAGCCAAAATCCCGACATCAGTCGCCACCTTGCGATCCATCAACTGGCCGAACAACGAGAAAGCCAGTCGGGTTGGGCTTTTCCAGCGGACCGCGGGGTCGTAACATTAAGGTCTGCTTCTTCTCGCCAATCGGGACACACCCAGCGCACGAGGTCGTCATGAAGTCGATGCGGTTCGTCATTTCGGGACTGTCGGTGGGGATATGGCTCGCGCTTGCCTGTTCGAGCGACGATGGCAGCTCGAAGGGTGCAGGGGGCGCCGCGGGGCAAGCCGGGAGCTCGGGCAGCGGGGGCGACGCGGGACAGATGGGCGACGCCGGTGAACGGCCCGAGGCAGGGAGTCCCTCCGAGGGCGGCAGTGAGGCGGGCAGCGGCGGTGAAACGGCAGGTTCGAGCGGCGTGGTCGCAGGCAGCAGCGGCAGCGATGCTGGTGCTGGTGCGGTGGACGCAGGCAGCGGTGGCGCGCAGGCTGGAGCGAGTGTCGAGGGTGGCAGCGGAGGGGAGAGCCAGGGCTCGGGCGGCGACGCGATCCAGAGCGGGGGCAGTGCTGGCGTTTCGGCGTCGGGCGGGACGGCCACCGCGGGCAGCGCTGGAGCTCCAGTGAGTCAGGCAGGAGCGGCCGGGACACCGCCTCCTCAATGTGAACCCTTCGGTCAGAGCTGCGAGAGCGGCGGCGAGTGCTGCTCCGGGCTCTGCGATCTGGTGACGGGGACCTGTGTCTCGACGATCAACGCCTGCTCTCCGGAACGCTCCGCCTGTACCCTGCCCACCGAATGCTGTTCGCTGAGCTGCGTGGACGGACGTTGTGCCGGGCAGGCCTGCATCTCGGACGGGGCCGAATGCACCGAGGACGCGGAGTGCTGCGGCCAGAACTGCGTGGACGGAGCCTGCGCGGCGCTCAACCTCGAGTGTCGCACCGCCGGAAACGCCTGTGACAGTAACGAGCAGTGCTGCTCGCATCTGTGTGACGATGGCTTCTGCGCGCTGGGTGTGTCCTATTGCATCCAGAACGGCGATCTCTGTGCGCATGGCGGGGACTGCTGCAGCGGCGTCTGCACCATGGCAGCCGGGGCGTTGGTCGGCGTTTGCAGTGAACCCACCGGTGCGGCCTCCAACTGCACGGGTGTAGAGGGAACGGTGTGCACCGACTGCGGAGACTGTTGCAGTCGCCTCTGTGCACCCTATGCGCCAAGTGGTGTCAACATCTGTCAGCCCGCCAGCGGCTGCCGCGTGGTGGGTGAGCTATGTACCGAGAACCGGGACTGCTGCGGCGGCGATCCCGAAGCCGATCTCCCTGGCGCTGGCCTCATCCGCTGTGACAAGGCCGAGGGAGCACCGGTGGGGCGCTGTCGCAACGCGACGGGCTGCGCGCCGCAGGGCGTCGTGTGCCACTACAAGAACTACCCGCTGTGCGACATCTCCTCGGCGCGCAACGCCTGCTGCGCCGGCGTTGGTAACTCCGGTGTGTGCCAGCTCGATACCCTGGGCGTGCCTCGCTGCAACGGCCTGGGCGACGAGTGCCGGCAGGCAGGCGAGGAATGTGCCTCGGCCGATGACTGCTGCAACGACGTTCCCTGTGTCAGGTTCTCGGATGGCAAGCTGCGCTGTTACCAGCCGCCCGAGGACGGGGATCCGCCCTGTGTATCCACCGGTGGCCCCTGCACCATCAACGCCGATTGTTGCCCGGGTGGCACCTGCATCCGAACCCAGGGTTCCACCACCGGGACCTGCGGGACCCAGGAGATCCCGGGAACCGGCGGCGCTCCGGGAACCGGCGGCAGTGGCGGCGAGGCGGGTACGGCCCAGGCGGGCACCGCTGGCACCGTGGCTCAGGCAGGGACGGCTGGCACGGTGGCTCAGGCAGGGACGGCTGGCACGGTCGCTCAGGCAGGAACGACGTCCCAGGCTGGCTCCGCTGGCGAGCCCGGGGCTGGTGGAACCAGCGAGCCACCGCCCGTCTGTTCGCAGTACGGTCAGATGTGCGATGCCGAACAGACCTGCTGCAACGAAGTGCCCTGCACCAATGGCATCTGTCGCTTTCCTATCGAGTAGCCCATGAATACGTCACTTGGTTTCGGCAAGAAGCGTTGCAATGCTCTGTCGCTGGGGCTCGTGGCGGTGCTCCTCATGGGTGTCTTTCCTCTGTCCTGTTCCTCCGACGATTCGTCGAAGGAGGAATCGGAGCGGGGCGGAGCGGCGGGGATCTCCGGCGAAGCCGGTCAGGCGGGAGAGCCCGACGAGCAGGCGGGCAGCTCGGGCCGCAGCGGTGGCGAGGATGGTGGGACCGGGAATCTGGTCAACATTGCCGGACTGGACGAGCAGGGAGGCGACGCAGGACAAGCCGGGGAGGACACCTGCGGCGAGTCCACCGTCAACGCCGAGCAGCGGCCAATGAGCGTCCTGGTCCTTCTGGATCGCTCGCGGAGCATGCTGCGCCCCCTGACCCAGGATGATCCAATGACCCGCTGGGACGCCATGCGAGACGCCCTGGGCGCAGCCATGGAACCGGTGGCGGATCGGGTGGCCTTCGGACTCAAGCTCTTCCCGGATGAAGACGAGGCCGAGACCTGTCAGATCCTCGGGACCGAGCCGGAGGTGCCGGTCGAGTTGGGCCGAGCGGCCATCGCTGGCATCGATCAGGCCATCGCGGATGCGGAACCCAACGGAGGAACACCCATCGCGCAGGCGCTGCAGGTCGCCTACGACTACTTCGTCGAGGGGCCGGGCAGCGAGTTAGACGGCGACCCGGTCGTCATTCTGGCCACGGACGGGGCTCCCAACTGCAATCCCAACAACAGCTGCGACATGGACAGCTGCGTGACCAACCTCGAGAACCCCGATTTCGAACAGAATCTCTGCGCCGAGTTCCCGCAGGATTGCCTGGATGGTGATCGGTCCGAGGCACAGGTCGACTCCCTCCTCCAAAGCGCCGCCGGGATCCGCACGGTCGTGCTCGGTATCCCGGGCTCGGAACGCCCCGCCTACACGGCGATCCTCGAGGAGCTAGGAGCGGCGGGGGGCCTGCCCAATCCCGATGCGGACGTGGACTACTTCCCGGTAACCGAGGCCGACGGCATCGAGGGCCTGCGCGCCACCCTGCTCGACATCACGACCGAGCTCATCTTCAGCTGCAGTCTGCAACTTCAGACCCAACCCCAGGACACCCGCCTGTTGAACGTGTACGTGGATGGGGCGAAAGTTCCTCGTTCCAGCGAGAACGGCTGGGAACTGGACGAATCGACCCAGCCCGACAGCATTCAGTTGACTGGCGATGCCTGCGCCAAGCTGGAGAGCGAGGGCGCCCGCTCGATCGAAGTCAAGTACGGGTGCCCGACGTACATCGAGTGAGGTGGACTCCTGGGACCGTATGGCTCGCGGCGGGGCTTCGGAGCTCAGGACGATTATCTTGCTGGTGAGTCGATTGACCAATCCACTCGAAACAGGCGCTGCGTATGGGAGGAGATCCGGTAGGTCGTGAGCAGTCGTTCGGTGGTCAGCAAACCGGGATACAGTTGGCGGATCAGCTCACTCTCCTCGGGACGATCATCGGCCAACAAGAGATGGCTCGGCGACAGCCGACGGAGCCGCCCTCCTTTGATGTTGATATCACAATGGAGGTACAGGCTCTTCAAGGGCGTGCCCAGGGTCAAGGCGGGGGCCCAGGTTCCGGCGACCACCGCGCCCTTCGGTAGACGGTCGGCCAGATCACGACGCGCACTCTGCAGGGCATAGGAGGGGTTGAGGACCCATCGCGCGTAGTAGACGAGATCCCCGCTGCCGGCGAGCAGGAACAGAAGGAGATAGGGGTAGGGCGTGGCTCGTCCTGCCCGACAGTAGCTGGTCAAGCCCCAGAGTCCGAGCGTGCAGAGCAGTGCCACCCAGAGATGCCCAGCCCCCAGCGGAAACGTGAAATGCCGCAACGAATCGAGAAGGACCAAACCCTGGTCGAGCAGATCCTTATCCCGGTTCCCCAGAACGAAGAAGAAGCCCAGAAAGACCGCCGCCGCCAGGGGGGCCGCCGCGATCCCGACCGCTACCCGACGGATCCAGGAGTGCCGTTCTCCGTTTGGCTGCGGAGGGCCAAGCCTTTGCTCCCACATGGACATCAGGAACTCGGCGGCGAGAACGCAAACCGCCGGGAGAAGGAACAGGTGGTAGCGGATTCGACCGCCGGTCCCATCGAAGATCAGAAGTAGGAAGAACCCGACGAGCAGCCAGAAGGAGCAAACCGAGCTGAGCCAGCGTGGCTTCGCCTGGGCGTCGAAGAACTGGGACATCGCCATGACCGCCCCCATCCAGGCAAAGAAGAGGGGCACAGGCAGACGAAAGGCAAACTGGTTGTAGAAGAGGTTCTGCGCCACTCCGGCTGGTGCAGCGATGGCGTCCCTTCCCGGAATGGGTAAGAACGAGCCGATGGCGCCCGGGAGCCAGCGAAGCAGCAGATACACCCCAATCGGGACGACCAAGAGCCCGATGGCCAGGGAGCGCAATTGGCTCGCCTGTCGATGGCTGGGAACCCTGTTGGGCAGGTATTCATGGCGCCAGCGGGTCAGAAGAACGCCTGCGCCTGCGGCAAGGAGAAAGAACACGAAGCTCGGTTTCAGGGTAATACCGAGCGCGCCAAACAGGAGGGCGAGGACGATCCCGTGAGCTCGAAGAGGCCTCTTGAACAGCAGCCACAGGACGACCATCGAAACGCAGGCCAGGAAATTCTCCAAGAACGCCATCCGGCCAAACATGATCCCCACGAACGAAAACCCCCAAAGCCCGCTGGCCAACAGCGCTCTGGACGAGCCGACCTCTCGGCGCACCACGAGATAGAAGAGCCACAGGGTCAGTGCCCCACACAGGATGTGCAGGCTCCGCGCTCGGGGAATGTCGACCCCGTTCGTCAGTCGGAACCACGCGGTATGAAGCCAGACGGAGGTTGGGCTTTGGCGGAGCCAGAGCCGATACTCATCGGCGGGATGCCAGAGCGGCTTGCCGAAGAGAACCTGATTGCGCGCGTGAAATGTCTTGTATCCCTCGTCGGTATAGATGGCCAGGCTGCCAAAGGAAAGGGTGTCGGGCGGATCCGCCTCGAGCCGAACGCCTCGAGCGAGAACCGACAGCAGGAGCAACACCGCCAGGCCGATTGTTGCCCCGACGCTTGCTTTCTGGCTGCCCGCTGAGAACACCCCGTGAACATAGGGGAAAATGCCGCACCATTGATCACAAAACCACACCCTTGGCCCGGCTGGGACGTGAGCCAGTGGGGGACCGGGTTCCCCTGCGATTCCGCCAGCCAGTCCGCTTCAGGGGTCTTCCCTGAAGAAATGGTCCGGCGCAAGGGCGGCCGAATCCACCACACATTGCAGCAGAGGCGTGGTCTCTGACTCCTCGTCGCAGGGTTCGATCGAATCGGTGGGAACCTCGACAAGGTTGTGGCGGGATCGCCAGAACTACGGTCGTCCTCTTCGCCTCGGACGGCTCCACCGGCACCAGGGTTGCCTCGTGCTCCTCTGGACCTCCAAGGTCTGGCAATTGGTGTGGAGTTACGCGGCGTTGCTCCGTGGATCCCGAGTCCGCGGATTCGACTTGGCTTGCCATGCTCACCGGAGCATCATGCTTTTAACGTGAGCGCTTCGACTTGGGAACGTTTAGCCGAGGAACAGGCTGCCATCCTCGATGCCTTGCCCGTTGCAACTGGGCTGGTCAGGGATGGGCGGATTGCCTGGGTCAATCGGGCGTTCACCACCATTCTGGGGTACGGTCGCGAAGAGGCTCTGAATCAGCCCACCACGGTAGTCTTTGTCGACCCGCGGCACCGCGACCGGCTGGCCCTGGAGAGCGCCGAGAGTATTGCGGGCGGTGACACCTATCAAGTCGAGCTGCTGCTGCAACACAAGGACGGGAGCGTCTTCTGGGGCAGTGTCACAGGACGTTTGCTCTTTCCCCAGAGAACGGATTGCGGAGTGCTCTGGACGCTCGTCGAGATCAGCAAGCACAAACGCGACGAGGAAACCATCAGGCTGACCCAAGAGCGGCTCGAGGTGGCGCAGGCGCAGGCCAAGATCGGCAGCTGGGAGCTGGGGCCGAACTTCGAGCCTCGCTACTGGTCGAAGCAGATCTTCGAGCTGTTCGGTCTCGATGCCAAGCTGGGGCCCCCCGTCATCGAGCAGTACCTGGAGCACGTCCATCCCGAAGACCGTGAGGCCGTGCGGGAGGCTCCCGAGCGCGCCCGTCGGAGCGGTACGCTCTATCGATTGACCTATCGCGGCAACCCGCAGCTCGGCTGCGCTCGCTACTTGGAGGCCACCTTCGTTCCGGAGTACGACGAGCAGGGTCGTTTCGTTCACATGACTGGGACCACCCAGGACGTCAGCGAACGCAAGCTAGCAGCCGATGCGTTGCGTGACAGTGAGCAGCGCCTACAACGCTTGCTGGAGAACTCCAACGATCTCATTGCGCTGGTGGACGCCCAGGGTCGCCAGCGGTCGATGCAAGGCCCCGTCACGGCAATGCTGGGCTACCAACCCGCAGAGCTGGAGGGAGTCGCTGCCATCGACATGGTTCACCCCGACGACGTCGCTTCGCTCCAGGCAACCATGGCCTCGAACATGGCCCATCCCGGCGTTCCATTTCGTGTCGAGCTCCGCTTTCGGCACAAGACAGGTACCTTCATCGACATGGAGGGCGTCGGCACCAACTGGCTAGACGATCCGGTCATCCGCGGCACCGTGGTCAACCTGCGCCAGATCACCGCGCGCAAACGCGCCGAGCAGGAACGAGACAGGCTCCAGGGGCAGCTCCAGCAGGCGCTCAAGATGGAGGCCGTGGGCAGGCTGGCGGGTGGCATCGCCCACGACTTCAACAACCTCATCACGGCCATCAACGGCAACGTGGAGCTTGCCCTGGGTGACCTGGACCCCCGGGATCCCCTCACCGAGTACCTGATGGAGGTGACCGAAGCCGCCAACAGCGCTGCCGCGCTGACCGGGCAGTTGCTCGCTTTCTCTCGCCGGCAGTTGATCCAGCCCAAGATGGTCAACCTCAATGACCACATCGGCAAGCTCCAGCGATTGCTGCAGCGCCTGATCGGCGAGGACATCGTGCTCGAACTGAATCGGTGTGCCGAACTGGGGGCGGTGCGCATCGACCCGGGCCAATTCGATCAAGTCATCGTCAATCTGGCCGTCAACGCTCGGGACGCCATGCCCAAGGGGGGCCGGCTGACCATCGAGACCTCGAATGTGGAGCTGGACGAGGAATACTGCCGCACGCACGACGTCGGTCCGGGGCCCTACGTGATGCTCGGTGTCAGCGACGAAGGGGCGGGCATGCCGCGGGAGGTCATCGACCACATCTTCGAACCATTCTTCACCACCAAGCCAGAGGGTGCAGGTACTGGGCTCGGCCTTTGTGTTATCTATGGTGTGGTCAAGCAGGCGGGGGGCACCATCGAGACCTATTCCGAGCTTGGTCACGGCACCTGCTTCAAGATCTACCTGCCCCGTGTGGATGCCCCGGTGCAGAAGCTCGAGGAGAGCAGGATCGCCATCGATGCCCCGCAGGGTACGGAGACCATCCTCCTCGTCGAGGACAACGATAGTGTTCGCGAGCTGACCGCCAAGATGCTTCGCCGGCTCGGCTACCATGTGCTCGTCGCTGGCCATGGCAAAGCCGCCCTGGCGCTCATCCAGGATGAAGGGCCGGCAATCGATCTGTTGCTCACCGACCTCGTGATGCCCGAGATGAGTGGGCGTGAGCTGAGTGAGCAAATTCGCGCCCTCCCCCTGGACGTTCCAGTCCTCTACTGTTCCGGGTATACCGAGGATGCCTTCGTCCGTCATGGGCTTGCTACGGAGAACCTCCACTTCATCGGCAAGCCGTTCACGTTGCATCAGCTCGGAGTGAAGGTGCGTCAGGTACTCGACGAGCGAAGGCGCTGATCCGAGCTGCCGATGGGTTCGTCGATGCCGGTCAAGGCCAAGGGTCTGTTCACGGATCCGGGGTAGGCGCCTGGTGCCCTCGCCGGCTTGGTGAGAGCGAGCAAGCCCAGCCTCGCTCATTCCCAAAGGGGATCCGCCGGCTTTTCACCGAGCCGTACCAAGGCCTGACGAGTAATCGCCTCCTCGGTGGCATCGCCTCGGTCGCGGTACCGATCGGCCTGCTCCCGGAGCACCGGGATGGCCTGGGGCACATTGAGCTCGACCAGGGCGCTGGTGGAGGTGCGCCCCCAACCGCCTTCCAGCAGGCGCCGCAGGGTGTCGACGGCTTCGGGGCGATGGCTTCTGCCGAGACCCTGGATCGCCGCCTCCACGCTCCCAGTCCTTCCCTCCTCGATGACCTGGCGCAACAGTTCCACGCTCCGAGGGCTCCGGGTGGCGCCGAGGGCGCGAATGGCAGCGCAGCGCAGCATGTGATCCTGATTCTTGGTGCGCCCAAGGACGAAATCGGACAGGGGCTTGACTGCGGGTTCTCCAACCAATCCTGCCCAGATCGAAAGCGCCAAGGAGAACTCCGGGTTGCCGATGGCGCGATGGACCACGAACTCGCCCAAGGCCGGCAGCGCGCGACGATCACCCAACTCGGCCAGGGCCTCCAGGGCGGCAGTCCGCACGCGGCGGTGGGGATCGCTGAGCGCGCGGACCAACCCATCCAGAGCCTTCGGTGATCGACGCGCGCCCAGACACAGCGCTGCATTGGCGCGGATGTGGGAGTTGGGGTGCCGGAGGGCATCGATGAGGCCCTGGTCCAGGGAGGGCTCCCGGAGCTTCGAAAGCACCTCGACTGTCACCTGGGAGGTCGCCTCGGACGCCAGGATGGGGATGAGCCAACGTGAAGCCTCGTGTCGTCCCAGAATCCTTACCGCCAAACTGGCCGTGAACGGCGCCAGCAGCTGGGGCAGCAGGAACTCGGGGGCTACGTCTCGCTTGCGCTGGGTCAACGCGGTCAGCAGCAACGAAGGCTGACCGGGGAGAGCGGTCCACAGCTCTCGATCCACCAAGGCATCCCACACCGCGTAGTCCGAGCGCGCCACCAGGCTGCTCACTGCGATGGCGCGCAGGGCAGGGCGCGTCGCGGCCCGCAAGAGGGCCATGCGGGACCGGCCTTCCGGCAGCCGAGCCAGGCCCTTGGCCGCCTCGGCGGGGATGTGCCCCGGCTCGTCGAGGGCGGCCTCCAGGGCGGCGATGGCGCGTTCGTCCCGATTGCTGGCCAAGCTGGTCACCGCCAGATAGCGTTCATCTGACTTTTGTTTGGCGGCGAGCAGTTCCGAGAGAGGTTCGGTGAGTTTGCGGTCCGGCATGGCATGGGCCAGACACACGGACGCCTGGCGCAGCAACGGGTCCTGGGAGCCGAGCGTTTCGGCAACCCAGGCGACCAGAGCATCGCGCTCCGCACCGGGGGCCAGGTATTTGAGCCGGGAGAGCTCCCGGATGCACGTGTTCCGCAAGAAGGCTTGCCGGCGCACGCCATCGGGCCCTCTGAGCACCCGGACCCAGAGGGAGGCCACCCGAGCCGGCGGCGCGGTGGCAAGTAGCTCCACGATCCCGTTGGCGTAGTCCTCGGTGACCCGCTCCATCCCGGCCAGGAGCAGCTCCTCGACACGCGGCGAGACGTGACCGCGGAGATCGTCGATCTCCATCGAGCGGCGGCTAAAATACTCTTTGCCCCCGTCTTCGGGAGGACCATTCTCTGCCGGATCGGGCAGGCGGTTGGTGGAGGCGACGAGCTCCTTGGCAAGGCGCAGGAAGGTGGCTTCGTCCGTCCGAGGCTCGGCCTCGACCACAAACGGGCTTCTGGCCGCCACCGTTCCTGGGGGGAAGCCGACCTTGGACTTCAGTTCTTCGGCCGCCTGGCGCAGTCGTTCGTCCTCGCTGCTGGCCAGAGCCACAAGGAGCGGATCGGCGCGGCTGTCGAAGAGCAGCCATAGCGCTTGAACCTGGTTGACCACGCTCCGATCCTCGGACAGCAGACCGCGGGCCAGAGCCTGGGCATGGGATTGGTCGAGCCACGCGAATGGGGTTTTGGCCTTGGGCATGCCCAGGGGCACAAGGGCTTCGAGAAGCTCCCGCCACAGTCGGTAGCTCTCCTTCTCGGCAGTGGAGCTGGTGCCATGGGCATGCAGGATAGCGTCCGCGAGCTGCCCGATGTTCTCGGTCGTCGACGCGGCAAGGGTCTGGGCGAATGCCTGACCCGTGCTGGCTACGAAGGGGTCGAGGGATGCCAGCCGCTCCATCGAGGGGATCTTCTCGGAGGGAGGCGGCAACGGGGCTCCCAGATGCGACAGCGTTTCTTCTGCAGCGTTGCGCAGTTCACGGTCGGTGTCGTTCACCTGGGCCAAGAGGGCTCGGACTGACTCCTCGTCCCCAAAGCTGTGCAGTAGCTCGGCCGCCGCCCGGCGCTTCTCGGGGCGGACGGTCGGGGCAAGTAGACGCAGCAACGAACCCACGGCGCAGGGTTGCTGCATGTGCTCCATTTCGCGGGCAATGTCCCGGCGCGCGTCTTGACCCGACGTGGCGGCGAGCCAGTCGACGACTGGGGCGACCCCCCGACAATCCGGAAGGCTCAGGGCCAGTCGGGCGGCGCGGGCGGCCTGTCCCCTGCCTGCAGCCGGGAGCAGCTCGATGACTCGAGGGCTTTGCATCCGCAAGAGAGCCCAGCCCATCACCAGTGAGAACGCGGGATCCTTGGCCCAGGCTGCCTCCTGTTCCAGCTGGCCGCGCAGGATCGCACTCGCTGCTTTCGGGGAGCCGGCGCGAGCCAGGCCGAAGACCAGCGCCTCGCCCAGGATCCGCTCTGCTGGTCGACCGTGGGTGAAGGCTCGCTCCAGCGCGTCGTGGCCTCGCCGTTCGGGCAATCGTCCCAGTCCCCAGGCCGCGTCGACAGCCACGGCCGGATCCGGATCATGCAGGGCCTGTCCCAGGGCGGCGATGCTCTTCGGATCCGAAAGCAGCCCCAGGCCCAGGGCGGCGATGCGCCGCATCTCGACGTCTTTCTCCCGCAGCGCCAGCTCCAGCGGGCTGCGCGATTCGGGATTCGCCGAGAACGCCAGGGTCATCAGGGCAGTCCGGCGTCGGCCCAGCTCCGGCGAGCGAACCTCGGACAGGGCCCGATGGTATTCGGCTTCGCTGACGAACGATGGGTTCGGTGTGCGGCTGCCCCGCCAGGCAAGATAGGCCAGGCTCGATGCCACCAGGCCACAGACAACACCTCCCAACGCCAGCCACATTCGGGACCGCCGTGAGATTCGCATGACCCGCGCTCTATCACGGTCGAAGAGCCATGCCGAAGCAAACCGTTCTGGCTGGAAATAAGGTGGTTTGTGGGGGATCCAGATTTTGGTACGCTGGGGGCGCCGCACGGGTCCTGCACGACCCAGTGGGGTGGTTCCAGAACTGCGCTCCGAGGAAGTGATTGAATGCCAAATTTGCGCCGAAGTTGCAGGATGCTCCCCGTTCTCGGAAAACCCGGGCTCTGTCTGCTGGTCCTGATGGGAAGTGCCGCTTGCTCCAGTAACGACAACGCTGCTGAGGATTCGTCCGATGCGGGCAAGGGCAGTCTGGGCAGCGGTGGGCAGGTTGCCACAGCGGGAGTCGGCGGAGCTCAGGCCACCCCTGGGGGCGCAGGCAACGGCCCAGCAGCGGGCGGCGGCAATCCGAGCGGTGGTTCCGGACCGGGTGGGAGCGGAACCGGGGGAGGTGGCATCGGTGGAAGCGGCAGTGGTGGACTCAATGCCGGAGGCAGTGGCACGGGCGGTGCGGTTGCTGGTGGTGCGGCGGGTTTGGGAACGGGGGGCGACATCGCCATCGGTGGCAGCCTGAGCATGGGCGGAACTGGCACAGGCGGTCTTGGAGTCGGCGGCGCAGGCGTTGCCGGCAGCGAGACGGGCGGTGTGACGACCGGTGGGGTCAGTGCTGCGGGCACGGCCGGTGTTGCAGCCGGCGGCGTTGCAGGTGCCGAGCTCGGAGGCGCCGGCGAAATGGGCGTCGGCGGCACCACGGGTCCCAGCGATACCGTCACTCGTACGGACTCCACCTTCACCTTCCAGCACTTCCCCATCGAGACGAACAGCGATGGAGTCTGGAATGGCCCAGCGACCCCGGGTACCCAACCCACCAGCACGACCTATGACACCGTGGTTTTGGAGAACGGCTACCTGCGAGTCACTCTGCTGCCCGACTACGGTGGCCGCATCCTGAGCATCTTGCACAAGCCCACCAACCGCGAGCTGTTGTATCAGAACCCCCTGGGGACCCCATACCTCATGGGGGAGGACATCTTCTATTACAACTACCTGGTGATCATGGGCGGCATCTTCCCTAGCTTCCCCGAGCCCGAGCACGGAAAATACTGGAACCAGCCCTACGCCTTCGAGGTCGTGAGCGAGAGCGACGAGGCGGTTACGGTCCGGATGTCACGGCAGGATGATCGCGACTTGGTAGCGGGGGTTCCAGCGCGTTACGACGTGGGCCGCACCGACGTCCTGGTTCAGGTGGAGGTGACCCTGCGGGCAGGCCGAGCCGGCCTGGATCTGCACACCACGCTGACGAACACCCGAGACAGTGCCATCCCCAACGTCGAGTACTGGCTGGTGACCACGCTGGCTCCCGGCTCGACCCCGGGCAATACGGCGATCACCCAGAACGCGCGGATCATGGCGGACATGGAGAGGGTCCACCTGATGGAGAGCTCTTGGAGCTGGTTTGGTGATGCCGAACAGCGGGTCCAGGACGAGGTTTTCCTGTGGAACAACCTTTCCTATTTCGAGAACTGGGCCGATCAGGGGACGGCCTTCGCCAATCCCAACTACCAGGCGAATTGGTGGGGCCTGGTCAACTACGACAACGACATGGGCATTCTGCGCGTGTCAGACAACCAGACGACCCAGGGGTTGAAGTTGTGGACCTTCGGCATGCAGAGTCTGGACATCGACATCAACGACAGTGAGGTGTGGCTCCGCCCCACCATCGAGATGTGGGGTGGCATCACACCGGAGTTCTGGAGCCGCGGCACCATGGCGGCCAACGAAGTTCGCCAATGGAGTGAATGCTACTTTCCAACCCTGGGCCTCCGGGAGATCACCGCCGCGAGCGAGTACGGTGCGGTGGCCCTGTCCAGCTCGGAATCCGGGACCGACACCACGCTCAGTGCCAACTTCACCCTTGCGTTGCCGGACCAAACCGTCAGGGCGATCCTCAGTGTCGATGGCCGTGTGGTTCTGGAACGGGAAATCGTGGTCGAGTCTTCCGAGGCGACCAAGGTCGAGGTGACCGTGCCCACGAGCGAGGCGGCCCCCGGGGCCATCCTGGAGGCCGAGTTCCTGCAGGGTGATCAGAGCCTGTTGTCCGGGCAGATCGCGCTCGACTAGGCGCAGCTCACTCTGCCCAGCTGAGCTCGATGCGCGCAAAATCGATGCTGCGCGCGCGAACCTGGGCCAGCTCGGCGAGGTAGGTGCTACGCGGTACTAACGTCGCCCCCAGGCTCATCAGGTGGGGATTGGGCAGCTGCACGTCGAACAGGGTTACACCCAGTCTGAAAAGGGAACGAACGGCGGCCACCAGGGCCAGCTTCGACGCGTCCGTCGTGCGAAAAAACATGCTCTCTGCGGCGAACAGACCACCCCGATGGATGCCGTACAAGCCCCCGGCCAGGCCATGCTCGTCCCAGACCTCGAAGCTGTGGGCGAACCCCAACTGGTGCAGCTGGAAATAGGCCTGTATCATTTCCGGAAGGATCCAGGTCCCTTCGCTCCGATCCGCGCAACCGGCAACTACCTCCCGGAAGGCTCGGTCTACACTGAGACTGAACTTCCCCTGGCGAATTCTTCGGCCCAGGCTCCGTGAAACATGGAGGTCGTCTCTGCGCAGGATGGTGCGGGGATCGGGCGACCACCACAGGATGGGTGAGGCCTCGTCGTACCAGGGAAAGATGCCGTTTTCATAGGCACACACCAGCCGTTCAGCGCTCAGATCGCCGCCCACTGCCAGCAGGCCTTCCGCGGGTCGTGCCTGGTTGGGATCCGGGAATCCGATTGGGCCCAGAACCGGCAAGATGGTTGGAAAGCCGCGGATTCGGCCGGCGTTCGGCATGACCGTTCCACAACCTAGCGCGAAAGAGCGGCGCTTGCTCCGCCGAGGGCGGTTGGCCCACCGCATGACCGCTGCGTTGCCGTCTGCTAGAGTGGATAACGATTGCAGTCGGTGATCGGCCATCCGTTCAGAGGGCAGTCGCCCGAGGACGCCGAGCCCTGACGGGTTTCGAAATTCTTATGACCGACAGACTCGAGGGACCGAAACGGTCGCTTGTACAGCTCGAGTCCCAAGGAGCCATCTTCAATGATTCGACTTACATCCAGCACCGCGCTGCGCCTTGTCCTGGGGCTGGGGCTTTGGGTTGGTGCGGCGCAGGCGACGGTCACTGAGCCCGACGGCAAGACGGTGCCGGTGCTCGACTCGCAGTCCACCGATTATTTCGATGAGAATCGGTACAACGAGGGCACCCTGGGCCTGCAGCATTTGCTGGACGTTTGGGAGGGCAAGGGGGTCATCAACGCCCAGGATGATGCCAGCTCCACCAACGTGACCTTCTCGCCCCTGTGCGGGTTGGAGGGGGCGCTCATCCTTCGCGGCGGTTCCTGTCAGGTCAACTTCGGTTGGTACTGCATCGACGACCCTCCCGGTTCGGAGGTGATCCATCCCCTGGTGACGCCAGCGGACATGGTTCTCTACCACGACGAGACGCTGGCGGAGCTGCCGGGCGCGCCGCCCAAGCTGAACAGCTGGGAGGAGCTCCAGAACAACGACAAGGGCTTCGTCCCCACCATCCAGGCAGGCTACCTGCAGCCCGTGCAGGGCAGTGCCAGCCTTGCCAACGTGCGCGACGATCCGGATTTCCAGAACTGCCCGAGTGGAAAGATCGGTTTTGCCTTCGAGGGCAATCCCACCGACTTTTGCCCGCAGTCCAAGTTCTCCGAAGCCAGTCGCAACCAGATGAGCCACCTCGGCTCGCCCTGGATCGCCGCGGTCGTGTACCAGTCGAAATCCCCGGAGCATCCCGGCAAATACTACGTCGCCTTCGAGGATCTGCCCAGCACCGAGGCCAGCTTCAGCCCCACCCTGACCTCGCTCAAGAGCATCTATCCGGACATGAAGCAGCCGGAGGACTGGGATGGTCAGAACGACGGTGACTTCAACGATTTCGTCTTCACCGTGGAAGGTATCGTGTGTGAGGGCGGAGGCCAGCCCTGCGTGCCCACCGATCCGGAGAGCGGGCAGCCCCTGCTCGGGGACTGTAGCATCGGCGTTACCACCTGCTCGACGGTTCCCGGTCAGCCTGGAGTATGCCAGCAGAAGTTCCAGCCCACCACCGAGGTCTGCGACGCTCGCGACAACGATTGCAGTGGCGTTGCCGACGACGCCGAGGGTCTGTGTCCAGAGGGCCAGGTCTGCGATCAGGGGACCTGTGTGGGACGGTGCATGCTGGGCGAGTTCACTTGTCCCCCTGGGACGGAATGCGAGGATTCAGGTCGGTTGGCTGGGTATTGTGTGGATCAGACCTGTCTCGGTGTCGACTGCGCAGAGGGGCAGCGCTGTGCAGAGGGCGTGTGTTTGGGGGGGTGTGAGAATCGCAACTGCCCGGAGGGCACGGAGTGCATCGCGGGTGCCTGCATCGATCTGTGTGAAGGGGTGACCTGTCCCGCCAGCTACGTGTGCGAGCGGGGTACCTGTATTCCGGATTGTATGTGCCTGCCCTGCACCGACCCTGCCAAGTCGTCGTGTAGCTCGACCGGTCACTGTGTCGATCCGGCCTGCGCCAGCATCGAGTGTCCCGCCTATCAGGCTTGTCGAGACGGGGCCTGCGTTGATCCCTGCGAGGGCTACGACTGCGGCCCGGGTTCCCCGGCGTGTGTGGCAACCGAGGACGGACGGCCTTCTTGCCCGGCCATCCCCAACACCGGCGCTGGCGGGTCGGCTGCCGTGGAGCTGGATGGTGGCGTGATCGTGTATGGAGGCGAGGGTTCCGAACCCGAGGAGACTGCCGGCGCCACGGCGCGTCCCACCAAGGACGGCCTGCGCCGCTCGGACTCAGCGGGCTGCCTGTGCCGTGTCGCCCAGCCTTCGGCCCGTACCAACCGAACCGCGGCTTGGTGGGGCCTTTCGATCCTGGGCCTGGCCTTCTTGCGTCGGCGGCGGCTGGCTGCCTAGCGCTCCGGGAGCGTCACATCGTCTCCCGTTCCGCTCTGGCCGTCCGGGCCGTGTGACACCACGGAGAACCCGTCCTCGTCACATCGGATTCGCAGCCTGCCGCCCCAGGGGTCGTCGAGCCGCGCTTCGGCCGAGAGCTCCCCGTCCTGCCGGAGCTGGCTGGGGGTGGGGCAGCCCTGAGAATGGTTCGTGCGCCAAGCCTCCGCGCTGGCCAACAGTGCTCCGGCCCGTTCCTCGAGCTCAGAGGCATGTCCAGCGGCCACCGCTGGTTTCACCATTACGGCAATGCCCAGCCCTACTGCCGCTGTCACCGCCATAGCGAGGCCCAGCTCGAAGCGGGAGAGCCCTCGGCGGGGATTGAGGTTTGGAGTCATGCCCCTTGTCAAAGCAAGATTTGGACCGCCCCCGATCCGGGGCGAGCTTCCGGTTTCCGGCCGTGTCAGTCCCGTTGGCCGGGGTAGCTCCGACACCCTGTCCCTGCCCAGAAGGAGCCGCGTGACAGACTGTCAGCGCCGCTCCCACGAGCGACTGGCGAGCGGTCGGAGTTGGTCGTAACCGACGGCCCATGGCTCGTCCCATCTGGCTTCTGCTGTTCCTTGTCCTCGGTTGTTCTGCTTCGCAGGCCAAGCGCCGCCCGGATGGGACCTATCTGCTGCAATGCGATGAGGAACGCCATTGTCTGGAACGTGCCCAGCGCGTCTGCGGCGAATCCGGCTACATGGTCCTGGGGGGCAAGAACGATCGCAAGGTTTACGGCACCCCCGGCAACCAGACCGTCGTCGGGAAGAACGAGCTTCACATTCGCTGCAGTGCGGATCGCGCTCCGGATGCTCCCGATCCCCAACAGGGCACCTGGAAGCTGCCACCGCGTCGAGCGCAGGCGCCCGTGTGCCGTCCGGGAGAGACGCAGCGCTGCGTTGGGCCCGCAGCCTGTGAAGGGGGGCAGGCCTGTCTGTCCGACGGCTCCGGCTTCGCACCCTGTGACTGTGGCCAGGCCCAGAATCGAGTGCCGGTGAGCCCCGCGGACGCGTCGACGACCAACCCAACGCCGGATGCCGGCTCGCCAAGTCCCTGAAAACAGGCCGACCGGGCCTCGGACAGACGAACTGTCAAGACCCGGTCGGGTTTGGAAGGGGAGGAGGATCCGACTTCTTGTAATGGATTACGGCTCCCGTTTCGATCGCATAAGCCGCGGCGAGCGAACGGGTGACCCGGGGGGCAGCCGCCAGCGCAGGATGGAGGATGCGGAGCCTGCGGTCGATGAAGCATCGGGCGGCGTATCCGCGAAGGGATCCTCTGTGCCGAACAGGATCGAGGTCAAGTCCGGATCCCCAGCGAAGACGGGAGAGAGAACCTTATCGGTGCAGCCTACGTCAAGCTCCGCCCTTGGATCCTGCAAAAACTGGGTGAGCAGATCCATCCCGCAGGTGTGCCCTTGGTCGTCGATGTAGGACTGGCTGACCGTGGTGTGGGGGCTTTTGGGGATGACCACGAAATGCTGAAACCGGCCCTGATAGCGAGCCTGTAACGGCGATGCGGCCGCTAGCGGCGTCTGGGGATCGAGATCACCATTCATCATCAGCAGCGGGATGTCCGTTTCGGCGAAGGCATCGAAATACTGGTCGTGTGGAGGAATGGGCCAGACGTCGAGTGCCGGAGCCAGATGCGGTCCCGAGTCGGGACAGACATGCAAAGCTTCGACGTTGGTCTCGATGTCCGCCACGGTGGGGAAAGGTGTGGCGGACAGCTCGGCCAGCCCGATGTGGGCGTACAGGGTATCCGAGAACAGCGGGTCCGGCCCCCCCAGGCTACCCAGGACCTCGGCCAACTGGACCAGGGAGGCCACGTCGTTCGATGAGCAGCGGGTCATTCGCTTGACCACGGCCGGCAGGTAGTCGCGCAGCTCTGCGAACACCAGAAGCACGCTGAGAAAACTGCGCGTCGTAGCCCGATCCAGCCCCAGCGCGGGGCAGCTGCCCGCGTCAACCGCCGCAAAGAGATCGAGGACGGCCTGCCAAGGATCGGGGCCGAGCTGGTCGGTGCAGCTGGGGTCAGCGGCGCACAGCTCGAACAGCGCCTGGGCGGTGGTGTCGAAGCCCCTGTCGAAACCGAGCAAAAAATCGCAGGCCCCTGGGGCGCAGATCGAGTCGAGCGCCACGCCAGTGGCCTGCTGGGGTGACAGCTGCAGGTATCTCTGGACCAGGTACGTCCCGTAGGACACCCCGTAGATGAACACCGGCTCCTCGCCATGGCGGGTCCGGCGGATGAGCTCGGACAGATCGGCAGCCGCCTCGGTGGTGGAGAATCCCGACAAGTCCGCGCCGAAGTTGGCGAGCGCTCGGTCCCGACAGCTGGCCCATTCGCTCTCTCCGATCTGGGTGCCATCGGCACTGTCCGCATCCTCTTCGGCATCACAACCAATGCGCGTCGAACGCCCCGTCCCCCGATGGTCCAGAAGATAGAGTTCCAGGTCCCTTCCGGCGGCAGCAAACTCGTCCAAGTACGACTCGAAGTCTGCCGACGATGCGCCGGGGCCGCCGTTGATCAACCAGAGCTGACCTCTTGGCTCCGCCACCGGGCGGTAGCGTTTGACGAATACCGTGACATCCTCGCTGTTTTCGCTGTCTCGCCGCAGCCGAACCGCCGGCATTGCACACTCGGCCAGGCTGCCTGGCTCGGACCCGTCCGTGAACAGCGGGCACCTGGCCCAATCCAGATCCTCACTGGGGCGAGGGCGGGTGTCCTCGAAATAGGGATGTTCGGGTTTCCCAACCTCTCTTTCGGTATCTGATTCCGCCGAGTCCGCGTCGTCGCCACAGCCGAGGTTCGGGCAAGTTAGCCCAGATAGCGCCAGCAGAAGGACACGATTGCGTTGGCTCGACATACCCATCACCAAGCCCTTCAGTCTATCATGGCATCGGGCTCACGGGGCCGTGCCCGTCGGTTCGGGCCTCTGCCCTGGTCGAAGGCTGACAGTTGACGGTTTCGTTCGGTCGGCTCCCGCCTGTCAAAGGGGAGCGGATGGCGTTGGCTCGGCTTGTAGAAGACCATCAGATGGCCAAACCCCCTTAGATAATAGTTGTGCTCCAGGGCGGCTCGCTGAAAGTCTCGGCGTTTCTGGGTTTGATTGTGTCGGACCACCGCAATCACGTCGACGGGTCGCAGACGTCGTTCCAAAAGACCAAACAGTCGATAGCCGATGGGACAGAAGGGCTTGTCCTTCTCGAAGGAATCCTGCACGTAGAACGCGGCGAAGCGTTCGGGGCGCAGGATCCGGGTTGTCTCACCGACCACCGCTTCCAGGGCTTGGTAGTACGCCTCCCCACGGGCGGAGAGCTCACCGATGCATTCGGGTAAGCCCGAGTAACGGATATGGTTCGAGTAGGGGGGATCGGCGAAGACGAAGTCGGCCTTCTCGGTCTCCAGGGGGAGGCGGCGCGCATCCGCCCGGAACACGTCCGGGTGAGCGGGGGCCAGGTCATAGCCCAGCGCCCGCCGTCCCATCTCCCGGGCCACCACCAGGGTCGTGCCGCTGCCGCACATGGGATCGACCACCAGCTCCTTGGGTCGGGTATAGCGCGCGATCAGATTGTACAAGATGTAGTCCGGGGTGGCGCCCCGATAGGCCTGGTGTTGCGCCTCGTGCTGCCGGTCGTAGTGCTGGGAGGGGTATTCCCAGAGCGTGGTGGTCGAGAGCGAGAGCGGGGGCTTGGCCATGGCGCCTTCGTACCTCCATAAAGGCCGGTGCCAAATCGCCCCATCTTATGAGCGCATTGGGCCGGGCCTTGGGGAATCGCCAGGATTTGGCTGCCCTTTTGCTATGCTCTGCCCGCGATGCCGACCTTTCGCTACCAAGAGATGCTGCCCCTGGGCCCTGACACCACCCCGTATCGCCTGCTGACCACCGACGGGATATCGACGTTCCAGGCCCAGGGCCAGACGTTCTTGTGCGTCGAGCCCAAGGCCCTGACCGAGCTGGCTCGCGCTGCCACGAGCGACATGGCCTATCTGTTGCGCCCGTCACATCTCCAGCAGCTCAGCCTCATCCTCTCCGATCCGGAGGCTAGCCCCAACGACCGATTCGTGGCGCTGGAGCTGCTCCGCAACGCCGTGGTGGCCAGCGGCCGGGTATTGCCGCAATGCCAAGACACGGGGACGGTCATCGCGGTCTGCCACAAGGGCCAGCATGTCTACACCGGCTTCGACGACGCCGAAGCCCTGTCCAAAGGGATCTTCGACACCTACACCAAGGAGAGCCTGCGCTACTCCCAGCTGGCTCCTCTTTCCCTCTTCGAGGAGGTCAACACCCAAACCAACCTCCCCGCCCAGATCGACATCGAAGCCGTCCCTGGACACGACTATCGATTCCTCTTTCTGGCCAAGGGAGGGGGCAGTGCCAACAAGACGTTCCTTTACCAGGAGTCCAAGGCCCTGCTCAATCCGGCTTCGTTTCTGCGTTTCGTGGCCAGCAAGCTGCACGAGATTGGCACCGCCGCTTGCCCCCCCTACCACCTGGCGATCGTGGTGGGAGGAACCTCGGCGGAGGCCGCGGTCCGGATCTCCAAGCTCGCCTCCACGCGGTACCTGGACTCCCTGCCCACCCAGGGCAATCCGCCGGGGCACGCCCTGCGCGTTCCGGAGCTGGAAGAGCAGATCTTGGAACTCACGCGAGCCGCCGGGATCGGCGCCCAGTTTGGCGGCAAGTACTTCTGCCATGACGTTCGGGTGATCCGGCTGCCCCGGCACGGCGCCTCCTGTCCGGTGGCCCTTTCCGTCTCCTGCGCGGCGGACCGGCAGATCCTGGGCAAGATCACCAGCGAGGGGGTCTTCCTCGAGCAGCTGGAGACCGAGCCTGCCCGCTATCTACCCGAGGTCGACGACCGTCAGCTGGCCAAGGACGTGGTGCCCGTCGATCTGAACCAACCCATGGCCGAGCTGCGGGCCCTGCTCTCCCGGTATCCGGTGTGCACTCGGCTATCCCTGTCGGGTCCGTTGATCGTGGCGCGGGACATCGCGCACGCCAAGCTAAAGGAGCGACTGGATCGCGGTGAGCGCCTCCCCGACTATTTCTCGGATCACGTCGTCTACTACGCCGGTCCGGCCAAAACCCCCGAAGGGATGGCCAGTGGCTCCTTCGGGCCCACCACGGCGGGCAGGATGGACAGCTACATCCCGCTCTTCCAAGCCCAGGGGGCGAGCCTGGTCACGCTGGCCAAGGGCAACCGCAGCAAGGTCGTGACCGAGTCCTGCCAACAACACGGCGGCTTCTATCTAGGAAGCATCGGCGGTCCCGCGGCGCGACTCGCGAAGGACTGCATCCTTGGCGTGGAGGTCATCGAGTACCCGGAGCTGGGGATGGAGGCGGTCTTTCGTATCATGGTTCGGGATTTCCCAGCCTTCATCGTGGTCGACGACAAGGGTCACGACTTTTTCGAAGCCGTCGGCACAAAACACGCACTCCCCCTTCTGCGATGACGCAGCCAGGGGGAGTGCAAAGGGTCGCAAGCCCCGGGTTCAGTGCGGGCAGCTGCCGCCCAAGTCCACTTCGGTCTCGGTACCGTTCTTGACTCCATCCGTGCAGTTTGGAGCAGCGCAGACGCTGTTGATACAGACCAGGGAGTCGCAGTCCTGGTGGACCTGGCAGATCAAACCCGGGGCACAGGCACCACAGGCTCCACCGCAGTCGACGTCGGTCTCGTCCTGATTCTGCACGCTGTCCGCGCAGGCTCCATCGTCATCCGCACAGGTTAACTCCGGACACAGCCCGCTCTCGCAGTCCGCTTCCACCTCACAGGCCCGGTCCACGCCACAGGGGGCGCAGGTGGAGCCGCCACAGTCAACCCCAGTTTCGTCGCCATTTTTCACCCGATCGGTGCAAAGGGCGTTAGCACAGAGTCCGTCCACGCAGCTTCCGGTCGCGCAGTCCGCCGAAGTCGTACAGCACTGGCTGACGACACAGCGCGGGCAATCGGGCCCACCGCAATCGACATCGGTTTCCTGACCGTTCAGGACCATGTCCACGCAGTTGCCCGAGCGGCAGGTCCCGTTGGTACAGATGCCGGACGTGCAGTCCGAGCTCGCGACGCAGCGCTTCCCTTCCGCGCAAGCGTCGCAGGTTGGTCCACCGCAGTCGATGTCGGATTCCTGGTTGTCGAGCATCCCGTCGCCACAAGCAGAGCCCGTTGCCGAGCCCGCCGCGCCAGCTTCGGCCAAGCCGCCGGAGTCGACGTTGCCGCTGCCAGCTTCGGCCTTGCCGCCCGCCTCGACGATGTTGCCACCACCCGCTTCGGAGACTCCGCCGGACTCGACGTTGCCGCTGCCGGCCTCAGCCTCGCCGCCGGCCTCGGTGACGTTGCCGCCGCCGGCTTCGGAGACTCCGCCGGAGTCGATGTTGCCACTGCCGGCTTCGGAGACTCCGCCCTCTCCGAACTCGCCGCCCTGCTCGACGTTGCCGCTGCCGGCTTCGGAGACTCCGCCGGAGTCGACCCAATGCTCCGCACCGGCTGCGCCGGCGGGATAATCGCCGCTGCTGCTGCCGGCCTCGGCCTCGCCACCGGCCTCGACGACGTTGCCGCCTCCGGCTTCGGAGACTCCGCCCTCCCCGAACTCGCCGCCTTCCGAGAGCCCGCCAGATTCAACACCCGAGCCCCTGCCGCCCTCCGAGAGCCCGCCAGATTCAACATCCGAGCCCCTGCCGCCCTCCTCAAGGGTGCCCGCAGCTCCCGCTTCCGGGAGGTTGCCGACCTCCTTCAACCGGCCCGAGAAGCACCCGAACACCAGCGCCGCACCCAACACGCCCAGACCGCATCTTGCACCCAGAGTTCTCATGTTGATTCGCCTTCCAACCCGTTGGTATCCGGCGGTCCACCGAACCATTTCGAATTCGACAGGGGCCAGAGCCGACCAATGGGCCGGGCAGCTCAGCGCATCGCCGACGGTCGGGCGCCCTGGCGAGCCAGGAAGTCCAGGAAGGTTCGCCCTGGCAGTTCGTCGAACTGCTGCGCCTGGACCTTCAGGTCCGAGATGCGGTCGGTTCGGAACACGCGGAACTCATCGCGCAGCGTGCACCATGCCACCAACAGCCAGTACGGTGGCGTGAAGACGACTCCCAAGGGGTGGACCGTCCGTTGACTGCGGGCTTCGTCCTGACGCTGATAGCGGAACCGCACCGCGCGATGATCGAGAATTGCCCGCCGTAGCTCGAACAGCGATTCCCTGTTGGTCTTGGACTCGTCCAGGTTGACGGCGGACAGGCGCAAGTCATCGAAGGTCGATGCCAGCTCGGCGGGTGCAGCACCCCGAAGCTTTTCCAGGGCCCGGGTCGCGGCGTCGACCAAGCCCTGGTCGCCCCAACCCTGGACCACTCCGATCCCGAGAACCAAAGCCGATACCTCGTCGCGGTCGAACATAACCGGCGGAAGCTCGAAGCTCCGCTCGAGAACATAGCCAATCCCTGCTTCCCCCCGGATCGGCACGCCGGAGGCGATCAGATCCCGGATGTCGCGGTACACGGTGCGTTCCGAGATCTCCAGACGCTCCGCGAGCTGCGCGGCCGTCACCGGTTGGCGGCGGCCACGCAACAGCTGCACGGTTCGAAAGAGACGGTCGGCGCGTCGCATCAAGGGGCAGTTTGCGCGTATTTCCCGGCGGGCGGAATGGGATGGTGAATGTACAACGACATCCCGGCTGGATCCTCCACCACGAAGCTCCGGTCCCCCCAATCGTTGCTCGTCAACCGACGGGTGACCCGCAATCCGCGCCCGACCAGCCGCTCGTGCTCCGCATCGGCACTTGGCACCTGCAGGCACAGGATGAAGCCCGCTCCAGCGAACACCGACTCGCCAGGCTCGGGGGGCATGAAGCCCAGCTCCACCGAACCGTCCATTGACGTGAGGCCCAGGTAGTTGGGTATGTCCATGGTGGTCTTGAACCCCAGATGGCTGGTGTAAAACTCTCGGATCTCGGACAGCTTCTTGGTGGTGGTGATGAGGGGACTGTATTTTACGATCTTCATGGGTGACTCTCCGCGCCGCGGGCAACCGCCCGTGACACGAAAGGACGTAGCGCAGTCCTCCTGACAGCATCCTGTCAGGAGGGATTTGGACGGAACCGGCCGGGGCCGTCGAGTGGCCGATGGGGAGAGGTCCCGCGAGGGCAGCGGAACTGAGTATGGGCCTACAGCCCTGCAGGTCCAAGTTGACCCAGGCAAGGGGGTCACCACGGCCACATTCAAGAGCCCGGCGACCTTGCAAACGGCAACGGCGTGACACTAGAATCGCTGCAATGAAGCGGACGCGCTACGCCATTCTGATCCTCCTGGGTATTGCGGTCTGCGGGTTGGTGTACGTGCGTTTTCGCGGGCCACCAAGGAAGGGGGCCTCTCATCGCGGAGCGTTCAGTTCGCAACCAGCCGCAGCCGTTGACCTGCCCAGGGCGGTCCGAGTCCGGCCCCCCGCGAGCGGGTCGGTCACCAGTAGCGACGATCAGGGGCTTTCCGAGGCTGATCTGATGCACTTCATGCGCGTAAACGTCATGGACGATCCGCGCTATGTTGAGAGGCTGGCGCGTGAACATCGGGAACGGTTCCCGACCAGCAACAACTCCGACGAGCGCGACGTGCTTCTGATATCTGCAATACACAATCAACGCCGTATTGATGAGGCGCGACTCGAAGCGCTCGAGTATTTCAAGCGCTACCCTGACGGCCGCTACAAGGAGTTCCTCGAAAGGAACTTCCACATGCGGCGACCCTCCAGCGATTCACGTCAATAACGCAGAACAATTAGAGCCAGTCCGAAAACCATCAGGCTTACTGAAGTGCAATTAGGGCGCAACCAAGAAGCAGTAGCGCGAGATAATTGCGGCCCTTTCGCTCCCAACGAACGAGCAAGGCCCGGAAGCGGTTGTGCCAACTGTTTGTTCGTTCGACAACCCAACGGCGCGGCTTGCCGCGCACGCATCCAAGGAGCGGACTCTCTCCTCGTCGACGAATATGGGGAGTAACCCGTCGTTCTCGAGCTTCTGCCTCCGGCTCAAGGTAGTCATAGCCCTTATCGAGGCAAAGGTGCACCGGACGCCGCACACCGCGGCCACGCCGAAGTGGAACGGCGTCGAGCGTTTGACCGACCAGCCATTTGTCGTGAATGTTCGCTCCGGTGATCTGGACGGCCAACGGAACACCGCGCGCGTCAGTCAGGACATGACGTTTGACGCCCTTCTTGGCCCGATCGGTGGGATTGGGGCCCGTCAGGTCCCCCCTTTGGGAGCCTTCACCATCGCGCTATCGAGGCTGCACCACTGCCAGCGGATCCCCCTGGTGGCGTCGTAGTACTTCAAGCACTGCTCGAAGACCCTGGCGAAAACGCCACCCTCAACCCACTGCTGGAAGCGTTCGTGGCAGGTCGAACCCGACCCGAAATACTCCTTCGGGAGGGCTTTCCACTGACACCCCGTGCGCAGTCGATACAGAATCCCCGCAAGAACCCGCCGATTGTCGTTGCGCGGACGCCCACCCCGGGGTCGGGGGATGTCCAATGGCAAGAGCGGCTCAACATGGTGCCAGAGCGTATCGGGAACGTCAGCGAAGCGGGCTTCCATGCACCCCCTCCTGCACCAGGATAATCACCCTGGCCAAGTTTTCGGACTGGCTCTTAGCCTGTTCTCGACCCGTGCAAGCCACCAATGGTGTCAGAGCATCGCATTACATGCGTATTCGATGGTCTGACCTGCAAGACATGGAAAACGGAGAACGGAAACCCCGTCCGATGGGGAGCCCTGATGGTCCAGCATGCTCACGACCTCCTGTTTGCCGTAATTACCGGGCGCGCCGACCCCGCCCTTGCCGCGCTCCCACTGCACGAGACCCCTGATCCCAATCGTCGCCATCTCCACCTGCTCCGGCCAGCTGAGCGCGGTTTGCACGCCTACGATCCGCGCCCAAGAAGTTGGAATCCAACGAGAATGGGAGCCCAACCGATCACGAATCCAGCCAATGACATACGTATTCGATGGTCTGACCTGCAAGACATGGAAAACGGAGAACGGATACCCCATCGAGCCAATCCTGGCTAGCATGGCGCCCAAACAACACCTTGTCGACAATCCGACCCTCACCATCGATTGTCACCGTCCCCTCCAGTTCCATCCACTCGGGTAAACCAGCCAAAGGTATCTCATTGCACCTTATCGCGCCGGCGTCATTGGCCACTACCTCCCAGAGTATCGCTACAGGACATGGATCCCCTTGTCCTTCGCCAGCAGCGCCTCCAGTCGACGTCCAACCTCCACGGCTCACGAGGGGGCCGCCCGCGAAGACGAGATCGAGCCCTGCGTCGCCCGTGCCACCTCTACCAATGCGGCTGCCTCCGGCATTGCCTCCACCACCGGAGGACCCACCGCCGAGCATTGTCGCGAATCCCGCAGAGCCCCCGAGGTCAGACGGCGTCGTTCCCTCGACATCTCCTCCGCACGCGACAAGCAAAGAGCAGACTACCTGCCATGTGAGCCGGTTGCCGGCCCTCAGGGCGATCCGCACTGGGCGAAGGTTGACCATGGTGAGACTCTCTCCCTCCTGCAGGCACTCAACAACAGTACTTTAGCACGTTCCGCCAGAGCCAACCACAACGTGGTGTGGTCTTTCCCGGGTTGTCGGGCACCCATCCTGCCCTTTTTGGACGTTTCTGGAGACATCCACCGGGACTGAGATTGTAGAAGGACGATTACGTGCCGAGATGGGTGGCGTGAGGACAGGAACACAACTGAGGGCCACTGCCTACCTGTTTTCCCGGTTGTTCGGAGCCACCTTGCGGTGCGGTTGCAACACGGAGCTCGGGGGTTGACCCCAAAACAGAGGCCCGGTTCCTTGTCGTTTCTTGCGATTTGGCTACTTGGGCTGGGAGGCGCGGCACCTTGCGGCGAATTGCCACCTGGTATCCGGTCACCTTCGATGACTTGTCCAATCTTGCTGTCTCGCCCCTGATCGGAGCCCCACAAAAAGCGAGGTATTTGCTTCGGTTGGCGAAATCCACCCAAGCGCGGCGCATCGGGCTAGACAGCGCAATACGAGCCGGAGCACAATCACCTCCGGGTGTTTAGGGCTGTTCAATCCCATTGGTAGGGAGGTGCCTCATGTCCCGTGCAAAGAGCCTGTTGTGTCTGGCGATGGTTCTCGGTGAGGTGTTCGCGGCGCCCTCTGTCTGGGCCACGCAACCGCATTCGTGGTGTATGGTTGGGGGCGCCTTGAATGCCAACGACGGGGACACGCAGGAACCCCTGAAGGGCATCATTCATGATGTCTGCTCAGATGATCCAACCTGCTGCACCGGGCGTTGGGGCCTGTCCTGCATTGGGAAGGCGGTCGCGCTCGCCCGATCCACCGTCCTGGGCGACTATTGTGGTCGCTACGCCTGGGACCAAGGTCCCCTCCCTGGCACAGGGCAGTACTATCCCCGGGATTTCAATCTGGTAGCCTTGGCTGGAGAGGCGAATTCACTGCGGGATGTCGAGGGTCCTGTTGCGGCCCGCGACCACCTCGGCACGGCCTACTTCCGACTCAACTACGGCAGACAACAACCCGTTGCGGCCGTCGGAGCAGCAACGCAAGGGGAGTCGGTTGCTTTCGCCTCCGGGACAATATTCGGAGATGTCATCTATGGAAGTGGCCAGAGCATTGCTCCAACAGTGACGTTTTTCGACGAGGGTGTCGTGACGCAGGGAGCCCCGATCGACTTTGCCACGACACAGGCAGCTTTGGTTGGGATGAGCCAGGCGCTCTCCACCAACTATGGTGTTCCGATAGCGGCATGGTCACCCTGGCAGAACGTCTTCATGTTCACTGGCAACGACCCCGAGCTCAATGTCTTTTCCCTTGATGCCAGTCAACTGGAACACACGTACTACTATGAGTTTCAGGTACCAATAGGGTCGTTCGTCATCATCAATGTCATAGGTGCGACAGCGGTCATCCACAATGCCGGCTTTTACGGGTATCCTGCCCCGAACAAGGTCCTTTGGAATTTTCCCCAGGCCACCTCGTTGACCGTGGAATCCGTCTCCTTGGCGGGGTCGATTCTCGCCCCATTGGCCAATGCGGCGCTCCGGAATGCCAACATTCACGGAACTGTTGTCGTCAAGTCAGCCTGGCCGGCGTCTGCCGAACTCTACATGGCTCCGTTCCAGATCCCAGCTTGCACCGGTTGTCTATGCGTGGACTCGCAGTGGTCGTGCTCCGACGACACGTCAGTCAATGGTGACGGCAAGGTCCTGGACCTCAAACCGGAAGCTGGGTTCCTGGAGCTCCCGAGGAATGTGGATTATTGGTCGGATGACGAACTCCGATCATCCCCGAGGCATCGGATTTGGTACTCATTTCACCCGGCGCCAATACAACCGAAGAAGAAGCCGCTTGCGGTCTTCTTCAACGGTGGGCCCGGTTCGGCGACCAGTTCAGGGCTGTTTGCTTTCGGTACTGCACCCAAGGTGCTGGTCGACGCGGCGTCGCCTAGACCAGAGGAATCTCCTGTCGCAAACAACCCCCACAGTTGGACCGATTTTGCGAATGTCCTGCACATTGATGCGGCCGGGACGGGGTTTTCCTATCCTTTGGCGGAGGAGAACCCCTACGATCCAAATGCTCCACACTTGGGTATAGCCGCTGACATCGATCGGGACGCCGGCATCTTCCTTAGCATCATCTCACGTTTCCTGACACGCCATCCTAGCCTCCTGCAGAGTCCGGTTTTTCTGGTAGGCGAGAGTTACGGTGGAACTCGAGCAAACGCGATGATGCACCACATCTACGACTACGCGTCTATCTATCCCGATCCGGTTACCGGTGGTGAGTATCAGGATCGCGAGGTGTACGATGACCTTGTTCGCTATTTCGTCGCGGCCTTCTACACGAGCCAACCAGATGCCAACCAGCTGTATTCAAAGTTCAAGACCCTCGTGCTGATCCAGCCAGCTATTGGTGGCCAAGAACAAATCGATCGAGGCGGGGTATGGCTGCAGGATGATGATTACTGGTATCGAGACAGCCTTCGCAACGTGTGTTTGGGGCCTCGCTGCTACATGGTCCAGCCTGAGACGTCCGAAACCCTCGAAATCGACCAGTACTGCGACGAATACAATTGCGACAAGCCCCTCGGATGGCAAGGCCACCTTGTAGACATTGCCGCGAATCGGTTGGTTAACCTGGGCATTCTGAATGCGGCATTGGGCGTCGACGCTACGACGATAGAATGGATGCACGCTCGGGCGAGGGGACAGGCCTATGGACGAGGCGATCAAGTGCAGGCCGTCCCGGACGATGAATTCAGGAACAAATTCGTAGAGGAGGACGGGATTCCCCTCAATGAATCCGATGCCTTCTTCGTGCGCCACAACGGTAATGTTTCCAACAGAATGTGGGCGCGGGAAGACCAGGGAAAGCTCGGGAGTGCTCGCTTCCTGGGGACCATCCACCGCGGTGTCGCCGTATTCCTCACCAACGGCTATCACGACACGATTGTCGTCTCACGGGGCATTCCGACTGCCTTCGCCAACCTTCTTGGAGAGGTCCAGGCTGCAAACACCAACCGTGACTACCAATATCAAGACCTGGCCCGAACAGGCCGCGTCACGGTTTGCCTGGAGCAGAGTCAATCCATAGTACCTCTTTCTTACTATTGGCCATCCTACGACGCGGGGCATATGGTCACGATGCGGGCCCCCGCCGAGATGCATGCGGACGTCACCCAATGGTGGGAATTGCAGAAGAACGGGTTGCCCATTGAGGAAGACTTGGCGGAGTGTGTGAATATCCCTGATCTGTCTGCCGATTACCCGCCACCCGAGGAATGATGCGATGTGAGCAAAGGGGTGTGGGGTGGCCAACACTTGGCAGCTGCGGTCGTGCTTTCAGGGCACAATGGTGGCAATGCTGTTTGACAGGCTGACTGTTGTGATGGTGAGGTCCCTGCTGCGTGGCCTGTGGGCGCCTTGGCTGGCAGTTCCGGTTCTCGTTGTCAGCTGCGGCGGCCGGGTGACACCAACCGACCGCGGAAATGGCGGTGTGGGCGCCGCGGCAGGTTTTCCGGGCGGCGAAAACGACCAAAGTGGTGTTTCCGGTCTTGGCGGAGAGGAGGAAACAGGTGACAACGGAGGCTCCTCAACCCATGGCGGAAACGAACAGGGTGGTAACATCAGCGGCCGGGGAGGTGTGTCAACGGGTGGAGGCAGTGACCAAGGCGGACGCGAGACTGGCGGCTCGGCGGGAATGGAGGCCGCTGGGCAGCCAGGGGCCGCGGACGGTGGTGCGGTTTCCGGTGGGAGTGGTGGTGACGGTAGCGAAGCCGGAGGCAGTGCGGGGCTCTCCGGCGAGGCTGGCATGGCGGGTGCCCCCGCCGTGCCAATTCACTGCAACGAGAATCCTTGCGAGAACGGTAGCGAGTGCCTCGAGCATCGAGGCCACGCCATCTGCGGTTGCCTGCCCGGGTTCTTTGGGAGCCGTTGTGAGGTCGGCTCAAGAATCGTTGCCGCGGACCTAGGCTACACCTGCGTGATCCGCACCGACGATACAGTGGCCTGCTGGGGCGACGACACCTATGGCCAAGCCTCCCCGCCAGATGGATTGTTCATCGCCATCGCGGTCGGCGGCCGCCACAATTGCGCTATTCGAACCGATGAGACCGTTGCTTGCTGGGGTGACGATACCTACGGTGAGGCCTCGCCTCCCGAAGGGTCCTTTGTCTCGGTTGCCGTGAGTAGCGAATTCAGTTGCGGTGTCCAGACCGATGGTTCGCTCGTTTGCTGGGGTGACGACACGCACAATCGAGCTTCACCCCCTCAGGGATCGTTCGCTCAAGTTGCAGCCGGTAGCAACCACGGTTGCGCTCTTCGTACCAATGGGACCATCGCCTGCTGGGGTTGGAACGACCACGATCAGGCCTCACCTCCAGATCGCTCTTTCAGCGCCGTAGCGGCAGGCGGGGACGCAAGCTGCGCCATTCGGACGGATGGGACGGTCGATTGTTGGGGTCGAACTGGCTCACCCTCTACTCCGGCCTCGAATGGATCCTTCACAACCATTGAGATGAGTTACTCTCGCGCTTGCGGCATCCGTACCGATGGCACAATGGAATGCTGGCGTATGGATGACTACACCACGCCATCGGGACTCGATGGAGTATTCACCTCGATAACCGCCGGCGGGTGCATCTGTGGTGTTCGCTCGAATGGCGCGGTTGAATGCTCGGGCGGCAGATATGGTGAATGCTTCCCTCCGGAAGGGATCTACGACAAGATAGCGGCGGGCGATGGCCACACTTGCTGGATTCGCACCAGCGGGACGGTAGCATGCTGGGGCTCCGACAGGATTGGCCAAGCCTCCCCTCCGGAGGGCGTGTTTTCAGCGATAACAGCGGGGCTCGAGATCAGTTGTGGAATTCGCGCGGACGAAACACTGGCCTGCTGGGGTCGGGATGACCTGGCGTCGCTTCCGGCGGGCGCGTTCAAGGCGATTGCCGCGGGCAATGCACACAGTTGCGCCGTGCGCGTGGACGGGACGGTGGCCTGCTGGGGCTCGAACGAATTGGGCCAGTCCAGCTCACCGACGGATCTCTTCACCGATATCACGGTCGGCAACGAGCTCAGCTGCGGCATCCGTGTAGACGGGACACTGACCTGCTGGGGTGCGATCGACTATAGCAAGACCACGCCGCCGGAGGGCACGTTCACGTCGATCGCGGCCAATCACAACCACGCCTGTGGAATTCGCACCGACGGGGCAATTGTTTGCTGGGGTTCGGACAGCCACGGTGAATCGTCTCCTCCAGAGGGTACGTTCACAGCCGTTGCAGTGGGCCCTGAACACGGCTGCGGAATCCGCACCGACGGGGCGGTGGAATGCTGGGGTGCCAATGAATTCGGCGAATCCTCTCCCCCCAACGACCAATTTGCCACCATCTCGGCCAACGACGGCTATACCTGCGGCATCACGCTCGAAGAGCTGCGCGCCCGTTGCTGGGGAAGCGTGGTGCGTTGATCGCGTGGAGAGCCACCCGCTACTGCGCTACCCTTGCCCCAACCCGAAGTCACAGCGGCGTGCTGCGACCTCCGGCCAGGGGACGACCTCGATGTCTCGCCCAAGGCGGGTGCGCTCGCCGCCGCCAACCACGAGCCAGCCCCGGTCGAGCTCGAGATCGGCCATGCAGGCGCGAAGGCCACGCACGGCGTGGTGATCCACCGAGCTCCCCAGCTTGATTTCGATGGGCACCATGCGTTGGCCGTCGACGATGATGAGATCGACCTCTCCACCTGCTTGGGTCCGCCAGAAATGAACTTCGGGTCGAACCACTGCTTCCTTCGCCAGCGCGATGATCTCCTCCACGACCAACCCCTCGAACGAAGCCCCACGGCGCGGCCAGGTGGCAAGCTCTTGGGGTCGCCGGAGGCCTGCCAACACGTGGAGGAGTCCGGTGTCGCGCAGGTAGAGCTTGGGCATCTTGGTGAGACGCTTCTGCACGTTGGCAAAGTAGGGATGGATGCGTCGAACCAGAAATGCCCCCTCCAGTACGTCCAGATCGCCGGCCACGGTAGGGACCGAAACCCCGAGCGAGCGAGCCAGATCGGCGGTGTTCAGTACGTTGCCGTGGACATGCGTCAGCATGGCCAGCAAGAGACGCAGACGCGCTGGGGGCAGTCGCAGCCCCAGGTTACGCAGGTCTCGCTCCAGGACGGCGCTGATGTAGCCGTCAATCCACTCCACTCGCTCGCGGTGGCCGCGCAGTCCGTGGACCGGCGGGAATCCGCCCCAGAACCAGCGAGCTTGACGAGGGCGTCCCTCGAGCTCTGCCGCCAAGAAGGGAGTGAGCTCCAGTAGGCCGACGCGTCCAGCCAGTGACTCCGAGACCCCGGTGAGCAGAGAAGGGCTGGCCGAGCCCAACAGCACGAACCGTCCCTTGCCCGGATGGGCATCGATGACGGCACGGAGCGCCGGGAACAGCTGCGGGCAGCGTTGCGCTTCGTCGAGTGCCAGGTGGTGATCGTACTGGTCGAGAGTTCCCTCCAGATCCAGTTCGAGCATCGCGGCCTGGTGGGGGCGCTCCAGATCGAGGTGAGTCCAGTCGGGAAGCGACGCACGTACCAGGGTGCTCTTGCCACACTGCCGCGGACCAAAAACCAGCACGGCTGGGAAGGTTCGCAGCAGGCGCCGCAACCTCGCTTCGGCGCGTCTTGGGACCAAGCTCATAGGTCGCAATCTTAAGCTAGCAGTTTAATATTCCGAGTCAACCAAGCGTGCCAGAACGAGCGGCCGAATCGGCAGCACCTGGCGAGGCGCGGACCGGCCATGCGCTCCAACCAGCGTGAAGGAAGATGATCGAGCCGCGGTCCCTTCTCGCGGCCTGGCGCGCGAACTGCTCGACAAGGATTCCCTCAACCACTTCGACCAGGAAGATCCGGCGAGCATCGCTCGGTTGAAGGAGCCGACGACGGTCCTGTGGGCATTCAAGGGACTGGTCGTGAGCGACGAGGTCCAGCGGCGGTCCACACCCCAAGGGACCAGCGGCCGTAGTGGCCCTCCAGATTGCCTGCTCCATTCCCACGCCAATGGCACCAAGGTCGCGGCTGCGCCATTATCCGACGGTCATGCACAGCCTCGAGCGAATCACGCACGACCCTGCAGTCATGGGTGGCAAGCCCTGCATTCGGGGCATGCGTGTTACCGTGGGCACCATCATGGGACTGCTCGCTGCCGGGCAATCCGAGGATCAGATCCTGGCAGCGTATCCGTATCTTGAGCCGGATGACGTTCGGGCAGCGTTGACGTACACCGCGTGGAGGACTCAAGAAACGGAATTGCCGCTGCCGTGAAGATTCTGCTCGACATGAATCTGTCACCGGCGTGGGCTCCGATCCTAAATCGCGCGGGATTTCAGTGTAAGCACTGGCGGGACATTGGGAAAGCGGGAGCGCCCGACACCGTGGTGATGTCGTGGGCACGCGAGCATGGCTACGTGGTCTTCACCCATGACATGGATTTCGGGACCCTTCTGGCGGTTACCGGAGCGAATGGCCCAAGTGTGCTCCAGGTACGTGTTGCGAATCCATCGCCTGAGGCAATCGCCCACGATGTCATTCGGCTGTCTAGTCTTCGTCGCGACCTATTCGATCGGGGGGTGCTGGTGACGCTGGACAAGGCTCGCGCCCGAATACGCGTGTTGCCGCTCGGCGCAACCAGCAACACCACGGAAGAGCCTGAATGGTCGCGAGGCGCAGACATCATCTCTCCTTCCGCGGAGTGGTTTCGGTCACCGACACTGGAAATGTGGAATCGGGTTAGCGACGGCAACGTCATCGCTGCCGGAGAGGTGACCGGCGTTTGGATGACCTCAGCGCGACGCCGAGGGTCGATTCGATGCTAATAGGAGGACGGAGCACAGATGTCTCGAAGCGACCGTTACCCGTCCTCGTTCTCGACGCGCTGTCGCTTTTGGCTGGCCCCGGGTGCCCCCGCATTATTCATCGTCGTGGCCTGCGCCAAAGTCCCTTCATTGCCAACGACGAGAACGCCACAGCCCGTGACCAATGCGCCGGCGTCCGTACCGGCTTCCCGTAGCGTGGCACGGCGCCCACCAGCTATGCGAACAGACCACAATCCGCGGTCCGACGACATCGCGTCGTTTTTCGCGGCGTGGCCGCTCATCCTTTCCAGACTGCGTGCAGGAAACGGCGATGAGGTGGTCAAAGCAGAGCTCGGCATCGTCGCGCAGACCCACCTGGGCATGTATCCATCCTCGCAGAACTTCCCGTCGCTCGCGGCTGCCTTCGGGGAATTGCACTCGGTACCCCGCCTCGATGATTGCCAGCTGAGCGTTGGTCCAAGGCCGGAGATCGATTGCAACACCCTCGCCTTCCCGAAGCTCGGCTGTGTGCTGAGCGAACCAGCCAATCCTCTTTTGGCGCCCTCATACGAGTCCTTCATGCGGTACGTCATAGGCCCCCCGGAGAACGCTGGAGACGAACGAGTTATCGCAGAGCTAGAAAGGCGCGACGAGCTTGCCAGGGTGACCGTCACCGATACCTCAAGCAGCTACCGATTTCACTTCGGTATCGTGGAGGGGAAATGGGTCATCATCGCTCTGGACTTCTATCCCAAGACCGACTTGCTGATCGAGGTGTGCCCTCCCGTTCTCCCTGGGGCCTCAGCAGACAGCCCATAGCGCCACGGTGGCGCTCGGCCTACCTTGTTGCCTGACCAGGTCGGTTGAGCGTACAAACGGCTCGAGGAAATAGCGCATGAACGGCCGACACCCACGCAGTCGAGCAGGCACTCGCAGCGGCGCTCCGGCGAGCGATCCCGTCCGCTTCGAGGCGCCGGACGCCGCGAGCTGGCGCGCGTGGCTCGCCGCCCACCACGCCGAGGCGAAGGGAGTGTGGCTCGTCTTCGCCAAGAAACACACCGGAAAGCCGTGCCTCCGCTACGAGGACGCGCTCGACGAGGCGCTTTGCTACGGCTGGATTGACGGCGTCATCAAGCGCATCGACGAGAAGAGCTACCTGCGGAGGTTCACCCCTCGCGCGAACACCACGAATTGGTCGGCGAAGAACAGGAGGCGTGTTGCGGAGCTGATCGCGGCAGGACGGATGACCGAGAGCGGCCTCGCGGTGCTTGGTGTTACCCTCGACGGCGACCCGCCGAATCGAGGCGCGGCGAGCGAGACGCCCCGTTGCAGCAGCGCTACGTCGGCGGCGGGAGCGCCGACCACCGCCGGCGCCCAGCCCGACGTGCCGCCTTTCGTCGCCGATGCGATCGCCCAGAGCCCCCGGGCAGCGGCGTTCTGGCAGACTCTGGCGCCGAGCTACCGCAGGCGGTACCTCGGCTGGATCACGAGCGCGAAGAAGGATGAAGCGCGCCGCGCCCGCCTTGCGCGGGTCATCGGTTTTCTCGAACAAAGCAAGAAGTCCGTGATGGTATGACGGCTTTTTGGCCTACTTCGCTACCGTCATCGGGTTCGGGAAGCTGCCGGTCAAGATACCGGCAAATGGCCAGGTTCACGGTGTATGAGTTGTGGCCACAGGCCGGAGCGCAGTCCTTCACCATGCCGGCCGCCCCATCGGCGAAAGATGGCTCGTTGACGAGCGCATCCCGAAGGGGTCGCGCCGCACAGACAAAAAGGGTCTGGGACGAGACGCCCCGACTAAA
>CAZYKT010000022.1:76518-79528 GCA_964648165.1 uncultured Polyangiaceae bacterium | reverse complement strand
CTCTTGGCTAGCCATTGCTTCTTGGGAGCCATGGCCTGCCTGGTGGTGCTCCGCGATTGGATCCGACAGGCGTATCTGGCCCCGTATTTCGATCTCGCCAAGGCGCCGGTCCACGCCCAGTGGGGGATGTTCGTGCTCTTCGTGGTGGTGCTCTTGGTGGGCGTCGTGTTTCTGGCGATCCTGACCCGATACACCGTCCAGCGCCTGCTGGGCACGCAGCTGCCTCCAGAGGTGCCGTCCGCTCAGAATGGTGTCTAGCCGTCCGAGGGCCTGGACGGAACCGTCACTGGAATGCGTCGCGGACCGAAATCGCCGGGCCCGGTTGGGTCGAAACGGCCAGGCAGTGTCGTTGCGCAGTCTGGGCACCGGTCCTGGTCCACACGATAGCTTCGCAATCGGTAACCGTCTCGCGCGACGAGAACCCGGCCACAGTTGGAACAGAGGCTGGTTTGCCCGATACAGTCGTCGACATTGCCGGTGTAGACGAAACGCAGGCCTTTCCCCAGAGCGAGCTCCCGGGCCCGGCGACAGGTGGAGGGCGGCGTACGGGGCACATCGGTGAGCTGGAAATCCGGGTGAAACGCGGTGAAGTGAAGCGGGACTTCTACCCCGAGCTCGGTGCCAACCCATTCGCACAGCTCGGAGAGCTCTCGGTCCGAATCGTTCTTTCCGGGGATGAGCAGGGTGGTCAGCTCGAGCCAGGTTCGGGTTTCCTTGGCGAGATAGACGAGCGTCTCCTTGACCGTCTCGATATCGACCCCGCACAGTTCTCGGTAAAACTTGGCATCGAACGCCTTCAGATCCACGTTGGCTGCGTCCATCTCGAGGAAGAACTCTTGTCGGGCTGGATCCGAGATGTAGCCAGCGGTGACGGCCACGGTCGAGATCCCGTGAGCATGACAGGCCCGGGCGGTGTCGATGGCCAGCTCGGCGAAGACGACGGGCTCGTTGTAAGTGAAGGCCACGCTCCGACAACCCCAAGCCTGCGCGGTTTCGGCGATCTGTTCCGGGGTGCATACCGAACCGAACTCGGCGGCCCGACGAGACCTGGAGAGATCCCAGTTCTGACAGAATCGGCAGCTCAGATTGCACCCCTCGGTGCCGAAGCTGAGCACACTGCTGCCGGGGAAGAAGTGGAAGAGCGGCTTCTTCTCGATGGGATCGATGCAGAAACCCGAAGGCCGATGGTAGCTGGTCAGCCACAGCTCGGCGCCCCGCCGCTGTCTCGTGAAGCAGAAGCCTCGCTGTCCGTCGGCGAGACGGCAGCCCCGGGGGCAGAGAGTGCATTGGAGTCTGCCGTCGGGGAGCGACCGCTGCCAGCGACCGGGAACCGCTGTGGTCATGCCCGAATCCTACCCCCGAGACGAGGCATGAGCCCGCACCGTTGGTGCTAGACGCGAAGGACCCGCTCCAGTGGAATACCGGCCTGTTCCAAGGCCTGCTGTTGCACCCGGCACAGGTCTTTGATGCCTTTTTGCGCCAGATCCACCATCCGATCCATCTCCGCACGCTCCAGGGCTTCCTTTTCGGCCGTGCCCTGGAGCTCCACAATCGCGCCCCGCGCCGTCCCGACCACGTTGAGATCGACTCGAGCGCGACAGTCCTCCTCGTAGCTCAGATCGAGCAGCAACTCGCCGTCGATGTGTCCCACGCTGACCGCCGCCACCTGGTCGCGCAGGATGGGGACGTCGATGACCTGGCGACGACGCAGGGTGTCCAGGCACAACGCCAACGCCACGAAGCCCGCGGTGATGCAGGCGGTGCGGGTTCCGCCGTCTGCTTCCAGGACGTCGCAGTCGACGATGATCTGCCGTTCCCCCAGCCACTGCCGGTGTACGGCCGCGCGAAGGGCTCGACCGATGAGACGCTCGATCTCCCGCGCGCGCCCGCCGAGGGGGCGCTCCCGACCATCCCGCTTCTCGCGCCGGACTGGATTGGAACGGGGATGCATCTGGTACTCCGCGGTCAGCCAACCCTCGCCACGTCCCTTCAAGAATTCGGGAACCTGCTCCTCTACCGATGCCGTTACCAGCACGACGGTCCCCTCCGCCCGGTATAGGACCGATCCCTCTGCCAGTCGATGAAAGCCCGGAACCATCTCGACCGGACGGGGTACATCAGAGGGGCGTTGACGACGCTTGGCAGCCATGAGCGGGGCCATAGCAGAGATTTTTGGCCGTGGTAGGTTGATGCTGCCGATGAGCCAAGAAAAACCGAAGTCCCTGATCGTGACGCTCGGCCCTGCGTCGTTCGGCAGAGAACGATCCTTGGCGATGGCTGGTGCCACCGCCTTTCGGCTCAATGCTTCCCATCTCGGATTGGAGGAGCTGGCGCATCATGTGACGCTTGCCCGCGAAACGGGGGGGCTGCCGGTCGTCGTCGATCTCCAGGGAGCCAAGATGCGACTGGGCCATTTCGAACCTCGAGAGCTCCGCGTCGGGGAGCGGTTCGAGCTGGTCCTCGGCCCAGGGGATATGGGACGGGCCTTGCCGTTGCCTCATCCGGAGCCATTCTGCCAACTGGCCCCGGGAGAACGGGTCAGCTTCGACGACGACCGCCTGTTGGCTCGGGTGGAGGCAGTCAGCTCGGACAGGATGACGCTCTGCGCCTTGAACGATGGCCGGTTGCTCCCGCGCAAGGGCTTCAACCGACGGGAGCATCCCATCTCACCGCTTGGCTTGTCGCCACGCGACCGGGAAGGGCTGCGGGTGGCGCTCCAAGCGGGGTGCCGTGATCTTGCCGTCTCCTTCGTCTCGGATGGGCGAGAGTGCGATTGGGTTCGGGCTATCGTGGGGAACTGCCGGGTGATCGCCAAGGTGGAGCGCCAGGAGGCCCTCCTGAGCCTTCCCGATCTGGCTCGGCATGCCGACGAGCTCTGGATCTGTCGTGGGGATCTGGGGTCACAGCTCGGTCTGCTGGCGCTGGGGCCCAGCGTGAGCCGTGTCGATCCCCAGAGCCTGGGTGTTCCGGTGCTGATGGCGGGCCAGGTCCTCGAGCACCTGACCGAACA
>CAZYKT010000022.1:75315-76418 GCA_964648165.1 uncultured Polyangiaceae bacterium | reverse complement strand
GCGTAGTGGCGCATCGCATAATACTGGTCGCGCAACACGTAGGATGACTCGTTCAGGCTGACCATCCCTCGGTCCATGGTGCCTTCGCGCCGCCACGCCAACTCCCAATACAAAAATGCGGCAGCGTTCTCCGCGGTCAGGGAGTTTTGGATGAGCCACGCCGTCTCCAATCCGCCCTTGGTTCCTTGATCTTCGTCGGTGGAGAACTCAGTCTCGAAAATGGGCAGGCCGTCAGCCGCTGACGACACGTCCCTCATCTCGTCGACGAAGCTGTCCGGGCCCGGGTACTGCCAATCCCATGTCCCATCGCCACCCTGCTCGTACAGGTGGTGTGCCAGACCGAAAAGGAGCCCCTTGTCCAGTTCGGGTAGGTAGTTCTGCAGCTTGTCGTAATGGATCCCGAGGGTCTCCGGTCCGAGAAGACCTGGGGCATCGGCTCGATCCGCCAGCCGCTCCGCCACCGCCTCCAACGCCTTGCCGTAGGCTGCAACTCCGGATTCCTCCGTTGGATCGAAGCGACAGCCTTCCCAGGAGGAAAGGAAATCTGGTTCGTTCTGAATGCTGATCCACGTGGGAACGATTCCGACCCGCTCGTACTCCTCGAGGGCATTGACCCAGTAGTCGGCAAAACCCGCGTAGTCATAGACGCCATCCACTCGACTGAGGGTACACGCGGGGTCTTGGTCGCATCGGTCGCTTCCGTTGGCCTTGAGCGTCGCGGGCGGCGACCAGGAAGTGATGAGGACCTTGGGTGGGTGTCCCAGCGAGGCGCTGGCCGCCTCGAGGATTTCCACCTCCGCCGAAAGATCCGAGTCCTCGCTCTGACGCTGGGTTCGATTGCGGAACCTCAGGATGTCCAGGCCCAGTTCCGCAAACAGGAGCGGATAGATTTCGTCCTTCTGGGGATGGGAGACCAGAATCTGCTGATACCAGGCCAGAGACGCACCGAACCCTTCCAGCCGCTGGTGGGTTCTCGTCGGTTCGACACGAATCGTTGCGCTACCGTCGGGATTTCCCCCCGCGTCGAGCCCAGCGTCCCGTTCGTCGTCCGGGTCAGACGGGGCGTTCCGATCCGCCGAACCGGCACACCCGAACGTGCTCAC
>CAZYKT010000022.1:12537-75215 GCA_964648165.1 uncultured Polyangiaceae bacterium | reverse complement strand
CCGGGTCAGACGGGGCGTTCCGATCCGCCGAACCGGCACACCCGAACGTGCTCACCAGCAATGCGAATACCAAGCAGAAACGTTTCCCAAGACGCACAGCGGGTTCCGGCATTGAGGCGCGTTCGCCATAGCACGTGCCACGCGGCGTGCCCGTGTCGGGCGAGGCGTCACTCGACGGACAGAGCTACCGTGAAGGCTCGCATGCTTCTGCTGCCGCGCGGCGTGCCCGTGTCGGGCGAGGCGTCACTGGACGGACAGAGCTACCGTGAAGGCTCGGACGTTCTTGTTGGCGACTCCGTCCCTGAAACGCTGAGGAGCGTGAGCGGTGTCGAAGATCCCAGCGATCTCGGAGAAGGGTTGGGTGTTGGGAGCGTGTACGACCAGAATGTCCTCCCGTGGATCGGTGGGGCTCCGATGGACTCCGAAGTTCTTCCATTCGTCTGCCAACGCCAAGGCCAGCTCGTGATAACGAACCGATTCGCCGTCCGCCATCAGGGTTGGCTTGCGGGGAACCTGGACCGAGCGCACCACGGTGTCGCCGTCGCGCCAGACCAGAGTGAAGTGATCGGCGGAACGCTGCTCGATGTGAAGCCGACGCTCGGTGTCGGGCGCGTCCTGGCTGCGGCTGCCGGGGACGTTGGCGGAAACGGATAGGCGGGCCATCTGCGACCAGACCGCAGTGACCAGGAGGAAGGCAACCAGGCAAAGCAGGAAGTCGATGAAGGGAACGAGCGGGAGCTCGTGGTTGAGGCTGCGTCCGCGCGGGGAGCTCTGTCCAACGGCTATCTCTGCCATGGTGGATCCTTTCGGTTCGGGGTCTCGTGGTTTCTGACCCCCGAGCTCCCTTGGCCCTTGGAAATCCCCCGGTTTGCTTGATTTTCCTTGCCTGCCCAGGGGCTGGGGCAAATAATCCCCCGGGTTGTGGCTCGCCTTCTGTTTCTCGGCGTAGCGTTGGTCGCCGTGTTCTTCGGGATTCGCTCGCTAGTCCTGTTTCGACGATGGCGACACAAGAGTGATCTCGCGTCAGCCCTGTTCTGGTTCATGCTCCCGGTCGGCGCGGTGGCGCGCCATCCCGTGGTGTGGGCAACCACGGTGGCCCTCTTGGGCTACAAGGTGTACCTGGAGAGCCGCGAGCCCAAACCCTGAACGCTGGTTGGGCTACGGGCCGCCTTCTCAAGCTGGTTGGTGCTGGCGTAGACTGCCGGAGTGTTTCGGGTTCTGGATCTGGCCGAAGATGGGACGTTGACCGCCAGCGAAGGCGTCGACAACGCCGTCCCCCCACCTGCCGGCGTGCTGCGCTGGATCGACTTGACCTACGACAACCCGGAGCGCCTGGACCATCTGCGCGAGCATTTCGAGTTTCATCCCCTGGCCCTGGAGGATTGTGCCCATCTCGACCAGCGGCCCAAGCTCGAGGAATTCGGAAACCACCTGTTCCTGGTCACCCAGGGTTTCAGTTGTCCGGACGGGCCAGTGCAAGAGCTCGATCTGCACGAGTTGCATGCATTCTTGGGCGAACGCTATCTGGTCACGGTCCACGCCGACCCCATCCAGGCCGTCAACAAGGTTTGGGAGCTCTGCTCCGTCCACCCCTCGCCCATGAAGCGTGGCGTCGATTTCTTGACCTATCTGTTGGCTGATGCGCTGGTCGATCAGGAATTCCCCATCCTGGACCGAATCAGCGACGAGTTGGACGACCTGCAGTGCCAGATGTTGGTCAAGGTGGAGCGGAAAGACCTGATGAGGGTCTTCGAGCTTCGGCGCCATTTGATGCTGATGCGCAAGGTCCTTCTACCCCAGCGTGAGACCATGGCCATCCTGTCCCGCTGGGGTGGAGAGCACATCAACGAGCGAACTTCGCTCTACTTCCGAGACGTCTATGACCACCTGGCTCGCCTGACCGAATCAATCGAGTCGGGACGTGAACTGTTGGCCAATGTCGTCGACGCCTATCTCTCGGCGGTGTCCATGCGCACCAATGAGATCATGAAGTACCTGACCCTGCTCAGTGCCGTGTTCTTACCGCTGGCCTTCATCGTGGGCTTCTTCGGCCAGAACTTCCAAGATCTACCCGGATTGGCGGGTTGGACCAGTTCGCGTGGACTGACGTACACCATGCTGGGGCTTTGCGTCGGCACCCCGACCGTCATGCTCGTCTGGTTCCGTCGCCGGGGTTGGCTCTAGCTGACGATGAACCAGCGCACCCCAGGGGTCACCTCCAGGTGAAAATGGGTGCGGTGGGGACGGTCGGCGTTGGGGGTCAGGATGCTCTGGAACAAGTGCTGCTCGGCCGCGGTGCACACCAGGCGACGCAGCAGCTGTGCCTCGGGCTTCTGCCATTTCTGGGGCTGCGCCCGTTTGCCACACACCGGGCTGCCAATTCGACCCCGAAAATCGCGGTCCACCTTGAGCACCGTGCCGTCGCTCTTGCGGAATCGGTGGATGTCGATCGCCAAACCGCCTTCGTGTCGTTTCCCTTGCTCCACGTTCTTTCTGGATTTGGGTGGGGGTCGATACGCCGAGGAGTAGACGGCCTCCACGATCCCTTCCTTTTCGAGGAGCTTCGAGAAATCGTCGAGAGCGAGCACCAACCGGCAGTCGAAGATCTCGTAGGGAGAGGTTTCGCGATCCTTGACCGCCAGATCAGTCCGGAAGGTCACGCCATGCAACGCCCCCGTCAACCGCACCGGCGCCTTGACGCCCGGCACGCTTTGGTCATTGCGCCGAACCGGCAATCCACGAGCCTCCAACCGCTCGTGGCAGGCCGCTTCGTCGAGTTGGGCGTACTCGTAGGCAACCGTCTGGGTGGCATCCACCGGGAAGACCGCTCGGCTGCGACGGCGGGGAGCCGCGCTCAGCAATGACGGCTCCAGGAGCATGAGACCCAGCGCGATTCCCCACTGCCAACGAGCGAGATGACCTTTCACCGATCTCGGTGTAGCGCGAATTGACGCCTCCACCAAGGCCGAATGGGTCGCGGACTGGCCGTTGTCGGCCCCATTCATGCAGCGGAGCGGGGCAAAAGGCCCGCTCCCTGAACAATCTCGCGAACCTTTTCTTCTGCCTCGACGGCCATGACGTGGATCCCCCGCACCCCCGGGATCTCCCGCAGCTGCTGGATGGTTTCGATGGCGATCCGGATCCCCTCCCCGGCGGCGCGCTCCTTGCCGGTGTCCACCAACCGTTGCACCAGCGCGTCGGGCACCGTCATCCCCGGCACGGATCGCGCCACGTAGCGCGCCATGCCAACACTCTTGAGCGGCATGATACCGGCCAAGATGGCGACCCGCTCGTGCAGACCCTGGTCGACCACGGCCTGCATGAAATCGCGGAACCGGTCGAGGTCGTAGACACACTGGGTCTGGACGAAATCCGCACCGGCAGCGATCTTCTTGGCCAGGCGGAGCACCCGGAACTCCTTGGGATCGGCGAAGGGGTTGGCCGCCGCTCCCACGAAAAAGCGGGGCGCCTTGTCCAGAGCTTGGCCGTTGACCAGACACCCTTGTTCGCGCATTCGATGGACGATGTCTACCAGCTGAATCGAGTCGACGTCGTGAACGTTGCGCGAGCCGGGGTGATCGCCGAAATGCTGATGGTCACCAGAGAGGCACAACACCGTGTCAAGGCCCAGCGCGGCCGCGCCCAAGAGATCGCTCTGCAAGGCGATCCGGTTGCGGTCCCGGGTCGTCATCTGCAATATTGGGGAAAGACCCATCTGTCGAAGTACGACACAAGCCGCCACCGAAGACATGCGGACCACCGAGGTCTGGTTGTCGGTGACGTTGATGGCATCCACCACACCGCGGAGCAATTCCCCTTTGCGGCGGACCGGCTCCGGGTCGCAGCCGCGTGGCGGACCACACTCCGCGGTCACGACGAAGGAAGAGCTGGCGAGCGCTCGCTCGAGCTGGCTCGAGGTCTTGGGGGTGGAGTGGATCGGCACGCGGATCGCGTATTTAGCCCGATCCAGGGCACCCGGCATCACTCGACGAGCCGACCGGCCCCGCGGGGCGAACGATCCCCGAAAAAACGCCGGCTGGCTGGGGTCCGGGTGCCCCGCTCCTCGTCCCCACCGTGACAGAGGGGAACGAGTCGGACAGACTGCGGTGTCGCGCCGCTGGACCTTCTCCGACTGCCCATGCCAACCGTCTCCGAGTCAATCGTCAAGGTGCCCCTTGGCGAGAGCGCGCCCTTGAGCAGGCCGACCCTTCTGCGCGAGGTTGAGAGACGCACTGGGACCTTGGTTAGCAGCTGCCTGCAATGCCACAAGTGTTCGAGTGGCTGTCTGGTCGGTGACGATGCCGATGTTCGCGTAAGCCAGGTACTGCGCCTGCTGCATCTGGGGTTGGACACCGAGGCGCTGGGCTCGCAAGCGATCTGGCTGTGTTCATCCTGCCAGACCTGCACCACCCGTTGCCCGATGGGGATCGACGTGGCCAGGGTGATGGATAGCCTTAGGATCCTGGCGGTCGAACACCAGTCACCCTCGACCCGCAGCCGGGGGCGCAAGTTCGCGTCGGCCTTTCTGGCCAGCGTCCGTCGCCACGGTCGGGTGTTCGAGCTCGGGATGTTGACGGCTTACAAGCTTTCCACCTTCACGCTGTTCCGGGATCTGGATCAGGGGCTTAGGCTCGCGCTGGCCGGTCGGCTTCGGTTCTGGCCCAGTCGGAGCCGAAGCGCGCGTGAGGTGCGCCGTCTGTTCGCGCGGGCTCGCTCCGAGGAGCAGTCCAAGTGAAATACGCCTATTATCCCGGTTGCAGCCTGGAATCGACGGCGCGGGATTTCGACGTTTCGACCCGAGCCGTGTGCCACGCGTTGGGGCTCGAGCTGTGCGACGTACCCGACTGGACCTGCTGTGGTTCGACCCCCGCCCACGGCACGAGCGACGCTCTGGCGGTGGCGCTTCCGGTCTTGAATCTGCACAAGGCGGCCACGATCCGTTCACCGGTGATGACCGCCTGCGCGGCCTGCTACGCGCGTCTACGCACGGCTAATCACCGGCTCAAGAGCAATGCCGCAGAGCAAGCGCGAGTCGAGCGGCTGTTGGGAGCGTCCTACGATGGCTCGGTTCCCGTGTTCCATGTACTGGATGTGCTGTGTAACCGGGTTGGGTTGACGCGGATCCGAGAACGAGTCGTTGCGCCGCTCCAGGGGCTGCGGGTGGCCTGTTACTATGGCTGCCTGCTCTCCCGCCCGCCCGGGGTGGTAGCGTTCGACGATCCAGAGAACCCCTGTTGCATGGAGGACTTGGTCGAGGCCATCGGGGCCACGCCCGTCGCCTGGCCCTATCGAACCGAGTGCTGCGGCGCGGGATTATCCCTGACGAACACCGACGTGGTACTCCGGCTCAGTCACCGGATCTTGGCCATGGCTCGCAGTGCCGGGGCCGATGCGGTGGCGGTTGCCTGCCCCATGTGCCAGGCGAATCTCGAGCTGCGTCAGGGCGAGGCGGTGCGTGCGCACGGGCCGATTCCTCCCACGCCGGTGTCGTACATCACCCAGTTGTTGGGGTGCGCCATGGGGCTCGCGCCGCGCGAACTGGGACTGCGCGTGAGCCCGCGACAACTCCCCGCGGTGTCCGGCCTGCCAGAATTGCCCGTTCACGAGGAGCACCGTGACGGATAGCTCCGGTTCGGGTCCGCATCACCCCGTCGGCGCGGTGCTGGTGGTGGGCGGCGGCGTGGCGGGGATCCAGGCCTCACTCGATCTATCCGCGGCCGGATATCGTGTCCATCTGCTGGAGCGGACCGCGACCATCGGGGGTCGGATGGCGCGTCTGGACAAGACCTTCCCCACTGGGGACTGCGCCACTTGCACGCTGTCCCCCCGGCTCGTCGAGTGCATACGGGACCAGAACGTCGAGGTCATTACCTTGGCCGAGCTCGTCGAGCTGCAGGGCGAGGTAGGGCATTTCACGGCAACCGTCCGCCAGTTGCCTCGTTACGTGGACGTGAGCCGCTGCACCGCCTGTGGTGATTGCACCAAGGCCTGCCCGGTCCAGCTCCAGAGCGAGTTCGACGCGGGGCTTGGTACGCGCAAGGCCATCGATCGGGTGTACGCGCAGGCCACTCCCAACGCCGTCGTGATCGCCAAACGGGGTCGGGCGCCGTGCAGCTCGGCCTGTCCCATCGACACCAGCGTCCAGGGTTACGTGGCGCTGATCGCGGCTGGCAAGGTCCGTGAGGCCGCGGAATTGATCCGCAGCGAGAATCCGCTGGCTGAGGTGTGCGGACGCGTGTGCTTTCATCGCTGCGAGGCGGCCTGCAACCGTGGGGCTCTGGACGCCCCGCTAGACATCCGAGGGCTCAAGCGATTCGCCCTGGACCAGTACCCTGATGTCGTACCGGCAGCATTGCCGGAGCCCACAGGCAAACGGGTCGCCGTCGTGGGCTCCGGTCCCGCTGGTCTCTCGGCAGCCTGGGTATTGGCCCGGCATGGTCATCAGGTGACCATTCTGGAATCCCTCCCCGTGCTGGGCGGTATGCTGGCGGTGGGGATCCCCGATTTCCGTTTGCCCCCGCCCATTCTACGGGCAGAGCTTTCCAGGATCCGCGCCCTGGGTGTGGAGTTTCGGACTGGAGTCGCAGTGGGTGACAATCTGCCCGTCGAGGAGTTGCTAAGGAGCCACGACGCGGTGTTCTTGGCCACCGGTGCCCACCGGGGCCGGACCCTCGGGATCCCCGGGGACGACGGCCCGGGCGTCATGGAAGGGATCGATCTGTTGCGCGCTGTCGCCCTTGGCGCCGAGATGTCCCTGGGCCGGCGGGTTGTCGTGGTCGGAGGCGGCAACACCGCGGTCGACGTGGCGCGAACCGCCATCCGCCTGGGCGCGACCGATGTCCGGATCCTGTACCGGCGCTCGCGAGCGGAGATGCCAGCGGATGCGGAGGAGGTCGAAGCAACCCTGCTCGAAGGGGCCCAGATCGAGTTCCTGGTGGCACCCTTGCGCGTGGTCCGAGAACAGGATCGCGTAACGGCTCTACAATGCCAGCGGACCCAACTGGGGGAGCCCGACGCCAGTGGACGTCGCAGCCCGGCGCCCATCGTGGGCTCACAGTTCCTGGTCCCGGCCGACACGGTGATAGCGGCCGTCAGTCAACACACGGAGCGCGAGCTGGCCGAGGCTCTGGGGCTGGGTACCTCGCGCTGGGGAACCATCGAGGCCGACCCGGTAACGCTGGTGACCTCTCGCCCGTCGGTGTTCGCGGGAGGCGATGTGGTGCTGGGGCCGTCGAGCGTCATCGAATCCATCGCCCAGGGCAAGCGCGCGGGGGCGGCCATCGACGCCTACCTGCGGGGCGAGCCCACGAACCCGGGGTGCGCGGACAGTCAGCAACGCAAAAATCCCGTGTCGAACCAGGAGCTCGAGCACCTGCGCCGCAAGCTCCCACGAACTCGCCGCCAGCGGCCCCCCGAGGAGCCGGTCGGGCAGCGCAAGACCGACTTCCGCGAGGTCGTCAATCGCTTAACCGAGGACCAGGCCCGGGCCGAGGCGGCTCGCTGCTTGAACTGCGGTGCCTGTTCGGAGTGCATGGAGTGCGTGAAGGCATGCAAGGCCAACGCCATCCAGCACCAGCAGACGGACCAACCGTTGACGCTGGAGGTTGGAGCGGTCCTCTTGGTACCTGGCCTTACCCCCTTCGACGCCCGACGCCGCCCCGAGCTCGCCTTTGGGGCGGCTGCCAACGTCATGACCAGCGTGGGTTTCGAACGAATGCTCTCCGCTTCGGGGCCCACCAGCGGGAAGCTGCGACGACCCTCGGACGGGAAGGTTCCTCACCGCCTTGCCTTCATCCAGTGCGTCGGTTCGCGCGATCACGACTGTGAAGCCGAGTGGTGCTCGGCGGTGTGCTGCATGGCCGCAACCAAGCTAGCGATCCTGGCCAAGGAGCACGAACCGGGGCTCGAGGTTACCATCTTTTTTCAGGATCTTCGGGCGGTGGGCAAGGATTTCGAGCGGTACTGCGCGCGAGCCCGCTCCATGGGAATCGAGTATGTCCGCTCCCTGGTATCAAGGGTGTTCGAGCTCCCGCATACCAAGGACTTGCGCCTGTGCCATGTCGGCGCCCAGCTGCGCCGGGTGGAAGAGGATTTCGAGCTCGTCGTTCTCTCGGTGGGGCTCGAACCCGACGCCGCAACCCGTGAGCACGCCAAACGGCTCGGTGTAGAGCTCAGTCGACTCGGGTACGCGCGGACCAGCGAGCTGTCTCCGGTGACCAGCTCTCGCCCGGGAGTGTTCGTGGCTGGCTCGTTCCAGGAGCCCAAGGACATCCCGGACACGGTCGTGCAGGCCAGCGCCGCCGCGGCCCAGGCCATGGCCCTGTTGGCCGCGGTTCGAGGCACGCGTCAGATCAAAAAGGAGTATCCCGCCGAACGCTTGGTTACCGGCGAAGACCCGCGCATCGGTGTATTCGTGTGTCACTGTGGCAGCAACATCGCATCGGTTGTCGACGTGCCCTCGGTTGCCCAGAAGGTTCGGACTTGGCCTGGCGTGGTGACCTCCGAGCACAACGTGTATGTCTGCGCCGATGACAGCCAACACAGACTTGGGGAGCTCATCTCCGAGCACCGCTTGAATCGCGTGGTGGTTGCCTCCTGTACGCCGCGCACCCACGAGCCCATATTCCGCGATACGCTGCGCCAAGCGGGGCTCAATCCGTATCTGCTGGAGATGGTGAACATCCGGGATCAATGTTCCTGGGTGCACTCGGCAGAACCCGCCGCCGCTACGCGCAAAGCCCTGGATCTGTTGCGCATGGCGGTGTATCGCGCCGCGCGCCTGGGGCCGCTCCAAGAGAGCACGGTACCCGTGCAGAGTGGCGCTCTGGTTCTGGGGGGCGGCATGGCTGGCATGTCCGCTGCCCTGGTCCTGGCCGAGCAGGGTTTTTCGGTTCATCTGGTGGAGCAATCAGACAAGCTCGGCGGGGTCGCGCTGCGCATCCCGACCACGCTGGACGGCAGCGACGTGCAAGCGGTCGTCGCCGAGGGCATTCGCCGGGTCCAGCAGTCCCCGCTGATCACCGTTCATCTTGGCACCCACGCCACCGCCGTATCGGGTCACGTCGGGGCTTTCGTCTCCACGTTGTCGGGACCTGGCGGCGCGAGCACCGAGGTTCGGCATGGTGTGGTCGTGGTTGCCACCGGGGCCGTGGAGCGAGCGCCTACGTCGTACCAGTACGGCCGGGATCCGAGGGTTCTGACCCAACTCGAGTTGTCGGAGCGAATGGGCAACGACGAGCTGAAGCTCTCCGATACGCCCACCGTGGTCATGATCCAGTGTGTCGAGCAACGCGACTCACAATGGCCCGGATGCAGTCGGGTCTGCTGCAGCACGGCAATCAAGAACGCGCTCGCGTTGCGGGCTCGCTATCCCGACGCCCAGATCCTGGTATTGTATCGTGACCTGCGCAGCTACGGGCTCAGGGAGTCGTGGTACCGCCGGGCTCGCGAGCAAGGCATCCTCTTCGTCCGCTACGACGCCACCAACCAGCCCGTCCTGAACACCGATCATGGTGGCTTCCGACTTCATTTCCGGGATCCGAGTCTGGGACGGGACCTTTGGGTCGAGCCGGAGCTACTGGTGTTGGCGGCGCCGGTAGTACCGGGCCAGCAGAGTCAGGATGTCTCCCGGCTGCTCCGTGTGCCGCTCAATGCGGAGGGCTTCTTCGCGGAAGCCCACCCCAAGCTCCGACCCGTGGATTTCGCGTCGGAGGGCCTCTTTCTATGCGGGACGGCCCATGGCCCCAAGCACATCGGGGAGAGCATCGCACAGGCGTATGCGGTGGCGGGGCGGGCTTCGGCCATCTTGTCCAAGGATCGATTGTCGGTGAGCGCACAGATTTCCGTCGTCGATCCCGAGAGATGCGCGGCCTGCATGACCTGCGTCCGGGTTTGCCCCTATCTGGCGCCGCACCCGGGGCACCGCGGGCGCGCCGAGATCGAAACCGCGGTGTGTATGGGCTGCGGGAGTTGCGCCTCCGAATGCCCAGCGGGAGCCATCACGCTGCGTCACTACGCCAAGGACCAGGTGTTGGCTGCCATCGATGGGCTGCTCGGCGAAGATTGTCCTTCGGCCCTGCCAGGAGAAGCATGACCACGACCGAGTTCTGCCCCACGCTGGTCGTTCTCGCCTGCCACTACTGCGCCTACGCCGCAGCCGACCTGGCCGGGGCCCTGCGACTGCAGTATCCACCCAGCGCGCGGGTGATCCGGCTGCCTTGCACGGGTAAGGTGGAGCCCGGTTACGTGATGCGTGCCTTCGAGAAGGGGGCAGACGGCGTAGTCGTCGTCGGGTGTCTGGAGGGGGGATGCCATTTCCAGGAAGGGAACCTGCGAGCCCGACGGCGTGTGGAGCGACTGCAACGACTGATGGAGCAGATCGGCCTAGAGCGGGAACGCCTGGATATGTTCAACCTTTCCTCCGCCGACGGACCTCGCTTCGCCGAGGTCGTCCGCGAGATGCACGAGCGCCTCCAGCGCCTCGGCCCCAGTCCAATTCGTGTGGCTCGCCAGCAACGCGCCCAAGGAGCATCGAGATGATCGTCGCCGAACCCAAACCGGTTCAAGACATCCGGAGTCTGTTGGAGCCTCACCGAAAGGTCCTCTTTTTGGGCTGCGGCACCTGCGTCACGGTGTGTATGGCCGGCGGAGAGCGGGAGGTGGGCGTCATGGCCTCGGCGTTGCGCATGGCGTCCGAGTTGGCCGGGCATGGGAAGCTCGTCATCGACGAAGCCACCGTGGAGCGCCAGTGCGAGGACGTGTTCCTCGAGCCCCTGGCGGAGCGAATCACCAACTACGACGCCATCTGCTCATTGGGCTGCGGTGCCGGCGTACAGCACGTGGCCCAGCGCTTCCCCAAGCTTCGGGTGTACCCCGGCCTGGATACGAAGTTCCTCGGGGTAAGGCAGGATGAAGGAGTCTGGGCGGAACGCTGTTCCGGTTGCGGTTCCTGCCAGCTGGGGGATTACTTCGGCGTGTGTCCAGTGACCCGCTGCTCCAAGCGCCTGTTGAATGGTCCCTGCGGGGGCTCCCGGGGTGGCCACTGTGAATTGGGCCCCGACGTCGACTGCGCCTGGCAGCTCATCTACGATCGCGCCATCGCCTTCGGCGCCCTCGACGAGCTCCTCGCCGTGCAACCACCCAAGGACTGGTCCTCGGCGCTGGATGGCGGCCCCCGACGGCTCGTGCGCGCCGATCAGTCCATCGAGGATTTGCAGAAGGGCAAGGGTTAGCCGGAGCGCGTACTCGGCTTCCTACTCCCCGAAACATCGACCCAGAATCGGATCGGTTCCGAACAGCTCTTGGAGCCGGGGCAGAGGATCAAGCTCGTCCAGAACCGTGTGATACTGGGGGCGCAGCCCGGAAGCTCCGGCAAACGCCTCCAGCCATTCCGCTCTCGAGAACGGATCCTTTTCCACCACGTCGAAGAACCCGGTGCGCTGGAAGAGCTCGCGCAGGGACTCTGTGGCCTGCCCCTGCAGATGGCTCACTAGATAGCTCGCCATTCCCACCTGCAGCCCATGCAACCGGGGTCGGGCACTGTGGGCATCGAGATAGTGAGACACCAGGTGCTCGGCGCCGCTGGCAGGACGCGACGAACCGCAGATCTCCATGGCGATGCCGTTGACCAGGAGCGCGGTCGCCAAGAGGCGCACCCCTTCGAGGTCGCGCACCGGCCGGGCCATGAACTGGAACACCGTGGCGTCCGCCAACAGCCAAGAGAAGTCGTCGATGGGCGTGCCCTTGGCGTGAAACGCGCGCCGCCAGTCTTCGCAAGCGGTCAGCTTGGAGGCAAGATCCCCCACCCCCGAACACCAGTGCGACAACGGCGCCTCGAGGCACACCTCGGTGTCCACCGCGACGCCCGCCGGGAGCGCTGCCGGGCAGCTCTTGCGCCGCCCCCCCACCAACAGACTGCTCTGAGGGCTGCAGAAACCGTCATTGGACAGGGAAGTGGGAACCGCCAGGTAGGGCAACTTGCCCAGGAACGCCACGTACTTCGCCAGATCGAGGGCTTTGCCCCCGCCCAACCCGACGATCATATTAACGCTGCTCGGAAGCGTTGCGAAAACCTGTGTTGCCTGTTCGAACGTGGCGTTTTCGATCACCAGCGTCGACACCAGGGCAACGTGCGAGCCCTCCAGGGCACCAAGGCAACGCTGCAGGATCGCCTCGGGCAACCCTTGGCTATTCAACAGCACGACCTGGCTCGCCCCCAGACGTGAGGCATAAAGGCCGACCCGATCCAGCGCGCCCGCCTTCACCCGCACCAGCGTGGGAATCGTCACTTGGGTCCGAGGCATGGTGCAAAACTACTCTGCCGCCTGGCTGATGACCAGTGCCGCCCAGTTGTTCCCTGGCTCTTGCCGGTTCGTCGCAGAGACGTCACCGGGCGAACACCCGAGCTCGAACCAGGGAACGATTCGTGCCAAGTTCGAGCCACGGTTCGATTCTCCTGGACTGTAGCAAGGAAGGGTGGTCCGTTCAGGGTCGCGCCGAGTTCGACCGATGCCCCCGCGGCGCCGTCTTTGGCCAACGCAATCTCCGGGAGGTTAAGTGATGGCCCTGCTGCAACTGCACTTCAAAGCCCCAACGCGCCGGCGCGCTCTGCTCGAGGGAGTGGCGCTGTTCTGGCTCATCGCGAGCGTGGCCATCACCATGAGCGTGTTTCTTCCTTTGGTGGTTGCGATCCTGGTCAGCGGGCTGTTGGGGGGGCCGCTGGTCGTTGCGCGGATGCTCCGGGCCGGACCGGTCGCCGCGATTGGACCGTTACTCGGGATGATTGCAGCCTCGCTGGGTTGCTTCTTCGTGGGGCCCCCGATCCAGACACTCCGGGGCGAGCGCGTGCATGACATCCCTGTTCAAGAGATTGCCCGGCACCCGCGCGCGACCATCTTCGGCTTCACCGACGCCAGCCTGCGCCTCGAGCTGCAGTCCAAGTACGAGTACGACGCGGGTGATGTCACACGCACCGTGTACGCCGTCCCGGTAGTCGGCAGGGACTGGTCGCCCAAGGAGCCCGTGCACGTCTGGGCGTGCTCGCGAAGCGAGAATGGGGATGGGGAGTGGTCGAAGCCGGCCAAGGGGGGCTATCGGATGAAGGAGGAAGACGACGACAGCTGCCGGAAGGCCGTGGCGTCGGCAGTGGGGCGGGCCGCGCTCACCACACCCACTGACGTACCCATCATCGTCTGGAGCTCCGACCCGGAAGGCGAGAGTCGTGAGGATCTGCTGCTGGGATTGCTGCTGATCTTGGTACCGTTCCTGGCGTTGCTCGTGGGCTTGCCGCTTTGGTACCCACACCTGGCACGGTTTACGACTTTTCCGAGCCCTCGCACCTAGCGCGCGCGATTCCGTGATTGCGCCGCACCGGCAACAATCCCCGGCATTGGCGCGGTTTGGCTCACCGGCTCGATGTGCGGTATAATTGGGCATGTTTGGGCATTGGTGCGGCTGGTGGGTGCTCTTATCGGTTGGTCCCTTGTTGGCATGTGGCGGTTTGGTCGAATCGGATGACGACGGTGAAACAACGGTGGGGAACGGTGGTGAAGCGAAGTACGTCGCGGCGAACCAGACTGGCGGTGATGCCGGGGAACAAGCTGGTGAGGGTCCCGAAGAGGGAGGCGCTGCAACGGCTGGGGGTCGCGTCGGGTCGGGTGGAGCTCCGGATTCTGGTGGTCGAGTCGGCAACGGCGGGGCCGCGACGGGAGGAATGGTGAGCGCTGGTGGTCGCGACGAATCCGGCGGGGCGCAACCAGCAGGTGCGAGTCCCGAAGAGGGTGGAACGGTCGGCTCGGACGGTGCCGGACAAGCCGGAGCTTCTACGGGTGCGAGCGCCGGGACGGGGGAAGCGGGCGCGCCGGGAAATGGCGGACAGGTCAACACGGGCGGTGCAGCCGGTGCAGCCGAAGCGGGGACGACGTCGACTGGCGGAAGCGCGGGAGCCGCGGCGATGCCTAATGACATCGTCCTGGATCCGGCGAGCATGATCTTCTACCAGCCGCTGAATGAGTTGTTGGAGATAGCGGTAATAGGCTACGATCCAGACGCGCGCGCTTGCGCGGGGTTGGCCTGGGTTGCACCTGGTATGGAGCTGGTTCTGGGGGCAACCTGCTCGGGAGTTCTGGATCAAACGGCCAAGAAGGCCGTGGTCTTGCCCCATGATGGCCCCTGCACGAGGGAGGAGATGGAGCATCTTGCGTGGGTCGAACCGCGGAGCCTCGAGGGTTGCATCGACGGCACGCAGTGGAGCGGGAGTGAGCTGGTGGATGCGGTGGCACAGCTCGAGAGCGAGGCCTTCACTGGGCGGATCATTGCGGACAACCGGAGTTCCCGTGAGCCCCAGCCGGTGACTTTCGGCCTGGTCTACATGACCGATGTCCCAGAAACCGTGTACGTGCAGTCGAATGGAGGCGACGGGTATCTGAGCTGGGTGCGCGTGACGCGCAACGGGAGTCCTGTGCAGATTGTGGACGGCTGCACCGCCAACTGCGACGGCAGTAGCAGCGATTGCGGCAACGGCAATGGAATGGTCACCACCATCCTGTGGAACGACTATTTCGGCTCGGGGTATACGACCTGGGACGGGTATGTCTACGAGTTCGACGACGCGCTTCGCTGCGAGAACCGCTACCCCGCTCCGGACGGCCTCTACCAGGTCGAGATGTGCTTCGGCTACAGCGTGGACGGCATCGACAGCGGGGATTGGATACTGGATCCCACCTGTGTGACCCAGGAATTCACGCTCCCCACCGAGCTCGTCACCATCGAGGTCGACTACGGCGGGTGACCCGGTGGCTGGGCGTCGCCCGGCCTTTTGCCATTCGTACCGATGTAGGCTATCCTTTTGGGGATGTTCTGGGCTGGACATGGGCGCTGGGGTCTCTGGTGTGGTTCACTGTTGCTGGCCTGCGGAGGGTCGATGGAGTCGGATGACATCGACGAAACCCACGCCGGAAACAACGGGACGGCGGGCGAAGGGGCGATGGTGGGGGGCCGTACCGGCTCCGGTCGAGGGGGTCGCGGCGACTCCCCAGCCGCTGGCGGCGGCATTGAAATGGGAGGCATGGGGTACGGAGGGGGGATGATCGAGGCTGGTCGCTACGGCTGGGCTGGAGGTCAGCAGGGCGGCGCAGGGGGATCTCCCGCACTGGACGAGGTCGGCGGTTTAGCCCCACGCCCTGAGATCGTGCTGGCTCCGGACACTCTGGTATTCACCGCGACCGACGACTTTGGCCCGACCATCGTGCTGGGTGGCTACGATCCGGATGCGGGCGTCTGCGCACGACTGGTGTGGGCCGCTTCTGGCAACGAGCTGCCCTTGGGTGCAACCTGTTTCCAGGGTCGGTTTCAGCCCATGATCGTGGCTGCTGCGGTCACCTCTCATGATGGTGCCTGCACTTCCGAGGAGCTGGAGCAGCTTTCGCAGTACCCACCGAATAGCGTGACGGGGTGCATCGATGCCTCGGCATTGAGCGGAAGCGGCGTCGATCTGGTCGATGTGGTCGTGGAGGTCGACAGTGACGCATTCGTTGGGAGCATCGTGGCGGACAATCGGAGCTCCCGGGAACCTCGGCCCATCACGCTCGGGCTGACGTACGTGACGGATGCTTGGGAAGATGTGTACGTGCAATCGCGTGGGTCAATGGGATATCCGGACTGGGTCCGTGTTTGGCGCGATGGCGAGCAGGTTCGTATCTTCGATAGCTGCCTGCCCACCTGCGACGGCCGCACCGACGGCTCGTGCGCCGACGTGGGGGGGGTTACTTCGATCATGGTCGACAATCTGATGGGAACGGCCTACGCAAACTGGGATGGGTACCTGTACGAGTACAACGAACGGAGCACCTGCGAGACTCGCACCCCCGCTCCGGACGGTACCTACCAAGTGGAGATGTGCTTCGGCTACGCCCTGCATGGCGTCGACGGCGGGGACTGGGTAACGGATCCCACCTGCGTAACCCAGGAGTTTACGCTACCGACGGACCTGGTCACCGTCGAGGTCGATTACGGCGGGTGACTCCCTAATCCGCAGGTTCGATGGTCACATAGGCCAAGAACGTGTAGGCATAATCCCCGGTGGTCGGGGAGCGTCCACCCACGACCAGCGACAGCCGCCCGTCGTTGATGTCCAGGGTGCGTGAACGCTCGATGACGGGCTCGGCGTCGGTGGTCGGTTCGTCGTCGATCAACATCTCCCCCTCCAGGCTCACGTTGTGGGGATCATTTGCATAACCCTGCGCCGGGCGCCCCACTCCCACCGTCACCGTGTAGCTGCCAGGGGCGATGTCGAACTCGAACAAGTTGTCCCGACCGTAGTCGTCGTAGATGTAGCTCTGCTGAAGGACCGAATAGCCCTGCACATCGTCGAAACCGTAGAGGGCAATGCCAGAGTCGGTGATGAACTCCCCCGACCAGCCATAGCCGACGTCCTCAGAATAGGGCTCCCAGCCCACCTTGATGTACGTGTTGCCATCCACCACCAGGGGATCGGCGCTGGGTTCGCCCGCCGGATCCTGGAAGTTGATGTAATAGGCACCGCGGGGCCGGCTGCTCTCGACGGTGAGCACGGGCAGACTGTCACGCGAACCCTCCAGGTACTTTCCGAGCTCCAGGCGCAGCGCGGCCAGGCCGTCGACGTCCTTGGTCCAGCTGGTCATGCTGGAGGCGACGCTGGCCACCGTCTCGTCCAAGGGCAGCGTCTCGTCCACCTCCGGGTGGCGCTCGCCGTTGGCCAGCCACAGGTACTCGTAGTCTTCCAGACCCTCTCGCAACAGCTCCGCCCGCAGCGTGGCGCGCCCCTCGGGGAAGAAGCGACCACCGTCGTAGTAGGCCCAGCCCCGGATCCGGTGCATCCACGCCGTCCAGGGGATGATGCGCTGGTGGATCCCTTGGTTGGTGGAAGACGTGGGATTGAAATAGGGATCGGGGTCATGGTCTAGCGAATAGAACCAGACTTCCTCGTCCGTCTCGCGCTGCCGCTGCCAGGCGTAGTCCTGCTGATAGGCGCGCACATGGGCGATCCAGATATCGTAGCCGCAAGCTCCCTCGGAGTCCTCGGCGATCTCGGGCTTGGGTTCGTCGCTGACCGCGATGCGCAGGTGGGGCGCCGCGGCCTTGGTCAACCGGCACAGGTGCGCGGCCAGGCGATGGTCCTCGTCGTCCTGCGGCTCGTTCTGGACGTAATAGTAGCCCCGCTCGGCCATGTCGTTCTCGACCAGGTAGGCGTCAAGCGCCGAGAGCCACGCTGACCAGGCCTGGTTGTACTCGTCGGTGCCGTAATGATCCCCGCGGGAGATCCCGCAGAAGCTGTCGGGGCGAGGCGTCGAGTTGTCCACGAACTGGAACAGCTCGGCGTTGGTGAAGCCCACGCCGTTCCAGCCCTCTCCCAAGAGATAGCGCCGCGCCAAGGCCCCAATCGAGTATTCTTCGCCCTCGTCCGGTTCGTCGTAGAAGGCCGAGCAAGGATTGGGGGCGGACTCGTTGTCCCAGGTGATGTTCCAATTGAAGCCGCTGGGCCAGGTGGCGCTGGTGGGGGTCAGGCGATGCTCGAACAGGACGTTCTTGGCGTCCGTGACGTCCCCCCCTTCGGGAACCAGGGAGCCAACACTCACGTTGAACTGGGTCGAGAAATGGGCCTGGGCGGGCAGCGTGAAGTCGAAGACGGTCAAGGTCAGCGGGATGTCGATGGTGTTGCCATCTCGAACCAGGTGTAACGTCGTCGAGTGCTCTCCTGCGGGGGCATCCTCGGGCACGAAGACCGTCAGCCACAGCCCCACCGGCGCCTCGGAATCGAGCTCGATGTCGGTGCCCGCAGCCACGGCCGTGAGCGTGTCGCCAAGTCCATCGACATAACCCACCTGGGCCAGCTCCAACCGCGCTGAGGAGCCCAGATCCTCGAAGGGATCGACCGAAGCCTGCAAGCTCCCCGAGGCCGGCCCGATCAAGAGCTGCACCGGCTCGAACTCCCGCTTGGCAGCCGCCAGACTGAGGCCCGAGCGGGTCTCGTCCGGGGCCCGGTCGCCGCGCGAGGGGCGGTGCGTTACCGGCGTGGTGAACAGAGGCAGCTCCTCGCTCCCCTCCGTCAGGCGGTACGTGAAGTCGGAGGCGTCCAGCTGGACCGGTGTGGGTGGATTATCGGAGCTACCCGAATCTTCATCACTCGAACAGCCACCGAACAGAGCCACCAGAGCACCCAAAGCAACGACGCGGGAGAGCATTCGGTCATAATACCAGATGCGGCGGTAACCCGGGAAGGGCCAGGATCCCTTTGCCATTTGCGCCCGGGGCGTGGTGTCATGCCCCGCGATGCAGCCTGGTACCCGCTCGGAACTCTTGGCTCGGCTTGCCCTGTCCGTGGGGGCCATGCTGCCCTACCTGCCGCTGCTTGGCTTCAACAGCCTGTACATCACCGACGACCGCTTCACCTCCGACATCTACAATGGTGAGTTGCCCGGGCGGGTGCTGGTAGGAAAGCTCTTGGCTGCGGGGCAGGCGCCGGTCTGGACCTCCCATCTCTGCGGGGGCTTCCCGCTGGGAGCTGGGGCGGTGGGGGAACCGGTAAGCCTTCTGGCATTCTCGACGTTGCCGATAGCGCCTGCACTGTGTGCCCTGGTGGTCGTGCTGATGATGGTGGCCGCCCATGGGGCCTACGATTTCACTCGTCGGCTGGGCGCCAACCGAACCGGCGCGGTACTGGCCGGGATCGCCTACGCGGGTTCAGGATACATGGCGACCCAGCTCAAGCATCTGGCCATCTTGGCCACGGTAGTCTGGCTGCCCTATGGACTATTGCTGCTGGAGCGGGCCCTGGCCAATTCGGTACCGTCGCTGGTGGAACAGCCCGACCAACCAAGGCCCAATCCAAGCCTCGGACAACGCTGGCTAGCCTTGGGTCTGTTCGGGTTACTCTTCGCCGAACAGGTGCTCTCCGGTTTTCCCCAGTCGGTGTACATCTCGGGGCTGGTGTACGCGACCTGGGCCACCGTGCTGCTACTGCGCCTGAAGGGCAGCGCGGGTCGTTGGCCTTTGCGGCTGCTGCTGGGCGGGGGGCTGGGTCTTGCTGCCGCATTGGGGGCCCTGGGCGGCTCCGTCGTGCTGGTGCCGCTGGCGGAGCTGGCCTCCACTTCGGATCGGCACGTGAACCTGGGGTGGGAGTTTGCCTCCATGCTCCCCTACTCCCCCAGTGACGCCCTGAGCTTCTTGTTTCCGTACATCAACGGCGATGTCTCGGACATGAGCTACGTCAACGAGGGGCTATTCTGGGAGAACTACGGCTACGTGGGCCTGGCCACCGCGCTGTTGGCGGTCTTCGCCTTGCTCAGAGGGACACGCCGACCCCGCGTGCTGTTGATTTCCGCCATCGTGGGGGTGTCCTTCGTCCTGGTTCTGGGCAAGAACACGCCGGTCTTCTTCTATGCCTGGAAGTACCTGCCTGGGATGTCGAATTTCCGGTTCCCCACCCGCTTTCTCTTCGTCGTCGATCTGGGCCTCGCTGCCCTGGGCGGTTTGGGATTGACCCTGCTGGGGAAGGATCTGGAACGCCTTCTGCAGAAGGTCGCACCCCATGCACCCCGCCTCATCGTCACTGCGCTGTGCCTGGGGACGGCGCTCGATCTGTTCGCCCACCAACCACGCCAGAATCCCTTCGTGTCCGGCCCGGAGTGGCTGTCGCCACCCGGGAGCCTTGCGTTGATGAAGGGGCGAAGGGAAGAGCTTCGAACCTACGCACCCTGGCACGACTACTTTCATCGCGTTGCCCACGCCGTCGCCCGCGGTTGGATGGATCTTCGCCCCTACTGGGATCTGCGCGATACCCTGGCCCCCAACCTGGGCGTCTACTGGGACGTACCCAGCGCCGACTGCTACGTGGGCATGATGCCACGCTGGGTAGCGGACGTGTGGGGCGGACACATGCGCCCCGGGTACCTTGTCAGCTACTTGACCCAGTACGACAACAATAACCTGACCGCGTCAGAGTCCCTGGGGCGCGTCCTGGCCACGTACGGAGTGACCCATGTCCTGACGCCACTGCCGCTGGTCCACCCTGACTTGAAACCCCTGGGCAACACCGCCAGCACGGCCGTGTACGGCGTGGACGGGAAGCGGTTGCGCGTGGTTCCGTATGCACGCCGCATCGCCGACAGTCAAGCCGCTGCCCGAGTCCTGGTCTCTCCTCGCTTCAATCCGTCGCAGCTGGTCCTGTTGAGCGATGCCCCATCCAACCTTCCCCAACTGGTCTCGGAGAACAACCACTGGCCCGAGCCAGGCGAAGTGGGTGAAGCCCGCGTCGTTGCCGAGGGCTCCGATTTCGTCCGGATCCAAGCCAAAGCGCCCCCCGACGGCGGCTACCTGGTCTTGAACGATACGTACTACCCGGGCTGGCGAGCGACGGTTGACAAGAAGCCCGCCAACATCCTGCGTGCCAATATAGCGGTCCGCGCCCTGTGGCTGACCGCGGGATCACATGTGGTGGAGTTCCACTATGACGCACCAGCCTTCTATCGCGGGCTTCGGTACAGCCTGGGCGGCGTCGGTCTTCTTGCGGCCTGGGTGGTCTCGGCCGCCTACGCGATGCGGCGCTCTCGAGCCAGGCGTTCGCCCACCAGCACCAGGCCTCCGAGCAGCGAATAGACCAGGGTAACAGTCAGCGCCAACACCGACGCACCCAACGCCGCTTCCCGCGAGATCCCCACCAGCGACCACAGCTCCACGAACACCAGCTCCCGCTGCCCGAGCCCCATGGGCGTGATGGGCGCGAAGATGAGCAGGATGACCCAGGGTGCCACCGGCAGCGCGCGCTGGACGTCGGCGCTCGGATCAACCGCTCGCAGCAGCACCAACAAAGAGACCAAAATGGCGCCCTGGGTGACCAGCGAGATGAGACTCCCCAGCAACAACAGGCAGGGATGTTTGGGGCGTCGCAGTTGCAGAAGGGATGCGATGGGCCGGGGACCACGCCGTAGCCAGGCGGCAGCTCTGGGAAACCACTCGGGCAGCCAGGGAGCCGAGAGCACGGCCAGGGTCAGAAACACCGCCAACCCCAGGGTGAGCTGGCCCAAGAGCGCCACGCGCGGATCGGGTGAACGCGCTCCGGTTGCCGCCCCCAGTGCCACCAGCCCCAACAGACCCACGAGCCCGCAGAGTCTGTCCACGAACACAACCAGCAGGGAATTGACCATGCCGCCGGTAAGGTCCCGGGTGCGATAGGCACGCGCGACGTCGCCTCCCACTCCACCCGGCAGGAGGTTGAAATAGATCCCGGCCAGATAATGCGCAAGGAGTGTCTTGAATGACGGCACGGGGTCGATCCCGTAAGCTCGAAACAGGACGCGCCAGCGCAGCGAGGCCGCCAGCTGGGCCACACCGCTCAACGCCACCGCCAGCAACCACAATGACAGGTCGCTGTGTCCCAGTCGGGTGAGCGCACCGCTGAGATCCACGGAGTGAGCAACCCACAGCAGTGGAACCACGGCCAGGAGCAGCTGCAGCCAGCGCAGAAGCGGACTCTGACGCGGGACGGGTTGCGGGACGGGCTCCTCGGACAAGGCGGGGGAGCATAGATCGTCGCGAGGCCCTGGCCTAGCCGGGACCGTTCGGTTCGATTCGGGGCACGATCCCGTGGCGCTGGCTGGCCCTTTCGAAAGCGGGTCGGCATCGAACGCGCTCCCTGTGCTCCAACAGGGTCGTCAAGGGAGCCAAGGGCAGACGCATCAGTTCGAGCCACCCAACCATGACGGCCAGCAGAACGTCAGCGGGACCCAAGAGGTTTCCGGCCATCCAGGGACGCTGCTGCAACTCCCGGTCAACCAGCGTCATTCGGGCAAGGATATGCCGTGCGGTCGCCTCGCGCAGCGCGCGCATGGCCTCCGGCGTGTCGCCCACGAATCGCTGCGGTCGCACCAGGCAGCGCACGTAAGGTTGGATTGCCGTGCTCAGGCAGGAATACCAGCGCACGGCCTGGATGCGCTCCCATGGGTCCCCGGGGAGCAGGGCCCGTTCCCGGTGGTGCTGGTCGACGTACTCACAGATGGCAAGAACCTCGGTCAGGAATCCTCGCTCCGTGGCCAGTCCCGGGACTTGCCGCCAGGGATTCAGACCTGCGTATTCCTGGTCGCCAGCGCCATCCGGGTACAGAGGAACCATTCTTAGCGCGTAGGGGTGTTCGCACTCCTCGAGCAAGATGGCTGTCACCAACGAGGTGCTTCCTGATGCAGCGTACAATGTGTCCATGGTGGTCCTTTGGCCCCAGGGACCCAGGGGTTCCAATGAAAGTTCTTCATGCTACAAACGGGGCCGTCCCATGAGTTCGGTACTCGAGGTCAAATCCCTGGAATTGCTGGTGGCCATCGCGGAAGAGGGGACGGTGACCCGCGCGGCGCGCCGACTGCATCTGACTCAATCGGCGCTCAGCCATCGGCTGATCTCCCTTCAAGAGCGCCTGGGTGTGGCCCTGTTCGTTCGCAGGGGCAGGGGCCTGGCCCTGACGCCCATCGGTGAACGCTTGCTGATGCGGGCTCGTGCGCTGTTGGCCGAGATGAACGAGCTGGAAGCCCGCTGCCACGAGCCGCCGCCAACCCCCACCGAGCTGCGGGTCGCCAGCCAGTGTTTCACCTGTTACCACTGGCTGCCGGTCCTTCTGCCACACTTCGAGCTGCGCCATCCCGACATGCGGGTATCTCTGGTTGTCGAATCGACCCGTCGTGCCATGCAGGCTTTGGAACAGGATTTGGTCGATGTCGCGATCTGCAGTGAATCCCGACAGGACGAGGAGTTCTGCAGTCGGCTTCTTTTCGACGATGAGCTGGTCCTGGCACTCGCCCCCCAGCACTCCTTGGCTCACCAAGAATCCGTCGCCTACGCCGATCTGGCGGACCAGAAGCTGTATCTGCATCCCCCGGCACCCGCCGACAAGCTCTGGTTCCGGGAGGCATTGGGTCTTGGCAGCTGCGAAAGGGGGCCGTCCTCGATTCGCTACGTCCCGGTAACCGATTCGATCATTGGGTTGGTGGCCCGCAATCACGGAACCGCGCTACTGACGCGACGCAGCACCGCCCAGGCTTCGGCCGAGGGTCGAATCGTCGTGCGCAGCTTCGCGCCCCGCCCGTTGAATCGAAACCTCTACGCGGTGTCTCGTCGCCACCCAGCACGGACCCTACCCATCGACGATTTCGTGATGTCCCTGCGGGTTGCGGCGGGGGCTGGCTGAGCTCGACGACGGCTATTGCTCGCTACGTCCCGACTGCAAGGAATGGTCGATGGAACACGTGACCGAACGTTGCCCGAGTACGCCAAAGGCGGCCATGTCGAGACCCGCCGACTCTGACCCGCTGGGGAAGCTTCCCCGACGATTTGCGGTATAGTCTGGCCATGGTTGGCATCGCACGGTTCGGTTTGGTGGGTCTCGTCTTGGCTGGGCTCGTCGCAGTCGCTTGTGGCGGGGAGTCGAGCAAGGACAAGGATTCTGGCTCTTCGGAGGGGGGCGCCTCGGCAGAAGCTGGCCAGGCGGGAGAGTCCGAAGGGGGGTCGGCGGGAGAGTCCGAAGGGGGCGATGCGGGCAATCATGCCGGCGAGGGAACCAGCGGCTCCGAGGGACTGGGCGGCCGCGTGGGTGCCGGGGGCTCCGGGAATGGTGGCGTTCAGGGGTTGGGGGGCCGCGTTGGCGCAGGAGGTTCTGGGACCGGCGGCGTTCAGGGACTGGGCGGCCGCGTGGGCGCCGGGGGTTCCGGGAATGGCGGCGTTCAGGGACTGGGCGGCCTCATCGGCGCGGGAGGACTGGGGCAGGGCGGCAGCGGCGGGGAGTGCACGATCCCGAGTCCTATCCCAGCCGATCCCGGTGCCGGGACCTGTCCTGATTTCACCCCCTGCGGCGGTGATTTGACCGGAACCTGGGCTCTGACGGAACTCTGTCTCGATCCGCCTGTCGGGATCTACAGCCTGCTCTGCGAAGACAGCACCGACACGTTCGAATTGGATGGAACCTTCACGTTCGGCGCGGACGGCAGCTACACCCCGAACGGAACGGCTCACGCTGTTGGACATATCACCGCGGATTGCCTCTCCACGTTCGGTGCAACCTGTGGGGTCAGCCCCTTCGAGGGCTGTGTGTCAACCTCTGATGGTGGCTGTGACTGCGACAACGAGTTCGCGATGCAGAACGAGACCGATCTGGTCTGGACGTCACAAGACAGCGTTGCCTTCCTCTTCCAGCCGGATTGTACGTCGCAAACCACCTACTACTGTGTCAGCGGCGACGTTCTGCACATGCGCGGCGGCGATGCGACCCAGCAATACACGTACGTCCTGCAGAGGATGTAGGCCTCGAACCCTGCTGACACGACCAGCTACGTGAACACTGGGCCGAGCGCTGAGATGAGCAGGGTGCTGCCCATGACGAGGACCAGGACCGCGAAGCCTCGCCGCAGCAGCTCGGTTCGTAGTCGAGAGGCGCCGTGGGCACCCAGCACGGCTCCCAGGCAGGCAGCCAGGGCTGCCGCACCGACCAGACGCAAATCGATCACGGCGTGGCTTGCGTAACCCACCAAGGCCGAAGTGGAGTTGGCAGCAATGACGAACAGAGAGGTCCCGATCGCCCGACGCATCGGTAGACCCAACAGCAGCGTCAGTGCAGGCACCACCAGGAACCCTCCGCCGGCCCCCACCAGGCCAGTCAGAAACCCAACCGATATCCCCACTGGCACCACCAACCAGCTGCCCGAGCCTCGTCGATTGGCCGGAGCCTCGGAGGTTGGACCGCGCCACATGGCCACTGCGGTAGCCAGCATCATGAGCGAGAACAGGCCAATCAAGACCGGACCAGGGACGAATTCGGCGACTCTGCCCCCCAGATAGGCACCCAACATCGCCAGGGGCGCAAAGCGAAGGCCGGAGCGCCAATCGAGCTGCCCGGCGCGCAGATGACCGACCGCCGCCACGGCACTGGTGATCGACACCACCACCAGGGATGCCAGGATCGCCGCCTTTTCCGGCAGGCGCGCCGCGAACAAGAAAAGCGGTACGGCCAGCGTGGAGCCGCCGCCCCCCAGAAGACCCAGGGAGAGACCCACGAACACGGCCAGGATCACCACGAGTACCATGGATGCCTCGAGTCAGAGGCATTCTAGTCACAGATGCCGGTGAGTGCACTTGGTCCCGGGGCTCACTTGAGTTAGATTGGACCCGAAACCATGAGTCCGGATTCTCCCGATGAGGGGCAGAGCCAGGGAGGTTGAGGTCGTGATCGCCAGAATCGTCAGTTCGAGCATCAGTGGAGTCATCGGAGGGGTTATCAGCGCCCTGGTGTCGGCTCTGCTCGCCGCGTACCTGCTACCCATGCCAACCGATCGAGCTCATCATGTCGTCGGTTACACGATAGGCGGCTTCCTGTGCGGCCTGTTGTCGGGGTTCATGGGGGTCTTCATGCACATGAAACGGTCAGAGAAGAAGCCATGAGTCGTGGAACCTGAGCCCGAGCGGAGGCGGCTATTTGGCTCTTGGGTGGACATCCGCCCCAGACACGACCACTCGCAACCAAACCGTCCGGGTCCTGTCGGACAAGCTGTGTCAGTGAGGCCGCGACACCAGGCTAGGCGCCCTCCGGGGTTCTCCCCAGCCATATGGCGCGATAGTGCCGAGCTTCCAGCGCCGACGCCAGACTGGTCAGTCGACGCTTGAGCGCATTGTAGGCACCGTAGGGGTCGCGTTCACCCCTGGTCGCCAAGGCGCGGTATAGGAGCATCTCGGCGTCTTCCGCCAGCTCCACGGAGGGCACCGAAATGCCAACCCGTCGTAGCCGCGGGCCTATGACCAACACGCCCAACGCCTCCGGAGTCAGCTCGCGACGCTCCAGATCGGCGAACCCCTGGTTGGCAATTTCCGCCCCGGGAAGCCAGAGATCCAGGGTCATTGTCGTGCGTGCCCTTGCTGGCCTCTTGCCGAGAGCAACTCCTGCACCTTGGCCCGGAAGGCGTCGGCGTCGACCCCCGGATAGCGCAACAGGTCCGGCTCGATGGCAACGAACAGCTCATGCAACCGACCGGGCTCGAGCTTCCCTGAATCGAACATGGCCGCAACGTCGGATAGATCGCGGGCATGACCGCGCTCCAACTTGGCCAGAGCCTGGGCGTAGAAAAGGCCCCCTCGGGTTCGGGATCCAGATAAAGGTCGATAACGACCGTGCTGCTCCGCCAACCCATCAACACTGCACTGGCACCGCCCACCAGGTAGACGCGGCCGGGCCCCCGGCAGGCCGATCCCAGACCCCTCAAGAAACTCTCGAGGCGTTGAGCGTCGATTGGGGCGCGCACCTGGCGAGGTTGCCACGAAACAAGGGCATGTCGACCCAAGCCCCCGGCCCCGTCGGTTGTCGGAACCCGCGCTGGATCCCCCTAGCTGTGCGATGCTCCCCGATGGTCATGACCCCTCCCCTGTCTGGCTCTTCCGGCCCGCCCTCTGTTGGTACCGGTCACGTCTCGCCCGTCGAATCGGGTCGATTCCCAGATCTGCTCCATCCCGCCCCCGTCTGCCGCATCGATCTGGAGAACACACGCCTGGCCTTGGTCATGGCGTTCTCGGGGGGCGTCTCGGGGGGCCTGTTCTCCGAGGCCCTGGAGAAGGCGGCCATCGCCCCATCCACGTTCACGCCCGAAGCCTATGTCCGTGATGTCTTCCTCTCGGCGTTCGTGGGGCAGTGCTTCAGGGTTCAGATCGGCCAGAAGGAGCAACTGCTGGTCACGTCGCACCTGCTAAAGCTCTTGTCCAGCCCCCCTTCCGATCCGGCCATCATTCAGTATCGACGCTCCATTCTGGCCGAGCTGGTCCGTTCACCCGAGTTCCGGCAGGAGCTGGAGCAGCTGTACCTGGCCTTGCGCCGCTTGCGCACCCGGTTGGAGGCAGCGACCGGCATTGGCAAGTGGGACGCCCAGCGGCGTCAGCTGGACATCCTGCAGCTGTTCAAGGAGCTGGTCGATGCCATGGCGCGCTCGCGCCTGACGCGATTGAACGCCTATGGACAGCGGGTCCAGACGGGGGAGCCTTATCGCTCCCTTTCTGACCTGCTCGCCTACGACGATCACCTGGCCACACTCGACCTGAAGGTCCGAGTGGGGGCCGATGGAGGGATCCGCGGTTTCCAGGTCCTGGGTGTTCAGAAGAACGACCAGAACCCCTTCGTCCCTTCTACCCTCCGCCGCTGGCTGACCAAGCTAGAGCTCTTTGCCAGGGGATTTCGCTTCAGCGATGGCGAGGTGATGGCTCGCTTGATCGATGCGGTGTTCGATGGGCTCACCGATGACATGGTGCCGCTGATACAGCTCTTGGGAGATCTCGAGTTCTATCTGGGAGCCCTGGGGTTCCGCGATCTGTGTCAGGCGTCGGGCTTGGAAGTGTGTCTGCCGGACTTCGTGGGGCCCGAGTCGCCGCGCCAGCTCCAGCGTTTCTTCAACCCGTTGCTGTTCGCGCAGAGTCATCGGGTCGTGCCCTGTGATCTTCACATCGATCGGCATGATACCACGGTGCTCGTCACCGGACCCAACTCGGGCGGCAAGACGCGCCTCTTGCAGGGGATCGGACTGGCGCAGCTACTCGCCCAGTCGGGGCTGTTCATTCCGGCTCGTTCTGGCAGTCTGTGCCTGGCGAGCAGTCTGGTGGTCTCGCTGATCCAGGAGACCAAGGTCGATCAGGCCGAGGGACGATTGGGTATGGAGCTGGTCCGGATCCGCGAGCTGTTCGAGCGGCTCCCACCCGGAGCCATGGTCATCCTGGACGAGCTCTGCTCTGGAACCAATCCTTCCGAGGGCGAGGAGATCTTCGAGCTGGTCTTGCGGATGCTGACCAAGCTGCGCCCTCAGACCTTCATCACCACGCATTTTTTGGCTTTTGCGGCGCGGCTACAGCAAGAGAAAAAGCTCGCGGAGCTTCGTTTCTTGCAGGTGATGCTCGGTCCCGACCAACAGCCAACCTACGCGTTTGTTCCCGGTGTGGCACGCACCTCGCTCGCGGGTCAGACCGCGGCGCGTCTGGGGGTGACGGGAGAACAACTGATGTCGCTGATCGAGCGCAACCTCTCGGGTTTTGGGAGCTGAGCTTGCGATGCCAACCTGGTTGGTCAACTCGCGCATGAATCCGGCCCTGGCCGCCAGGGTACGGGCCAGTGTGTCCGGACGTCGGCAAGGAACCATCCCGCGCTTCATGGGTATCCTGCGTATGGGCGCCATCCTGGTCGGCTTGTCGTTGGTGGTGGGGTTCTGGTTGTCGCTGCAGCACGAGAGCAGCCAGTTGGAGCTCGATCGCGCCAAGCTGCTAGGGGCGTGGTCTCAACTCGCAGCATCCTTTCCAGCGACGGATCGAGCAGCTTTGGTGAGAATCAACCAGGCCGTGGGGAGCCTTGCGCGGTCCTACCCCGGTGACCACATCGCCGAGCAGCTGAAGACGCCCGGCGCGCTGAACGCCACGTTGAGTCGTCCCCTGGTGTACGTGCGGGGTTCGGTGGCGGCCCTCTCACGTCCGGACGGGCTCGACCAGGCTGCCCTGGAATCCGGCAAGGACTCGTTCCTTCTGTGCTGGCTCGATCCCCCGACGTCACGCAAGGAGAAGGCCCTGCTACCCAAGGCAAGGGCCGCCCTGGCGGGGGGTCGCGAGGTCGAGCTCGCCACCCCCCAGGTGCGCCGCCTGTACGATGCCATCGCCCTTCAACCCTATCTGCAACCGGATTGGCGCGAACGGATTTCGAAGGCTGGGGACGAGCGGGCTCTCGAGCTTCTGGCGCGCAAGTTGGCGAAGGCTCCCATCCAGGCCGCAAAAGACGTCGCAAACTCGGAAATCCTGGTAACCATCGTGGACGAGCCCAACGACCGCGGCGGCGTCACCGAGCTGGACGGCGAACACGCCCATTTCGTCCGAATCTCGATGCTGGAGCTCGGCACCAAGAAGCCCTTGCTTCACCTGCGCCGCCACGTCGATCCGAACTGGATCACGCCCAACCGGCGGTCGCTGTACGCTCGGGAACTCGACAGCTGCCGACTGGCCATCGACGTTCGAGACACCATCCTGGGAACGGAGACCCCGTCCGACTAGGACTACGGGAATGCCACCCGGACCGGCGTCGGCGTATTCTCCGTGCTGCCGTTGCCCAGTTGCCCATCGCCGTTGAGCCCCCAGCACCAAGCCGAGCCGTCGCTTTCGACCACGCAGCAGTGACTGGAGCCGCAAGACAGGACCTCGACGTTCTCGAGGCCGTCGATGGGGACCGGGTTGAGCTCGTATTCGCCGGTGTAGACTCCGGGTAGTTTGCCCCAGCACTGAACGGTCTTGTCGAGCATCACGGCGCAGGTCACGTCGCCTCCGGCGCTCAGTTGGGTCACGCCGGTCAGGCCCAGAACCGTTGTGGGCGTGGGTTGGTCGTCCCGGGTCCCGTCCCCCAGCTGCCCCGTCTCGTTGTTCCCCCAGCAGCTGACCGTACTGTCCGCGTGAAGCACGCAGGCGTGCCAGGAGCCAACCGCGATCGCCACCGCGTCGTCGATGGCGGTCACCTGAGTCACGTTGACTTCTTCGTCCAAGCCCGATCCAGTTCCGCATGCCCCCGTGGAGTTGTCGCCCCAGCACCAGACTGTCTGCTCGTCCATGAGCATACAACCGAACGCGGTGCCGATGCCAATGGCCGTTGCTGTGCCCGTGTGGCTGGTCGCGAACCGGACGCCGGAGGGTTCCGATTGGTCATAAAGAGGCGTGGATTGCCCCAAACGTCCGTCCTCCCCCGAACCCCAGCAGTAGACCCCGTCGGTCGTGCTCAGCGAACAGGTATGGTCGACGCTCGGTTGCACGTCAGCCAGAAGGACTCCCTCGGGGTGGAAATCCACGCCGCTCGAGATGTTCCAGTCATCTTCCTGGCCGTCGTAGCCCCAGCAGTGCGCACCCCCGTCCCGGTACACGACGCAATTGTTCCAGGTTCCCGCTTCGACATGCTCGACGTTCACGAGGCTGGTAGCCACCACCGGCGTGGTACTACCCTCTTCGGGTACCTGCGAGTTGCCCAGAAGGTGGCTGGTGTTAATTCCCCAACAGCGAACCGTATCGTCATCCATCACCGCACAGGTGTGAAATACCCCCGCGCTGATGGTTCGACAGGGAACCCGGTCGCAGCTCTCCGCTTCGTTGACCTGGCCGTCGCAGTCCTCGTCCAGCCCATCCTCGGCGCATACCTCTCGGGTGGGGCCCACTGCGTCTTCGCAGGCACCGAACGAACTGGAGCTGCCATCCCCGGGCAGCTCGCAACTCGAGGTGCCGGCGCGGCACACGCCCACCCCGTCGAAGCCCTCGTGCGCTTCGCAGTCGACGGTCTCGCCCAGCTGGCAGCGACAGGATTCGTGGGTATTGTCGGGCTGGCCGTCGCAGTCACGGTCTTCGGTCGAGGTGCAGTCGCGAAGCCCCGGATAGACAGCGTCCTCGCAGGGCCCCCATTGGCCGTCGGTGCAGGTACTGACACCACGCCTGCAGATCCCCAGATTGGCGGAGGGGCCGCAAGCCTGCAGCGCCCCCTCGTCGCAGGGACAGCCCTCGTTGGGTGTGCCGTCGCAGTCTTCATCATGTCCGGGCTGGCAGCTGTCCTGCTCGGCTGGGGCGATGGAACAGCTCTCTTGGTACTCACCCTGGGCGGTACAGCGCTGGGTTCCCTGGGAGCAGTCACCCAACAGGCCGCCCAGATAGCAGGGGCGTTGGTCCGATCCACTGCACTCTGTCCCAAGACTGCCAGCTGCACCAGCCTGGCCCTGACCACCGACGGACATGTCTCCGGCGGTGCCTCCGCCCTGGGAGGGAGCCGTCCCCGCTGTCCCTCCGAAAGTACCACCCGCGCCAAGGTCACCGGCCATGCCCGCGAGCAGAGCGCCTCCGTCGCCGGGCGTGCCGGCTTGCGGACTACCCGCCGCACCTCCCGAGACGCTTCCACCGTCGCCTGCGCCGCCTCGACCACCAGAGGCGGCTGCTCCGCCAACTCCACGTCCGGCAGTCCCTCCATTGCTTCGTCCACCACTGGCGGTTCCGCCGACGCTGCGACCACCCACGCCGGTCTCACCCGCTGCACCGCCCGTTTCGTCCTGGCACTGACATGCGCCAAATCCGCTCCCGTCCGAGCGACAGCTCTGAAGGCCGTCACACTGCGATGCGCCGGTGCAGGCTCGAGTGGTTCCCGGATCGCAACTGGGTGGTTCCTCTCCGGAACCACCTTGGCTGGTGTCCGTCCCTGCCTGCTCCGAAACCTCGCCTGCATGGCCGCCACCCGCCACGGACTCATCGCCCGAGCCCTCGTCGCCTCCACAAGCGAACAGGATTGCAGGCACAGCGCACACCAACCAACGACCAGAACGTCCACTCATGATCAACTCCGTTCACCCGAGGAGGAACGGAGTCTAGCCCGTATTCAGCCACTCGGGAAGCCGATTGCCGCGAGTGGATTCCGTCGTGGCTACCAGAGATCCGTGGGCCCGCAGGTCTGGTTCACGCAGGTGGGCGTGGGAGGCGTTATGCAATCGTCGATGGGACACCGCTCACCGTTCCCGTCGTACTGCCAGTCGCAAAGGGCGTCGTACTGCTCCTGCCGTCGCTCGATCGTCTCCCGGTTCAACGAGTGACCCGGACAACCGAGCAAGCACGGACAATCCTTGGCCGACAGGATCTCGTGATCGATCTCACCCCAACCACAGTCCGTCGCCTCCACACATTCCGTTGCGCTCTCGGCACCGCCGGTGGCTGGAGCCCCTGCCTCGTCCGAGCCTCCGATAGCACGGCTCCCGCCCCCTGCGCCGGTCCCTGCAGCACCCCCCTCCCCGTCCGAGGTCTCGCCCCCGCAGGCTCCGGAGAAGCCGAAGCCCAACACACACAGACCGACCCAATACCAACCCGACAATGTGGACATCGTGGATCTCTCGGATGAAGAGGCGGTTCATTATGGTTCGTCCTGCCCTGGGCCGCCATCTTGCCGAACCGCACGGGGCAGAGCGGGACGGTCAGCAGCGGCAGATGGCATTGCTGCAAATCCGCCCCAAACAAGTGTGCCGACCGTAGAATGGCTGCCCTGTGCTCAGCCAGGGGGGTGGCTGAACCGAGCGCGCTACGGCCGGCACATGAACAAGATAAGCACGAGCGGTTGCTTGGCAAGGTGGGTTGTCTGAATACGACAGCTGGTGCTACGCTTCGTTGACGATGGCCGCACCGACCCGCTAGTTTGGCGGCTCGCCCCACACCAGCTGCGTTCCCGCCTGTAGCGTCATCAGCGGTGAGTTGGTGAAGTAGCCCTCGGTGCTGTAGGAGTAGTCGTTGCTGCGGGTGGTTATGCTGTCGTCCGCATCCACTACCCTTGCGGCGAGGCGGAGGAATCGGTAGCTGTCCAGGGTGAGGTTAGCGAACGTGAACACCACGCGGTATTCATCCCCCCCCAAGGCCACGATGGACGTCAGGATGTAAGTCTCGGAAACATTGAAACCGCCGTTGATCGTCACCGATTCGATGATGACCTCGGGCGTTCCGATGAACTCGGAGGTGAAGTAGTAGGAGGCGGATGAGCCGTTGAGCGAGACACTGTGATCCGCGACGCTGTTGATGAGGAACTGGATAGCGACACCGACGCCCGTCGCTTCACAGTCAACGGTGGTGGTCTCCGAGCAGCCGCCCAGCTGAATGGCTACGTTCCCCAAGAGGTCGTTGACGCCTGTGCCGCCTCCCTGCCCTCCTTGCCCGGGTGTTCCACCCTCGCCAATCGCGCCACCCTCGCCGGGCATCCCACCCTCGCCGGGCATCCCACCCTCGCCCGGTGCACCACCTTCGCCAACGGCTCCGCCTTGCTCGACAACGCCGCCTTCGGCTGTGGTGCCCCCCTCGTCAGCGGTACCGCCCGCCGACTGCACTCCGCCTTCCGAGGGAGAACCCCCCTGTACCGGGACTCCACCACTCGCGGGCGCACCGCCCACCGCTGGGACTCCTCCGTCCGAGGGCGCACCTCCCACCGCTGGGACTCCTCCGTCCGAAGGAGCCCCCCCCTGCACCAGAACGCCGCCGCCCGCCGACGCACCTCCCAGCGCGGGCGCTCCACCCTCGTCGGCTGCGCCGCCCCAACCAACCTGACCGGCCTGGGGCTGCGAGCCGCCCCGACCGATTGCGCCTCCATCACCCGGTGCACCGGATGCGCCCGATTGACCACTGCCGCCTTGACCCGTTGGTGCGGGCTCGCAAACTGCTGTCCGGGCGTCTGCCACACACACTTGGTCACTCGGGCAATCCTCGGAGGTGAGGCACTCGACGCAGATGGCGCGGCCCTTGTCACACAACAGATCGAAGGCGAGGCAGTCCTTGTCCGAGTCGCAGGAATCAGGCAGCTCGCGACGACCCCCAAGGCTCGGTGCTTCGCCGCCTTCCCCCGCGCCTGCGTCCTCACTGGAACCCGCTCGATCGGAAGAGCCCGACTGGCCCGCGCCCGCAGCACCGGAACTGCCCGCAGCCGAGTCGGCTGTACCGCCCCTGTCGTCCGAAGAACAGCTGTAGACGAGCGCCAAGGTCAAAAGCCAAACCGCGCCAGTCGGCGTCACATGGTGCATAGAGTCCTACAGATTATCACACCGCGAACGCCCGAGCGATCCCTGGTATCGGGGACGCTAGACAGGGGACAAACGGCGTGTTATGCGGGCGACCTCGTCGCGAAGGGAGTTCGTCATGACCCGATCCTGGTTGATTGGTGCAGCGCAGGTTCTAATGGTTCTCGGTTTGGCGCAGGGGTGCAAGTCGGATGATGACGACGCGGAGCCCTACGAGTGCAACGGCACGACCGACGAGTGCCTCAATGACCTGGCCGGGAGTTACCGCGGACGATACACCGGGGATCATCAGGGGACCTGGCAGGCAAGCCTGGACAGCAGCGGGAACATCACCGGTAGCGTCCACAATACCTTGGCGGATGTCGATCTGTCTCTGGAAGGGCAGACGGACGAGAATGGGAACGCCGTGTTCGGGAACGCCTCCGATGGCTCGACGTTCCAGGGTCGGATCGGGATCGACTTCGGCATCTCCGGAACCTGGTCCATACAACGCTACTCAGGAACGTTCAGCGGTAGCCGCGTCTCGAGCGGAGCCGAAGAGTAGGTCCGCTACTTCGTCAACTGGGCACGGATTGCCTCGACTTGGGCCGCCGCCTGTTGCTGTGGACCGCCGTAGACGGGTTTGAGATCGAGGGCCAGGGCACGCTCCGCGTTGGCGGCTTGCACCGGAGCGAGCTCGGGGAGGATGCTCGTGCCAATCACCCTACCGCGGGAGGCGATCTCGGCAGCGGCTGCGGTCTTGCGCGCGCTCTGGGCGTGAGCCTCGCGAGCGGCACGAAGGAACTGGTTCATCCGAGCCTCGTCCCGGAACTCTGCCATGGTGCCAGAGTACGCCCTGCGCCCCGCGTGCTTGACCTCGAAGCGAACCACTTGTTCCGCGATGACCCCCTGCGTAAGCTCGCTCTTCTGCAGGGTGCAGCGCGTTACCGTACCCGCCTTCTCCAGCGCGCGACAAAGGGTCATCGGACGGTGTTCGTCGCTCCGCCGGTCCAACAAGAAAAGGAACCAAGCCAGAAGACCCACGGCGAGCAGCGCCGCGGCAAGGATCAGCGTTTTGCGGCTCGACCTGGCAGGGGGCTCGGCCATTGCGAAGCGAGCGTAGCGTTGGCCGGTGGGAACTGGCCAGGGGAAAGGCTATCCTGGGTACTGCACCGTGACACAACACGATCCGCTGCTCCCCGATTGCCTGATTTGTGGAGCCTGCTGCGCCCCACCCTACGGCGAGCTACTGACTTACGTCGAGGTGAGCGACGCCGATCGGGCCAGGATGCCACCCGAGGTTCGAGCCCTGGTAGAAGACGGCGAGCTGCGAACCGTCTCACGCCCAGGTGGTGTGGCCTGCGCGGCGCTCAAGGGGACTCTGGGGCAGTCGGTTCACTGCGCCATCTATCCGGTTCGCCCCCAAGCCTGCCGGCGGATCCGTCGCGGCAGCATCCATTGCTTCGCCGCGCGTCGGGAGGTCCTGGGCTGGGACTGCGAAAGGATGCTCGAGACGGAACCGAAGTAGGGGGGCGCAGATTTCGTGACAGGTTCAGGCGAGCTGAAGCTACCTAGTGTTCGCGCGGTCATGTCCAGATCCTCCAACCCATTCTTCATCGTCGCCCCGCTGCTGTTGCTTCTGCTCGGCGGCTGCAGCGACTCGGATCCGTCCGAAGGTTCAGGGGATTTGGGGGGAAACACCAGCGTGGTCTCGGGCGGAGGAACCCTGGGGATGGGCGGCACCGGAGCGGGTGGCCGGAGTCTGGGTGGAGCCACTCAAGGTGGAGCGGCTCAGGGCGGCACTGGTCAGGGTGGCGCTGGCCAGGGTGGTTTGCCTCCGGGTTCGGGAGGGGTGGCCGGCAGCAGTCGGGGCGGCAGCGGCAGCGGTGGCTCGGGCTTCGGCGGAACCGGCGTGGGCGGGAACCCCTGGGTTACGGGCGGCAGCGCCAACGGCGGCTCCGGCCCAGGCGGGGCTGTTGGTTGGGGCGGCGCAGCGGACGGAGGCGTGGCGGGCACCAGCAACGGCGGGACGGCTTTCGGAGGTACTTCTCAGGGTGGGGCATGGGGCGGCTCACCAGGGGGGACGGACGCGGGAGGCTCGGGCGATGGCGGTTCCGCTGTCGCGGGCGCGGCTCAGGGTGGCACGGGCGAGGCTGGTTCGGGCCCCGCCGGAGCCCCCGGAGCAGGTGGCGCCGAGGCTGGGACGGGAAACCTGCCCAATCTGTCAGTCTACATCGCCAGCGATTCCACGGCGGCCACGTACACCGACACCGCGAGCACCACCGACCAGGCCGGCTGGGGACAGATGCTGCACGAGATCTTTACGGACCAAGTGACGGTGGTCAATCGCAGCGCGGGCGGCAGGACCGCGCGGTGGTTCTATCTGGAAGGCGCCGTCGACCGCATCCTCTCCGAGGGCCAGCCGGGCGACTACTTCTTCATCCAATTCGGGACCAACGACAGCAATCGCAACGCCAACTTCGAAGTCAATGGTGTGACGTATCCCCGGTACGCCGATCCCCAGACCGATTTCAAGACCTACCTCTTGGACTACTACCTCGATCCCATCCGGGAACGGGGGATGGTCCCGGTGCTGGTCACGCCTCCTCCCCGCAACTCCGCCTACTGCGGGACGGGCAACGCCTTGGCTGCCCATTCGCAGGCCGCAGGCGAGCTGGGCGAGGCCGAAGGCGTCGCGGTGCTCGATCTGAACACCAAGACCTTCGACCACCTCTCCGCCATCTGTCCTTCGCCCACTCCCGAGGACTTCTACTTCTTGCGCACCGACGGGACAGTGGATGGAACCCATTTCCAGGAGAACGGCGCGCGCCACATGGCCGGCTTCCTCGGCGAGTGCATGGTGGAGATCGATCTTTCCCTGGCGGCGTACCTGCTCGAGAACTAAGCCAGAGGGCATGGGGCTGCCCTGGAGAAGACGTTCACCCGAGTCGATGCGAAGCTTCTACGACTGGCTGGTTCGGTTCTACGGCATCGTCGAGCACTACACGGAGTCGACTCTGGACGAGGCACTTCGGACCCAGATCGCGACGTTGCCCAACACCGCCGAGATGACGGCGCTCGACTACGCTTGCGGCTCCGGGTCGTTGACGCTCAGGCTGGCGCCCCATTTCCGGACCGTGACGGGGCGGGACCAGTCAGAGCGGATGCTGGCGCGGGCTCGACGAAGGGCGGAACGCGTCGGGCTGACCGTCGATTTCCGGGTGGGCAACCTGCTGGCCATCGACGAGGAGCCGGACTCGGTTGACTGGGTGTTCCTGGCCTTCGCTCTGCACCTGTTCCCGCGCCCCGTCGAGGTCGAGATCCTGCGCAGCCTGCTCCGGGTGGCCAGACAGGGCGTGATGATCATCGACCATCCGCAGACCTGGCGGCTTCATCTGGCCATAGCGGAGCGGTTGGAGGGCAGCTACTACGACCAGTTCCTGCGCGCCGATTTTCGGGCCATGGCCCGCGCGGCGGGGGCCGGTCGCTTCGAGGAGGCAAAACTGCGCGGGGGAGTGGTCCTGGTCTTGGGCAAGTCTTGACGCGGCGGGGGCGGAACAACGCTCGGCAACTGCTCCGGCTTGGCCAGAGTCGGCAGTCGCCGTCGGAGTAGCTTCTCGATCCGTTTGAGACACTCCCGTTCTTCGACAGCGCACAGGGTGTAGGCCTTGCCGCTGGCACCCGCCCGGGCGGTGCGTCCGATTCGATGGACGTAGTTCTCCGCGTCCAGTGGCAGATCGAAGTTGATGACGTGCGAGATCCCCTCGACGTGAATGCCTCGGGCCGCCAGATCGGTAGCCACCAACACGCGCAGCCCGCCCTCTCGAAATGCCAGAAGGGTCCGCTGCCGGGCCGCCTGGGTCTTTCCACCGTGCAGAGCGTCGGCAAGAACGCCGGACGACTTCAGGAAGCGGGCAACCCGGTCCGCACCGTGTTTGGTACGGGTGAAGACCAAGGCACGGGTCATGTTCTGGTTTTCGACCAAGTGTTGCAGCATGGGTCGTTTCTCTTGCATGGCAAGGTGGTACACGACCTGCTCGATGGTCTCGGGGGGAGCCCCCGCCTGCTCGGCATCCACCTGCATTGGGTTGGATTGCAGCACCAGCGCGAGCTTGCGCAGCTCCGGGGGCAGGGTGGCGGAAAACAGCAGTGTCTGCCGACGCTTGGGGACAGATGAGCTGATCCGGCGTACCGCGGGCAAGAACCCCTGGTCGAGCATGCGGTCGACTTCGTCCAGCACCAGGAATTCCACCTGGCCGAGATCGATCAGTCGCTGCGCCATCAGATCCTCGAGCCGCCCCGGGGTTGCCACCAATACGTCGACGCCTCGACGCAGGGCGCGAACCTGACCGGACTGTCCAACCCCACCGCAGATCATGGTGTGCCGAATCCCGCAGTCTTTGCCATATTGCCCCAGGCTCTCGTCAATCTGCGCGGCCAACTCCCGGGTGGGCGACAGCACCAGAGCCCGAATCGGAGAACGTCCGTCTCCCTTCGTACGATCGCGACCGTCCATGAGTCGCTGCAACAGGGGAAGGGCGAAGGCCGCCGTCTTGCCGGTCCCCGTCTGGGCGCAGCCCAGCACGTCGCGCCCCGCCAGGGCGGGTTGGATGGTCTGCTTCTGGATGGGGGTTGGGGTATCGTAGCCAAGATCCCGTACCGCCCGCAGCAGTGGCGGGATGAGACCCAGACTGGCGAAGCCGTTCTCCGCCTGGCGGGCTCGGGGGGCTGCCCCGGCAAACTCGTCAGAAACGTTGGCCCTGGGAGCCGCAAAGCTCCCGTCGAAATTCCGATTTTCCATGCTGTCGATTCAATGCCTCTCCCGGCGCAAAGGCCGGGATCTCTGGTGATGTCGTCGCTCCGCTTCATCCGCCGAGCGAAAGCAGCGGGAAAAAAGGCCGCTGCCACGACTGGACGCCGCCGGGAAACGAGTTCCATCACCTCGAACGAGACAAGAGAACCGAACACCAATGACGCTATATTGGGGGCCGGTTTAGCATCTCTTTGAGAATCCGCAAGGAAGCGGGTCTACCAGGGGTTGACGACCGCAGTCATGGCCAGGGTTGGACCGCGCAAGGCCCGCAGTTCTGCCGGTACCACCCGGTAGCCCAGACTCATCGTCAACCACAGGTCGTCGCTGGCCCACAGCAGCGCGCCCACCGAGGGACGCGTTGGTTTGGAGCAGCGCAATCACGAAGCATCGGCGAACGTCGGGGCGCCTTGGGTTCGGGCAACGCTGGAATCGACCCGATTCGGTGGTAGGCTTGCTCTGCGCGGCGCATCCCGTCCGCGCCCCTATGCAAGCCCCCTTCTGACACCAACATCGCTCGGTGAATGTGGCCGCGGAACCGTCCGCGAAAAGGAGTGGCCATGCTGTCGGTGCGTGCAGAAGACTTGGGATTCTCGTACACGGATCGGACCCCGATCCTGCAAGAAGGACGGTTTCATCTCAGCCCGGGATGGTACGGGCTGGTGGGTGCCAACGGGATGGGGAAGACCACGCTGGCCCGTCTGGTCAACGGCGAGCTTCGACCCACCACGGGTCGGCTCTGGGTGGAGCCAGCCAATGCACGGGTGACCATCTGCCGTCAGGAGCTGACCGAGCTCGACGACGACATCACGGAATTTGCCGCCAGCACGGATGGGTCGAGCGGGCGGCTCCGGGGGATCTTTGGGCTGGAACTGGCGCATCTTGCCGAGTTCTCGCGACTCTCCCCCGGGCAGCGCAAGCGTTGGCAGCTCGCGACGGCCCTGGCCAATGCCCCCGAGGTCCTGATCCTGGACGAGCCGACCAATCACCTCGATGCCGAGGGGCGGGAGCGACTCCTGTCCGCCCTGCGTTCCTTCACAGGGATCGGGATTGCCATCTCGCACGACCGTGATTTTTTGGACGAACTCACCCGAACCACGCTACGCCTTTCTGGGCAAACCGTAGGGCTTTACGCGGGTTCCTACTCCCAGGCACGCGTCCTGTGGGAGACGGAGCGGCGGCAGACCGAAGAACTGCGCCAGCAGCGGCGGCAGCAGGAACAGCGCCTGCAGCAGCGCGTTGCAGAGGCCGGGCAAAAGCGGCGGGCGGCGTCCCACCAGCGTTCAGGTCGCACCCGGATGAAGAACATCCATGATCACGACGGCAGCTCCTTCGTGATGGCGGGTCGTGCCGCCATGGGGGAAGCGGCCGTCGGTCGGCGGGTTAGGGTCCTCAACAACGCGCTGGAACGAGCTCGCGATGCGGTGCCCCAGTACGTCGTGGACAAGACTCTCGGTACGAGTGTGTTCGTGGACTACCAACCGTCCCCCAAGCGACGGCTCATGGCCCTTCGGGGCGAAGACGTTGGGGTGGGTCAACGCCGGCTCCTGCAGAACGTCAGCCTGGCGCTGGAGCGTGACAGCCGCGTCCATCTGAGGGGCCCCAATGGCTCGGGCAAGACAACCCTGCTCAAGACGTTGCTGGGGCGAGCCACCGTTTCTCCGCAGAGGCTTTTGTATCTGCCCCAGGAGCTGGGCTCCGCCGAGATGGCCGAGCTGTGCGCCGAGGTCGGGGCGCTGCCGCGGGCGGAGCGGGGACGGGTGTTGTCGATCCTGGCCAGCCTGGGCGTGGATCCGACGCGGATCCAGGACCGGATCGCCCTTTCGCCGGGCGAGGCGCGCAAGCTGAAGATGGCCGTGGGGCTTGCCACTTTGGCCTTCGCCCTGCTCCTGGACGAGCCCACCAACCATCTGGATCTGGATTCGATCGAACGGCTAGAGACGGCGCTCTCTGCCTATCCCGGAGCGCTGTTGCTCGTGACCCACGATACCGCCTTGGCGCGGCGCTGTACCCACCAGGTGTGGGAGATCCGCGACCAGCGTGTGGTGCTCTAGCCAGCGTTCGAAGCAATGGGGACGGCCGGGGACGCTGGTTGTGGAATGCAGCGACCCCGGCCTCAAGGTTTGGGTGGTCGGCGAGGCTATTGCTTCTGGCCGTCGCTGGCGAAGAGGGACTTGTATATTAGGCCTCCGGCGACACCGCCCACGATCGGCGCGACCCAGAACAACCACAGCTGCTGCAGCGCCCAACCACCGACGAACACCGCGGGACCGGTGCTGCGGGCGGGGTTCACCGAGAGGTTGGTGACCGGGATCCCGATCAGATGGATGAGCGTCAGGCACAGACCGATGGCGATGGGAGCCAGGCCGGCCGGAGCGCGCGGATCGGTGCTGCCCATGATGATGAGCAGGAAGAAAAGGGTCAGGACGACCTCGGCGACCAAGGCCGCCACCAGGCCGTAGCCTCCCGGGCTATGCGCGGCGTAACCGTTGGACGCGAAGTCGCCAATGGTCGCCCCCGCCTTGCCCGTGGCGATCAAATAAAGGACGCCCCCTGCTGCCACGCCTCCCACGGTCTGGGCCAGGATGTACGGTAGGGCTTCCTTGGCGGGATGACGTCCCCCGGCCACCAACCCCAGGGTCACGGCGGGGTTGAGGTGACATCCGGAGATGTGTCCGATGGCGTAGGCCATGGTCAACACGGTAAGGCCGAAGGCCAGGGAAACACCCAAAAGCCCGATCCCGAGGTTCGAGTCGGTGCCGCCGAAGGCTGCGGCGAGTACGGCGCTGCCGCACCCTCCGAACACCAACCAGAACGTGCCCAGGATTTCTGCTGCGATCTTCTTGGTCATGGCTCTTGCCCTTCCTCCGAGTCCGCCAGATGCAAGGGGTTCCCCGGCGGTGCTGTCCGCCTAGCAAGAACGATGCTCAATCGATCAGCGGCGAGTTACCGCGGCAAACGGGAGGAGGGTCACGACCACCTGTAGTCTCCAGCCCACAGGCGCCGGCTGCAGGCTACACCGGGGGTGTCCGCACCTACTCGCGCATGCGGTCGCGGACGAAGGCTCCGTGACCGTTGAGCTGGTCGTCGGTCCAGCCGCCAGAGGTGGGCGTGCCGGGCTGGAAGTAACAGCTGAGGTCGGGGCAATCGTCCCACTTCCAGGCCGTCCAGCTGATCCCATCGCAGCGCATCATGTCGTGCCAAAGCTGAGCCTCTTCGAGGCACAGCTCACCGGTCGTCCCACCATCGGAATTGGTGGCACCCCATTCGGTCACGAAGATGGGCAGCCCCTGCTGATAGGTATTGTCAGCCCGGCTTCGCAGCCCCCCTCCGTGGGAGCAGGAATAGAAGTGCAGATTATACATCAGGTTCGTCCCCGCCACCGGGCTCGAATTGGCCAGGTTGACGTCCTGCGCCCAGGTGGTCGTCCCCAGGATGATGATGTTGTCCGGATCCTCGGCGCGAATCGCGGCCACCACGGCCTCGTGATAGGGCTTGACCACCTGGGGCCAGCTCACCTGCGTGGGCTCGTTGTACGTCTCATATAGGACGTTGGGCTTGTCCCCATATTCCTTGGCGAGCTCCGCGAAGAAGGCCACTGCTTCGTCCTGATGCTCATGGGCGGTGTGATCGTGCCAGTCCACGATGGCATACATCCCAAGCTCGATGGCATTGTCCAGGATGGCGCGAACCTGGGCCTTGTATATGTCGGGTTGTGCGAGGTAGGCATTGGCTGGCTCGATCCCCATGGCGATGCGGATCACGGTGGCCTTCCAGTCGTCACGCATGAACCTCAGGCCATCCAGGCTGTCGGCAAAACCTGAGTCCTCCCAGTTGAGCCACATGCTGCTCGGACCCTTGAGCTGGACGAAGCCACCGCTGGAGTCGACCAGGTTGGCCCCCTCGACCCGCAACTGCCCCCAACGCTCCACCGGGGTCTTGCCGTCATCGGGGACAGCGGGGATCTCCACGCAGGCGTGACCACCCGCGGGCTCGAAGCCGGTTCCCCCCGCGGTTCCTCCGCTGCCGGTGTTGTCCCCATCGTCAGAGGTGCCCGGATCGCAGGCGGCAAACCCCAAACCGAAGACGCAAGCGACCAAACAAGAACGAGAAAGTAACATGATGAAGGGAGTCCTTGAGCAAACGCTCGTTGGGATTGCGCCCCATTCAGAATGAATCGGTTTTTGGCCTGAGCAAGTCGAATTGTCGGCTGCGCCAAGCAGGTACGGAGGCCGGTGAACCAGGTATCACTCGGATCCTTCCTGGTCGCGAGCATGGACGGCACTCACCCTTTCCCCGTCGAGCCGACATCCGAGGGGCGGAGCGCAGAATGCCTCCGGGACGAGCGCCACTGGGCCGTGGTAGGGTCGACGCCCATCCGGACCGCCGGATAGGATCGGTCCCCGTGCCCCTGCATGACGTTCACGCTCATCTGACCCATCCCCGTCTGTCCGGCGAGCTCGACGCGATCCTCGAACGCGCCCGGAACGCGGGTGTGACGACCATCGTGAGCCAGGGTCTCAACGTGGCCGACAATCAGGCAGTCCTGCAGCTGGCGGCCCGCTCCCCGGTGATTCGTCCAGCCCTGGGCCTATATCCGGTGGACGCCGTTCTTCTGGAAATGCAGAGAAACGGCGAGGACCCTTTCGATTCAGAGCCGGCCTTGCCCGCCGAGGAGAGCATTGCCTGGGTGAGAGCCAACCTTCACCAAGCCTTCGCCATCGGCGAAGTGGGCTTGGATGGTCACTGGGTACCGGAGCGCTATTGGGCCGACCAGGAACGGAGCTTCCGGGCTCTGGTGAAGCTGGCCCATACAGCTGACATACCCGTGATCGTGCATACCCGGCGACGTGAGGAGCGTGCCCTCGAGATACTCGACGAGCTGGGCCCGCGACGAGTCGACTGGCACTGCTTCGGGGGTCGCCTGGCGCTGGCCCAGAAAATCGCCTCGCGGGGCCATTTCTTCTCCATCCCCGCCAACGCGAGGCGCTCTTCGGCCTTCACCGGCATGCTGACCAAGCTCCCCCGTCACCAGCTGCTGCTGGAAACCGACTGTCCCTATCTGGGACCGGAACGCGGCCAGCCCAACGAGCCCGCCAACGTCAGGGTCACCGTCGCCCTGGCCGCCGAGCTCTGGAACGAGCCCATCGAGGAGGTGGAGGGGCTGTTCGCGGACAACTTCCGGAGGTTCTGCGGCGAGATCCCCTAGGACCGAGGCCGGTGGCGGCGGGGCGCCGGGCCAGGTCGGCCCGAACCGCCCGAGTCGAGGGAAAATGGGGGGGGGCCTTGAACCGGGCCTGTATGCCTGCTCGACTATGGTTACGTGCGAAAACGAATCGCTGTCCTGGTCGACCACGTAGACCACTTGTCGAGCGGCTACGAGGCGCAACTTCGGAGTGCTTTCGAGAAGGCGAGCCAGGAACTCGACCTCAGCCTGTCGATCGTGGTGGGACGGCCCGTCGAGGATCCGGATCCCAGCCGGGCGTCGCACAATGGCATCTACGATTGGATTGGACCCGAGTCGGTCGACGGTGTGCTGCTCCTGAGCGGCGGACTGGGTGTTCACTGTGGCGAGGCAGGTCTGCGGCGATTCGCGGAGGGGTTCGGGCGGTTGCCGGTGTGCAGCTTCGGTCTGGCTATTCCCGGGGTACCGAGCATTGTCATCGACAACCAGCCCGGCATGCAGGCGTTGCTGGAACACCTGTTGGTCCATCATGGCCACCGACGCCTCGCCTACCTGGGTGGGCCTGCTGGCAATCCCGATGCCGCGGCTCGATTCGCCACCTACAAGCAGATGCTGGAGCGGCATGGCGTGGACTTCGATCCGGCTCTGGTCGTCACCGGTGAGTTCAACCACGAGACCGGGATCTGGGGCACTGAGACCCTGCTGGGGCGCAGGGTCAAGTTCGACGCCTTGGTCGCTGGAAACGACGGCATGGCGGTCGCCGCCATGGAGGTCCTGAGCCATGCCGGGATCCGCGTGCCCGCCGATTGCGTGGTGACCGGCTTCGATGACGTCGTGGTGTCGCGATTGACCGATCCCCCACTGACAACGGTGCGTCAGCCCCTGCAAGACGCTGCGATGTTGGCCATGCAGCTGGTGTGGGAACAGATGCAGGGGCGTTCCGTCTCGCCGCTGACCACGCTCACCGCCGAGAGGGTCGTGCGTGGCTCCTGCGGCTGCAATCCGCTGGAGAAACCCTCACGCTCGCTGGTGGTGGCCCCCAATACACCCCTTTCGGAAATCGTGGGCGCCAACGCGGCCCGTCTGGAAGCAGCCCTCAACCGGGGATACCGGTCCCGAGCCGAACACCGGATGATGAGCACGGCCTTGGTGCAAGCCCTCAAGGAGCAGCTCCAGGGGCAATCCCGAGCGTTCAGCGACGCCCTGCGCCGCCTCATCGAGGTCTCCGGCAATGATGACACCTTGTACGACGATCTGCAGATCGCGATCACCCTCTTGCGCCGGGAGTTGCTGCCGTTGGGTGCCGCGGAGCTCGAGGAGCTCTGGCACGATGCGCGACGCCAGGTTGCGGCGGCCAATACCCACTGGCGGGTGCGTCAGCGTCTGCGTGTGGAAACCCTGTACACCAGCCTCTTGCGCACGGGGGAGCGCTTCTCCACCACGCTGGATCGAAAGACCTTGGAGCATGTCCTGGAGGAGGAGCTGGCCAACGCCCAGATCCACGATGCGGTCATTGCCCTGTACGCCCACAAGGATCGGTCGCGTTTGCAGCCCCTGTTTTGCTGCCGAGCGGGCGTACCCTACCGACCCAAGGGCGACTACTCGGCGCATCGCCTGCTCCCCGAAGAGGCCGTGGACCCGGACCGACGCCAGTCCTGGGTGATGTTACCCTTGACCTTCGAGGCAGAACAGCTGGGTGTTGCTGTCTTCGAGCTAGAGCAACCCATGCTGGTCTATGACATGCTTCGGGATCAGTTGGGCACGGCGCTGAAAACCTCCGCCCTGCACGCCGAGATCGTGCGGGCAGCCGCTGATCAGGAACGAACCACTCAGGACCGGGTCGCCACCGCGGAGCGCCTCAAGTCCTTGAGCGTCCTGGCCGGTGGCGTGGCGCACGATCTGAACAATGCTTTCGGGCCCTTGGTGACGCTCCCCGATGTCATGCTGTACAAGATCGATCGGGCCGGCGAGGGCGCCCTGGATCGAGAGGGGCTGCGCAACGATCTCAGGACGCTGCAGCGTGCGGCGGCGCGCGCGGCACAGATCATCAAGGATCTGCTGACTCTGGGTCGTCGCGGTCAGGTGGGCAAGGAATCCATCGATCTGAGTCAGGTCGTCAAATCCTGTTTGCTCTCCATCCCCGAACAGATCCTAAACCAGGGGGATCGACACGTGGAGCTGTTGCTTCGGCTGTGTGCGGAGCCTCTGATCATTCACGGCTCCGAGGCTCACCTGACCCGGGCGGTGGCCAACCTCGTACACAATGCAGTAGAAGCCATCCCCGGCACTGGGCAGGTCGTGTTGCTGACCGAGGCAGTCGAGCTCTTGCAGCCCCGCGTCGGCTACGAGACCATCGAAACGGGGCGCTACGCCGTGGTCTCTGTCGAGGATACTGGGCAGGGCATCCCCAAAGAGGTGATGAGCCGCATCTTCGAGCCCTTTTATTCCAACAAGCGGCTGCGCGAGCACAGCGGAAGTGGCCTGGGCCTGGCCATCGTGCACGGGGTGGTTAAAGAGCACGATGGCTTCGTGGACGTGAGTACGTTGCCCGGTCGGGGCACGACCTTCTCACTATACTTCCGGCTCCTGCAAAGGTAGGCCCGCCTGCGGTACTCCAGGCAAAACCCACCCTACGGGCTCGGCGCACCCGCATCGGGTACCGGGATGACCAGAGGCGGGTAAATCGTCAAGAACGCGCTGTCGAACCAGACCAGACCGAGCGGTGTATCCTTGACGGCCAACATGAGTCCTACCGCGTCATCGTCCCACGGTACGTTGACCAGACCGACCCGCCTTTCCCAGGCGGGGCCGACCATCCCCTTGTTGCTGATGGACCCGTAGTTGGTCCAGGGCTCCAGGCGACGCCCCACGAGCATGTAGGCGATCTCGCGCTCGGGCTCGGCGAGCGCCGAGACCCCGAAGTAGCCCAGGGAGCCACCGGGGACGACCAGGCCGGTCTGACCCGTCCTGACCGCCCCGCCGTTGCCGGGGGCGTTGATGTTGAGAGCCAGGGACGTACTGCCATCCAGCACATGGGTCGTGCTGATCGCAGACAGAGCCAACACGACATCAGGATCCTCGATCCAGACTGGGTCCCAGGGCGCTGATTCGGTCTCGAAACTCGGGTTCTGCAGCAACGGCTCGAGCGGGTGGTCCAGGTCCACCGGTCCCCCTCCCCTCAACAACAGCACCATCCCGCTCTGATCCTGAACCAGGCACGACTCTGCCGAGAAGCTGAAAGCCGCCACACCGCTGGCGGTGAAGTGGGCTCTGATGGGCACCGCACCCGTACATCCGTCGCGGGTCGCAATGAGATCGGCGTTGCCGTTGACCAGCGTTCCGGAGAGCGCGGTTCGAATCCCGGGCCCTATCAGGTCCAGGGTGAACACTCCGGTGCGTTCGCTGACATTGACGACAATCGGTGTGGGCATCAACGCGGAATCGAACAGAATGCCGGTCCACCCGGTGTCCTGATCGGGGCGCTCCCCCACCATCTTGACCCGTCGCATGGTCAGTGACAGGTCGACCACGCTGGGGTTGCCCGCCTCGTCCACACCATTTTCCAGGGTTCCCACCGCGGTGAACTCGTCAGGACTCACGGCCTGGGTCTGCAGATGAAAGACCGCGGCTCCGAAGGAGTAATCGAGATTCGTGGCACCACGCTGGTACTGGCCCAGGGTAGGGCTTCGTACGTCCTGTTCTTGCCAGCGCGGCGCAATGACGGCACCGCCCGGACCGAAGAAGTACGTCAGACCGATGTCCTCGGCACTCAGCGTTTCGGAAGCGCCAGAATCGGGATCGGTGGCGGTGCCATTGACGGTTTCCCAGAGGCCCTCGAAGGCAGCCTGGTCCGTGGCGGGGGAGCCCGCCCCGCCGGCATCACCGGCATCGCGGAACGGTTCGTCTTTGCATCCGGCCAGGAGCAACGCCAGGATCGAGCCGAGGCAGGCGATGGCTGGACTGCTGCGGGTCAGACACCAAGACACACAAGGGACGCTGGCGGACTGGATCGGGGCGACCAATTAGCGCTCCTTTCGGGAGTCCCAGAGCGTAGGCCCCAGTTGGAAGCTCGCAAGCCCAACCGACCCAGGAACGATCCAGCCCTGGTGAAGTGTTGAACGGTGAGCACCACGCGCTCCCCGCAACGGGTGCACCATCATCATGACTAGCGCTTGCCGGCAGAGTTCGAACTCTTGTTGGCTCCTGTGTCGTCGGGTTCCTGACAGCTGGCGTTGGTTCGGAACCCGGCCACGTACCAGGAAGTGCCCTTCTCCAGGCAGACCCGCAGGGTGTGTTCGTTGGAGGACAGGCGGAAGCGCAACGTGGACAGGGTCGCCCCCTGGGACGAGAAGGACAGAGCTCCCAAGCACTCGACCGAGTCGATGTTCTTTTCACCGCGGAACGCACCCTGCAACAGACGGCGCTCGGCAAGCATACAGGCCGTCTGATGAGTGAGCGTCGATTGGGTGGCCGTGGAGGCCAGGCGCTTGTCGAGCTCGGCAATGCGATTGCTCCGGCTCACATCCTGGACCACGCCCAACGTGATGGTCCCGATCCCCGCAGCGATCCCCAGCCAGCCCAGGACGAGGCCCGCCAGCGCCGACGACAGCTGCGGCAAGCCATGCTGGCGAGCCAGGCGTCGTGAACGAACACCGAAAACGATACCAAGGACGCTTGGAATGAAGACGCAGCACAGGATGACGCCGGCGATGCCGAATCCGAGGGCAAGCTTGGCAGACTTTTTTGCGTCACGGGTGGCTGCCTGCTGGCGTTCGAAGGCCTCAGCGTTGGCCTGCTGTTGCTGCAGCATGGCCAGGTGAGCCGACTGTTGAGCCATCAGGTAGTCCCGCTGCAATCCGAAGGGTGTCATCGCGCTGCAGTAGGGACACTGGATGTCTTCGGGGCCGATCTGAGCTCCACAGGAGGCACACTGCATGTTCGTCGAGTCCGTTGCTCTGCGGTCGCGCCGAGTTGACCTGCTCTGGACAAGGTTTGCATCTTTGTCCGCTCATTGGAAGTGGGAGAGCCCGTCGGGGAGGTCCTCCCGACGCGACGGGTGTTCGGGGAATGACCGACCGTTGGTTCGAGCGGCGGCGAACTTCGGGGGGTTCCGTTGAGCCCGGGAACCGAAACCAAGGAAACGTGGCCTTCCTCTGTCTCAACGGGGACACCAGGCATGATGCTGGAGAATGCCCCCGTGACGCTTGACCCCTCGTCGTGCGAGGATATCTGGCTCCCATGCGCCAATGGGTCGGAGGGCTAGCGATGAAGACGCGTCATCTGGTTGGGCTCACCTGCCTGCTGCTGCTCGCCTGCTCGGTCTGGGTGGTTGGTTGTCGAACGGCGGAGCACAGGCTCTCTCCCGACAGCAACACCTGGGCAGAACTGGTGGTTGTCCGCAACTCGGTGCAGGTAGCCTCGCCCGGAGGCAAACGACGTCAGCCCTTCCCCAGGGAGCGCCTGGTGGATGGCGCTTCAGTCCGTCTGGAGGAGGGCGGACTTGCCTTCTGGCGGCTCGATTCGGGAACGACACTCCTGGTGCGAGGCCCGGGGCTGCTGGAACAACACCCCCGGTCGGTCGAGGTCAAGTCGGGGCGCCTGTTCGTCGACGCCCCGGCGGGTGCCTCCACCGAGGTCGTGACTCCCAAGGCGACCCTCCTTCTCAACGCGGTCCGGGCCAGCGTGGACGTGAGTCCGGAAGGCGCCCTGTTCGCCTATCTGCTCAGCGGTGAGCTGCGCGTCGGAGCGTTGCGAGCGAGGGCCGGTGAGGCACTGGTTTGGAAGGGGGATAAGCCCTCGGTCCAGGCCGTACGCAGCTGGGAGGATTGGACAGGCGGCCTGGCCACGACCGACCGTGCCCCCGAGCCCGCTCCCTTTGGGATCGGGACCATCGGGGCTCGACGTCCGTCGGACCAAGGGAGCCCACGGTTCCCGCTCGCCATCCAGAAGCTGGACGTGCGGGTAACGGTACAGGACCAATTTGCCACCACCGAAGTCGATCAGATCTTCTTCAATCCCAGCTCGGAGACGGTGGAGGGATTGTTCAGCTTTCGTACTCCGCCCTCGGCAACCCTGGAGCGATTTGGGGTCGACCGAAACGGGCGCATGGCCTTCGGCCACGTCAAGGAACGCGCTTCGGCGGCGACCCAGTACGAATCGAACGTGTACCAAGGTTCCACGGAGGACCCAGCCCTTCTGGAGTGGGACGCTCCCGGTGTGTACCGGGCCAGACTGTACCCGATCGCAGCCGGGGAAACCCGGCGGATCATGGTGCGCTACACGGAGTGGTTGTCGCGCTCCGGGAGTGCGGGGGAGCGTCGATTGTACGTCTACCCGATGGCCGCCGAGGGGGCGGAATCGGCTTTGCCTCACATCGAGGATTTCACGTTCGTCATGGATCTGTCCAAGGCCGGGGCCCAACGGGTGCGTTCCGGAATGGCGGGCGTCCGTCGTGGGCAACAGGTCCTAATCCGCGCTCAGGATCTGGTGCCGCGCGCGGATCTGGCCATCGAGCTGTTCGACAAGGGTTCGACGGGTTTCGTCGCCTATCGAGCCCCGCACCGTCCCGACCTCGACATCTTGCCCCTCAAGGAACGTGACGCAGCGCAGGCCAGCGCCGCCCAACAGCCCGATTACCTGTTGTTCGCCCTTCGTCCGAGGGATCTGTCGCGCCCGCCCGGCGGGCTGGACCTTGCCGTCGTGATCGACGCCTCGGCTGCCACCCAGACCGGTGCCCTGGCCCTGGCGCGCGCCGCCTCGGAGTCGTTGCTCACCCATCTGGGTTCGAAGGACCGCGTCGCGATATGGACGGGCGCCGACGGCCTGTTGCCCTTGTCCGGTGGGCGCGGATTGACAGCGGTCGACGAGGCCGTTCGACGTCGGGTGCGCATGGCACTGGCGGCCGTAGAACCGGGCGGCGCCACCGACCTCGGCAAAATGCTCACCGAGGCCACCGCGGCATTGGATCCCAAGCGCCAGGGTGCGGTCGTCTATCTGGGGGATGGTCGGCCGACGGTGGGAGAACTCTCCCTGGAGGGCCTCCGACGACGCCTGGACAAGCTGCCCCACCCGGCACGGATCTACGCCTTGGGTATGGGCACGGATGCAGATCTGGCAACGCTCACGGGGCTCACCAAGGGCGGCTTCGCCGAGCGCGTCAAGGATGGGCAGGGGGCTGCCCAGGCTGCGCTCCGCGTCCTGGGCCACCTGGAGCGTCCGGTATGGTTGGACCGCGATGTGGATCTGGGCACCAGCGTGGAACGCATCGTGCCGCGGGGTTCGGCGGCTTGGGTGGCTGACGAGGATTTGCTGTTCGTTGGCCGCGCCACGGGCAGTGCGGATCCGGAATCGATCCGAGTCCGAGGCCCCAATGGGACCAATACCCACAAGCTGCAGGTGCGACGGTTCACGGATCGGGGAGATCTGCGTCGTCGCTGGGGCATGGGGCGCCTGACCGAGCTGTTGGCGGACCAGGCGGGCCCAGCCGCCCTCGTCGACCTTGGTATGCGACAAGGTCTCATCACGCCGGTAACCTCCCTTTACGTCCCGACCGCGCGGGAGATGGCGGAACAGTATGCTGTTGCGAGCGAAACCACAGAGGAGCCGTCTTCTTCCCAACCCGGGTTGTTCTCCCGGCTCTTTGGCGCCAAGTCCGAAGAGGCTTCGGCACCGGCAATGTTCATGGGACGCGCTGACGAAGCGGCAGCCGACAACAAGGAAGGGGGCACCGGAACCCGCGCCAAGGGCGAAGAAGGCTCGATGGGCAATCCCGCGTCGAAGGTCAGTAGCAAACGCTACGCGGTGCAGGGTCCCCGGGACAGCGCCCCGGAGCGCCCCCGTTTGGCCAGGGCAGCCGCGGCTTCCGAGGCTCAGGGTTTCGGGATGATCGGCGCCGTCGGGGGCGGCACAGCACCCGCCGGTCTGGGTCTGTCCGCATCGGCTCCCGCCCTGGCCAAACCCGCCGCACCCCTGGGCTCGGGCACGGGTCAGGGGTTCGGTTCTGGACACGGTCGTCTGGGTGCAAGCCACCAGACCAGAGTGCCAAGGGTTCGCATCGGAGCATTCACCACCAGCGGGGCTCTGCCCGTGGAAATGACCAACCGAGTGGTGCGACAGTCCTACGGTCGGTACCGGCTCTGCTACGAGGGGGGCCTCAGACGTAATCCCAACCTCCAGGGCCGCGTCGCGGGTCGGTTCACGATTCGTCCCGAGGGCTCGGTGGCCGATGTAGCCAACGCTGGATCGGATCTCCCGGATGCGGGGGTGGTAGCCTGTATTCTGAAGGCCTTCTCCGGCCTGGCCTTCCCTGCCAGCGAGGGCGGGACGACCACCGTCGTCGTCCCGATCCAGCTCGAGCCTGGCGAAACCGAGACAGGGGCCTCGTCCGACTCCGAGAGTGTGGAGACCACCAATGGCCTGGTGGCGTCCCTCTTGGTCCGCACGCTGCCACGCGTTCCTTTGAGCTGTGGTCCCGCGGCGGCGCTGCCGCTTGCCGACCGGGTGGCACTGTGGACGGAGCGACTGGAGGCACAGAAGGACTGCACGGGTTGTGCGGCGGCGGTGTACGTGAGCGCTCTAGACAACTGCGAGGCCATGTCGCCTCCGGAACGGTACCGCCTGTTGGGGCTGATGCTGGACTCCATGTCCAGCGTAGAAAACCAGGTCGCCCTGTGGCGAGTCATGAAGCACCAACTGGGCACGGGTGACTACCTGTACCGCGGGATCCTAGCCCGGGTGAAGACACCCGAGCAGATGCGGCAGCTCTACGATGCGCTGGGGGTGGCTCGCGTCGATCCCGGCATTCTTCGAAAGTCGCTGACCGGTAAGACACCCACGCAACGGGTCGCGTTCTTGCGAGGGCAGCTGCAGCTCTATCCCGACGATCTCTGGTTGGCCGTGCGCGTGCTGGAGGCATTGGAGGATGCCGAGGACTGGTCCGCGCTCCACGAGATGCTGCGCGAGCTGCGACGACGGACCGACGCCGATGCCGCGGTTCGCACCGCCGTCGGGGAGATGTACCTGCGTCTGGCACAGCGTCCCGTCCCGGTCACGGTTCAAGCTGCTTTTCATCTGGAGGCACGGCGTGCCTTCGGTGAGATCGTGGAATTCGCTCCTGCCGATCCAGTTGCACGACGTCGCCTGGGGGATCTCTTACGTGCCCATGGCTGGTACTCCGAGGCGCGCAGGCAGTACGAGACCCTGGCGGAGCTGGTCCCCGACGATCCAACCGCTGCCCTGCGTTTGGCCGCGGCCGCCCAGGGGGAGGGGCGCTTGGAGGAGGCCGTTCGCTGGACGGAGAAGGGCCTCCTGGCGGGGGCTCCGGACGCCGCCCAAGGGCCGGCGGTCACAGCGCGGGCCCTGGCGGCCGCCTTTCTGAGTTGGGGGCGAATGGACGCGCGGCGCGCGACCAAGAAGGACGAGCTGACACGTCTACTTGGCCGATCGCAGCGCCTCTTGGGTCGGGACGTCCGTGCCGGAGAGGCTCGGATCATCCTCACCTGGGAGCACCCCGATCTCTTCTTGACGCTATGGACCAATGCCCTGGGTGCACCGATGCCCGCATCGCGTGGCGACGCCAGTCTCGGTATCTACGAAGCGCACCTGGTACCCCGATCCACGGCCCTGGTGGAGGTGCGGTTGGAGCCCGAGGAGCAGCAGGCCGCTCGCCGTCTGGGGGCGCGGGCCTGGTTGACGGTCATCTTCGACGAGCTGTTGCCCTCCGAAAAGATCCTTCGGATCCCCATCGATTTCAGAGCAGAGACCGAGCCGACCATTCGTTTCTCCCTGTCGGGGAAGGAGCTGAGCCGTGGCTGAATCAACCTTCGCCTGGAACCGACTACGGCATTGGGGACTGGCGCTCGCTGTCGTCACGACTCTGCTTCCCTCTTGCCGATCACAAAAGAGCCGACATCTCTCGGCTACCATCGCCGATCTCCAAACCGTGCATCAAACCGTGACCGCCAATGACCGAGAGATTCGAGGGGTGGCTCGGGTTGCAGAAGGCCACACGGTTGTGACTCAGGCCGAGGGCCTGGCGCGAGCTCGCCTCGACGATGGCACGGCGTTATTGCTCGATCGGAATACCCGGCTCAGGCTGGGTGCCAAACAGAGCCATCTTCTGTTGGGGCGGGCGTTTGCCAGTGGGGCCCGTGGGGCACGACACGAGCTGGTTCTCGCTGGCGTAACGGTCTTTCTGGGTGAAGGCCGCGCCGGCTTGGAGGCTGGCCCCAAGGTCGCCAAGATCTACGCGGCTGCGGAGGAGTTGACCCTTCGCAACCAGCAAGGTGAGCAGAAGTTGCGCGCCGGTGAGACCGCCAGCATCACCGAGGGTCGGGTGAGCATTGCCCCGGAGGTTGCCTTCGACGATTGGACCTCGGGCCTCTCGGCGCCCTGGGCAGCGGAGCGCGAGCCGCGCCGCGCCCTGGGAGAGCTCTGGGGAATCACTGGCGATCCCGGCAGTCCAGGCTCGCCCTTGACCCTGCGCAGCCACGACATCAAGGTCAACGTGACCGGCGAGTTCGCTGAGACGACGCTCACTACGGTTTTCTTCAACGGGGGAGCCAAGAGCGTCTCCGGTGACTTCCGGATGGCGCTTCCACCCGGCGCCATCGTGTCGCGCTTCGCCTGGGCAACGGGTGCAGGCTCGCTCAACGAGGGGACCATCGCGGTGAGCACTGGCGATGGGACGCAACGATTTCCAGGCGGACCGGTCCTGGAATGGGCAGGTGAAGGCTGGGTACGGGGCTTCATCCCTGGTCTGGCCTCGGGGACGACGGCCACGGTGGTGGTCAGTTATGCCGAGTGGCTCGAGCCGCAACCTGGCCAATCGAGTCGAATCGTCGAGGTTCGGACACCCCTGTTGGGCGAAGGGGAGCCCGTGATGGTCGGAGAGTTCTCCGGCCTGGTGGACGCCAGCGCCAGCTTCCCGCTTTCGATGGCCTCGGGCCAGAACGCGGTGGTGAGCGGGCCCTCGGCCAGGATCCGTCGGTCCGACTTCTTTGCCAACTCGGACTGGGTGACGACGATCGAACAGGAGGATTGGTCAGCCCCGGCGCGCGCCTATCGCGCGCCGGCCGCTGGCGATACGGCTGGCGATACCATCCTAGTGCGCACCGAGCTGCCAATGGCACGAGCCGCCGAGGGAGCCACCTTGGCTCTGGTGGTGGATCTCTCTTCTAGCATCGATCCGGCGCTCTTCGACACCGCCCAGAGCGTCGTGGAGTCGATCCTCAACGGCCTGGGAACAGGGGATCGGGCCATCCTGATAGGAGCCGACGAAGCGCCGCGCTTTTTGGGTGAAAACCGGGTGGGGCCCGTCACCACCAACCGCAAGAAGGCCCTGCTCGACGCGCTGGCCAAGGCACAGCCCGGAGGCGCCACCGATCTGGGTCTCGCTCTGGAGGCTGCGGCTGACGCCCTGCCGCCGGATGCGCCGAGTGGGATGGTGGTCTATGTGGGGGATGGATGGCCCACGCTGGGTGACACGACCCTGTCCGAGATCGAGGCGCGCCTTCGGCGACGTCACGGCGGTGTGCCTCGGCTGGCCGCGGTTGCCTTGGGTTCCGCGGCCAATCGTCCCTTGTTGGCGGCGCTGACCCGTGCCTCAGGACCGTTGGTGGAGGTCGGAGACCGCAGTCAAGCCTCCGCGGCGGCGGTGCGTTTGATGGTGGAGGCCCTGCGTCCAACCTACGCCAACGTCGAGGTCCTGTTCGATCCCACGGTGGAAAGGATCTACCCACGGAGCCCCCGTGCGGTTCGCGCCGGCGGTACGGTGTGGGCCACCGGTCGTATCCGGGAGGGCAAGCCCCAAGCCATCACGCTACGCTGGCACGCCTCCGACGGACCCCACCAGGAAACGCGCAAGCTCGCCTTCTTGCACACGACCTCGCCCGAGGACGTCCGACGACGCTGGGCACAGGCCCGCTACGACGAGATCCTTCTGTCGGGCAAGGGGCGTCAGGCAGCCATCGACGTGGCGCTCCGAGCCGGTCTGATGTCACCCTTCACCAGCCTGACCACCTCGGGGCAAAAGACCTACACGGCCAGTAGCCTGGGCTCCCGCCTGCTCGATCTGTCCCCGGTGGTGGTGGGCCTCGATTCGTCGTCCCCTTCCCGAAGCGGGTCCCTGTTGGCCACCATCACCGCGGAGTTGGCCGTCGATGGGGTCGACCCGGACATGGCGCGACAACAGGCCGTTACCCAGGCGATTCGTCGTCGACTGGCCGCGGCCACAGCGGCGGTTCGCGCCTGCCGTGACGCGCGCACGGCGCTCCGCCCCGAGCTCGAGGGCTCGCTGGTCATCACGGTCACGGTCAACACCAAGGGTCGAGCCGAGCGGGTCCGCGTGCAGGCATCCGCACCCACCATCGACGATCCCCTGTTGCTCCGCTGCGTCGAGAACGTGATTGGGGGGCTTGACTTCCCGGTGGGTGAAGGGGATGGCCCGGTCACGGCAGAGTACAATGTCGAGTTGCCCCTGGCCATGGCGGTCCAGGCGCGTCGCTGTTCGGCCCTCTCCCGACTTCCCATGCCAGCCCGACGCGGTGCCTGGCGGGAGCTCTTGCAGGCGGCGGGAAGCGATGCCGCACAACTGGCGTCGGTGTTCTTCAACGCCAAGTCGAGCTGCGAACTATTGACCTTCACCGAGAAGCAGGCCCTTTGCGAGCTCCTTCTGGACGTCCAGACCGATCCGATGGTCCGCTTGAACGTGGCGGATCGACTCCAATTGCTCGGGGAATCGGACGCTGCCGATTGGCTGAACCGCGAGACGACCCGACGGGCCAGTTCGCCTGCGGAGCTGGCTCGGATTCGGCAACGCCTTCGGAGTTCCGAGTCCTATCCGATTGCGGCGTTCGAGCGCAGCTATCAGGCCGCTGGGAACGACCGGGCTCGTCGTGATCTGGTGGTGCGGACGCTGAGCTTGGCACCCCATGACACACGCCTGCTGAGCCGACTCTCGGCCCTTCTGGCCAGCATGGGTGACCAAGCGGGTCTGACCGAACTGGTGCGGAACATCGAGGCCGATCCCTTCGCCGAGGCGATCCTGCTCACGGAACTGGCCGAGGCTCTTCACGGGCAGAACCGTGACCAGGAGGCCAGGCGGGTGTTTGGTGGGTTGATCGAGCGGGCCCCCGCCGATCCGTGGGCGAGGGCTTTCTTGGGCGACCGGCTACGCAACCTGGGTTGGAACGATGAGGCCAGCGCCACGTACCAGGCGCTGGAGCGATTGGCCCCGGATCACCCGGCGGCACTGTTGCGGCTGGCGCTGGCCCATCAGGCAGCGGGACGTCTGGACATCGCCCAACGTCAGCTGCGCCGGATCATCCAAACCGGCGGACGTTCAGGGGATGCGGGATTTGGTCAACTCGCCACCGACCTGTTGAGACTCTTCTTGGTCGAGGCCATGAAGGGGGCTTCCGATCCCGCAGAGGCCGAGCGCCTACGGATGGCCTTGGGGGATTGGGCGCCATCCTCGCCCGAGGCCACGTTGCTACTGAGGATCCCGGCTTCCAGCTGCGCCGTGCAGGCCAAGCTCGCGCCCCCTGCCCAGAGTGGACGAAAGGACCGCGAGGCGACGACCCTGGCCGATGGACTCGGGATCTACAGCATGCATTTCGATCCGGTGGCTGATTCGGGAGCTCGCTTGACCCTGCAGCGGTCGCGCAAGCCACCCCCGGCCGCAGCCACCCCCACCCGGCTCGACGTGGTGATTCCGGGCGGAGCGAGTGGTGAGGCAAGAATGGTGACCCGCGTCGTTCCCCTCCCCATCAGTGGAGATCAGGTGGTGCTCACCTGGAAGGGGAACGACTGGGAGTAACTCGGCTCAGGCTCGAGTCGACCGCCGCCGCAGACCGAGCAGCGCAGCAAAACCCAGGGCCAGACCCAACAGCGAAGACGAACCTGGGCTCTTGGAGCTGACCGAGCAACCACCGCCACCCGAAGCCTCCGGGTTGGATGCACCCTCGGAATCGGCGCTGTCGTCGTCCGCGTCGTCCGCGTCTTGGCTCGGCTCTTCGGCGTCGTCCGCATCGTCGCCGTCCTCGTTCGGCTCCTTTTCGTCATCAGCGTCGGCGCTCGGGGCGTCTTCACTGTCGCCTCCCTTGGCCTCTTCGATGCTTTCGCCACCCGAGGACGAATCAGACGAGATGGCGGCACCCCCTCCCGCTCGATCCTGGGCAATCAGGATGTCCGTGTAGGGGGGCAGGCAGAGCTTGGCCGGGCTATCGGCGGTGCAGGACTCATCCTCGTCCGAGCCACCGCTGCATTCCTCGCTGGGGTTGTCCAGGCACAACCACCCGCCCAGACAGTCGTCGTCGCTCTCGCAAGCGGTTTCCACCAGTTCGCAACGGGAGGTTCCAGTGGGTCTGCAGCTGCAGTCCTCTTCGATGCTGGTGGCCGACTCGCCCGAACCCTCCGAGCCCTCCTCGCCTGCGCTGCCGCCGGCGGAGGCCCCGTCACCGGAATCGACGGGTGCCGACACCGAGCAGGAGCAGACGCTTTGTTCTTCGCAGGTGAAGTTGGGACCGCAGTCAGCGTCCTCGGTGCAGGGGAGCGCCCACTGGAACGTGCAGAGCTGTTCGGTCTCTACTTCGCAGTCGGGAACGTCCTGGTCGGGCAGATCCACGGCGGTGCACTCGCCGGATTCCGGATCGCACTCCACTCTTCCGCCGGAAGCGCCAGAACAGGACTCCCGCGTCTCGGTGTGGCAAACCATGTCGGCACCACAGTCGGCGTCCGCCTCACAGGGTGCCTCGGTGCAGTAATATCCGACGCTTGGCTCGCAGGCTACGAATTCCTCGGCGGCTCGGTCGTCAGCACCCTCCGGGTCGCCCGCCTCCTCGACGGCACCATCGGCGGGAGCCGCCGGGATCGAGATGTCGGCACAGGGCTGCTCGTACTCGGTACAGACGAAACCCTTGGGACAGGTGGTGTCACCACAGGCCTCGTCCGCCATGGCAGCGCTCGTGATGAGCGACAATGCTCCGAGACTCGTGAGCAGAAGAAACGAACCATTGTTCTTCATCATGGTTACCTCCAACTCCCAACCATCCATCCTTCACTCTTTTCTGGGTCACGTCGAGCCGTGCCCAGCCCGTGCCCCCAGGCTGCCCGAGTCTGGAGGCCCTGACCAGTCACGATTCGCACATTTCCTCTGGCCAATCGGCGCATGAACGTGCAACTTATCAATATATGAGCCTGTACTACACCAAGCTCGCCGGGGAATTCTTGCGGGCGCTCCGGGGGCGGCGCTCCCAGACGGCGTTCAGTCGGAGGCTCGGTTACCGCACCAATGTGGCCTATCTCTGGGAATCCGGGCGCGCCTTCCCCACCGCGTCCAAGACCCTGGCGGCCATGGGCCGGACCGGGATCGACGTGCGCGCCGCCCTTAGCCGGTTCTACCGATCACCCCCTCCCTTCCTGGCCACCATCGACCCCGCCACTCCCGCTGGCGTGGCGCGGTTCTTGGACGACCTGCGAGGGCGCACCTCGACCGTGGAACTGTCACGCTTGACCGGCAAGAGCCGATTCGCCGTGGCGCGTTGGCTCAAGGGGGAGGCGGAACCGCGACTGCCCGACTTCTTTCTGTTGGTCGAGAAGTCGAGCCTTCGTCTGCTCGACTGGTTGTCGGGTTTTGTTGATCCGTCGCAATTGCCTTCGGTGTCCGGGCAATGGGTGGCGCTGGAAGCAGCCCGCCGTAGCGCCTACGAGGTCCCTTGGACCCAGGCCGTGCTGCGCGCACTGGAGCTCGAGGATTATCGGCTGCTCAAGCAACACCAGCCGGGCTGGATCGCCAAGCGCATCGGGATAACACCGGCCGAGGAACAGAACTGCCTGCGCCTTCTGGCCCAAACCGGGCAGGTCGATCTACGTCGAGGCAAATGGGAGCTCCGGCAGGTCATGGCCGTCGACACTCGGCGCGACCAGCAGGACGAGCACCGAGTCAAGCGGTGGTGGGCGGAGCTAGCCTTGGATCGTCTCCAGGCTCCCGAGGTGGGGCTCCTATCCTACAACGTGTTCGCCGTCTCCGCGGAAGACCACAAAAAGATCAGCGAGCTTTACCGCGGTTACTTCCGCCAGATCCGCAGCATCATCGCCGAATCGAAGCCCAGCGAGCGAGTGGTCCTGGCTTGCATGCAGCTGGTGGCGCTGGACGAAGGCACTCCCCCACCGGATGGAGAACGTCCCTCGACACCGGCTTGAACGGGGCCTGTCTCGATCGGAAAGCTAGCCTATTCGGCAGGGGGAATGGTCCCGTTGCGTAGCAGATTGGCTCGCCCGGTCGGCCACAGCAGGCAGCCGTCGGAGGAGCCCGGTACGGTCAGGACCAAAATGGCCGGCTCCGTACCCTCCCAACCCACCTTGCGCATCGAAAGCAGGATCTCGACCGTCCCGTCTTGATTGACGTCGGCCAGGGTGGGCACCGCCATCGCGCCCCGTTGCGCCAGGGGCACCTTGTGCAGCTGATTGCCACCCGCATCCAGGATGAAGAGGTGGGACTGATCGTCCTCTGTCGAATAGCTGGAAAACACGATCTCCGGGATCCCGTCGTCGGAGAGATCACCCACCACGACACCACCGGTCAGCACGTTCTCACTCTCCGAGTATCTCTGGCTCCAGATGAGTTCTCCATCGGCACTGGCCGCGTGGATGGCGCCATCGAATCCGGCGAACACAATCTCGGGACCGGCACGGTCCGGATCCAGATCGGCGACGGTGGCCTGATTGGTCGCCGCCACGGCATTGTCCTCTAGATCCCAGAGTCCCGAGAGATAGCCGGAGATGTGAAGGGGAGGATCCCAACCCGAAAGGCGACTGGCATCGTTGTGGACCACCCACAGAGCGACCCCCTTGAACCGATCGTCCTGGGAGGCGTTCTGCACGCTGGCCAGCATGATCACGTCCGCCTCACCATCCTCGTCGATGTCGGCGATAGCGGGTGGGGTGTTGGTGAAATGGGCCTGCAAGGCGCTCTCCTCGTCGTCCGCCCAGCCCTGCTGTGCCTGGGAAAGCTCGTGCAAATAACGGACGCCGGGCGTCTTGGGACGCTCGTTGAACATGGGGTTGGCATCGAAAGCCTCTCCGGTGCCGTGGTAGAAGCCGGCGTAGGCGTTGTCCGTCGGCGCCACGATGTCGTCCTTGCCATCGCCATCCAAATCGCCAACCGCCAGATTCTGGTCGAAGGTTCCCGCTGCCCAGCAGTTTTCTCCCATGTCACAGCCGATGGTGCCCTGCTCGACGGGGGGAAAGCCGTCTAGCATGGCCCCGTTGGCCCCGAACGCCGCCAGGATGTCGACGTCGTTGTCGGTGGAGGCAACCACCACCTCCAACTGTCCGTTGCCGTCGATGTCTCCCGCCGCGAGGCTTCGGATCTCGTCCTTCCAGCTGACGGGCCACCCCGAAAGGACCTGTCCAGCGGCGTCAACCATCCACACCTGCTCCCGGGCGGCAACGACCACCTCCAAGTTCTCGTCGTCACGGAAATCCCCCACCAGGATCCCGGCCCAGGCTCGACCCGCGTTGCCTGGTCCGTCAAAGGACCACACCACATCGCCATCGGGGTGCCATGCGGTTAGCGTGTCGTGGACAGCCAGGATCTCCAGGGTCCCGTCCTGGTCCAGATCGGCCACCGCGGGGGAGCCCAGCCAGCCAGCCCCCGTGTCCCCTGTGAGCTCCACCAGGACCTCCGGCGCCGTCACCTCCGCCGTGCCACTTCCACTCTCGCAAACCGGATGCTCGGGAGCGGGCACGGTCCCACCCGGTACTTCCGGAAGATCGGAATCGCCCGAATCCTCCCCACATCCCAGAAGGCAATAGAGCGCTGCACCGTACCCCAACCATCGAAGGCCCTTGTGTGTCATCCCCGGATTATGCCCTGATCTGCCCAGCCAGGTAAAGTGGACCCTTTGCCGCGTGGAGTCGATGTAGGTTGCGTCAAGGCGGCCCGTCCGGTTTTGCGAGCACCCTGTCGCTGGGGCACGAGCCCACCAGCACTCACCGAGAGGAAGACCAGCTGCCCGATCATCGTCAACACCGCGGTCCGCATCCCGAGGACGCACGGCTCTTTGCCACAGAGACGGGCCCCGCTCTGACCCAAGGCGTCGAGGAGCTGTCGTGGTTGCTGAGCCGCGGTTACAGCGACAACGGCGCCCTCAAGTTGGTGGGAGATCGCCACAAGCTGTGCAAGCGCCAGCGCGATGCCCTATTGCGCTGTGCCTGTTCGGAACAGGCGTGCGCGCTCCGGCGTTCACGCAGGCTCTCACCCGAGAAGCTGGTCGGGCGCCCGCTGGCCATCGACGGCTTCAACCTGCTGATATCGGCCGAGTGCTGGCTTTCCGGAGGAGTGCTGTTCAAGGGGCGTGACGGCCTGTTGCGTGATCTGGCCAGCGTCCACGGGAGCTACCGGGCCGTGTTGGAGACCCGCCCTTCCCTGCAGCGAATCATGACGTCGCTGTCGACGCTGCAGGCGGGGTCACTCTTTTTCTGGTTCGACCAACCGGTGTCCAATAGCGGTCGGGTTGCGGGATGGGTGCGACAAGAGCTGGAACGCGCAGGGCTCTGCGGCGAGGTTGCCTGCGTGAGCAACCCCGACCGGCAGTTGGCGGAATCGAACCATGTCGTGGTGACCTCCGACGGTTGGGTTCTGGATCACGCGGCGGCCCATTTTGATCTCTTGGGTCTGTTGATGCGGCAAGCCGACGCGCCCTCGGCGTGGTTGGTGGACTTGAGTGGGTCACGCTTGCGCTCCAGTCCCGACCAGGGCATGCGTCACAGACCATGAATTACCATGAAGTGATCACCATGGAGCCTGGCAAGCGCGGTGGGAAGCCATGCATCAGGGGCCTTCGAATCACCGTCTCCGATGTACTCGAGTACCTGGCCGCCAACATGTCGGAGGACGCCATTCTTCTGGACTTCCCAGATCTCACGCGAGACGACATCAGAGCCTGTCTCGCCTTCGCGGCTGACCGTGAAAAGCGGCTCATGGTGGTTCCTGCGGCATGAGACTCTAGGAGTCGGCGCGGTGGCTTCGGGGGAGCTGGCGCGTCAACTTCTATCGGTTTAGGTTTGGGAACCGAGGGACCATGGCCAACCGTTTGTCGGAAATGTTCCGCGCCCCGACCATCCT
>CAZYKT010000022.1:0-12437 GCA_964648165.1 uncultured Polyangiaceae bacterium | reverse complement strand
ACCGAGGGACCATGGCCAACCGTTTGTCGGAAATGTTCCGCGCCCCGACCATCCTGGACGGGGCTTGGGGTACCGAGCTTTTCGCCTTGGGGTTGCCTCCTGGGGCCTGCCCGGACGAGTGGAACCTCAGCCACCCGGACCAGGTAGCCAGTGTCGCTCGTGCCTACGTGGAAGCGAAAAGCGACGTCATCCTGACCAACACGTTCGGAGCCAATCGGATCACGTTGAGCGCACATGGCTTGGCCAGTCGGGTTCAGGACATCAATCGAGTCGGCGCGACCATCTCGGTCCGGGAGGCCTCGGGTCGCGCCCGTGTCTTCGCGTCGGTGGGCCCCACGGGGAAATCCCTGGTGACGGGAGAGGTGAGCCTGTCCGAGGTCCGTTCGGCCTACCAGGAGCAGATCCCTGTTCTGGCCGACACCGGGATCGATGGATTGGTGTTGGAGACCTTTTCCGATTTGGACGAGCTACGGATCGCCATGGAGGTTGCGCTGCATGCGGGGCTCGTCGTCGTGGCCTGCATGGTCTTCGATGGTGGGCCGTCGCGCGACTGCACCCTGACGGGAGTCACCCTGGAAGAGGCAGGGCAGGCCCTCAGCGCGGATGGCGCGGATGGCGTCGGGTCCAACTGCGGCCGCGGCGTCGAGAGCTATCTCCCCCTGGTCAAGCGCCTCCGGCAGGCGACGACCTTGCCCCTCTGGATCAAGCCGAATGCCGGCCTGCCCGTGTTGGTCGAGGGCCAAACGACGTATCCCACGTCACCCGAACAGTTCGCCGCGGGCGCACGCGGCCTGTTCGAGTCCGGGGTGACCTTCATCGGCGGCTGCTGTGGCACCAGCCCCGTAACCATTCGGGCGATTCGTCGAGAGCTTTGTTTGGGTTCGTGAACAGGTGACGTGATTGCGCCGTCAAGACAACTTCGGCTTGCCAATGGGAAGAATGGCGCGCCCCAGCTGCTCTTGCAGGACTTCTGCCATGGCCAGGTAGATGGCGCTCGCTCCGCAAACGATGCCTTCGAAACCCGCAATCCTCCCGATGATGGTGGATTCAGTGAAGTCGCGCAGGGCCAGCAGGAAGAACAAGACGGTCAACGAGGCGAAGACGAACTTGAGAACGAAGTTGGCCCTGAGCGTGCCGAAGAACATGAAGAGGGTGAAGATCCCCCACAACATAAGGTAACAGCCCATGTATCCCTCGGGAGTCTTGTCCGCCCAACCCAACTTTGGGCCAAGGATAAGGCCGACGAGTGTCATCCAGAAAAATCCGTAGGAGGTAAATGCGGTCAGTCCGAAGGTGTTGCCCTTCTTGAATTCGAGGATGCCTGCGATAACTTGTGCAATGCCGCCATAGAAGAAGCCCATGGCGAGGATCATGGAGCTTACGGGGTAGAAGCCGGCGTTGTGGATGTTGAGCAGCACGGTCGTCATGCCGAAGCCCATGAGACCAAGGGGAGCAGGGTTGGCGGTTTTTTCCATGAAGTGCCGTTCGATGGCCAAGACGGGCCGCGAGACCCAAGGACGCATTTCGCACTTGATGGGGTCGGATCTCAAGGGCCGATCACCGTCCCGCCCCTGTGATTGGCCTCGGTGGCCCGCTAACAGACGCTTCTGCCACCATCAAGATGGGTTCCGCCTGGCAGTTACGCACTTGGCGCGGTCCCCGGGTTTCGGCCCATCGACCTCAATCCTCAGGTCGCCACTCGTCTGGGGAGCCCCGGTTCTCGGTGATTTGTCCTCGCCTTGAGCCCATTCTCCTCTACCGTTCGTGCCGATGGTCGATGGCGAACAAGGCCCTTCGCCGCCCCGAAGGTTGACGGACGATGAGACGGCTCGAGCCGTCGAGCAATTCAGCTTTCGGGTGCGTTACGGACGGGTGCTGCGCTACCTCTTGGTGGGCGGATTCAACACGGCCTTCGGTTACTCCACCTTTGCCGGACTGAACTATTTCCTCACGGGACGCGTCCCCTACCCGTACATGGTCGCCAGCGTCGGGTCGAGTATCGCGTCCATCACGGTGGCCTTCTTCGGGTATAAGCTATTCGTCTTCAAGACGAAGGGCAATGCCCTTCGCGAGTATCTCCGTACTTACGTCGTCTACGGCTCTTCGGCCCTGCTCGGCCTCGTCCTATTGCCGATCCTCGTCGCGCTGCTCAATTTGGTGACGACGCGGCAGCTCCTCGTTCCCTACATTGCTCAGGCACTTACGATTCCCCTCGTCGTTGTGGCAAGCTACCTCGGACACCGCGAGTTCTCCTTTCGTCAGTAGGCGTTCCGCGGCACCCGGGGAGAGCAGCTCACACACGTCGATCACGTCCTGAACCATCGGGAACTCCTTGCGAATGCGCCCCTCGATTTGGCTGAAGTAGGCTGGGATCAGCACAATGACGGCGGCCACCCCCTCAGCGGCCAAGCTCTCTGGGCCATGCACGGGACGCCCGTAGAGGTCCATCAACTGCTTGGTGGTGGAGATGTCCACCGCGAAGACATTGGGGCCCAGTAAGACGCGCGAGTTTCGGAAAAGATCCGCCGAATGGTAGTTGATGCCCCAGGCCGCAACCTTACCGTAGCGCGAGAGCAGCCCTTCGACGTTGTCGTCGATGATCCTCCGGAGCGCTGTGGGGAGGGTGATGTTGTAGCGCTGGCCACAGGAGGGGCAGCCCAGGAAATTGGTTGCGAAGAGCTTGACCCGGTTCCACTGAGCCTGGTGCTCGCACACCGTACACTTACCCGCCAGGTCGACGCGCCCTGTATGCAAGTCTGTCCCCACCAGGGTTAGGTCGTCGAGGGTCTTCACCAGCTCCATGGGGGCCTCCATGACCGTCCGAACCAGCTCTGCGTATTGCTGGTTCGTCAGCTTGGAGACGTTCACTTGCGGGCAGCCGTCCCTCAGGTACTTCACTCGATCGGCGATGACCCCTCTCCGGCAGGCCTCCTGGTACAGGATGGATCCGGGGAAGACGGTGATTAGGTTGAGGTTGATCTTGTACTTGGTGTGCTCACGCCACCACCGCATGGTGTTGTTGGCTGTCTCCCAAGTCTCCGCGACGTCCCCGAAGATGAACGCGCCTTCCAGTGAGACGCCGGACTCGTAGACGATCTCCAGGGCCGCCTCGATCTGCTCGATGGTGGTGCCCTTGCGCATGCTCTTGAGAACCGTGTTGTCGGCGCTTTCCAGGCCAAAGGACATCACGGCGCAGCCGGCCTCCTTGAGCTGTGGCATCAGTTCAGCGGAGATGCGGTCGACCCGGAACTGTGCCCACCAACGAATTCCATAGCCCTTGATCCGACTGCAGAACTCCCGCATCCGGTCGCTGTGGACGCCGAAGAGCTCATCTGCCAATGCGATGAAGTCGGTCTGGTAGGTCGCGATCATGTACTCGAGCTCTCGGAAGAAATCATCCAGAGAGCGCATGCGGTAGCGCCGCCCAGTCGTGTGAAAGCAGAAGGTGCAGTTGTACGGGCAAGAGCGGCTCGCGATCATGAACACCGTGTGGCGCTCATTGAGGCCGCTGATCCCCGGTGGGGTGGCCAGGTACTTGTCCAGATCGAAGCCCGCGTAGTCCGGCCACGGAAAGACGTCGATATTCTCCTCTTCCTTGCGAGGGGCCGTCCTTGGCATAGATGAGCCCGTTCACCCCCTCGAAAACGCCGTCAGTCTCCAGCGCTGCCGCAAACGCGCGAATCGTGTGCTCGCCTTCGCCGATCACGCCAAAGTCAGCGTGCTCCAGGGCGCGCATCGCCGTTTCTGGATCACTAGTGATGATGCCGCCGCCGACGACCGTCTTGAGCGCGGGAGAGATGCGCTTGGCAGTCTCGATGACCTCACGAATCGTGTTGTACTGAAAGGATAGCCCACCAGTCGCGACTACGTCCACTCCGTGCGCGGAGATAAACTCCCGAAGGATCGCCTCCACCGTTCCCTCACGGTGATTGAGGTTCAGGGTCACCACCTGATAGCCCGCTTGCTTCAGGCTTGCGGAGACGTAGGGGATTCCGAGGGGGAAGGAGTACCCATCGCCAATGCTCTGGACCAGCCGCGGGATGACGAGCAGGAAGGTCTTGCGAGACTTCGGAGAGGCTTGCATCTTCAGTCCTTCCTATGGGGGGAAATTCAGCCGCTCTCGCTCGATGACGAGGGGCCGGTGGCGCACCCGGGAGTAGATCACGCCGATGTACTCACCGATGATACCCAGGAAGAAGAGCTGCAGCCCACCGAACAGGAAGATGCCGATGAGCAGCGGAGCCAGGCCGAGCCGAAAGGTGTCCCAGTACAGGAGCTTGTAGATGAAGTAGCCGACCGCAGTCAGCAGGGAAAACGCCGCGACCAGGAAGCCGAAGATGCTGGCCAAACGCAGCGGCAAGCGGGAATGGTTGACGAACCCGAGCATCGCCAGGTCATACAGGGTAAGCAGGGAGTTGGAGCTCTTGCCCTTGGTGCGCAGGGGCTGCGTGTAGGGGACCTGCGCGATCCGCCAGCCCAGTTCGGCGACCAGCCCGCGGAAGTAGGGGTTCGTCTCGTTGAGCTGCCGCAACACCTCGATGAAGGCGCGATCGTAGAGGCCGAACCCCGTGAAGTTTTCGATTTGAGGGGACTCGGAGAGCGTCGCGAGCAAGCGGTAGTACAGGCGCCGCACCCGGTCCATCACGAAGCTCTCGCGGCTCTTCGCCTTCACCCCCACTACTACGGTGTAACCCTCCTCCCACTTGCGGATGAAGTCGCCCAAGACCGCCGGGGGGTCTTGCAGGTCCGCGGCCATGCTGATGACCGCCTCGCCCCGCGTCTGCAGCAAGCCGTGGAACGGCGAGCGCACTTGCCCAAAGTTACGCGCGTTGACGATGCACCGAACATTGGGATCGGCCGCGATAATGGTGCGAATCTTGTCCACCGTGCCATCCGTCGAGCAGTTGTCGACGAAGATGAGCTCATAGTCATAGTGGGGAAACTGCCGGAGTTGTTCGACGACCTGCCGATGGAGCTCCTCGACGTTGAGGGCTTCATTGAAGCAGTTGCTCATGATGCTGATCAGTCTGTTGCCCATGTCAGCCGCCGCACTCCCTCTGCCCGTCCCTGACCAGCGCTCCCGGCTTTCCCATCCCAGTGGTTCCCACCCTAGGCTCCCTCGCGTTGGGTGAACCTCCCGTCGAAGCCCCGGTCACTGGGTCTCATCTCACCCATTCCCCTTCTGCCTCCGGAAGGGAGCCCGGTCGCCCCCCGAGCCAGGGGCCAAGACAATCCGATCGTCCAGGGTAACGGAGGCGGTGGGCATGATGTTCGCTTAGCGGACTTGGCCGCGCAGTCACGCAGCTAGGCTACACGCATGCCGGAATGGCGGCAAGCGTGAGCCGCTTATTCGGGGGCTCCACGAGGAGACGCTGTCGTTCCTTCCTCGCCCACAGCTGCCAGAAGCCCCAAGACTCCTGCACCGACGACGTGGCGGAGACTGGGCCGACCAGAGACCACTCAACTGGTTGAACCACGCTGGCGCGGGCCCCCAGGATGTGCGCTGTCTCCTGATTGCCACCAATCCCGGACGACACTTTGGCACCACTACGTCTGCTCCGTCAATCGCTCTCGAAAGCTGCGCAATGTCTCGCGAATGCCGGTTTCGAACGGAGTCGTCGGCGCGAACCCGGTGTCGCGAACGAGCTGGGCAATGTCCCCGCAGAGATCCGTCGCTCGCCCAGCAGGATACTCCACCTCGCCAAATCCGAGCTGCAAGGTCGAATCGATGGCGTCCCGCAGACTCGTAACGTACTCTGACAACGGGCGACTCGATCCCGATGCGACGTTGTAGACGGTTCGATCCTGACCTCTGTCCCACACTAGATACAGAGCGCGAGCGGCATCGTCGCAGTACAGAAAGTCCCACGCTTGCTCACACCGAGTGAGCGCTGGGCGCTCACCCCGCAGTAGCTTTTCCATGCAGTAGGTCAACATGTTGTCATCGCGATTGTGTGGACCGTAAACACTGAAGATCCGAGTCCACACGTGTCGCAACCCCACCCGTTCGCAAGCCAAGAGCGACAGCCGTCGAGCGGCATCCTTCGCGATGGCATAGGGGATCGTCGGATTCGCGACAGCGTTCTCCGACACCCGACCGCTCAGTTGTCCGTATTCGGCCTGCGATCCTGCCCCAACGAACCCTTGGCATCCCACTGCCTTTGCAGACCGAACCGCTTCGAGGGTGTACCCAACGTTCTTCTCTTGGAGCCACGGATCCAACCGGCCCGCCTTGTCCGTGTACCCCCAACCTAAGTGAAAGAAAACGTCATAGCGACCACTCACTCGTGACGGTAGTTCCGACAGCTCCTCGAGCGAGCATTCAACGACTTCGACTCCGTCCATGATCGGGATAAGACGGTTGCGTCGTGAGCCCCTTCGGGCGACTGCCGTCACCTCCATGCCGTGGGACCGACACTCTCGAATGAGAGCGAGCCCTATCATGCTGGCGGGACCCGTGATAAGACAGCGGGTCATTTCTTGATGAGGTCGCTTTCCGCAAAGACCTCGGAGTAGTGCACCGGCAAGCGCCTTCCCCAGATCTTCCTCTTCTCGTATTCCTCGATGAACCTGCGATCTTCAGCAATGAAGCAGGAGTCTGCATGCTCACCAAACATCTTGATGCTCATTCCTCGGGCAAGGATGTCCTTCAAGGGCTCTTCGAAGACATTTCCGAGTGAGGTGTGGATGTATGGACACGGCATCACGTCACCGTACTTCGTGATCGAGACCATCCGTTTGACTGCAATACAGCCCAAGTCAAGCCCATACGAGGGTGTCAAGTGCGTGAAGACGTTGTGCTTCTTCTCCAGCTCGCGGACGTAATCCATGTCAGAGCGGTCAATCATGACGTCGAGGTTCGATTCCCAGTTTCCAACAGGCTTCGCATACGTCACGAACACCCCGACACCCTTACCGTTGAGAAACTCAAGGAACTTCACGAATTCCTCGGAGCGCACCCGCGCTTTAGTCACCACGGTTTGGACGATAATCGCCAACTTCGCCTTCTGCGCGGCATCGATGGCTCGGAGCGCCCGCGCATGCGAGCCCTTCGCCCTCCGGAAATCGTCGTGCTCCTGCGCGTCGAGACTGTCCAGACTGAGCTGGATCTTGTCCACGCCAATTTCCTTGAGATGCCGCGCGCGAGCCTCATCGAGATGCCAACCGTTCGTATCGGAGGTAATGTAGAACTTTTGGGGATCGACCGCCTTGACAATCTCGTCGAAGTCGGGAAACACGAGCGGCTCGCCCCCGGTCATGACGAGATGTGCGAGTCCAAGCTCATCGGCCTGGCGCGACAGCTCCCTGACGTCGTCGATCCCGAAGCAACGCGATTTGCCCTGCCTGCGTAGCCTAGTGATGCAACAGTGCACGCAGTTGAAATTGCAGGCGTAGTCGTATTGGAACTGCAAGATCGCAATGCTTTCGCCTCGGCTCACCTTCTCATCGAAATGCGAAATCTTCTCGAAGACGCGAGGCTTCTCCTTTTTGAGTTGCTCTCGCTTGGCGATCTCCTCGGGCTTCAGTGCTTCGCTTGACATCGATGGTTTCCTTATGCAGCTCGCTCGAGCTATTCGCTAGGGTACCTGAACCAGGCAGCCATCCTTGATGATTGCGACTGCAATTCGCTTACCGTACTTGCGTTCGAGCATCGCGACGATTTCGCTCGAGTAGCTCCCGGCCATGACGATGATGGCATCGATTGGCGCCCGTTCGAGATACTCAGGTGACACAATGGGTATGTGGGTCGCGGGCGTGAACCTTCCTTGCTTGAAGTCCGCGGAATCGACGACGTAGGCCACCCGCTCACTGAGCTGACAGATGGACAGCACCGTGAACGCCTGATGCCCGGCCCCCCAAACAGCCACCGACTTACCCTTCAGCCGATACGAATCGACGAAACGATTGACGTTTGCCGCCAGCGTCTCGAAGTACCCCTCCGCCTGCTTCATCGACAGAGGCCGCCGCTTACTGACCTCCGCACTCAAGATGTAGTCGTGCCAAACCGACTGGCAGTCGAGGACCTCGAAGCCACTGCGAGAAAGCAGTGCCGTTAGCGTATCTCGAGTGAAGTAGAAGAGGTGATCGGCAATGAGCTCGACATAGAGATGATTGCGCAGCATCATGTCGAAGTTGGGAACTTCAACCAAGCCCACCGCTTGACTAGTCAGGTTTGACAGAATACCTGATAGAACGGCGCTGGGCTCGGGAAGGTGCTCAAGATAGCTCATCATGAAGAAGCCATCGAACGGTCCTTCGTCAATGCGATACGAAGCATCCTCGACAAATCCCTGGACCACTTGAAGGCCCGAACGACGACAATGCTCAACGGATTCTCGACTGTGCTCGAGCCCCGTGCACTTGGCGCCCGTCTTCGCCATGATTGAAAGGTAGTCACCGTTGCCGCACCCAATCTCAACGACCGACTTCTCCCGAAGACCATACTTTTCCACGAACTCCCCGAACTGCCGTTCGCGAAATGCGGCCATTTCACCGGACACCGCCGTGGCCCGAATGACGTTCCGATAGTAGGCGACGGGCGCGTTCTCGAGCTGCACGAGTCCGCAGCAGGCACACTGCCGAAGAGACAGTTCGATTCCACGGTCCTGCCCGAGCGTAGCGGCCTCCGGAAGGCACTGGGCAGCTCGTGGCATGTTGGCGAGCTCTAGCAGTACCCCCTCGAACAACGTTCCACCACAGGCGCGACAATGCCCGGTCATCGCACCTTTCCTCGTTCCATGAACGTCGGACTCTTCGTTACGATCCACCGTTAATCCTCAAACACCGGAGCGATCAGCATATTTTCCAGGAACTCGGCGCGCGGCAAGAAGGGACTGAGATCCTCGAGCGGTTTGGAAGCCATCTTACCATCGGGCCCGACCGCGCTCGACGCTTTCGGCTCGATGATCTCCAACGGGTGGACCCGTACCTCACAGACGACGGGTCCAGGCTCAGCAAGCACCGCGCGCACGGTACTTTTCAGTGTCGCACTCGAGGTCAGACGGAAAGTCCTGAAGCCAAACGCCTCAGCAACCTTGCAGACATCAGGCAAGGTGACACCGCTCGCTCCGTTTGACCCGACGTAGAATCCCCCGAAGTAGTTTCGCTGGGTCATCTTGATGGACCCATAGCCATCGTTGTTCAGCACGAAGAACTTGACCGGCAGGTTGAGACGACGGATGGTCTCAAGCTCTTGGATGTTCATCTGGAAGCCGCCGTCGCCGTTCGTGCAGACAACCCGCTTTTTCCCGCTGGCAATGCAGACACCGAGAGCGGATGGAATCCCGAACCCCATCGAGCCAATCCCCGGAGAATTCACGGCACGTTGGCCCGACTTGAACTTGAATACCTGCATAGGAATGTCGCTGCACATTCCCGAACTCCCCGGAACGAACAGGTCCGCGGGGCCGAGCTGGGCCGACAGCTCTTCAGCCAGTGCGTAGGTGCTCACGTAGCCTTCGGTCGTCCGGTGCTCGGGTAGAACCACCGGGTATTTCTCATTGACTCTCGCGCAATACCCGATCCAACCAGCGACACTTGGCCTGGGCGAAGACGACTGTAGAAGTCCACGAATGACCGTTCTTACGTCGCCACAAACGGGCAAGTCGACCTTGAACTTGAACTTGCTCACTTCCGCTCGATCGATGTCGACAATCACCTTCTTGGCGGCGCGCGCAAAAGTCTTGTGGTCGAAGCCAATCTGGCCAAAGTCAAGCCGGGCTCCAAGTGCGATCAGCAAATCGCAGTTCTGGAGGACAAAGTTCGCTCCTCTTTGACCGGCCGTCCCCGGCCTACCGAAGAACAACGGCTCCTCATCCGCCAGAAGATCGGCCGCCTTCCACGTCAACAACACCGGGACGTTCAGCGCTCTTACCAACTCGACGAAGTCGTCAGCAGCTCCGGCGAGACGAATGCCGTAGCCACCGATGATGACGGGGCGCTCGGCCTCAGCCAACAGCGTCCGTATCGTGTCGATGGTTCCCGAATCCGTGAGACTGTCCCGAGGTTCCGGCGTGAACGCAGCAAGCGCGTCTGGCTCAATCTGGGCTGTCTGCACGTCAAGAGGGATGTCAATCCATACCGGCCCCGGCCGCCCGGCTCTGGCAAGATGGACCGCCTTTTCGAGGTGATAGCGGATCGTCTGCGGATCGGTTACCGTCACCGCGTACTTGGTGATGGGCCTGGCCATCTCGGCAGTCGGTGCTTCTTGAAAGCCCAGCATTCTTACGCCAGATTCGCCAGAAATGTCCGCCGTCTTCACTTGCCCAGAGACAATGAGGAGTGGCGCCGACTCGTCCCAAGCGCCCAACACTCCCGTGAGCGCGTTCGTGCTGCCGGGTCCCGTCGTCACCAACGCGACCCCAATCTCGTTCTTGTACTGTGCATACGCTAGCGCGGCTATGGCTGCCGCCTGCTCGTGCAGGCAGCACACGTAGTTCAACCCACTTCTGCCAAGTGAGTCGCACAGGTGCATGCAGCCTCCACCCGAGAGCATGAAGACATCCTGGATACCCAAACGCTCGAGGAAGGAGAAAACATAGTCGGAAAGCTTCATAGCGTTGACCCTTTACACCTATTTCTCCTCGAACGCGTCGAGCCACAGCGAAAATTCGATCTTGCGCCGCGGGTTGTTCGTAATCACCGGGTCGTCGTAGTGTGAGTCGTCCCGCATGTGAGTCGTGGAGATTTCTTCGACGATGACCCCTTGCTTCGTCTGAAACGAGTGTCGTTGTCCTCGGTTGACCGTCAACAAATCGCCCTTGCAGAGCTCGATCACTCTTCCGTCGAAATCGACCGTCATGTCCCCTGACAAGACGTGGAAGCTCTCCTCCTTGACCCGGTGCGTGTGCGGCGGGTGCGCCTGCCCGGGAAACATCACAAGCAGTTTCTTGCAGTATTCCCGATTCAGCACGTCAATCATGACCAACCCGTACTCGCTGAACCGTTCCAGCCCGTAGTGCGCCGAGATGGAGCAATCCACGCCGCTCGGCACTGCAACGCTCGCATCCTTGAGCATCTTGGCCGCTCGCCTGATGATGGCGAATACCTCGCCACGCAAGTCGCGGACCTCCACCTTATCGAACAGGAGCGGCTCATTGGCAGCCATGTCCTCACTGGCGACATACTCCGTGTACTTGGATGCGTCCCGCGCCAGCACCTGGTTGTCGAGGTTTGGCATGCAGAAGAAGCAATCCGAGGCCTTGATTGTCGTGCCCTTCGCGACGTCTCGCTTGAGAAAGGCGCCTCGCAGATAGGGTCGCACTCCACTCGTTGCCGCTTCGGAGAAGCCCATGCGCTCATCTGTGCGCCCGCACACGTCGAACGCGTACTTGGCCGAGAGTAACCACCGATGTGCCTGTTCCGGTGTGATGGAGTATTGGTTGACAGCATACTTGTCCGTCGCAACCCCCACATGCCTTTCGAACACCATCGCGCCCTTGGCGACGGCCAGCTTGACGGGATCCGAGCTATCGGGCTCTTCGTGCGACGAGAACCCAGCGGTCACCCCCTGGTACCGTCCTCGAATGAAGTCTATCTGTCCGAGGTTCAGCTCCAAGTCTTTCGTTGGGTATCCGGTGACGCAGTGCAGAAGACAGAAGTCCTTCTTCCGGTGTTGGAGAAAGACCACCATGCTATCCATTTCCGCGATGGTTCCGCCCCCCGTCGAGATGACCATCGGCTTGTCCGCCGTGACGAATTTCTCTATCAGCGGCCAGTCGGCAAAGGAACAGCTCGCGAGTTTGTAGACGTCGAAGCCGATCTTTCCCATCTCGTCGACGGACGCTTCGTCGAAGGGAGTACACATCGACACGAAACCACACCCCCGAATCTCTTCCACCAACGAGATGAACTCGTCACGCGAGAGCTTCGTCTCCGTGAAACGTTTCAGGTGCTTGATGTCCATTCTGTCCCGATAGTCGGGGTGAATGATGGTCTCTAGGTCTCGGAGCTGAAGCTTGAAGGCGAAGTCGAAATAACGGTGCTGTTCGACGACGGCCTTGAACTCGCGAACAATCCGGAGGCCGTGAGCCACGTCGCCCATGTGATTGTTGGCCATCTCCAGAATGAAGAGTGGCTTCTTCATGTCCTTGAACACTTAGGACTTCTCCTCGCAGCAACCATTTTCCATGAGTATCCGTAGACCCGCCCCAGTCAGCAGCCAACCTGGCGAATAGCGTACAAGACAAGACAGGAAGCCAAAGGCTCTTGCATCGACTTTTTGGTGTCGTGGCGCGCCTGAGCAGTGCGCCACCGCGCATGGTAGGTGACTGGAATCGGAACGATGCTGTAGCTAATGATACCGTTGATACCGAAGTCGAACAGGACGCCCAGACCATTCTTGCTCCGGCCTGCCCGGCGCTGGGCACGCTCGAAGGGGACGGCCACCTGACGGAATCCCACCGTGGCGATGATGCCGCGCAGAAACGGCGCCTGGT
>CAZYKT010000021.1:0-81055 GCA_964648165.1 uncultured Polyangiaceae bacterium | reverse complement strand
GCTGGCCTTACAAGCCGGATGTCGCAGGTTCGAACCCTGTCCCGCCCACTGAAAAAGGACCGCGTCGGGTTGTGCCGCGTTTTCACGTTGTCTGGAATCCGGGCTTGATACCGGTCAAACCGGATCTGGTACGGCCATTGCGGACCGGCGGGACGATGCTGGATGCTCGGAAGCGTTCGGTTCGATTTTTTGCGGCGACCGGGAATCAGGGCATGGGAACCCTCCCGGCCTTGGGGAATAAATAAGCAAAAACCCCGCATTTCTGCGAGGTTTTTGGCGGGGCGGACGGGACTCGAACCCGCGGCCTCCGGCGTGACAGGCCGGCGTTATAAACCGACTTAACTACCGCCCCAGCTGGGGGAACGGCTCTTTAGCACAGGTCTTCGTTGCGACAATACCAAAAAACGGTTCCGATTGGGGGGTAGCGGCCGGCCGGGTCGGGCGCGGGCGCACCCTCGCGGTTGCCCAAGCCATGCGGCTCTGCGAGAATCCCCGGCAACTGGATAGAAGAAGACTCTAGCCTGCCCAAGCATTCGGGCATAAAAGTGCCAAGACGTTCCAGACCGGGGCTTTAGCCGGTCAAACACGGATAGCAAGGTGATGTCACGATGAAGACGTTGATCTCCTGCGCGATTGCCTCGACGGTTCTGCCCTTTCTTGTCGCCTGTGGACCATCTGATGAGGTGGAGCTGGACGAGCGTGTGCTTTCCAGCGGCGAGTCGAATCGCGTGACCACCGGTGGATTCTGGTGGGCCTACGCCGACCGCAGCCAGACCTCGAAGATCATTCCGAGCACCGCCAAGGACCTGGGCCACAATCCGAAGCCGGGCATGAGCCGGGGCAACGGCATCGAGAAGGACACGGACGCTGCGCACGGATACGTGGTTCACGTGACCGGCGTGGTGGGCCCCGCGCCGCACTGGACGTTGACCTTGGGCACGGCGCCTCCGGAGGCCGGGAACAAGGACTGGCGCGATTTGTACTGGGATCAGTTCTATGGTCATGATCCGAGCGCCTGCATCGGAGGATTCTGCGGGGAGGTTGCCTATCCCGCCGCCGGCGTGGGCTTCGGGATGCTCCCTAAGAACAAGGTGATCTCCCTGGCGGCCTACGCTGGTGTCTATTTCGACATCAAGGCGGGCCCGAACCATGCCGTCGATGCGACGTCCGGTCTTCAGCAACCGGTCGCCTTCTCGGTCCCGATTGAGACGACCGACGTGCCCGACCCCGACTGGGAAGACGACTTCGTCAGAACCTGCACCTTCCCGCAGTCGCCCAAGGCGCCCGGTTCAGCCGAGGTGGTGGGGCCCCAGAAGAAGAGCTGTTTTGGCAACTATATTGCCAGCATTCAGCTGTCGCCGGTCTGGCAGCGCTTCTGCGTGCTGTGGACGGATCTGGCCAAGCCGAGCTGGGCTGAGGAGGCGCTGACCGCTGAGGGGATCGAATTCGATCCGAGTCGCATCCTCAAGATGCAGTGGGACGCCTACAAACCACCGGAGGGTGCTGCGACCGCTCCCTTCGACATCTACCTGGACAACGTCGGCACTTTTGACGCCGACAACTACCCGACGGTCTGTGCCGGCGCCACGCCGTTGGCGGGTGCCGGAACCCCGTAAAGGGTTCGGCCGTCAGCCAGTCTGGAATCGAGGCTCCTTCGGGAGCCTCGATTCGTTTTGTGCAGTCAGTTCAGGAGCAGCCGACGGTGACCGAGGCCGGTACCGCCACGCTAGGGGGCGTTTTGGTCAGTTCAGGAGCAGCACGGCGGTGACCACGGCGTAGACCGGTGACAGGACCGCCACGGCGATGCCCGCGTAGGACAGGAAGTTGGGTGTTCGATACCCGGCCGATTCGGCAATGGCCTTGACCATGAAATTCGGGCCGTTGCCGATGTACGTGTTGGCCCCCATCAATACGGCACCCACGCTGATCGCCACCAGATGCCAGTGTGGAACACCCAGCACCGGCCCGGCCAAACCCAGGCCCTGTGCGGCGGAGAGGAAGGCCAGATAGGTGGGGGCGTTGTCCAGCACGCTGCTGAGCGATCCGGTGGCCAGGAAGTACTGCCAAGCCTTGGAAAGCCCCAAGTGGGAGCTCTGATGGTGAAGGATCTCGAGTGCCGGGATCATGGTCACGAAGATCCCAAGGAACAGTATTGCCACCTCGAGGATGGGGCCGAACTCGAACCCGTTCATGCGGCGTGCCGATGCGGTGCCCAGGAAAAAGGATAGGGCTGCCGCGCCGAGCATAGTCAGCTCCCGGATGGGCGTAGGCATGAAGACCGCCCCCACGATCACCGCCAGCATGGGAAATGCCCCCCAGCCGTTGACCCCCAACGGGACGACCTGACGACGGTCGGTATCCAGAGCCGGGCTGGCCTCCCGGGCATAGGCGCGGCGGTCGACGAAGTAGAACAGGAGCAGCAGATAGCCATTGGCGAGCAGCCAGATCGGCCACAACCCAAGCGTCCAGGTGAAGGGAGCCCCCCGCAGATAGCCCAAGAACAAGGGCGGATCGCCGAGGGGGGTCAGCAGGCCGCCGCAGTTGGACACCACCATGATGAAGAAGACCGGTAGGTGGGCGGTGTTTCGGCGCTGGGCGTTGGTGCGCAACAGCAGGCGGATCAACAGCATGCTCGCACCCGTGGTCCCCAACAGGTTAGCGAGGACCGCTCCCGAAAGCAGGATCAACGTATTGTTGCGGGGTGAGGCCAACAGATCCCCGCTGATGTGGATGCTCCCCGCCACGACGAACAGGGATGCGAGCAGGCAGAGAAACGAGAAATACTCCTTCATCGCGTGCCCGAGGAGCTCGGCCTGGTGCAGGCCGATCCAGACCGCCAGCGGTCCGGCGATGACCAGGGTCAACCAGGCCTTGTTCCGGTTGCTGTCCCAGAGGTGCGGGGCAATCAGGGGCAATACGGCGATACAGAGCAGGAGCAGGACGAAGGGGGCAACGGCCAGGGGGGGGAAATGCATCGGAGCGGTGGAACCTCGAGACCCGGGCACTCTGAACCCATCCCTCTGACGTCGCAAGCGGTCGGGTGGACAATGGGCTCGGACTCAGGCCTTGTGTCGCGTCGGTGGTGGTGAGGCCAGCGCCTCCGCCACCTTCTGCGAAAGCGTTGCGGCCGTGAAGGGCTTGCGCACCACTCCGTGCACGCCATCCTCGGCGGCGGGATCCTCGCTGGTTAGACCAAATCCGGAAACATACAGCGCCCGGAGATCCGGTTGCGCACGGCGCAGCTCGCGCAAGGCCTCTCGCCCGCCCATGCGGGGCATGATGATGTCCAGCAGGACCAGGTCGAAGGCCCCGTCCTTTTCGCGAAACACCTTGAGGGCTTCCTCACCGTCGGCGGCGACGAAGACCTGGTAGCCCAGTCGGGTCAGCAGGGCCGAGCCCATTCGGCGCAGCGTGGGCTCGTCGTCGACCAACAGGATGCGGCCCTTGCCATGCACCACCCCGCTGGCCGCCGAAGGATGCAGTGTGGTACGGCCCTCGTGCAACGGCAGGAACAGGTGAAACGCGGTTCCTCGGCCCACGCGGCTCTCCACCGACAGCGTTCCACCATGGTCCCTCACCGTGCCGTACACCGCCGAAAGCCCGAGCCCTGACCCCTTGGCATCGTGTTTGGTGGTGAAGAAGGGCTCGAACACATGTCCCAGTACATGGGGGGGGATCCCGGTTCCGGTGTCGGTCACCGCGAGCTCCACGAAGGGGCCGGCGGACACGGGCAGCAGTGAACGCCGGCAGAAATCCTCGGAGAGCTCGGTGGCCCGGGCCATGAACGTCAAATGGCCCCCCGAGGGCATGGCGTCTCTGGCGTTGAGCGCCAGATTCACGACCGCGTCGTGGATTTGCTGGGCATCCCCTCGGACCGTGAGTCGTTCGGTGGGGCACTCCAGCCGTACCTGGATCGACTCGTCCAGGAGATGGGACATGACCTCACGCACCCGGGAGAGGACCTGGCACACGTCGACCGGCGCGGCCTCGCGCGGGTACTCACGAGCGAATGCCAGTAGCTTGGAGACCAGCTCCGCGGCCTGGCGGGTGGTCTGGATGATGCCGTCGGTGTGGTGGCGGTACTCGGGATCGTTCAGAGAATCCAGGCGCATTCCCAGCAGCTCCGCGTAGCCCAGGGTACCCGCCAACAGGTTGTTGAACTCATGGGCGATTCCCCCCACCAGCTGCCCGAGAGCGTCGAGCTTCTCGGTCTGGCGGACCCGCGACTCCAACTCACGGCGTTGGGTGATGTCGCGAAAGACGATGACCGTTCCCAGGTTGTCTCCTTCGCCCTGGCGAATGGTCGAGACGGATAGATCGATGCTGCGGGGAATGCCTCGGCGATCGTGTAGGATCAGCGGATCTGGCTGGGAGGAGTTGTTGTTGTCCAACAGCGACCGAATCAAGCTCCCGGTCGGGGATCTTCGCGGCTGGCCGACGCGAAAAACCGACTCGATCGGCTCACCCACGGCCTGTTTCGCGTCCCAGCCCGTGATGCGCGAGGCCGCCGAATTCATGGCGGTGATCCGACCTGCTGGATCGGCCGTGATCATGGCATCCCCCAGGCTCTCGAAGACCGCCTCCAATTGCGGATCGGCCGGGGAGGCGAGCGCCGAAAGCTGCTGCGCTGTGGTCGCGAATAGGCCTTGCTCGGCCAGCCAGCGCACCTCCAGACGGACCGGGACGGCACGGCGATCGGGCATGGTGACCACGATGTCCGTGCTGGGCGGAAGCTTCAGTGTGGTCTCGTCGTACAGGACCCGGCGCAACAACGCAATGACTCGGTACCGGTCCGCCGCTGCGGGCAGACTGCGTCGCAGCAGGGCACGCCAACTGTGCCAGTGAGTCAGGTTGGTGCCGAGCCAGCCCCTGGCTCGGGTGTTGGCGAACAACAGGCGACCGCTCGCGTCGTGCAGGACCAACGCGAGCGGGAGCTGCAACAGGACCGATTCGGGAATGGATGGCGCCTCGCGGCGACGTTCCGTTTGGGTTCCCTCAGCACCGGCTGCGTGAGCAGGGCGAGCCGACCGGCGCGGTGGCTTACCGGCATCCATGATCACGGGTGTCGGCGCAGTGCGCACCTTCATACGCTCGTGCGAGACAGCACTCGGCCTCGTGTCCCCCCGACTAGCGCGTGTGGGCTTCATCGAAACCTCGTGGCCTGTCGGAAATCGGTTCTCGGTGCAGTGGCTCGCTGGGCAACCCGAGGGCTGCCGTTCACCACCAGTATAGCGGATACTCATGGTAGCCCGTATGTTTCTGGCCGTCCTGCGTGGTCCCACGGTCATCGCCACCAAGCGTCGGAGCCGAGCCCTGAATCGCCGAGAACCTGCATTAACCGGTGTTCTGCAACAAACGTGCCATCGGGGGCTCAGGGCCGTTGGGGCGTCGGGGCCCGAACTGTTGGAACACCTGGTGTGCCGCGCTGGCGTCAGGGATGGCAAATCTGTCTACGGGGTGAGGGAACAGCGCTCGACCAGGAGACGATACTGCCCATCCAGCTCTTCGACGAGATTTCGGGGCAGCTCGGTTTGGTTGAATATACCAATCAGCTCTCCGTAATACCAGAGGGCGCCATCGCGCCCGGACCGAAAATGTGACCAGAGCTCATCGCCGCGTTGCCGATGGTCGCGCACCAGGCTGATGAGGTTATGCAGCTTGTCGGCGGCGGACACCAGATGGACGTCAGGTGAAGCGTTGGGCAGGTGAGCGAGATAGCGTTGTTTGCGCTCCGCCCAGGGCGGTTTGGGACACTCGTCGGTGTCACTGCAGCCGAGCACGATCCCCAGCACCCGTTCACCGAACCGTTCCCCGATGATTCTCGCCGTGGCCTGTCCGCCGCAGTCTTCGACACTGTCGTGCAGCAGCGCAGCGATGGCCGTGTCCTCGTCGCCGCCATACTCCAGGACCAGCGCCGCCACCGCCAAGACATGGGATACGTAGGGCACCGAGCTTGCCTTGCGTGTCTGCCGCGCATGGAGCTCGTGCGCCAGAATCAAGGCGTCACTGAAGCGTTGTCCAAGCATACACACTCGGGTAGGCCATCCAGCCTGTCGCCATAGTGGGGTCGGCAGACATCACCGTCAAGCAGAACCCTCGCTGCGCCGGCATTTCGCGGCTAGATTCCGGGCATGCATGGCATTCGGTTCCCCCGGGGTTGGCGCGGCATCGTGGTGGCGGGCTTGGCGCTCAGCTCCTTGGGTTGCCGAGAGAAGAATCCGGATCGCGCGGCTCCGCTTGCCTCGGTTTCGGCAGGACACAGCAGCGCGCACCAGCCTTCGGATGGTGACACCTGCCTGTCCGACCCATCCGTTCCGGTGGGTGATCAGAGCGAGCAGCGCTCCGTCGATCCGAATACGGGGCGCCTGGTGATTCGGGTGGGTTCCTCCAGGGAAGAGACGGCGCGCTCGGTGACGCTCGCTGAGTTGCTGCAGCATCCGGATCGCTACGAAAACCAGAGCCTGCGCGTGGAAGGTGAGGTGGTCGGCATGTGCCATCACCGTCGCGGCTGGTTCGCTTTGGCCGACGCCGATAAGGGCGAGCCCTTGCGTGTTCTGACGGCTCCTGCCTTTCTGGTTCCGCGGGATGCCATGGGTAAAAAGGGGCGCGCTGAAGGACGGCTCGAGTATCGTGAGCTGTCCGCTGCGGCGCGCCAACACCAAGAAAGCGGTCATGGCCTGAAGGTGTCATCGCCGCGAACCGTGTTCCTGCGTGCCACCAACGCAGAGTTCCTCTGAGGATTCGCCCCGACCCGATTGGCTGGTCTCTTGGGTCGGGGGCACGCAATCACGTCGGGCGTGCGAACGGCTTGGCTTCGCCGCAGCCGGTCGTCATGGCCCCATTTGACCAGTCGGAACCACCAACCGGGAGTTCGCTCTCGTTGACGGCTACGGGATCCGCCGGCCGTCATGGGCCCATTTGACCGGTCGGAACAGTGGATCTCGTGGAGCCAACCGATGATTCGTCTGAGCGTTCGGCATGCGATTGGGCCGAGGGGAAGGTACGCAATGCTGGATGTCGCCCAGCCGGCGGTGCTAAGAGGGTTGGGAATCCGGGCCCCGTGGGGCCGTTCGCCAAAGGAGAGACTCGATGCGACTTCTGCCGAGCTTGACCGTTGCCGCGACCGTGATGACGCTTTCTCTGGCCGCCCAGGCCCAGATCTACGGGGGAATCACGCTGGGGGAGAAGGGGCAGCTCACCTTCGCGGCGGAGCGACTCTTCGGGTTCCAATGGGTCTCTTCGGATGTCGACGGTCCTGGGGCCCCGGGTGACGGGAGCTCGACCATGATTGGCTTTGGGTGGTGGTATGCTCAGCATCCGCCCGTCAATCAGCCGCGACTGGGGGTCGACTATTTCGTCATCGATCGCCTGAGCATCGGTGGCTCCCTCGGGTTCTTCTCGGGTAACGTTGATGGTGGTCTCGGACCCATTGACGATGCGGGGTTCCTGTTCGCTCCGCGCGTGGGCTACGCCATCGACTTGGGTTCCTGGGCCTCCTTCTGGCCAAGGGGTGGCATCACGTATGTCAACTACCCGGACGATACCTATGGCTTAGGGTTTTCGGCGGAGGGAGCCTTTGCTCTCTTCCCCAAGCCCGCTTGGGCGGTCCTGCTCGCCCCGGCGCTCGATCTGATGCCGATGGGAGAGCTAGGGAACGATCGGGACGTCTCGGCGTTCGCCTTCGCCATCAACGCGGGCCTACTGGTCACACTCTAACTTCTACATTGCTCGGCTTGGTGCGGCACAGGAGCGTCTGCTGCGCCGCACCAACCAAGAGCTGCCAAACTCGGCACAAAGACGAGGCCCCAGAAGGAGCCGTGGGGACCGCGCCAGTGTCAGGGTGTCGGAGCTACTTGCCGCCGTAGATGCAGACCTTGATCCGCGTGCTGCCATCTGGATCGATGCCGCAGTAGAAGTTGGGGCAGCAGTCCTTGTCCGTCATGCATTCCTGGATCTTGCCCTGGGCATCCACGCACTGAGGGCCGGCGGGCAGATCACGGGTCTTGCTGTTGGTGGACCAGCCATCCTTGCTGCGGTTCTCCATGGCCTCGAGCTCCGGATCCTCGGCGGGCTTCGCCTCGCCCTCCTCTTCCTCGGAGGGCTCGCCCTCTTCTTCCTCGGAAGCCTGGCTCGACTTTTTGTCGTCAGCCTCGGCCCATTCGCGATCCGAGGCCGAACTGGAGCTCGACATCTTGTCGTGCATGCTCGAGCATGCGACGCACCCAGCCAACACCAGCCACAAACAGCGAAGCATGGAGTCCTCCTTGGCCGTTCAATCCTCGAGGTGCTCCCCATGGAGACGAACGGACGCGGGGATGATAACACCCCTTTTCAAGGGGCAACCCCTCCATTCTGCGGCCAGCGGGCCTGGGTATGCCAGGGTACAGATCCAGCCTTATTGCAATCAGATTTCAACAAGGGCTGGATCTGACACGGGCATCAGTAGCGATATTGCAGCGTATTCAGCCTGATTTGGCGGAGCGTGCCTTCTTGACTGACAAGCGTGTCATTCGTGCGCTACACCACCCGGCATGACCACGGTCGGACTGGGGATCGATATCGGTGCGGAGTCCATCAGGTTGGCTCGGCTCGAACAACGCGGGGGAAGCATCCAGTTGGCGGCGGTCAGCGAACATCCCCACCAAAAGGATCCGGGTCGAACCCTAGTGCAGCTCTTGGCCTCCTCCCGGCGGGAGCGCGTCGAGGTCGTGGGGGTTACCGGGCGGCTGCGGGGTGTTCTGCGTGCTCCGGCGGTACCCGAGCCTGCCGCGGTGCGCCGGGGGTTGCGGCTGCTGCGGCCCCAGGAGGGGGAGCTGACCGTCGTGTCCATTGGGGCCCATGGCTTCAGCGTCCTGGAGGTCAAGGGCAGCGGGCAGGATTGGTATCAACAGAACTCACGCTGCTCCCAGGGGACCGGCAACTTCTTGAGCCAGCTGGTGGAACGCTTTGGGCTCAGCGTCGAGGAGGCGAGCCTTCTGTGCGAGCAGGTGGACCAACCCTGCGCGCTGTCGGGGCGCTGTCCGGTGATCCTCAAGACGGACATGACCCACCTGGCCAACAAGGGTGAGGACAAGCGCCGGATCCTGGCGGGGTTGTTCGACGCGGTGGCGGAGAATGTCTTCTCCCTGGTTCGGCCGGGTTTCGCCCCACGACGGGCGCTGTTGGTGGGTGGGGTGGCACGATCCAGGCGCATCCGCAGCAAGGCCGCCGCGTGGTTGGGCGCGCGGGACATGACGCTGCTCCCGGCCCAGGCCAAGGACGAATGGCTGGGGGCCATCGGGGCAGGGGTGTACGTCCTGGAGAGCGGCGAGAGACTCCCCGCGGGGTGGACCGTCGAGGATCTGCTGGCAACCTCCCAGCGCCACGGGCTGGAGCGGGTGCCAGCCCTTCGGGAGTCGCTGACCCACGTGCACCGCCTGGGGCGGGTCGTCCCCATTCACCACGCGACGCCCCAGCGTTGTGTGTTGGGGCTGGACATCGGCTCCACGGGCTCCAAGGCCGTGGCGGTGGATGAGGATTCGGGCGAGTCGGTGTGGGAATCCTACCTGAACACCGAGGGGGCCCCGGTGCAGGCGGCCCAGCGTCTGTTGTTGCGCTTCTCGGAGCAGATGAGCTCCACCCAGGTCAGCAGTGTCGGGGTGACCGGTTCGGGGCGCGAGATCGTGGGTTCGCTGCTGGGGATCTGTTATGGAACCCAGCGCGTCTTCGTCATGAACGAGATCGCTGCCCACGCGCGGGGTGCGGTCTTCTTCGATTCCGAGGTGGACACCATCTTCGAGATCGGCGGGCAGGACGCCAAATACATCCGCCTGGACGGGGGTCGGGTGGTCGAGGCGGCCATGAATGAGGCGTGCAGCGCGGGCACCGGCTCCTTCATCGCCGAACAGGGGAGCAAATTCGGTCAAGAGAGCCTGGATGTCATGGAGCTCAGCGCTCGAGCGCTGGGGGCCGACCACGGCGTCTCGCTGGGTCAGCACTGTTCGGTCTTCATGGCCGAGGTGATCGACGACGCCATCGCCAGCGGGGAAGAGCCCTCGGCGATCATGGCGGGCCTGTACGATTCGGTGATTCAGAACTATCTGAACCGCGTCAAGGGACCGCGCAGCGTGGGTCGGCGCATCTTCTGCCAAGGCATGCCCTTCAGCTCTGATGCCCTGGCGGCGGCGGTGGGGCGACAGACCGGACGTGACGTGGTGGTTCCGCCCAACCCGGGGACGATCGGGGCGCTGGGGATTGCCCTGTTGACCCGGGAGGAGATGGTACATCGCGGCGCACCGTCCGAGGACCTTTCGCTTTCGCGCTTTTTGGAGGCGAATGTGGTCGGGCGCGAGACCCTGATCTGCAACTCGACTCGGGGTTGTGGGGGGACCGGCAATCACTGCCGGATCGATCGGCTCACGACCAACGTCCAGGGCAAGCAACAGCGCTTTTTGTGGGGCGGCAATTGCAGTTTGTACGACCGCGGGTTGGCCAAAAAGAAGCTACCCGATCGGGCGCCCGATCCCTTCCGTGAGCGCGAGGCGCTGTTGGACGCGCTGCTGGAACCGGTTGCCACGGAGCCGAACGGGCCGGTGGTGGCGTTTCCGGATGAGTTCGGGTTCAAGGGGCTGACCCCGCTGTTCGTGGTGCTGCTCCGGGAGCTCGGCTGCGAGTGTCGGGTCAAGCGACATGCGGGTCGGGATACCCTCCAACGGGGGATCGAGGGGGCCGGGATCCCTTACTGCGCACCGATGCAGCTCATCCACGGGGCGTACTTCGATCTGGCCGAGGGGCGCCCCGACTGGCTGCTCTTGCCCGTCTTCAAGGGTTTGCCCCGAGTGGCGGGCGAAGAGCACGGAACCCTTTGTCCGATGGTGATTGGCAGCGCGGACATCCTGGCCAGCCTGCTCGAGCCCAAGGGGGCGAGGCTGCTGCGCCCGACCATCGATTTCGACGGCGACGGCTACGACCGAGCCTCGGTTCGGGAGCAACTGCAACAGATGGCCGAGAGCCTGGGGCGGGCGGACCGCTTCACTGTGGCTTGGTCGAAGGCAGTGGCCGCCCAGCAGCACTTCGACGCCGAGTGCCTCGCCATTGGTCAGCGCGCCCTCGATTTCTGCAAGGCACACCAGGTGGTGCCGGTCGCGGTCCTGGGGCGCCCCTACACCATCCACAACGATCTGTTGAACTCCAACGTTCCGAGCCTGCTCAGGGGGTTGGGGGCTCTGCCGGTACCGGTGGATTGTCTGCCGCTGGACGACCTGGCTCCGGTCTACGAGCGGCAGTACTGGAGCCATACCCAGCGCAACCTGCGCGCCGCCGAGCTGGTGCGCCGCACCCCCGGGCTGTACTCGGTGTTCTGCAGCAACTACGCATGCGGACCCGACAGCTTCACCCTGCATTTTTATGCCTACACCATGCAGGATAAGCCCTACTGCGTGATCGAAACCGACGGGCACTCGGGGGACGCCGGTACCAAGACCCGCCTGGAAGCGTTCCTGTTCTGTGTCGACGCGGATCGGCGGGCAGGGGCATCCCAGCGGGTCACCCCCAAGGATTTTGCGCGGATCGATGCGGTGCGGGGTAGCTGGGCCGAGGCGCGCGCCCGCAACGACATCGTGCTTCTGCCCCGCATGGGGCCACCGGCTGCCATCGCGGGGGCGGCCCTGCGCAGCGAGGGTATTCGCGCCTACGCCTTGCCGGTCTCCACCCGAGACGATCTGCGGGAGGGGCGCCGCCATACCTCGGGCAAGGAGTGCCTGCCCATGGCGCTGACCCTGGGCACGCTGTTGAATCAGGTGAAGTCGGCGCCGCCCGAGCAGACGTTCTCTTTCTTCATGCCCACGGCCAACGGACCCTGCCGCTTCGGAGTCTACAATTCCCTGCACAAGATGGTTCTGGAGCGGGAGGGGCTGGGTGATCGGGTTCGGGTCATCTCGCCCTCCGATTCGGACTACTTCGATGGCATGAGCGCGGATTTCTCGGCTCGTCTGTGGATGGGCTTTCTGGCCCATGATCTGCTGGAGGCGATGCGCCTGTGGGTCCGTCCCGTGGAACGCGAACCGGGTCAGGCGGTGAGGATCTATAAGCGTTGGTTCCGTGAGCTGGAGGCTTGCATGGAAGCGGCGCGACCGGGCAGCGCCCTGCGAACGGTGCACCAAGTGATGGGTCGCATGTGGGGGGTCCGAGCCCTCATGCAACGAGCCGCGCGGGAGTTCGCCCAGTGCATGGGTCCGGAGTCGGAGCCAATCCCCACCGTGGCGGTGGTGGGCGAAATCTACGTTCGGCTCGATCCCTTCGCCAACGACTCGTTGATCGAGAAACTCGAGCAACGAGGGCTAAGGGTCCATTTTGCCCCATTCATCGAATGGCTGGAGTACTCGAACTACGTTTCCGAAGAGCGCCTGCTCGTGCGCAAGCCCTTCACGCAGGACAATCCCCTGGTCACCGGGGTGACGGGGCTGGTGCAGAGGGTCACCTCGCGCGTCCTATTCGACGTATGTCGCCCCCTCATGGGCTGGGCGGAACGCAGTCGCATGACGGACATCCTGGAGACGGGGCAGCGCTACGTGCATCGGGCGCTGGCGGGCGAGGCGGTGCTCACGGTAGGTGGGCCCGTGCACGAGCTGTCGCGGGGTTTGGTGGACGGGGTGGTCATCGTGGGCCCGCACGAGTGCATGCCCTGCAAGATCTCCGAGGCTCGCTACGCCCGCATCGCGGAGGCCATGAAGCTGCCCCACCTGGTTCTGGCGGTCAGTGGGGAAGGGGTCGATCTCGATGCGCTGGACCGCTTCGCCTTCGAGCTGAAGGAGCAACTGGGGCCAGCCCGTCAACCCGCGTTCAGCGCCGTTCGCTCCCTGGGCGGTGCCGGTGCTTCGACCTACGACGAGTATGCGGCCCACCTGATGTCGGCCGGGGAATGAGGCCGGCGTCAGCCAGGGTCTCCACCAAGTGGGCCGCCACGGGTTCCGTGCACCCGAGCCGTTGGGCCAGGGCCGCGCACCGAAGAGCAGAGGGCAGCTTTTGACTGCGGCTGCCGATGGCCAGGATCCTCTCCAGATCGTCGACGCGAATCGAGATATCGCCGAAGGAGGCAAACCCCAGAGGGATGGTGATGGCCGGATCAACGGCGCGCTCCGACTTCAGACAGCGCTGGTCGAGGGCGTCCAGGGACGCAGGCCAGCGTACCGAGAAGAAGATCCCCACCAGGATGGAGCGCTGTGCCAGCGCCGGTCCGGTGAGCAGGCGGGGCAGATACAGGTAGCGGCTGCCCAGATGCACACCCAGACTGGTCAAGAGCTGGAGATCTCTTTGGCTCAACAGGGCGAGCTGCTCGGACGCCGGGGCTCGCTCCGTGGTGCCGAGCCCCTGTTCGAGCTGGTAGACGAGTCCGCGCCCAGCGGCGGACAGCTTGGTGATGGCGGGAGCGCGCAGCGGGGCCAGAAGCGACGCCACCCAGTCCCGGCTGAACGCCAGAAGGCGCCTTTGCAGACGCGAACGGGCGCCCGCCCCGGGATCGAGCGCCAATCGCAGGAGCACCTCGGGTCGGCACAGATCGACGCCTCGGCTGAGCCGGGCCAGGGTTTGGCCTTCGGCCAGGACGTTTCCCTGGATGTCTACACAGAATTGCTCGTGCGGTGCTTCGACCCAGGCTTCAATCGACTGGGTGGGATCGGGGCCCGGCGTCTGGGCACCATTGAGCTGGCCCAGCAGGGCGAGCAGGGGCTGGAAGGGATGGGGTGAGCCTTTCGCCGGGCCCGCGTTCGACGAGGGAAGGCTCACTCGTCGGTGTCGCTCCACGAATCGCGCCACCAACCCCTCGTGCAGGGCGTCACTGAGTCGATCCTCGATGGCGGAGGTTCGCGCGCGCAGTTCGTCGGCTCGCGCGACCCACCGGGGGCGGTTGGCGACATAGGTGAACGTCCTGATCTCGGCGATTTTCGCCATCAGTGTCGGTATGTCACCCCGAGCGTCGTCGATGCGTTGGAGGCGGTCCGAGATCCAGTCTGGATCGAGCTGTTCAGTAGGGCCGGTGAGCTGCAGATAGATCTCACAGAGTTCGCGAACGTGAAGCTCGAAGAGGAGCTGACGATAGTCGGGGATCTGGCACACCTCCCAGAGCAGGGCGACCCGCTCGGGAGTACAGGCCCGCTCGAGGATCTCGGGGCGCTGTGCCAGCACGAGGAGCGATTCCTGATCCTCGGCGCGTTCCACGCGGCGCAGGCGTCGACTAGGGGGGGGCTGGGACAGGGACCGTATCAGAGCCGCCGGGCTCCCCAGATCCAGAGCCGAGTTGCGCCACACCAGCTGTCGTTCGGCGGGGAAACGGTGCTGCTCCAGGGCTCGGACCAAGCCCGTGGGCAGGGGTGGTCGTGGGGAGAGCACCCCGAAGGTTCCATCCCGCAGGTACCTTCCGGCGCGCCCCACGATCTGCCCCAGCTCCAGAGGCTCCAGGGGGCGCTCCTCGCGTCCGTCGAACTTTTGCAGATCGGCCAGGGCGACGTGATGGATGTCGAGGTTCAATCCCATGCCGATGGCATCGGTGGCGACCATGTAGTCGACCTCTCCGGATTGGAAGAGGGCGACCTGCGCGTTTCGGGTGCGGGGGGACAGGGCTCCCAGCACGATGGCGGCACCACCCCGTCGATGCCGGATCCGATCGGCGATTTCGTACACCCGATCGGCCGTGAAGGCGACCACGGCACTGCGCGGGGGCAGGTGGCTCAGCCGCACCGGCGGCGCGCCGTGCAGGTGGGAGAGGCGCGGGTGGGTCTTCAATTTGGCGGTGGGCACCAGGTCCTCGACCAGGGAGCGCACGGCTTCCGAGCCCAGAAACCAGGTCTCCTGACGCCCTCGAGCCGACAACAGACGGTCAGTGAAGACATGGCCGCGCTGGGCATGGGTGCCGAGCTGCACCTCGTCGACGGCCAAAAAATCGACCGTGTGGCTCAGCGGCATGGCCTCCACCGTGCACACCCAATAGCGGGGATGTGTCGGAACCCGCTTCTCCTCGCCGGTCACCAACGCCACGACACGCTCTCCGACCCGGGCGGTTACCCGATCGTAGATCTCGCGGGCCAGAAGGCGCAGCGGGAGGCCGATCATTCCGGTGTGGTGCTCCAGCATCCGCTCCACTGCGCGGTGGGTCTTGCCGGTATTGGTGGGTCCCAGCAGGGCCAGCACACCGGGCGCTGATTCCGGAGCGGACATCACGCGCTGAGCCTAGCGGACAAGTCCCAAGGGGGTAAGGCGGCAGCGGGCCGAGCTGACGTGGAGCCGGTGACAGTCGGCTCACTCGGGGGTGCGGCGCGCGGGGATCACCACTGGGGGAGCCGCCGACCGGTTTCCGGTCACCGGGACCCTGAAGTTTCGCCCCTCGACGATCAGGTTGCCACGGATCCCGTTCAGCGCGCGTAGCCGGGCGACGGTCGTGCGAAACCTCTTGGCGATCTTGGCCAGCGTGTCCCCGCGACGTACGACGTACCGCTGGGTCAAAACCGTTGGTTGTAGCATGTGGCGAGCAGCCAGCAGCGGCGTCACCCGGCGCGCCGATTCCTGGGCAATGGGGTTGAAGAAGCGCAGATGCAGGTGCGTGGCGTGACCCGGAGCGTGGCGCACGATGGCCCCGCGACTCCCACTGCCGTGAAACACGCTACGGATCCACTCGGTCTGCTCTCCCTGTTCCAGAGCGTGCCGTTCCAAGGGCAGCATCAGACTCTGGTCGATGAAGATGTACTGGATGTCCGTCTGCAGGATCAGGGTGCGGATGAGCCACCAGGTGCGCGGCAGATCCAGGCGAGCCGGGGTGACCCGGGCATACCAGTGATTAGGAGCCGACAGATAGTAAAAGCCGACGTCGACGTCTCGCCCCGATTGGTGGCTGCTGTGAGGATTCAGGTGGCCGCCGCGGGGTCCGCTCAGGTGCCCGATGGATACGACCGGCGTGTCCGCAAACCGTTCCGCGACCGCGGTCAGCGCCCGGGTCAGATAGTCGATCGTCTCGGTCGTGGCGTAGGCATGCGCCGGATCGACCAGCGTCCAGAGCGGACCGTCGGGCATGCGCACCGCGTTCATCACGGCACCCGCGTTGGGGCTGCCGATGGACAAAGGTCCCAGCTTCTCGGGCGAATGCTCGACCCAGGACTTTAATTCATCGTCGGTCAGGGCGTCGAAGGGGTGCGGACCGGTGCTCGCCGCCGGTTCGGGTTCGCTCGACGAGTCAGCGTCGTCTCCGACCGGTTCTGCATAGGACGAGGACTCCGATGGTGGTTGGTCCGGCGCAGCCACGTCGGAAACGGACGCGCTGTGCGACGTTGACGCAGACGAGGCAGAAAGCGCCGGTTGGGCAGCGGGAACCGCCGCCGCGGACTGGTTTTGGGCCGGGGGATGCGACGCAACGCAAGCACCCATCAGCACACACAGAAGGGCCCAACCAGCGGCGCCCCTCACCGGTTCAGGGCCTCGACCAGGCGCAAAGCCAGCTGTGCCCCCTCGGCTGGCGGAAGGCTGCGACCGTGCCACTGGATCCCCAGGCCCGCCCCGTCCGCCTGCTTGGGGATGATGTGGAAGTGCACATGCATGACGGCCTGGTGAGCCCCCTGGCCGTTGTTCTGCAGGATGTTGTACGCGTCGACGCCGGTGACGGCCTTGACGGCGCGGCAGAGCCGGGGAAGGACCCGACCCATAGCAGCGGCGCTGTCCTCGCTCAGCTCATCCAGTGTTGCCGCGGGCTCCTTGGGTATGACCAGGGTGTGCCCCCGCGACAGGGGTGAGACATCCAGGAATGCGAGCACCCACTCGTCCTCGTAGATCTTGTGGCAGGGGATCTCACCGCGCAGGATTTTCGAGAAGACGGTCTCGGGCATGGTCCGGCTTTTTTACCCTAGGCTCCCAGGGTCGTCACCCCCGAAAAAAAGTGGCCCCGGTTCCGGGCAGGGGAACCGGGGCCGGGTTGGCTGTGGGAGAAAAGCGAAGACTATTCGAGTTCTGGGATCAGCTCGACCACCGTGCAACCGGTGATGACCTCCACCCGGGCCTTGACGTCGGATTTGACCATGTTGCAGGTGCTCTCGCAGAGCTGAGCGTGCCCCTTGTCGGTCAGCTCCCAACCGTCCGTGCATTCCTCGTCCAGGTTGTAGGGCTCGATCAGGTACGCCTCACCGTTGCCCAGGGTCACGATCAGCATGGTGGTGTCCGGATCGATGAGCTCGCCGGGGGGCGGCTCGGGGATGTTGTACGTGCACTCATCCAGCTGTGAGGAGACGTAGCCCAAACCGTCTGCCAGGGCCTGAGCGAAGTCCGGCTCCGTGGTCATGTCCATGTGGCAGTAGGGCTCGCCGGTGTGGCTGCAGGTTGATGGATCCTTGCTCGTCCCTCCCGCTTCGGCGGCGTAGGACAACCACGGGCGAGCGTCGGCCTGGGTGCCCGCGTTGACCTCGCTGCCCGGCGAACCGATGACGAACGTTTTGATTCCCTCGTCGTTCGCTTCCGCGATGAGATCGACGATGGGCTGTTCCTCCACCGGATTCGTGGACCTGCAGCTGTCCTGGCCTTCGGGAGCCATGCAGCCGTAGGACAGCGTGGGCTGACCGTCGGTGATCAACAGCATGTAGCGGTTCGCACCGGAGCTGGTGGCGCGCACGCTGTCCAGCGCCAACTGGTAGGCGTCGTGGGTGGGCGTGCAGGTTTCGGTTTGCCCGCCCATGATGGTGGAACGCACCAATTCCCGATGGGTGTCGTCGAGCGGTGCCATGGGAACCAGGGCGTCGACATTGACGCAGGTGGTGGAATCACCCGTGTTCGCGCTCACCACCATGTTTGGGTAGTAGAGCATACCGAGGGACGTGGCTGCCCCCAGGGTGTCGACCGCGGCAACCAAGGCTTCCTGCGACACCGCCCATTTGGATCGTCCGTTCGTTGCCGGTGTGGCTTCGTCCATCGACGAGCTGGCGTCGATCACCATCATCAGCATCCCGGGCATCGCCTCCAGCTCCTCCGAGAGCCCCACGCAGGCCGCATCCTCGGCTTCGGCCACGTCGTCGGCGTTCATGGCCGTCATGCCGCCATCCTGGTCCTCGCTCCAGCTGTCGACGTCACTGCTGTCGTCCGGAACCTCGCCATTGAGGTCCGACTCGGGCGCGCAACGGCCCGTGGCTACGATGCAGACCTCTCCGTCGCCGCAACGCTCATCGTTCTCTTTCATGCAGTCGGCAGTGCAGACCCCCTCCAGCCCGCAGTACGTACGGGTGGGGCAGGCCTGCCCCAAGAGGCAGTCGTCCCCACACTTCATCTTCCCGGTCGAACAGGGGGCGACCAGCCCATCCTTCTTGGAGGTACAACTCGCGATGCCAACCGCAGCCGCAACCCCCAAGGCCACCAGCAGCAGGAGCCGGGAGGACAGCCCGACGGTTCGGTCATTTGGAGCCATTGGCCCGACGCGACGTTTCGTCTGGAACATGATGCGACCTCCTCGCCTGCCCTTTGGATGATTGATGTTTCAGGCTCGATCCGCAAGGCTCCCGACGACCCTCGGAAGGGGAGCCACGCACAGCCAGCGCTAAAGTGCGTGTCCTGAATACCCGAAAAGAGCTCAATCGCGCTAAAAATGCCGCGACCACAGCGAAGATTTTAGCACTGTCACAAAAATGGATCAACCACCGAGCGACGTGGTTGCGTCGGTCAGACAAGAATGGAACACACTGGGTCAAACCAACGTGTGTTTCCGCTAACAAGGGAATCGCCCATTACCGTCTGCCGACACGCACAGCGGAATCGGGGCTCGGCGGAAGGCCTACAGGGTCCCACACTCGTCGCCGTTCGATTCTCCCGGGGTGGGCAGATCGCACCACTCGAAATCGCCCTCCCCATCCGGGAAGCGACCGAACGACTGTTCCCCGTTCGGGATCTCGAAATCGGTCGAATCGATCTCTTTCCCGTCCGGATCGGTCAGGATGACGGCCTCTCCCTCCGATGCGCGCAGCTTGAAAGAGAGATGCAACGCACCCTGGTCGGGACTTCCATCCGCCCAGAGTAGCAAATAGCCGTCGGCGGGAACGACGGCGTCCTGTGGAAGCCATCGTTTCAGGGGATCGTTCCGATCATCGCTGATGAAGTACCCGGCCAGACTGGCGTCGTGATCCTCATCCGGATTGTAGAGCTCGATCCAATCGTCGTACTCGTCATTCTCGTCGGCAATGATGGTCTGGTTGGAGGGCATCAGTTCGTTGATATAGACATTGGTCTTGCCGATAATCCCCGAGGACTCGTCCTTCGTACCGCAACCAACGAGCGTCGACAGGAGTAGGGCGCACGGGACGATGATTCGGAGGGGGATGGGGGATGACATGAGAGCGGGACTCCTTCGATCGATTGATTGGCTCGAACGCGGGTACGGGGGCAGTCGGGAAGGACGAAAAGCGCAGCCAGAGCATGCGCCGGGGCCGGTCAGAGGTCAATCTCCTGCTGGCCGAGCACCAGGGAGACCTTGTTGTTGTCGTTGACCTCACGCAACGCCTGGAGAAAGACGTTGGGTTCGGAGCGGGGCTTCAGGACCACCGAATAGACCCCCTCCTGGTATCCAACCTCGCCCACGGTTTCCAGGCTGATCAGATGGAACTCGTCCAGGAAGCGGCGGAAAACCGGGGCCAGGAGCTCCTCGTGGGTCGAACCAGCCGGAAGCCGCACGATGAGGATACGTTCCCGAATCGCCTTGGCGAAGAGGTTCAGCTTCTGCATCAATAGGACGGTGGCGCCCAAGAACAGTGTCGCCACCACGGCCAGCATATAGAAGCGGGTGCCGCACGCCATGCCGATGGCCATGACGATGAACACGAAACCGATGTCCCGGGCCTCCTTGACCGCATGGCGGAAGCGGACGATGGACAGGGCGCCGACCAGGGTGAAGGCGCGAGCGATGCTGGAGCCGATGATCAGCATCACGAAGGCCACCACGATCCCGAAGATGACCAGGGTGTGGACGTAGGTCTGCGAATAGGACACGCCGCGGTGGGTCGTTCGATACACCCAACCCATGATCAGGGTCAGCACCAGGCTCAGGGAGAAGACTACCGCTACGTCGAGCAGCGTGAAGCTGCTCGTAAGGTCGCCAAATCTCTCCATTTCCTTGATCAGATCACCCATAAAAGAGGTTCTCCTTGTTGCTCAGTGCCTGGCGCAATAGCCGGGTGCTATTGGCCAAGGCGGCGCAGTATTTGCTGACGCGCTGCAGCTGACAGTTGTGCTTGGCCAGGAGCGATACCATCCAATGGGGGATCCGCTCGTTGACCTTGACTTCCATGACCAGGCTATCGGGTGGCATGAAGTACTGGTTCTTGGCGATCTGGTTGACTTCCAGGGCGTGGACCCGACCCTTGAGCTGCATGTCGAAGGTCAGTCGAGTGCCGCTCTCGAATCGACCACCGGCGAAGGCTCGGCGTCGATAGGCGACGATGCATCGGGGCTTGAGGTGCAGGGAACGGACCATGAAGGCGACTTCGTTGGCAGCCGCCGCATCGAGCTTGTCCAGGTGGGAGGGGATGTCGTCGCCGGCGCACAGACGCACCGCCTGATCCAGGGGAAGGACCAACCGACGCTTCTGGACGGTGCGGTTGATCCGCTGTTTGATCTCGACGAATCCAGTGGTGACCTTACGGATGTCCTCACCGGGATAGATGCGCAAGCGCAGCTTTCTTCGGAACTTCAGCCCCTCCAGTTTGGACCAATAACCGGAGTTGGTGGGGCTGTCGTAATAAAGGCTCACGATGCGGTAAAAGCCGTCCAGATCCCCATGCGAGTCCGGGGCCATGAAGTTGGAAAGGTCAGAAACCAGAGCCCGGTATCGCTGGGAATCGACCACGTACTTCAGTTCGTAGCGGTTAAAACGGCGGATCATGGAGATTGCGGGGGCTTTGGGGGTTGAGCGAGGAGTCGGTATTTCAGGCTCGAACGGCTCGCAGTCGAGGCGTTTGGCGAAAGCTCCACACGAATGTCGATGAGGGTGGCACCGCCCGTCCCACCAGGATCCCATTCGAACGACTGGGCCTGTGGCGATGTGAACTCGAGGCTAGGGGGGACACCCGGTCCGGTGAGCGCGAAACGAATCGGGAAGAGCTCGCGCTGGCCCCGCACCTCCAGGGTCACCGGGTCCGGCTTTGCCGAGCTAGCCCGTAGGATGCCATGGGCCTTTACTCGGGTCGACCAACCATCGGGGGTTGGCTCGATGATTGTCGCCGTGGCCTTGCCACCCAGTGCACGGGCGAAACCTGAGTGACGGCGCAGGGTGTCTCGGAGCAGGGCGACCTCGTCGGCACGCAGCGCGTCGAACCCGTCCGAGTCCATTCGCCTTAGCACCCGGTCCGCCAGCTCCAAACGGGGCGTCAACAGGCCCCAGACCAGGAAGGCTCCCACGGCCAGATGCACCGCGACCAGCAGCCCGAAGCCGGGACTCGGCCAGGTGCGCAGGCTGGTGGTCATGGTCGCCCTCCACTTCGCAGAGACTGCAGGCGAGCGTCGAGCTGACTCCAGTCGCCGAGCCCCAGCACACGCTGGCGCAGCTCCGGCAGGGCCGCGGGCCCGAGCTCGGTGACGAAGTCATCGACCAGTCGGGCCGTCTTCTTGCCAATGGCCTGGACGGGGTGGGTCGAGTCGACGATGGTCAGCCCCTGCTGCCGAATGCGGTTGCGACCCGAGTAGCCGGCTTGCGGGGGGTCGACACGCACCCCGACCTCGTCTCCATAGGACAGAAACCCCAGGACGGTCGCCGTCGAGTCGTTCTTGACCAACAGCCCCACGTGGCCCTGGGCGGTGAGGCTGTCGCGCAGGGTCACCGAGGAACGCTCACCGACGGACACGCCCGCTCCACCCGAAGACAGTAACACCGAATCCGTGATCTCTGCATCCGAACCCGACAGCTCGATCGCCTCCCCATCGACGTTGCTGGTGCGCAGTTTTGATACGACGCCATCGCTGAACGCGATCTGGATGGCGTCGGCCGGGACATCCAGAAGGGTTGCGCCTTCGAGCCGGAACCCCTTCACGTAGGCGATGTGCAGGGCCGTCGCTGCCTGGCGGCAGTTGGCGAACTCGATCTCGGTGAGCGAGACGTCGGTCGTGTCGTGGATGTCGACGATGCCCGGGTAAACGGAGAAGCCACCACTCGGCTTGGAGCCGCCCTTGAACATGACATGCTCGAAACGGGAGCCGGCGGTTCCGGGGCCTTGCAGAACCAGCCCGCCCCATGTGTCGGTTCGAGGTTCGAAGCAGATTGGCTCGTCGGTGGTTCCCTGCGCCAGCACCGGCCCTCGGAAATGCAGCGAAGCCTGGCTGGCCAAGCGCAGCGTCGTTCCGGCCGCGATGACCACTGCTTGGTGGGCAAGGTAGGTGGTGGGTCCGTCGATGTCCACGATCCCTGGCCCAAGCTCGATGGTTTCCTCGCGGGGCAGAAGGCAGAACGGGTGGAGTGAGGTCTGACCCTGTGCCAGACGAACCGGTGCGTCGTCGCAGGGCTCGGAGACGACCGGTGGCGAAGTCGCGCTTTCCATCCGACGGGCGGCTCGCTGTAGCGGTTCCCCGGTGACCAGATGAAGTGCCTGCAGGCGAACCACTCGAGGGGTACAGCGCTCCGTCACCACGTACAAGCGGTACAGTTGGGGTGCGGGCTCGGCGCGAACCGCACCGCGGTCGGGGCTGGGGCTCTGGGCACGGAAGCGAACTGCCGGATACAGAACCTGTTCGACGGATACCGTGGAGCGGGCCGGGTTGGAATCGACCAGGAGACGATCCGATATCACATCGAGCTGACCATCCAGGTCGGACTCCAGATAGACAGCCAGGTGCTCTGGCCTGCAGTCCTCGGGCCAGTCGAAGCCGAGGGAGGTGAGTGCGTAACCAGAGTGCCCCCCAACCGATAGCTCGACCGGCGTGGCCAGCTCCCCAGTGGGAAGAGCGGTTGGAGCCAAAGACTCGGCCTGTAGCTCCTGGCGCGTCAATTCGCCGAACAGATATCGCTCGCGCCGCCCCTGTACCTCGAGGCGCTCCCGGGCCGCGCGGCTCTGTAGCTCTCGGTTCATGGGGCGCACCAGCTGGCGGTAGTACTTGCCCATCGAGGGGAGCAGCTCGTACGCATCCCAATACGGATCCCGAATCTGGTCTGCCTCCAAGGCTTGGAGCAGCTCGTCGTAACGGCGTTTGAGACTGGCCACGCCGGCTCCATGTCGGAGAAGGTCGTAGACCACCTGGTTCCGGTGGGTCAGGTATTCGGGCAGGAGCTTCAAACGCAGCAAGAGCGGGTTCTCGGTGCGGTTGAGTACTGGATCATGTTCGAAGTCACGAAAATCGGTGGCGATGGGCTCGAAGCGGCCCCGGTAGGGGTCAAAATACAGCTTATGGTTCTGTAGGTAGTCATGCTGGTTGGAACCAAACACGACGTCCAGGGCATCGAAGCTGGCAAACCGCCCCACATCCAGGCGTCGTTCGGCATAGTCCCAGAACTCCCTCTGGGTGCCCTGTTTGACCGCTGACAGCAGCTCGGAAAGCTCCGCCTGGTCCTCTAGGCCACGGTCATCGCGCGCCGTCACGGTGCGCCAGTACTGTGGTGAATCGAACAGGACAGCCCGGTTCGTGGCCGGATCGACCGGTCCATCAGTGCCGGAGTAGACGCTGCCCTGGGCTCGATTCGATTTGCGAATCAGGCCTTCGTCAGCCTGTGTCTCGAAGAAGTAGATCCCGATGTGGGCTCGATTCAACTGCAAGCGGAAGGGGTAGTACTCCGGCGCCAATAGGCCCTGTTGGCGGGCCAGATCCAGGACGACCTCTTCGCTGAAGGGCAGAGGATCCGGGGTGTTGACGAAGTTGAAGGTGGGCACGTCCTGGAACAGCTCGTAGCTGCTCTTCATCCGGATCTTCCAGGACTTCTGGGGATGGTTCCAGTGCCAGTGGCGGTTGCCGCGGTAGCGTGCTTCGACCGAGTAGACCTCGTTGCCACGCGTGACCAGGGCCTCGACGTAGTATTCGGGCCCCTCCCCCGGGGGGAGCTTGGCCTGCAACTGGTTGGCCGCTTCGTTGTTGAGGACCAACCCGTAGGTGGGCAGGCCCGACGTCTCCTCGGCTTCCGGCTGGGCCAAGCGCCTGAAATCCTGGACCAGGCGGTCGTGCAGATGCAGCTGCACGAGCTCCATCGTTAACGGTTCCCTGACCCCGACGGCGGAGACATGACGATAATGGGCACCGACCGCGAGGACCGCGTACCAGCCAAAAAGGCTCAGGGCCGGCGCAGCCAGCAACATCGCCCAGACCAGACGAATCCGCAACAGGCGGTTCCAGGCGCTCGGATACCCAAAACGCCGCTCGATCAACCATCCCGAACGAAATAGCCGATCAGCGAGACGTTGCAGCGGCGTAGCTTGGACTTGGCTCACGAATCCTCGCGGCCCTCGGACTTCGGGGGAACCTCAACGCGTCTGCAGGGCCGCCTGGACGAACAGGCGCTTCTCGTCCTGCCAGTCATCGGGCACGTTCTCGGTGCGGCTCTGCATCTCACCCTGGACCATCAGGCGGAAAAACGGGCCCACGTGGAGGTTTGCGCCCAGGGTCCCGGCAAGCACATGGGATTCCCGGACGTCGTGCTCGATCTTCAGCATCTCACCCTTGACCAGGGGCAACAACGCAAGCTCCCAGGTGGGTGCCAATGGGATCTCGTACGAGACCATCCCCAGCACCGACCAAGATTTGGCCAGGCTCAGGGCCAGATTGTTCCTGCCCAGCATCGCCTCGCCCACGAAGTTGAAGCGGTCCAGAGCGACGGCCAGATCCAGACCGAACACCGAGGCCGACTTGGAGGGCAGCTCGGAGCGTACGTCCAGATCGAACCGCTTGTAGGAGCCGTCGACACCCACCGACAGCCACGGCAACGGATCGATCTGTACACGACCCGCGAAATCCTTGCTGCCGTCCAGATCCTCTTCGTCCTGGTTGAGCCCGGTCCCGTTGAATGCCCCGACTGCGTACTCGATGCGCGGCGCATCCAGCAGATCGCCGTGCACCTCCAAACCGATGTCCCGCCCGCCGTAACCCAGATCGCGAACCATCCACTGGTGGGAGACCCCGCGGTCTACCAGGATGAGCTTGCGCTGGGACGTAAGGGCCAGACGCCCGAAGGGCTTCTTGAACTGCCCCATGCGCAGCTTCAGTTCGTCCAAGGGTTTGACCTCTGCGTAGGCATCCCGCAGCGGGCCCCACATTCCCGGATCCTCACTGGCGCCATCCGACGCGTCCAACTCGACTGCACCCTCCAGGAGCTTGCCCTGTCGCCAGTTCAGATCCATCCGTGCGGTGCGAATCTTGAACTCATGAGCGGGTTGACCCTCGGCGTCGGTGGTGACGTATGCCGAGTGGATGAGCCCACCCACCCGGATCTTCGGCTTCTTCTGCCAGGGGCTCAGGTTCTCATCGAGCGCCTTGTCCGAAGAATCATCGTCGGTTCTGTCGTCGCCGTGCGCTGCTGCGCCAGCCGTGGCATCGACGGCACCGTTGCCCATTGTCACGGAAGCCTTGGTGTCTCCGGATGCCGCGGGCTGTACCGGTGCCGGTGCGGCTTGCGGTGCCGGCTCGGGCGCGGGCGCCGCGGCAGGTGCCGGGGCGGCCTCGGGTGCTGCAGTGGGCGCCGCGACCTGCTCGGCAACAGGAGCCGGGGGATTTGCGGGGGCAACTGCGGCAGGGGCCTGTGCCCAAGCAGTGAGAGGAACGCCAAGTTGGAGGGCGAGCGATACCAAGAGATTGGTGGAGCCGGTGTGCTTCTTCATGGGGGTGGTCCCTTCGGACTCCGCCTTGTTACTGGGCAGTCACCCCCGAGTCAATGTCGTATCTGTTTGGGGGCAAAAGATGACCGGTGGGTGCTCGCCGGTTTTGGGACCACTGGGTGCGGACTTTTCTGGCGCTGCGGCAAACTGAGCCGATTCGATCCCGTCGAAACACTCAAGGGGGGTTGTTTTTGTCACTGGTGCTGACGCTTCTCCAGCTAGCCGTGTGGTAGCCAGTTGCCAGGCTATGGGGTGATGCGACTCCTGGGGCAACAGGTGGCGCCAGTAACTCAGAACACGGGTGCAGGACGGTCGTGAACCGATTCCACAGCGCGCTTTATTAGGCCGCTTCCTCGCAGGCAGGCGTAGCAGTCCCGAAGTCCCAAGAACCCACAGCCGCGATCGGCTCCGAGGCGACGGAGGATGGGGGAGCAACGCTCGTCACCGACCTCGATGACCTCGGGGAGCAGGCGTTTGGTGGATGCGCAACCACGGGCGTCGCGCAGGCTCAAAAGGACCCTGAGTGCCGGTGAGGCCTGGGCTCGGACAGTGGGGCGGTCGAGGACCCGCTTGGCCTGGGAAGCCAGTCCCCGTGGGAGCTTACTGGGGCTCGAGGTCGTGGTTATGTCGTACACGAAATCGGCCCCCTTGGGCCCCAGCCGACTCGCGGCGAACTCGAGCGCCAGGCCCCCGGCGCTCGGCTCCAGCGCTGCCAGACGAAGGTCCTGCCAGAACGTCGAATCCTGCAGAAGCTGGGGGTCCTTCTCCACGGCGCTGGTGTAAGCGGCGAGCATGTTGGGCCAGCGCCTGGCGGCGGCGTGATGGTGCGCCAGCGCCCTGGCGGCCAGGGCGGAAAGGGACCCCGGAGCGGCGCGTTCTGCCTCCTGGATTGCCTGGGGTTCGCCCCGTCCGATGCGCAGCTCCAGGGCGTCGAGCGGGGGAACACGGGGCGACGAACCGGCAGCACGGGATGAGGAATTCTGCACCGGGTCTTCCCGAGCGGCGTCGTCACCGAAGGCCCAGCCGACCAGAGCGATGAGCACGGTCGTCGTTACTGCGACGACCAAACCCACCAGCAGCAGGACAATCCACGGCAATCGCACGTTGCGCCAGCGCAGCTCGCCTCTCATGAAGGGGGGAAGCGAGGACAGCCCCCTGCCTGAGTGGGCCGGTGGGACTGCGCGGGGCGGGCCGGGTGCTGGATTGAGGTCCAGCCATGTGGCGTCAATGGCCAAGGGCAGGGCAGGGGCGCCCCGAGCCAGATCCTGGCCCGGATTGCCGGTGGACGGACCGCCCAATCGCGCAAGGAATGCCGTCAGGGTCTCCGTCACGCGCTCTGCGTTGGGTGGGCGGTCCTGGGGCTGCTTGGCCAAAAGTTGCATGACGAAGGCGCAAAGCTCGGGATCGAGCGCCTCGGGGAGCGGGGCGGGAGCCTCGGTCATCTGGCGCGCGAGGATTGCGAGGATCTCCGGGCCCTGGAAGGGAGTGTGACCGGAGAGCATCTCGTAAAGCATGATTCCGAGGCTGTACAGATCCGTCCGAGCGTCGACCTCCTGCCCCAACGCTTGTTCGGGCGACATGTAGGCGGGGGTGCCGAAAACCGTGCCCAGACGGGTCAGCGCCGGACCTGCCTCCAAGTCGCTGGCGCTCAGCTTGGCAATCCCGAAATCGAGAACCTTGGCGAAGTCTGGATCGTCGCCGTTCTGCAGCAGCATCACGTTGTCGGGCTTGAGATCGCGGTGCACTATGCCTGCGGCATGGGCTGCGCGCAGCGCCTCCGCGATGTGTCGGGCAATGTGCAGAGCGCGGCCGACGGGCAGTGATCCCTGGGCGAGGAGCTGGACGAGACTTACTCCCTGCACCAGTTCGAGGACCAGATACATCGACCCATCGGGGAGGTGCCCGAAGTCCGTGGCGCTCGCTACGTTCGGATGCTCGATGCGGGCGGCAGCGATGGCCTCCCGCTCGAATCGAGCCACGATCTCCTTGAGATGGGTGAGTTCGGCGTGCAGGATCTTGATCGCCACCGCCTTGCGCATATGGACGTGTTCAGCGCGGTAGACGGTGCCCATGGCACCGGAGCCGAGCTCCTCGAGGATGCGGTAGCGGTCCGCGACGACCCCACCGACCCGAGATGGCGCCTCCGCGGCAAGCCCCGCTTTGCCAGAAGGCTCCCCACCGGTGGCGGGACGGTCACCGGTAGCCGAGGCCGAACGAGCATCGCTTGCGGGCACGTTGAACCGAGGTTACTCGGAAACGGTGCGGGAAGGCGCTGGTCGCAACCTGGCCGGCCGTTCCTACGGACCAGGGACACGACCTGGCATCGGCAAAGCGAGCCCTGCGGCGGGGAGCCTCCCCAAATCGCCTCCGGCTGAGCTATCTTCGGACCCCGTGAGCATTGCCGAAGGTACCACCGCCGATCGACTGTTCCGGGCCCTGACCGCATTTCGGAAAAGTTGGCCGGGGCGTGGCTTCAGCTGGGACAGCCGCCTGTTCTGTGTGGCATCCTCGTTTAGCACCGAGCACGAGAACGAAGCGCGTGCCGCGGTCGGTCAGCTCTTTCGTTTCCAATGGACGGCTCGCACGGTCCGCACGGCGCCGGCTTCCATCTTGGAGATTGCCGAGCAGGTGGGAGGGCTCCGCCCTGATCAGGTCTTGGTTGCAACCGAGCCGAACGATGGGCTGATGGCGTATGGTCTGTGGTGGCCCTGGGGAGACGACGCGACGATTTCGCTGCGGGTGGGCCTCGCGGGTGTCTCGGCGACTCGATACGAAGACGACTTCCGCGAGCTATTCGGTGCCTTGCTGTAGCCACGGGGGTCATCTCGCCGCGGTTAAAAAGCGGCCAAAAAACTCCGCTTTCGCTGTGTGGCGGGGCCGACCGATGACGGAATCCTGACCGGATGATTGGCGAACCTGTTAGTCTGGACCGACCAACATCCGGGGAAGCATGCCTTCGATTCCGCCCAAAATGCCAAGCCGTCGTCCCATTGCCGCCCTGCGACCCGAGGAGCTGCTGACTGAACTCGAGCAACAACTGACCCGCCCTGATGCCGTGTTGGAGCTGTTGATTCAGGGTCTGGTCAAGGAGCGAGACGAGGGGACGCTGTTCGACATGCTCCACCGTGCCGCGGAGCGCGACGCCAAGCTCGCCGATCTGGCCACTGCCTACGAGCAGCTCGCCCAGGACCGCCGCGTTCGAGCGCTGCCCGCGACGGCACAGGTCACGCTCCTGAATCACGCGGCCACGTTCTTCGCGGACGTGTTCGGTGACATCCAGTCCGCCCTGGACTACGGGGAAAGGGCGTTGGCTGCGTCCCCCCGGGACGAGGCTCTGTTTGCGCGGATCGAGGGGTGGACCAAGCAGCTGGGGCGATCGGGCCGGCTGGCGCGCGCCTGCCTTCTGGTTGCCAAGGCGCACACCGAGGAGGAACAGAGGCGACCGTGGCTGGAGCGCGCGGCTGCTCTGGTGGACGCGACGGACGAGGATGCGGCCACCTCCGCAGACTGGCTGGAGCAGCTGCTGCGCCTCGACCCCAGCTTGAGCCGGGCGCAGATCGCCCTCGAAGAACGGCTGTGGCAGGCGGGGCGCTGGCGTGATGCCGCCCGACGGATGGAGGGGCGACTCAGCGATGGTGCGGTTCCCGACGAACAGATGGTGCGCGTTCGTGAGCGCCTCCTGGGTCTGTATGGATCCGAGCTGCGCGACCCCCAGCGCCAGATGGTCCATGTCGAGGCCCTGCTCAAGCTCCAGCCCGGCCACCAGGGTGCCCAGCAGGCTGCCGAGGCCCTGTGCTCGCACGCGTTGATCGCTTCACGAGCCCTGGCCGCGCTGTCCGACGCGCACGAACAACTGGGTCAGAAGGAACGGGCCGCCTCTCTGCTCACCCAGGAGCTCAAGACGGCGCGGGGGCCACGCCGCCAAGAAGTGCAGCGACGCTTGGCCATATTGCGTCAGGACTGTCTGAATGATCCCCTGGGAGCTTTGGAGCTCTTCGCGGCGGTTCTGCACAGTGATTTTTCCGACGACGAGGCTCGCGAGCGCTACGTCCAGCTGAGTCTGGCCTTGGATCGCGCCGCCGATGCGGCCCGGCTGTTGGGACGGGCCTTGCACATGGCCAAGGATCCTGCCGTTCGATCTCGGCTGGGCGTGGATCTGGGACTCATCCAACTGCGGACCGGCGAAGCGCGAAAGGCCCGAGCCACCTTCGAGGAGGTCTGCAAGTCGCAGACCGATCCGCGAGCCACGCTGCGTGCTGCCTCGGCACTGGTCGAGATCTACGCGGAATCCAACGAGGTGAGTGCGGAGGCCCAGGTTCTCGAGATCGCTGTCCGACTCGAGACGGACGGTGCTCGTCGGCAACGGGCCGCCCGTCGCTTGGCCGAGCTCTGCGAGGGTGAGTTGAACGATACGGCGCGCGCCGTCGTGGCCTGGCGGGCTCTGGAGGACTCGGACGAGGCCGACGCGGTTCTGGGCAAGCTGCAGCGCTACTATGAGGACATGCAGGACCTGGGGGAGTTGTCCCGCGTTCTGGCTGTCCAGGCCCGTCGAGGCTCCGACCCCGAGGTGCGCTGTCGGCTGGATATTCGAGCAACGGAGCTCAAGGCTCGGTTGCTCTCCGACCATTCCGAAGCGATCGCCGCCTGGCAGGCCATCATCGACGAATACGGACCGGTGGCAGGTGCCGTCGACCCTCTGCTGTCTCTTTTGGAGAGTGAGGGACGGATGCTGGAGGTCGCCCGCCTCCTCGAGCAGCGGCTCGCCCTGGCCCAAGGCACCGAACGCGCCTCCTACCTGGCGAGGTTGGGCCGGCTACGTCGTGAGGTCTTGGAGGATTCGCCGGGAGCGGTGGACTGTCACCGTCAAGCGCTGGCGATCGATCCGAAAGAGCGCACCAGTCGAACCGAGCTGGCGCAGTTGATGGAGATGGCGGCCCATCGAGCCGAGGTGGTCGCGATCCTGCAGCCCATCGTCAGCCAAGAGCCCCCCAGTCTGATCTCGGTTCAAGTTCTGGTGGCTCGCAGCGAATCGGGAGCCGACCCGGCCGAGGCCGTGGCCTCCCTGATCGAGGCGGCGGGCTTGGCCGAGGATCCCCTGGGTCAGCCCGAGCTGGCTTATCGGTTGGTGGCGCGGGCCATCAAACTGGCTCTCGACGGTCGGCAACCAATCGACCCGGGCTGGGTGGAGCTGTGTCGGAGCACCGCCGGGAGGGTTCCCCCGCGCGAGCGTGCCGAGCTGCTGCTGGAGGCTCTGGGCGATCGGGACATCGATACCGCCCCGTTGCGTGCTCTGGCCCTGCTGGTTGCCGACGCCCAAAGCGAGCTGGGACAGCCCGCCCAGGCCATCGAGTTGTTGCGTCGTGGCTTGCAGAAGGAACCGACGTCTCCCGAACTCCTGGAGCGGATCGATGACCTGATGGCGGCCCAGGCCACTCCCGCTGAACGGCAGGCTCTGTTCGAGGAAGCTCTGGTCCGCGAGGAACGAACCGATCGGCGTCGCGATCTGCTGGTTCGATTGGCCACGCTGTACCGCCGGGATCTTCAGGATAACCAGCGGGCGCTCAAGACATGGCAACAGGTGGTGGCCCTGGATGGTGAGTACCTGCCGGCCCACGAGGCCCTGGTCACCTTGCATCTGGAGAATGGGGATCCGGAGGCCGCGGCAGCCGAGCTGCAGCGCGCCCTGGGTTGGTTGGAACGAGAACCGCGTCGCCGCGCTCTCGACCAGTTGGCGGATGTGGAGGCGGAGCGGGGCGAGTTCAAGAGCGCCTTGGATTATGCCCTGCAGGCCATGCAGATGGTGTCTGCCGACGACCAACGAATCCAGCGGACCGAGCAGCTGGCTCGACAGGCGGGTGATCTGGAGGTCCTGGAACGACTGCTGGGCGAGCGGTTGCGTCGGGCCTCGCTGCCGGCACCGCGCATCGACGTGCTGGAGTCCATCGGACAGATGCGAGCCCTGTCCAACGCTTCGAGCTTGGCAGCCGACGCCTACACGGAAGCGGCACGACAGGCGGAAGCAATTGGGGAGTTGCCACGCGCCATCGAGCTGCTCGTGGTTGCCATCGATCAGGCTCCCACCGATGGTCAACGGGTGGTCAGCCTGCTGGAGCTGTGTGCCAAGGGGGCCTGTTTTGCGCAGGCGCTGCCGTCGGTCGAGCGCTGGCTGGTTGCCACTGAAGACGACCGCGAGGTCGTGCATCGCCTGGCCGAGGTGGCGAAACGTCGCATGGCCGCCAGTGATCCGCGGGGGTTTGCCGAGTTGGCGCAAGGCATCGGTGAGCGACTGCGAAACGACGCTCGTCAGCGCCAGCTGGGCCTCATTCGAGCCCAGGTTCTGGCTGCCGAGCCGCCTTGTGCACTGGCAGCTCAGGCCTACCGGGAGCTGGTGGAGCGATACGGCGCCATGGATGCCGAGATCGTCGATGGCTATCTGTCCCTGCTGCAGCGCGCTGCGGTCGACAACGAGTGGCGCCAGCGCTGGCAGTGGTTGGCGGACGAGCGGCTGAAGGTCACAGGGGATCCTGCTGGCGTGCTCGCCGAGTGGGCGGGGGTACTGGAGCATCGTTTCTCGGACGCTGCGGCGGCCGCCGCGCTGTACGAGCGGGTGGTTGGAACCGAACCCGAGCGAATGGACGCCTGGTCGGAACTGCTTCGATTGCGTCGCCAGGCATCGGATCTGGAGGGGACGCAGCAGGCGCTCGCCGTACTGGCGCGCCACGCCGACGAAACCTCGCGTCGCGTCCTGGTGCTGGAGCAGGCCCGGCTCCTGTGTAACGAACTCCGGCGTCCCCAGGAGGCCATCGATGCCGTCGAACCGCTGCTGCGCAGTCAGCCGGCGGATCCAGAGGCCCTGGACGTAGTGCGGGTCGCGCTGTGTCAGCAGAGCACCCGAGCGCCAGCCGCGGATCTGTTGGAGCGGGCGGCCATGGCCATGGACGACCCCATGCTTCGAGCGGAAATCCTGGAAACCCTGCTGCAGGCTACGAGCGGGGGAGAGGACTTCCGCGAGGCCCGCGGGCGTTGGGCGGTGGTGATCCTGGAGAGCAAAAAGGAGCAGCCGGAGTTCTGTCTCGAGTTTGCCTTGCGGATGGCCACGGAGCTCCCAGGGGAGCTGGGTCTGTGGGACATGGCCGAGCAGACCGCGCGACGTATCGCCCAACCGGCTCCGGTCGTGCAAGCCTACGAGCAGGCCCTGGGTCTGTCGCTGGACCCCGAGCTTGCCGAGGAGATCGCGCGACGTTGGGTCGACTTCCACGAGGAGTGGGCGGAGGATCCGGACCAGGTCGTGACTCTGTTGACCAGGGTCCTTTCCGTGTGCCCCAAAGCGCAGTGGGCGTTCGATCGACTCAAGCTGGCCTTCAACGCGGCGGGGCGATGGGTCGAGCTTTTCGATATGTACGACCGCATGCTCGAGCAGACCGGAGAGGTCGCGGCGCGGCTGGAGTTGCTGCGGGAAGCGGCCATGGCGGCCAAGGATTTCGCGAACGATGCGGATCGAGCCATCCGCTATTTCGTCCAGTTGGACGAGCAGGCGCCAGGAGATGTGCGGGTCGAGGCGGCGATCGAACGGCTCTACGAACGACAGGGCATGACGCGGCCGTTGATCGACCTGTTGAGTCGGCAGATGGCTCGGGCCGTCGGCGACGAGTTGCACCAGATCCGTGCACGGGTGGTAGGCCTGTGGCTCGAGATTGACGAGCCCTTGCCCGCCTTCGATCTGCTGCAAAAGATGGTGGGCGAACGGATGTCGGCGCCCGAGACCATCCAGCTTCTGGAGCGTCTGGTGGCCCTCAACGCTTCTCGGGATTCGGTTCCGCCGATCTCGGCGCGCAACAAGAAGGAGGAGAAGAAGCGCAAGGGCCGGCCGTTCACGGTGCGGGACCGAGCAGCCACGACCCTGCGCAAGTACTACGAATCGGTGGGTCAGACCCAGGACGTGGTCCGCATGCTCGAGATTGAGGTCGAGCATGCACTGGATCCGAAGGACCGCATCGAGCGGCTCAAGCGGATCGTATCCCTGCGCCTCGAGGAACTAGACGATGCGGCCGGTGCCTTCGAGAACACCCTGACCTTGGTCAGCCTCGAGCCCGCCTCGGTCCCGTTGCGTCAGTCCCTGGGTGAGCTCGCGGAACGCACCAGCAATCGCGATCGGCAGGCCCGATTGCTGATCGACATCTCCGAGCGGCAATCGGACCCGAACTTGGCCATCCAGCTCCGGCTGGAAGCGGCTCATATCTGTGAGGTCAACCTGCTGGACGCGCCGCAGGCCATCCAACTATACCAAGGTGTCCTGTCCGCCGCCGCGTCGGATCGGGAAGCCGCTCTGCAGGCGGGGCGCGCCCTGGACAAGCTGCTAGCCCTGGAGAAACACCCTAAGGAGCGTGTCGTCGTGCTGGAGACCCTGGCCGATTTGGAGCAGTCGGCTCCGGCTCGGCGTGTGGCTCTGGGCGAGGCAGCGCGGGTGTCATTGGACGAACTGTTGGATCCGGCCCGGGCCGTCCGTGCCTGGAGACAACGCCTCAGGGACGACGCGGGCGATTCGGTGGCGCGGGACGGATTGATCGTCGCATTGGATCGCCTTCAGGATCTCGAGGCGCTCATCGAGGCGCTGGAGGAGCGGGCGGCCCGAGCGGAGGTCCCGCTGTTGGCCCGGGCGGATCGAGGCCGCATTGCGCAGCTGTACGAGAAGCTCCCCGATGGTCGTGACCAGGCCGTTCTGGCTTGGCAGCGGCTGCGCAAGCTTCACGGCCGAGACCCGGAGAGCTTCGACGCCCTGGTGCGTCTGCTAGAGGACGGACAGCGGTACCAGGATCTGGCCGAGTTGCTGGATCAGGAGTCGCTGGCCTGTGAGGGCGAACCGCGTCGAGTCCTTCGGACCCGATTGGGCGAACTCTACGTCTCGAAGATCGGTGATGTACGGGCGGGCCTGAGGGCCTTCACGGCCGCCGAGCAGTGGGAGCGGGCCATGGAAGTGGTTCGCGAAGCCCGGGGTGATCGGGAGCTAGCCCTGGAGGTCAGTCGAGATCTGTTCACGTTGGCGAGCGAGGCTTGGACGACGCCGGTCCTGCCTGCGACGTCAGCACCGGCCAAGGCCACGCGATGGGCGATCAATGAGCTGGCCGCGCGGCTGAAAGAGGCGAGGGAGTTCGAACAGGTGGTGGATGTGCTGTTGACCGGTGCGCAGCTGCCCTTCGAAGTGCCGGATCGGCGTGCCCTCAGGAAAGACGCCGCGCTGATCTGTGCGGATGCGCTGAAGGACCGCCCCCGCGCCATCGCCATCCTCGAATCGCTGTTCGGGGAAGATGCGAGCGACGAGCAGGCCGCGGCGGCAGTAACCAGCTTCGCGATCCTCTTGGAACAGGCGGGTCGCAAAGAGGATGTCATCGCCCTGTGGGAGCGTCAGGCGGAGGTTCGGTTGGCGGGAGGCGACCGGATGGCCTCGGCTGCCCTCTGGATGCGTTCGGCCGAGCTGGCCGAGCAGTGGCTCAACGACATCCCGCGAGCCATGGCTGACTACGCGCGAGGCGCCGATCTGGGGCTGGAGGGCGCCATGGAGGCGCTGGCGCGCCTGCACACCGATCGTGATGAGCCCTTGTTGGCCGCGAAGGTCCTGGAGCGGTTGTATTCCCAATCTGCACCCGAGTCTCTGGGGGAAAGAGCTCTTCGATTGGCCCAGGCCTACACCAGTGCCGGGCGGACCGACCTGGCGCGGGGCCGGCTCGAACACGCATCCAGCCACGCGCTGGACGTCGGGCCCGTTCGGGCTCGTCTGATCGAGATCTACGAGCAGGAGGCGGCCAACACGGAGCTGGCCGAACTCTGCGTCCTGGAGGCGGCACGAGCCGTCGATCCCCAAGAACGTTTCGCCATGTTGGATCGGGCTGCCACGGTGCATATCGAGCGTCGTTCGGAGCCGGCGGCAGCGGTTCCGTGCCTGGAACAGGCGGTGGCGTTGCGTCCCGACGAGGCCCCGCTTCGCCTGCGGCTCGCAGCGGCATTGGTGGGAGCAGCCCAACCGGCTCGGGCCGTCGCGGTGCTAAAGGAGCAGGTGGAGCGCTACGCCGGACGTCGGCCCAAGGAGCGGGCGGTGGTACACCTAGCGCTGGCCCGGGCGCATCTCGAGCTGTCCGACAAGAGGCAGGCTCTGGAAGAGTTGCAGACTGCCAACCGCATCGATCCTGCCCATCCCGCCATCTTGGGCCAACTGGCACGCCTCTCCCTGGATCTCGACGAGCTGGAACGGGCCGAGCAGACGTATCGAGCCCTACTGTTGGTTCTGGGACGCCATGTGGATGGCGAGGCGCCGAGTCGAGCCGAAGCGTTGCTGGATCTGTCCGAGATCGCGCAACGACGCCAAGACGCGCAGCGTGCGGCCGAATCGGTGGAGTCGGCCTTCGAAGCGGCTCTGGAGGCCCCGCAGGAGCATGCCGCTCTGGAGCGGGGTCTGCGCCAGCGGCAACGCTACGATCTGCTGTCTCGAGCCATCGAGGATCGGTTGGCGCGAGCCGAGCGGCCGTCGGATGCAGCGAGGGCCCTGAGTGATCTGGTCGCACTGCATGCGGAGAATCTGGGGGATCTTTCCACGGTTCAGGAGCGTCTGCTGGGGCGCGCCCGCGACGTCGAACGCCAGCTGGAGGCCAGTACCGGTGCCGAGGATGCGGTCTGGATTGCTCTGGGGCGTGCATATGAGCAGCTGGGCGACACCGCTGCGGAGGGAAGGATCCTCGAGTGCCGCGTGCGGGCCTGGTTGGATGGCTCGCAGCCCGTGGTAGATCCCGAACCCCTTTATCGCATGGCCCCGGCGCGCCTAGCCGACCGCGCTCGACGTGACGAAGGGGTTGCGTTGCTGGCTCGCGCGACCGAGGTTCGCTCCGATTTCCCGCGCCTGTTGGGGCATCTGGGGCCCGTCCTGAATGAAGATCCCGAATACGAAAGCGCGTTGGAGCTGCTGGAAGCGGCGGCGCGAGCCTCACGGCGAGCCGACTTCCTGGTCGAGGCCCTTTCCCGGCGGTTGTCGTCGCAGAAGGCTACGCCCGAGCTGTATGCAGAGTCATTGCGGTTGGCACAGTCGGTAGACGACGACGCAACGACCGACCGACTCCTCGAGACCGCGGTTGTGGAGCCGCTGCGGGCCAAGCTCCCGCCGTCGGTTCGGTCGGATGCGGAGTTGGCCCTGGCCGAACGCTTGGAGAAGAAAGGGGAGATGCTCCGGGCCCTGGACCTCAAGGAACGGGCAGCCAAAGGGCGCGATCCGGAGATCCGACGCGCCTTGTTGATGGGGGTGGCTCAGGTGGCGTTCGAGCAGTTGGGTGACCGCAGGCGGGCAGCTCGGCTGCTTTTTGCACTGCACTCCGAGGCGCCCGAGGATCGATCCTTGTGGGAACCACTGCTTGCCCACTTGCACGCGCTGGGAGACTCGGAACAGGAGTCGGATGTGCTGTCGCGGACCCTGGAAGTCATCGTGGAGCCCACCGATCGGTGCCGACTCCGACTGGCGCAGGCCCAGCTGGCGATCGACAAGGGTGATGACCGGGGTGCAGCCCGGGAGCTCAAGCTGCTGTTGCGCGAGGATTCGCACCAGTCGGAGGCGGCCCTTTTGCTCAGTGGGATCCTGGAGCGCGGTGGGCGCCGAGCCGAGCTGGCGGAGCTCTTGAGCACTCAGCTCTCCGACGCGCAGGAGCGAAAGGACACGGCCGCCGTCACCCGGCTCGCCAGTCGCATCGCCGAACTTCACGAGGCCGACAACAACCTCCCGGCGGCTCTGGCCAGCTGGGAGACGGTGGCGCAGTGGAGTCCCTCCGACGGCAGCGCCTACCAGGCCATCGAACGGATTGCGCAGGCTCTCAACGACCACGCCACGGCCGCCGACGCTCTGGAACGATGGATGGCGGTGCTTCGCGGACCAGCGGTTCTGGATGTCACGGACCGTTTGGTTCGTCTTCGGCGTTATCTCGGTGACGAGTTGGGCGTCGCCCGAGCACTACGGATGGGGTTCGACGCGTGTCCATCGGACCCGGTGCTGCGTGAACGGGTCCTGTCGGGTTGTTCCGCCCAGGGAGACGACCGGGGCATTGCCGAGACCTTGGGGCGGGCGGCGGCAGCCTGTCCGGATGATCTGGAGCTGCAGCTGCGATGGGCGGTGGCCCTTCGGGACGCTGGGCAACCCGAGCAGAGCCTGGCCGCTCTGGACCAGGTTCTCGCCTCTCACCCGGAACACGCCGGACTGCACCGGGAACGCGGGGGAATCCTCACTGCGCTGGGTCAGTTCGAGGAGGCCATCGAGGAGCTGGAGTCGACGGATGTCACCACGACCGATGGCGCGCTGGCCCTGCTTACCGCGGTGCGTGCCGCCGGGCACGCCGCGAGCGGGGATCGCAAGCTGACCCTGGGCCTGCGTGAGGTGGAGCTCCTGGATCGACTGGGACGAAACACCGAGGCGCTCAATTGCCTCGAGGCGTTGGGGGCCCATTTCCCGAGCGACCCGCGGGTTCTGACCGCCAAGGCTCGCTGTGCACGAGCAGCGGGCGACTTAACGGCAGCTGTCGACGCGTACCTGGATCTGGCCGAGGTCCTGAATGGAGACGAGCTGGTGACCGTGGCTTTGGAGCTGGTGGAGTCCTGCGCGACGCTGGGGGTCATCGAGCGGTCGCGGGCTGCCCTGGAGCGCGCCCTGGCGTTTCAGCCCGATCATTCCCAGGTTCGCAGCCGGTTGGCAGACGTTTACCGGGCCTTGGGGGCGCGACGAGAACTCAGCGAGCTCTTGCTGGTGTCGGCGCGAGCCGAATCGGATCCGGTGGCGCGTCAGACCCAGCTGCTTCAGATTGCCGAACTGCTGCTGGGGCAAGACGGGGATCCCGACGCGGCGCAGCGGATCCTGGAGGAAGCGAAGGAGCTGGGCGCCGACAATGTGGAGGTGGTCGCCCTGTTGGCCAGACTGCGCTTCCGGTCCGGCAACACCGAGGAGGCACTGGAAATCCTGAACGAGGCCATCGCCGCTCACCGGGGTCGGCGCAGCAAGGCTCTGTCTCGGATCTATCGGGAGATGAGCAACATCCAGCTCGAGGACGGGTTCTTGACCGACGCGATGGACTCGCTGGCCAAGGCATCGGAGATGGACGTTAGGAACGGTGCTCTGGCGGCCGCCTTGGGACGCCTGGCCATGGAAATCGACGAAACCGAGGTGGCCCTACGCGCCTTCGGCCGTGTGGCTCTCATGAAGGTCGTCGAGGACGACCACGGCGAAGGTGCCACCCGGGGCGACCGGGCCCATGCCAACTATGTCCTGGCGATCGCGGCGAGGGATCAGGGAGACGCCCGAAAGGCACGCATGCTCGTGCAGCGAGCACTAACCGACGATCCCGGCCACGCCCAGGCTCGCGCCCTCGCCGCCGAACTCAGCTAGGGCTCGCTCTCGGCCAGCCCGAAAGCGAATCGCCTGGGCGGGGATCTCGTCAGCGTTGCGCTGCCGTCCGAGGTCCGCTCTGTCCACCCTCCAGCCAGCGCAGAGCGGACTCGTAGAGATTGGGCATCCGCTCCAGGGCGATCTCGTGCGCCAAATCGACGGGGGTCTGCACGCGCAAGGGTACGTTTTCCTTCTCCAGCCAGCCGGCAACCTTTCGCGATTCCCCCACCACCTGATCCTGTTCCCCGGTGATGAGTACCACCCGCCGGACTCGCTGGCGGGCGTCCTTGAGGGCCAGCATGCCGTCTCCACCCCAGTAGCTCGTGTCTGCACCGAGGATCAACCAGCGGTTGAAGGTCCGTGGTTCACGAACCCCCACGTTCATTGCGACGTAGGCACCTTCGCTGAACCCAATCAGCGTATTGCCAAAGAGCTGCACGCGCCGTCCGTATTCCTCACGCAGAGCCTTGATGGCCCCCATGACTGCGTGCTGCCCCGCGGGCCAGCTGTTGTTCCAGGCGCGCCCGCCGTTGTAGGCGACAGGCCCGCTGGGACAGACCAACCACCCAAAACGCCGCGCCACCGAGGCCCAGCGATGACAATCCCGCATGGGATTCCCACCACGGCCGTGCAAGTACACCAGAACCGGGCGCATGGTGAAGCGACCGCTGCCGGTGGGGGTGTAGAAATAGACGGGGCCAGCACCGCGCACCTCCAACGTGCGCATCCCCGTCGAATCGATGGGGCGCCTGTCGTTGGCATCCGAATTGGGCGAACTCGTCTGCGAACCGAGCTCCGGCGAGTCGATGATCGGATCGTCGTCCCCGTTGGGGATGACGAGGGTCCGTCCCGGACGCAGCACCTCGCTTCGCCGGATACCATTGGCTCGACACAGGGATTCGATCCCTACGTGGTAACGTTTGGCGATCTTCCCCAGAGTGTGTCCGGAGGCTACCACGTGGGTGCGGCGAGGCGAAGGGGGTGGCTCAGTCCGAGCTTCGGAGCTGGAGCCCTCTTTGGCCCCCTCGGTTTGGGACTCCGCGGTCGTCCCATCCGTCGTTGCAGTGGTCGCTGGTCCCTTCGTTTCGCCGCGGTTGGGAATGAGGAGCTTCTGACCCACGCGCAGAACGGCACCCCGGGGCAGGTCGTTGACTTTCCGGAGCGCTTCGACCGTGGTGCCGTAGCGCTTGGCAATCCCGCCCAGAGTCTGACCCTCTGCGACGGAATGGATGCGCTGCACAGCCCAGGCGGAATGGGTCATGGCCCAAACACACAACGCGGTGCAGAGAACTCGACCGATCCTGACCATCGCGGTCTCGCCTAGCACAGTTCACGGTTCTTGGGCCAAATTTGCCCACAGGATTGGAACCTTTCACGGCGGTCACCCTTCGCGAGTCGCTCCGAATGGGCTAGAATGCTTGCCTGATGGATCGGGATTCAGTCGACCCGGGACAAGGCTCACCTCCGCGGGCTCCGCCCACGCTTGCACGGCGGCGTTTCTCGATGATTCGCGACTTTACGTTGGCGGATCTCATCACCTTAGGCAACGGCTGCGCCGGAATGGGGGCCTGTCTTCTTGTATTAAAGTATCTGTTGAATAATGACAGCGTAACTATTTGGACTGCAATAGTATTATTGCCGACAGCTGGTCTCTTGGATTACCTGGACGGTCGGGTGGCTCGCTGGCGTCAGCGACACTCAGCGTTCGGCGCGCAGCTGGATTCCTTGTCGGACTTGATAAGCTTCGGCGTCGCTCCCGCGATCCTCGGTTTCGGACTGGGGCTGCAGGGAGGATGGGACGCCATCCTGCTCCTTTACTTCGTGTCTTGTGGGATCAGCAGACTGGCTCGCTACAACGTGACGGCTGCCGAGATGTCCGACGCGACGGGCAAGGTTGCCTACTTCGAGGGGACTCCGATCCCCACATCGATCCTGCTGGTTGGGCTCTGGGCTGTCCTGCTAGCCATCGGTCGGGTCGGAGCCAACGTGCCGCTGGGCAGCTGCTGGTTTGGGGGAATGAGCCTGCATCCCCTGACGTTGTGCTACGCCCTGAGCGGGAGTGCGATGATCAGCAAGAACCTCCGCATCCCCAAGCCCTGATCAGGAGGTTGGCCGTCCGTGCACCGGCCAAGGGATTCTTGTCCAACCCTGAACGGCTCGCAACTGGCGGCGATCGAGCTTTCCGGCGTCGGTTCGAGGCAGTCGAGGCAAGACGCACAGGAGGCGAGGGCGCTTGAAGGGGGCCAACAGTGGTTCGGTCTGCTCCACGATCCATCGTCCCACCCGAACCGGATCGTCGCTCTGGTACCGAGGCACCCAGGCTACCGCCACGACCTCTCCCCAGGTGTCGTCTGGTAAGCCCACCACACACAGATCCGCCGGATCGAGGCATTGCTCGAGAACCCGTTCGACCTCCACCGGATCCACGTTCTCGCCGCCAGTCACGATCCGGTCGTCACGACGCCCGGCAGGAACGAAGCGCCCTTCTTCGGTCAGACTGCCCCGATCCCCGGTGTCGAACCAGTCCAGTGGGGTACGGTCGGGCCGCGAGCAACCCGCGTAGCCGCGGAAAAGCGAGGGGCCGCGGGCCCATAGCGTCCCGTCGACAATCTGGAGTTCGACCCCATCCAGGGGAAGGCCCGCGTCCTGACCGGGAGGGCCCTTCGTTCGGTCGAGATCGGAGAGGGGTTGCAGGGTGAGAGCGGAAGCGGCCTCGGTCATTCCATAGGTCAGAAGGACAGGCCAGCCGGCTTCTCGAGCCCTCTTCACCAGTCCGGCTCGGGCTCGTGCGCCACCCAAGAGGATCACACGGAGATTCGCGGGAGGCGGACCGAGCGCCAGGAGCTGCTCGAGCTGGGTCGGGACCAGGGAAAGCAAGGTAACCCGATGCCGCTCGCACAGCTCCCTCAGCCCAGCCCCCGAGGAGCCCACGGCAGGCACGACGACAGGGCGTCGAGCCAACAGACACCGGCTAACGATGGACAGACCAGAGATATGGGACAGCCCCAACGAGAGCAGCCAGCGATCCTCGTCCCGCCAGCCGAGTCGCCTGGCGCTGGCCTGTGCCGCGGCGATCAAGACGGGCTCGTGCAATGCGACCAACTTGGGGGTTCCTGATGTTCCGGAGGTCGCGACCAGCCAGGTGGCGTGCTCGGTGCGCGGATCGGCTCCCAACGGAGGCGCCGCAACGGCGGAGCGGCCCATCCAACCCCCGTCGTGGCGGTCCAGCCGTCGGGCTCCGGCCGACGCAACGAGCCGTTCTATCTCGCCCTCGGTCAGACGCGGATTGATTGGGAGCGCCGGGATCTGGAGCTCCAGCAAGCAGTAAAGGAGGCACAGGGTTTCGAGGTCGTTATCGGCCAGAAACGCCAGGGGGCGACCGCCGCCGGCCTGGTTGCGTTCGGTGCTCCCGCTGGCGATGAGCTGTTCGGTCAGGCGAAGGACGCGTTGCTGGAGTTCGCCGAACGTGATTGATCGACCCTCGAACTGGAGGGCCAGGGATCCTGGGCATTGCTGAGCGGCAGTGCTTACTCGCAACACGTGAACGTCCTTCGCCAGGGCAGGCCAGAAAGGGCGCTCTGGCTGAGTGTCGGGCCCTCTAGTCCGTCCACCTCGAGATCGGGAGCCAGCTGCATTCCCGGGTGCGCCGCCAGACCCTGTGCCCGGTGCGGGCTGCCCATTGCCCCGGCACAGCAACACGCAGCCGCCATGGCAACCGGTCCATCGAACAGGTGGCTTACCACGACATCCAACCCAAGCTCCTTCGCTCGCGTGGCGAGCGACATGCAGCGCAGGATCCCGAGGCTGCTCGGCTTGAGCACCAGGACCTTGATGCGCAACGGCTGCAGCTGATGGGTCAGACGCTCCAGGGTCTCGTCGGATTGCAGCGATTCGTCCAGGGCGAGGGGAATGGGGCTCTGTTTCAGACTCGCGAGCTGCAGGGCATCGGTAGGCTCTTCCAGGAACTCGGGCTCGAGTGGGGCCACGGAACGGAGCAGCAGCCCTGCTGAATCGCGAGAATAGGAGCGATTGGCGTCGAGCCGGAGGCGGACCAAAGAGCCGAAGGTTTCACGGAGCAACCGCAAGCCGCGGAGGTCTTCGTCGAGCTGCGTTGGGGGACCAAGTTTGACTTTGAGCGTGCGAAACCCACGTCGGACCGCGTCGAGCGCCCATTGCAGACGCGTTTCGGGGGTCTCCCCCTGGACCAGGGCCGCAAGCTCGAACGGGTTGGCGACGCGCTCCGGCGGGCCCGTCATGAGGCAGAGGGCCGGGAGCCGCGCGGTGCGTCCGGCCAGGTCCAGCAGCGCGAAGAACAGAGCCGCCTCCAGGGAAGGGAGTCCACCGCCAAACCGCGAAGCCAGGGCTGTCGCGTTGGCACGCGTCGCCGAGGGATCGCCGGGCAGCGAAAGGGAGCCAGGGGAAAGGCGTGCCAGCCGTTCCTCGACCTCGGCCAGCGACTCGCGCGAGTAGCCAGTCAGAGGGCTGGCCTCACCCCGGCCCACCACGCCCGTTTCGGATTTCAGGGCAAGCTCGACGCCAAGGCGCACTGCGGTGCGATGGGAGGCCCCCCCGACGTCCCGCCCCAACTGGGCAAAAAGGCGGGAGATTTTGACTTCGGCGATTCGAATCATGTCCAGACCAGGCCCAGGGAAAGGAGCAGGGCATAGCCAAGCAACAGCACTGCAGTCTGTGCCAGACGTCGATTGAGGGCCATGCCCCGTTCGGTGGCCACGGCGTGAACCAGCCATGCGCCGAACGGCAACGATATCAGGGGCAACAGCCCGTGATATCCGAGAGGACCCCATAACGCCATGCCCAGGGCGACGCCCATGGCAACCACCAACAGCAGGCCGTATTCGAGTAGTGCAAAACGCTCTCCGAACCGCACCACCAGCGTGCGCTTGCCGGTTCGCGCGTCGCTGGAGCGGTCCCGCAGGTTGTTGACCACCAGGATGTTGGTGCACAATGCGCCGAGCGCGGTGCCTACCCAGGGTGTCAGGGCCGGAAGGTGTCCCATCTGCACGTAGGCGGTGCCTCCCACGGCGATCGGTCCGAAGAAGAGAAAGACAAAGGCATCACCCCAACCGTGATAGCCAAGGGGGTAGGGACCAGCCGTGTAGGCGAGAGCCGATAGGATGGCGAAAAGACCAATCACCGCGACCAACCAGCCACCAGCTGCCACCAGTAGGCTTCCAACCCCCACACCAACTGACAGAACGAAAAACAGAGCGCACCGGATCTGTCGCGCCGACAGAAGCCCCGATTGAACCACGCGCGTCGGACCGGTTCGGTCCGGACCATCCGCCCCCTTTTCGAAGTCGAACAGGTCGTTGGCAAGGTTGGATGCGATCTGGAGCAGAAGGGCACCCGCCAGCGCTAGGCCGGCGGTGCTCCAATCGACGCCGTCCTCGCGGATTGCCAATGCCGTTCCCGCGGCGACCGGCGCGACCGCGGCGGGCAACGTCTTGGGGCGGATGGCCATCAGCCAGGCTCGTGGGGAGCCGGGTCGGACCGAGACGGGGACAGGGGATTGTGTGCTCACGGGAAGCGCGGGAAGCGCTGGAAATTCGGGGCTCGTTTCTCCAGAAAGGCCTGCTTGCCCTCCCGCCCCTCTTCGCTCAGGTAATATAGGAGCGTCGCGTTGCCAGCCAGCTCCTGCAGTCCGGCCTGGCCATCGCAATCGGCGTTCATTGCGGCCTTCAGACAACGTAGGGCCAGGGGACTCTGTGCCAGGATCTCCCGACACCAGGCCACCGTCTCCTCCTCGAGCTTGGCCAATGGGACGACGGTGTTGACGAGCCCCATGTCGAGGGCTTGACGGGCGTCGTACTGGCGACACAGAAACCAGATTTCCCGGGCCTTCTTCTGTCCGACGATTCGCGCCAGATACGACGAGCCGTAGCCCCCATCGAAACTACCCACCCGAGGTCCGGTTTGGCCGAACCGGGCGTTGTCGGCGGCGATGGTCAGATCACACACCAGGTGGAGCACGTGCCCGCCGCCGATGGCATATCCTGCCACCATGGCCAGCACGGGCTTGGGTAGGGTGCGGATCGTCCGTTGCAGATCCAGGACATTGAGTCGTGGCACCCCCTGCTCGTCCAGGTAGCCGCCCGTTCCTCGAGCCCTTTGGTCTCCGCCCGAGCAGAAGGCAAGGTCGCCGGAACCGGTCAGGATCACCACCCCCACCTTGGGGTCGTCCCGAGCATCGGCAAAGGCCTGCAGCATCTCGTTGACCGTCAGGGGACGGAATGCATTCCTCACCTCGGGTCGGTTGATGGTGATCTTGGCGATCCCCTCTTCGGACTTCTCATACAGGATATCTCGGAATTTCAGGGCCGGCGCCCAGACGACGGGACTGGTCATGCACGAATTCCTTCCAGGATGGCAGAAGCCACGGCCTCTGGTGCGTCCAGCAGCAGGGGGTGACCTGCCCCGTCTACCACGACACGCCGACCCCCGGGGAGTTCCACCAACAGCTCTTCCGAGAGGGCCAGATACTGCGAATCATGAGCCCCCACCAGCAGGGTCACGGGTCTATGCAGCTCCCGAACCTCGGAACCATAACTTGGCATTTCGGCGAGGCCGAGCCGGCGCAGCGCCTGGGCCAGACCCCGGGGGTTCTGCGCAAGTCGACTGGCCCGAGCCGAACGCAGCTCCTTCTGACCCCTGGTCGTGCAGGGGCGGAGCAGCGGTTGGGACTCCCAGGCGTCGAGGATGCAGGACAACGGTTCCGTTTCCAGACGATGCGCCCAGCGGGCATCTTGGGACCGGCGCTGCAGTCGCATCGCCTCATCATCGAGTCCGCGTCGGGAGGAGATCAGCCCCAGTCCGCACACCAGCTCGGGACGCCTGATGGCAAGCCCCAGAGCCAGACGTCCGCCCATCGAATAGCCAAGCGCGTAGACCGGTTCGGAGATCCTCTGCTCCAACCAATGACCCAGTTGGCTCACCTCCAGCTCGAAACCGGGCCCGTCTTGGGATTCGGCGTGGCCCCGGTGACCGAACAAGGCCGGACACAGAAGCTGGGCAGACGGTACAGGGATCCTGGCTCGCACTGCGTCGAAGGATGTCGGACTCCCCCAAAAACCGTGCAGGAGCAGGACGGGCCTTTTCACAGGGTGTGCTGCTCGGCTGCCAGCCCCGCCCGACTCAAGGCGCGATCCACTGCGGCCACGAAGGCGAGGCTGTCCTGCCGTGCGCTGCCCGCAAGCACGCGGACCTCGACGACCGTGGCGGTGGGACGTGAGAGCGCTTCCGCGATGGCGGTCTCGAGTTCGCTGTTGTTGGTCGCGGTTTGTCCGTCCAATCCGTACAGCTGAGAAGCCGCGGAGAGATGGAAGGACTGGGGTTTGGTCCAGAAGGTGAGCTGGTCGGGAGCTACGCTGCTTGCCACCGGGAGTTGCTCGAAGATTCGCCCCCCCGAATTGTTCAGGACCACGATGCAAAGGGGTGAGCTGACGTCGCTGGCAGCCCACAACCCTCCCAGATCGTGCAGGAAGCTGAGGTCTCCGGTCAGAAGCAGGGTGGGGCTGTCCTCTTGCTGGGCCCACGCCGCAGCAAAGGAGGTGATTCCGTCGATCCCGCTGGCCCCCCGCAGGCCGACGACCTTCACACCGGAGCCCGGCTGAGCCGCCAGAAGATCGACCTCACGGACCGGCAAGCTGTTGCCGAGCAACAGGTGGGTGCCCCGCGGCAGGCTGCGCAGAACCGTACGGACTGCTTCCAGTTCGCTGTAGCTGGCGCGAACGATACTGGGGAGCTGGTCTGTCAAGGCTTTGGCCTCGAGACCCGCCCGAAACCATCGTGCCTGCCAGCCGCTGGAGCGGGGCGAGGTGCTGTCGAGCAACCGTTGGGCGGCTCGCTGCAGCAGCTGGTTGGGATCACCGAAGGCCACCCAGTCGGCTCGACCGGTGGGGTCGCTCCAGTGATGGCGAGTCAAGAGTATCAACCGGGGAGCGGGCTTCTCCTCGAGCCATTCCTGCCAGGCGCTGCTGGTCAGCGGGCGCCCGATCTGCACCACCAGACGGGGGACCTGAGCGTGTCTCCAGGCCGGGATCCTCAACAGGGGGTCGTGCGGTGCCACCACGTAGGGCACAAGCTCTGGGGATGCGTCCAAACGTAAGGGGTGTGCCGCATCGAGGAGAATGGGGTATCCGGTGGCTCTCGCGAATGCCGCCAGGCAGGCCGGGTCGAGCGGTGGCGACTCGCAGTCGAACCCGCAGACGACGAGACCCCGCGGCTCGTCGAGAATCGAGATGAAGTCTTCGACGCATGATGGGGAGACGGGGGGCAGTGTCGGAGTCGACACCACCTGGGGCAGCTCGGCGAGAACCTGAAGGCGTTGGGCGAAATCCCGTTCGGCTGGGGTCTCCGGGGCTACGGGTTCCAGAGGTTTGCGGGCGCGCAGATTGAAGTGGATCGGACCCGGCACTGGGTACCTGCCGGCTTGCAGCACCGACAGGATCCGTCTTCGGACGGCAAGGAAGCTGGCCTCCTCGGGGGCTGGGACGTCCAAATCGACGAAGCGTCGGACATGGACCCCATACAGATTGACCTGGTCGACCGTTTGCGGGGCGGCGCAGTCGAGCAGCTCGGCGGGGCGATCGGCGGTCAGGACCAGAAGCGGGGCATGGCACAGATTGGCGTCCACGATGGCCGGCAGATAATTGGCCGCGGCCGTGCCCGAGGTGCACAGCAGAGCAATGGTGGTGCCGGTGGCGCGGGCGCGGCCCAGGGCAAAATAACCAGCGGATCGTTCGTCGAGGACGGACCGCAAGACCAGCCCCGGTTCGGACAGCGCCGCCGCCACGAAGGGTGTGGATCGGGAGCCAGGACTCGTGATCCACTCCCGCACTCCTGCCTGAGCCAATGTCCCGACCAACCAATGCGCCCAGCAGGTTTGCAGGAAACCCGGGGTCACGGCGCGACTCGCTGTTCATTCATGGTGGCGCCTCCAAGGATAGGGCCTCCAGGAGGGCTTGGAGCTTCAAATTGGTCTCTTCCCATTCATTGGCCGGGTCCGAGCCAACCACCAGTCCGGCCCCGGCAAACAGGTGAATCTGGGAGCCCTCGATGAGGCCCGACCGCAGCGCCACCACGAACTCCCCGTCGCCCCGGGCATCCAGCCATCCGACGGGACCCGCGTACCAGCCTCGTTCGATCGTTTCGTTCCGACGCAAGAATTCCGCCGCTGCATCCGAGGGAATGCCGCCTACTGCGGGGGTGGGATGTAGGCGCTCGACTAGTTCCAGAACCGAGGGCAGCCCGATCATGCGGGCGCTGATGGGCGTGTGCAAATGCCAAACGTGGCGCAGGGTGCGGATGCCTGGGGTCTGCTGGACTTCCAGTTGGGCTCCGAGCCCCTCCAGTCGAGCTCTGATCTCGCGCACCACCAGGCCATGCTCGCGACGTTCCTTGGGGTTGCTTTGCAGGGACTGCAGGTCACCCTCCTGGCCGGCACGCATCGAACCCGCCAATGCATCGGTGCGCAACTCCGAGCCCCGGCGCAGGACCAGGCGTTCCGGGCTGGCACCCAGGAAGGTGCTGGTGCCCCGCCGAATCGCGAAGCGTTGAGTATCGGGTGAGAGGACCAGCAGTCTTTCCAGGAGCTCCTCCGGATAGGGGGGGGGATCCAGAGTTAGCGTAAGCTGACGTGCCAAGACGACCTTCTCCAACTCGCCGCGAGTCAGGGCCTGTTGGGCTTCGGTCACCTGCCGCACCCAGTCGATTCGCTCCGGGAATAGGCCCTTTCCCAGCACTCGACGAGGGCGCCGGACTGCGGGGGGGCCAGGCAGACTGTCCAGGAGGTGGACCCAACGGAGCGCCCAATCGCGACACGCCTCGCGGCTGGACAGCTCGGCCTGAGACAGCGTGAGCGTCATCACCGCGTCCCGGTGGTTGGTGAGATACCGGAATCGGGGCAGCACGAAGTCGATCCCAGCAAACTGGCGCCAGGGGCCGGTCGCAAGGGGTGGCGCCCCATAGGCAATTCCCCCGAAAAGACGGGCGGATTGGGCTCCGGCGTCCAGTCCCACCGAGAAGACGTCTTCCAGCAGCGTAGCGGTGTGCCGGTCCAGGCTGGGCACGTCGAAGGGATCGGGCCCGGTGAGGCGGAGCGCTTCGCCGAGGCCCACCTCAGCCGATTGCTCGCTGTCGCTGAAATAGTACGCGGACTGTTGCGGCTCGAGACCGAACAGGCGACAGGGGTCCAGACGGGGTGCACCGATGGTGATCGAGACGTAGGCGTGTCCCGTTTTCGATGCAACTCGAAGGGAGCTGGCGATCTTTTCGGGATCGGGGGTGGGTCGCATGGAAGTCGTCGAAATCGCCGACGGGGAGCTCATCGCGTTGCTCCCTGGGTGCGCGCCAGATAAAGATGGCAGGCTCCGAAGGTCAGCGGTCGGACGTGGACGTCAACGAGATGGTTCTCCCTCATCGATTCCGCGAACTCGTCGGCCGGAGGGAATGCGCAGATGCTGCGGGACAGGTAGCGATACTGGGGGGCCCTGGAGAGCATGGCTCCCAGGGCGGGGACGGCTTGGTGGACGTACCAGCGGGCGAGCCGTTGCGCTCCCGAGCCCCGGGGCTCTGCCAGCTCGAGGATGGCGAGTTGGCCTCCCGGTTTGGTCACCCGAGCCATCTCTCTGATGGCCTTCCCCCGAGCCGCGATGTTGCGGATTCCGAAGGCCATGCAGGTGGCCGCGAATTCTCCGTCAGGAAGGTCGAGGCAGGTCGCGTCACCCAGCCCCAGCTCCACCCGAGAGTGAAGACCGGTCCGGGCCAGTTTGGCCCTTGCCACGTCGAGCATCCGTGGTGACGGATCCAGTCCCAAAACCTGAATCTGAGGGTGATGTCGCACCAAGGCAATGGCCAAATCGGCTGTACCCGTGGCCAGATCGAGCACCCGAACGCCTGGGTCGAGCTCCAGAGCGGAGACCGTTCGGTACCGCCAATGCCGGTCGATTCCGAACGACAGGACGCGGTTCAATAGGTCATATCGCGCCGCGATCGGATCGAACATCGCGCCCGAACCCTCCAAGATGGAACCTTGGTCGTTCTTCGGCGAATCGGCTTCGTGCCAAGCAGAATTCATGGAACCGGACCGGGTCTTAGCGCCGGTCGGGCCATCGTCACGTCGAGTCTGCCGAGTCGTGGGCCGATGCCCCGTTTGGCTGGGGAGGCTGCTGGGCAGGCCCGGTCGTGGCAGATTGGGTGGGATGCGAAGGCCTGGTCGTGCCAAGGCAGACGTTACACGCTCGCTTCGGGAGTTCGTGGTGGCCACGTTCTTGGGCGTGGTTCTCGGTTCCCCACCAGCCATGGCGGCCCCGCCCAGGCCCGCGCCTTTGGCCGTTGACGAGCTGGACGCACCCGTGCCGGGCGCCGAGCGCCTGGAAGGGAGACTCCTGGCCCCCTGTTGTTTCGCCCAGACACTGGATGTACACCACTCGGAGGTCACCACCCAGCTGCGTCGAGAAATCCGCCGTCGTCTTCGGGCCGGGGAGTCGCCCCAGGCCGTCGAGGAAAGCCTGGTTGCTCGCTACGGCCCCCGCTTGCGAGCGGTCCCAGAGCGAGTTCCCCTGGATGGAGCCGCCCTGCTGGGTTGGGGTTTCTTGGCCATGACCGCGGCGGGTGCGGTGGTCTTGCTCTTGCGGTGGCGACGACGCGGTGCCGTCTCGGCGTCCCCGACACCGGCGGAGCCGGCGGCCCCCGCTGGCGACGAGCTGGACGCTCGACTCGACGCCGAGCTGCGGCGTTTGGACTGATCCGCGGGAGGCGCCAAAGACGGGCTTCTGGATGCCTTTCCGAGCTGTTCTTGGGCGATCTGGGCGGCTCGCTGGGCGCGTTCGGTTTCGCCCCGCATCTCCAGCAGGAACCGACTCACCACGCTGGGCTGGGGCTTGCCCCACTTGGTTCGAGCTCGGGCATAGGTCAGTGTCAGTGTCTCCTTGGCGCGAGTCACCCCGACGTAACAGAGCCGCCTTTCTTCCTCGATGGCAGTGTGGCCATCCTCTGCCAAGACGCTGCGATGATGGGGCAAGATCCCCTCCTCGACGCCAACCAAGAACACGTGCGAGAACTCCAGCCCCTTGGCGCTGTGCAGGGTCATCAGCTGGACGGCGGCCGGTGCCTCATCCGAATTGGAGGAGTCGCCGGGGCTGTCCCGGTCGGTCAGTGAGCACTCCTCGAGGAAACCGACCAGTGTGGCGTTTGGAGTGCGACTCCGGTAGGTGAAGGCGGCATTGACGAGTTCCTCGACCCCTTGCCAGCGTGACTCAACGTCTGCTGCCGTCTTGTAGGTTCTCTCCAGCTCGGAACGGTAGTCGATGGCGCGGAGTAACTCCTTGACCAGCTCCTCCAGGGGAACCTGCTGCAAGAGGGCTTGCAGGCGCTCCAACAACCCCAAAAAATCCCGAATTTTTGGCCCAACCGCGGTCGGAAGCTGGGGATGAAGATCGGGGTTGGACAGGATCTGGTAGAGAGAGACGCCGCCCGCGACGGCTTGACCCAGCAGGGTCTGAACCGAACCCGGACCGATTCCGCGGGGCGGGGTGTGCAGGGCTCGAAGCAGGCTCACTTCGTCCAAGGGGTTGGCCAGGATCCGCAGATAGGCCAGAAGGTCCTTGATTTCCTTGCGGTCGTAGAAGCTTTTACCCCCCACCAGCACATACGGGATCCTGGCGCGCCGAAGCTCGGTCTCGAAACCGCGGGTCTGTTCGTTGGTGCGTACCAGGATGGCGATGTCGCTGGGTCGGGGCGGGGGAGGATCGGTTGAATCGAGCAGGGTTCGAACCAACCCGGTGACCCCCAGAGCTTCCCCCGATTCGTCCTCGAAACGCAGAAAGCGTGGGGACTGACCCCCGCGTCGGGACGCCTGCAGAACCTTGTCGTGTCGATGGGAATTGTGGGAAACGAGCGTGTTGGCGAGCTCCAGGATGGGAGCCATCGAGCGGTAGTTTTCCTCCAACTTGACCACCTTGGCTCCCGGCCAATCCCGCTCGAAGCGCAGGATATGCTCCACCTCGGCCCCACGGAAGCCATAGATCGACTGGTCGTCATCCCCCACGACGCAAAGGTTTCGGTGCCCCTCGGCCAAGCAATGCAGGATGCGATATTGCAGAGCATTGGTGTCCTGGTATTCGTCGACCAGGATCTGATCGAAACGGCTCGCCTCCTCCTTGCGAACCGCGGGCCAATCCCTCAACAAGTCCTCGGTCACCAGCAGGAGATCGTCGAAGTCTAGGGCCCCGTGACTGCGCAGCGTGCACTCGTACTTCTGGTAGGCAAGGGCTGAAAGGGTCGCCCGCTCCGGGTCCTTCGGGTGGTCGAGGGCCAGGGCTTGCGCTGTCTCAGGGCGGATCCCCCGGTTCTTCCAGGCCGAGACCCGAGCCAGCAGCTCGGCGGGCTGCACCGTGTCCCGGTCGACACGGATGTCTCGCAGAGCTCCTCGGGCCAGGGTTTCCTGATCGCTCCGGTCGTAGATGGAGAAGTTCTGCGGGTAGCCGAGCCGGTGGATTTGCCGGCGTAGGATACGGACGCACAGCGAATGGAAGGTGGAGATTTCCGGCGAACCGTTGCCCTTTCGGCGCCGGGAACCCAAAAGGGCCATCGTCCGCTGTTTCATCTCCCGCGCCGCCTTGTTGGTGAAGGTCACGGCTAGGATCCGCTCCGGCGGGGTCCCCCGGGAGATGAGCTGGGCGATCCGAAAGGTGATGACCCGGGTCTTGCCCGTTCCTGCGCCGGCCAGAACCAGCAGAGGTCCGCGGGCGTGCAGGACCGCCGATCGCTGGGCGGGGTTCAACCGTTCGAGGCGCATGCTGCGGCCCGGCCATAGGCGGACCTGCGCCCCCGGTCAAGCTCCTTCGATGCAGATGGAAGCCCCCGGATCACCGAGGTGGACGGGAGAACCACCCCGGTCGGGTGCTCCGGGGCGCCTGCAGTCGCGGCCAGGACTGACTTGCAGCATGTCAGGACCAACCGGGGTGCTTGGGCGAGAGCCGTTGCCGACGCGGGTCGAGGAGGGACGATTCGCCAGCGGTTGGAGCCGTCGCGAGCCCCCGGTGCCCGTGTCTCTGACCCGGCGAAATGCGCAGGAAATCGGCGGGATCATGGGGGGATTGGGGACGCGTCGATGCGCCGTGCGAACCGAGGATTGGTGGTGCAACGACGGCGGTGTGGTTTCCAAACGACACACCCCGCGACGCGATCGAGGAGCTGGCGGGTGACGATGGGAGCGCTTCGAAAAGACGCTCTTCCAAAGAAAAGAGTTTTCATTTGGGAAGGAACGTGTTCTAGTAAGCGCAACATGGGTATCCTGGACGAGCCGAAGTGATGAGCGGAGGCGTAATCGGGAATAGCTGGCGGCTGCACGAGCCAAGGATGTTTCGCCATCGTCTAGCGGATGGATCGATTGCTGGCGCAGAGGAAAGCGGTGGGCGAAAGGGTGGCGACTCGTGGAACCGCAAGCAGGCTGTTGGGATCAGCATCCAACCGGCTTCTCGCCAAGGTGGTGGGTCCCCATGCCGCCGAGATGCACCGTCGGATGGGGAACGAGACGAGGTGGGTGTTCCCAAAGGAAGTAGTTGGGAGGGCAGCCCGTGCTCTGTGTGTGGTCACGATGGGTTCGAAGATGAAACAAACCGAGCGTGTTTTCGGCGCAGCTGCGGTGTCTGGGCGGGCTATCGCGATTCACGCGGGAGTCCCGTTGGCAAGGATTTTGGAGCCTCGCGAGATCGCCGGGGTGAGGCTCGTTCGAAGGCAGGCCGTTTGGTTGAAATATCCCGAACGGCCGGTCATGTGGTATTCAAGAGAAATCGGCGATCAAATGTACAGTACCTGTTGACACGTCACACTAGATTGCAATATATGCATTGCAACGGGGCCGGCGGTTCGACCTGCAGGCCCTGACCAAGGAGGTTCCATGGCCGCACGTAAGAAGAAGGCAGCCGCGGCGAACGCGGCAGCACCGAAGAAGGTTGCAAAGAAGGCTCGCAAGAAGGGCAAGAAGAAGGCAGCGAAGAAGGCTCGCGGTCGCAAGGCTGCGGCTGCGCCGGCGGAAGGTGCCGCTCCGGCGAAGAAGACCCGGAAGAAGGCTGCCAAGAAGGGCGCCAAGAAGGCTGCCAAGAAGGGCGCCAAGAAGGCTGCCAAGAAGGCTGCCAAGAAGGGCGCCAAGAAGGGCGCCAAGAAGGCTGCCAAGAAGGGCGCCAAGAAGCGTGGCCGCAAGGCTGCCAAGAAGGCTCTTGCTCCTGTCGTGGCTCCGGTCGTCATCTGATTCGCTCGACTCGTGGGAATGCTCCGAGCGGATGCCCGAGCGGAGCGATCCCGCCAACCGGATCAAGACCGGAAATGCGCGGGACGGCAATTCTGTCGTCCCGCGTTTACCTTTTGTAGGAAGCCTCGATCCGTTGGGTCGTCTCGGCGGAGAAGAAGATGACAGGAGGGAATTTCGTTGCGTGGCGGGTGGTCGCGCTCGTGGGGTTGTTGACGGCAATTGCCGCCTGTTCGCGGGATCCGGAAGCCCGAAGAAAGCTGGTTGATCACCCGGAGCGGGGTGACCGGGTGCTGGTGGAGGCGACGGCAGCCGAGTTCTTCGAGGCCACGGTGCTCGACCACCAAGGCGGGGTCCTGCACGTGCAGCGGACGGCGGATGGCTCGTCCCTGCATGTTCAGATCTCTGACGTGTACCGCCTGCCGCCCGCACCCGTTCACCCCGCTGCGGGGCAATTGGTCATCTGTCGCACCGCAGAGGGGCGCTGGTCGGCGTGTCGAGTTCGGGAGGTTACCGAGTTAGGACGGTCGATTCCAGTCGTCGACGTGGACGGTCACGAATTCCGACTCAAACCGGCCGACGTCTTGCTACCGGAGGGGGTCACGCGATTGAACCTGGAGCGGCGGTTTCTGCGAGCCAAGGAGCGGCGGGACCTGCTCGAGGAGGTGGACCGCAGCGGTGGATTGCGGCGTCCGCCACAGTGGCAGGTGGCCCCCGGGCAACGGATTTTGGCGGAACGCCAGGGAGCGTGGTTTGACGCCACCGTGACCGACGTCGAGAAGGACCGAGTGGTGGTCCGCTGGGAGGCCGATGGAAGCGTTACGGACTTGGATTTGTCGTCGATCGTGCCGGGTCCCCCGGTGTGTGGGAACCCGCAATCGGGGCGGTTCGCGCTGTGTCGACCGCGTGGGGCTGCGACGGCCTGGGAGGTCGTGCGGGTCACTCATCTGGACGCCTCGGACGCCAAGATCCGCGATCTGGAGGGGCGAGTCCGGACGGTCACGGTGCGCGATCTCTGTCCGCTGGGGCAACAATGAGCAGCCGAGCGTGGGGGCTCAGGGTGCGGGGACTGGCGCAAGAATCGGTCGGATTGCCAAGAGTGCCGAGGCCGGCTCGGCGGGTCCTTGAATGACGACCTCGATGAGGGCTGGTTGGGACGCGGCGATGGAACAGACCTTGACCGAGGCGGAACCCGTACACCGTTCGCGATCCAGTTCCTGATGGCTCCCTTTGGCGTAGGCGCGAAGATCGACGGCTCCGGTCAGAGTATTCAGTGCGACCGCAACCTGGACACACTGGCCATTGGGCAGCGGAGTGTCAAGGGCGATGGGTTTGCCGGGAACCAGTGACAGAGACGTCAATTGCCCCAGCTGTGAGGCCCGAAGCGGCCCCAGTGCCTGGCTGAGGCGGGCGAACACGCGGGAGGCCGCCAGCGGAAACTGGCCCAGAATGGGGGGGGACTTGTTCTCCCGATACAGCTCCAATGTTACCGGACCGGCGGACTGCTGAAGCTCCAGCTCCAACGCGGTCGCGGTTGGATCGCAGGCAAGGAGTGTCACCCGTTCTCGCCCCCAGGCTTCGGCCGCTGCCCTGCCATCCCGCCCCAGGAGCGTCGCGTGCAGACCGCGTGCGGGACGCTCCAACAACAGCTCCAACCGTGAACAGGGCGACAGAGGCGCAAGATCGTGGATCTTGCGCGTTCCGGCCACCAGGTGCCAGGTGGTTCTCCAGGTCGGTTCCTGGTAGCCCAGCGCGGAGAGCTCGCTTCGGACGCGGGGCCCCAGCACGGCCATTCCCAATGCCGGATCGAGGTCGAGTCGCTTCGCCCCCACCGCGGGTGCGTCGGTCAGCGTGGAGCGCGAGACGATGATAGCGGCCGCACCCGAGCCGGCGTGAGGGCGCAAAAGGAGGGTGGCGGACGCGCGCTGCTCACTGCAGACCAGCATCCACTGGTCCGAGTCGGTGAGGCCGGCGTGGCCTACCCAACGACCCTGGCTGTCGGCGAGGGTCATGTCCAGACCATGCACGGTCGACTCGGGAACGACCAGGATATCCAAGCAAGTGGCGGCCTCGACCACCAAGCCAACGGCGGACGGCAATCGCGCATCGACCGCCACGGCGGTTCGCCCGGCGGACTGAAAATGGCCACCCACCAGCAGACGGTGCGCGGAATCCGCTTGGTCGAGATCGCCGAAGCCGTTGCCGAAACCCCCGCCAGACGAGGCGTCTCGAGTCGACAGCGCCTTGCGAACCCGATCGGCTCGCTCGGGGGCCACTCGCTGGGCGCCGAGGGCGACGATGCCATGCCCCGTCGCAACCCGTCCCACGACGTAGACCGTTTCCGGATGCGGTGGGCACAAGAGGAGACCTGGACGCGCATCCAATCGTTCGTCGCTGCCCAGCACCGCGCCGTCCTCCGCGTACGCGAATAGATCGACGTCGGTTACGGAGGCGGAAGCCCGCCCCAGGATCAACGCGCATTCCTGGGGCTCGATCTTGAGGCTTGCATAGACGCGGTCACCAGCCGCGGCCCCCTCGGCAGCCAGGACCTGGGTTGGCCCGGCGCCGGCGTCCTGCGCCGCCTGGGCATCCGCCGCCAGCCAGCGCTGCCCCTCCGGCGAAAACGAGATCTTTCGCAGGCCGGGGACGGCAGGGGGAGTGGCGGCACAACCCGCGCACAGAACGAGCAACAATCCGAGGCAAGAACGGGGGTCTCCCATGGGCTACTCTCCCTTTTGACCCCCAAAGGCCTGCGCCTCCACCTTCCACAGTCCGAGGATGTAGGCGATTTCGTTGCCCCGCACATTGGCGGTGAGCCCCACCGGTTCTCCAAACGCACTGCAAAAGGCGATCAGCGGCGCCCGGTCCGGATCAAGTGGGACGTCGAGGCGGACCAAGGTGCGGTCGGAGAGGGACAGGGCCACTGAATCCGGTGTTCCCTGAGTGATGCCGAGCGAGGCAAGGTAGCAGGCTCCCTCTTCGACCGGGACATGCACGGTGGTGCTCCCCATTGCTCCCAGAAACGCCGCCACCAGGGGACCATCGAACCCCGACAGTTCGCGAGAGTGCAGAGCGAGGGCCAGCCGCCTCTGAGCCAACGAACTCCAATTGTTTGGAATGGCCGAGGGGAAGTCGAACTGTGCCGTCCACAGGACCGCCCCCGACGTCGGGCTCAGTCCGACCCAGCGCAGACGCGTCGACCGGGGTTCTTCCAGGCAGAACGAGTGGGTGGCGTCGGTCGCCTCGGACTCGTCCAGCAGGGGCGGCTGGGCATCGTCTGGCCAGGATACTTCCAGATCCAGGTCCAGGCTCGCCGAGTCTCGCTCGGTGGTCCCGACACCCAGCAGGGCAACTCGATGGCAACCGCGCGCCAAGAGGACCCGGATCTCCTGGGCCGCTAGCTCGGACGGAAGAAGGGCCCTCTCGGTTATCGACCGAGCGCCGGCCGCGCGAGCCACCTCGCTTCGACGAGCGAGCCTGGTCGCAAGATCGCGGGGAGCGAAGCGTGGTCCCAGCGGACGCGGGTTGGCGGTTGGGGTGGGATTGCGGTGAGGGAGCCAGTGGGAGGCGGGGAGCGAGTCCCTACCATCGGGGACCACCAACAGCTCCAGGATCCCCCGCGGCGAGAGGAGTTCGACCTCGGCAGTGGCAAGCTCGGTTCGCTCACTGCCACAGCGCGTGACGTCGACGAGTCCAGCCTGGCTCGCCGCGCTCTCGACCGGGGCGACCCCGAACCGCAGCACCAACGACACGTTCGGAGCGGCCAGCACCACGACCCGAGTGCAGGCGGAGCCCGGCAACTCGGAGGTCAATGCTTCGGGGAGCAGCAGCGGGAGCCGTTCCCCGTACTCGAGGACTCGGGGTCCCAGGTGGAGGGGATGGAGCGAACGATAGGCGTGCAGGAGTCGCCGAAGGTCGCTGGCCAGATCGGCCTGGGTCGCCGGGGAAGAAAGCAGGGCTGCCCACAGCAGCATGAACCCCGTTGCCCTGGGTCTAGCCATCCACCCCACCCAGACGGCAGCGAAGCTTGGTTCTCATGCAGACAGGTTCCATTGATTGGCATAGCCGATCCCAGAGCCACCAGGCAACGCCTTCTCCCGGAACTCGCTGGACCCGGGCGTGCCGGCCGGCTCGGACGCTAGCCGTTCTTGTCCAGAGTTGCACGAATCGCGACGACTGCTTGCCAAGCCCCGTGGGCGAGCTCAAGAGCCACCGGCTGGGAGAAGAATCGACCATGGGGAAACGATCCTCCGACCCCAGCAGACTCGGGTCCACCGACGCGGATCTGGCCCACCCCCGCGCGGCTCAGGTAAGAGACGGCGTACTCCATGCCGTCGCCCTCGGGCAACGAGACGACCGCTTGCTCGATGCGCCGCTGGCCCTCTGCCCCGACCTCCGGGAGTCGGCGTTGGCGATCGTAGCGTTGGTTCATGAAACGAAGCCCTCGCAGTCATCGATGTACCGTGACTCGGCTGTGTCTTCGATCCGGGGATGCTGTCCACACAGGGGGCAATCGGGTCGCGAGGCGATGGTCGAACATCGCATCATGTCGCTTCGTCCGTCGTATCTTGCCACCTGTCCATAGGGCGGATTCCCACCCAGGGTGCCCAGCGCGAACTCGACCATGAGAGCTGCTCCCAGACCCACCACCGGGCCCATCACCCCCGCCTCGGCGCAATTCGGTGCCGAGGTTCCCCGCGGGATGTCCTCGAAGAGACACCGATAGCAGGGGTGGCCGTGGGGGTGGGAGCAGAAGGCGGTGGCGATCCAGCGCACGGCAGCACCGTGAATGCATGCGATCCCCTCCAGGTGGCAAGCGTCGGCGACCAGGAACTTGGTGGCGAAGTTGTCGGAACCCTCGATGACCAGATCAACCTGGCGGACCCTTTCTCGCGCATTTTCGGGCAGGATCCGGGTATGAAGGAGGTCGATGTGCGTGGGGCTTGCGGGTGCCAACCGACGCAGGGCGTTGAGGCCCGCCTCCAGCTTGTCTCGTCCTACGTCCTGTGGTCCAAACAGGATCTGGCGATGAAGGTTGCCTAGCTCCACCTGATCGTCGTCGGCAATAACCAGGGTGCCCACCCCGGCCTTCACCAGGGAAAGCGCGGTTGGACACCCCAGCCCTCCCAATCCGACCAGGAGCAGCTTGGCGTCGACCAGGGCACGCCCCACCTTTGACTGCCGTGGCATTTCGGACCGCAATGGATCGTGATATCCGCCCATGATGGCTAGATGTAGTAGATGGACCGGTACGAGCCGGGACGGGTTAGCCCCAGCTCTTCGGCACGCGTGCAGAGATCGGCGATGTTCATCTGGTCGAAGCAGGCTTCGATACGGGTGGAGAGCTCGGTGAAGGCCGCATCCAGCACCCGGTAGGAGTCGGGATTCGCTTTGCGCCGGGCCGCCGCCGGCGTTCGGGACTCGGGGGCCAAAAGGGGGCCATCCAGGGCTCGGATCGGATCACCCAGGCGGATGGCCGCCGGGTCCCGTGCCAGGATGTATCCACCTTGGGGTCCGCGCTTGGAACTGACAATCCCCGCCTTTCTCAGCTCCTGGAAGATCTGCTCTAGGAAACGGACCGGTATTCGTTCCCGTTCGGCAATCTCCCTGATCTGGGTTGGTCGATCCGCGCCGTAGAACGCCATGTGAAACAGCGCTCGGATCGCGTAGCGAGCCTTGTTCGACAACTTCACGCGCAGATCATAATTGATACATAGGAAATATCAAGTACATGTGGTCGGGGGCCCGTGGCAACGCATTCCAAGCTTTGCTGCCGCTGGGGGTCGAACTTTACAGCCTAGAACGGAGTGCCGGTTGGCCAGCAAGCAGGAGGTTCCCATCATGACGCGTACTGACGAGTCCGTCTCCACCAGTGTCGAACGACTCATCGCCGAAGAGCGGAACAGAAGACTCGAACAGCTCCGCGCCGCGAAGCTACGGATGCAAGAGGCGGAGCAAGCGGAACGTGCCGAGAGGGAACGGCTGGCGGCGCAACAGGCAGAGCGGGAGATCCAGGACCGGGACAGGGAGCGGCAGCGGGTTGAAGCGGACCGAAACCGATTGGCTCTGCAACAGGCAGAGCAGAGGCTCCGCGAAAAGGCCTGTGAGTGGGCGGAACAGCGGGCGCAACAGGAGCTCCGGTTGAGCTTCGAGCGAGACGCACGGGTGCAGGGGCTCAAGGGAGCGGTTCGGCTGTTGGCGTCCCTGTTGGGAACCGTGGTGGTTGGGGCGGTCGTGCTTCACCTCACAGTACTGGCGCCCAGCCGTCGCCGCCTGGCCCAGGACTACTCCGAGCTGTTGGAGAGACACCAGGCGAGTCTGCGCGAGGCGGAAAGGGAGCACCGCAGTCCATTGACGCGGGTGCGGGAGGGCGAGGAGCGGATCCGCGAACTCGAGAGCAAGCCATCTGTGTCGGTGCCAACCCAGCGCCCAGAAACCAAGAAGCCCAATCGCCCCCCCACGGCCCGGCCCCAGCCGCCGAGGCCCTGCAACTGCGATCCATTCGATCCGCTCTGCACCTGCTAAGCGGTACGACCCACTGCCACGTCGTGTCGTCAGGGGGTACGTACAGGTCGTTGAGACGACTACGTCGTGTCGTGAGGGTGTGCGTACAGGTCGTCGAGACGATCCTTGTACCGTTCGACGACCTCTCGGCGCCGGATCTTCAGCGACGGAGTCAAGAGGCCGTTGTGGGTGGTGAAATCCTCGGACAGGATGAGGAATCGTCGTGGGCGCTCGAAGCTCCTAAACTCCCCACCCAGGCGGGCGACCTCGTCGTTGAGCAGTGCCGTGATCCGGGGGTTCGTTTCCGGCTCACCGAGTTCGAAACCCTGCTCCTGAGCGTACTGACACAGGCGGCTCCGATCCAATACCAGGATCGCCACGTTGTACGGACGATCCAGGCCGTAGATCATGCACTGCTGGATGTAGGGAGAGAGTCGGAGCCGTTCCTCCAGTGGCCCCGGCGCGACGTACTTGCCATTCTCGAGCTTGTACTGCTCCTTGAGACGACCGGTGACGATCAGAAAACCCTGCTCGTCGAGACACCCGAGATCACCGGTGCGCAAGCGGCCATCGGCTAGGAGCACCTCGGCCGACTCCTGTGGTGACCCATGGTAACCCTGCATGACATTGGGCCCCGCGACCACGATCTCGCCCACCGAAGAATCGCCGGTGACCGTGCGATCGATGCTGACCGTCACGCCGGGTAGGGGCAGACCGACCGTGCCGAAGCGGCGCCCCCTGGGGCTGTTCAAGGCTACGATGGGACTGGCCTCCGTCAGCCCGTAGCCCTCGTAGATCTCAATGCCGAGGGCGTTGATGAACTCGGCCACCTCCTTGGCCAGGGCCGCCGAGCCGCAAACGGCCAAACGCAGCTGGCCTCCGAGCCTGGCTCGGATCCGCGAGAAGATCAGGGTGTCGGCCAGGGCCAGGAGCATGCGATGGGTGGCGGACAGGGACTCACCCCGGGCCCGGCGCGTCGCCAGGGTGATCCCTTTCTCGAACAGGGTTCGTAGCGGTGCCGGCCGTGACCCCATCTGTTCGTTGACGCCGTCGTAGATGCGGTTGAAGATGCGAGGAACGGCGATCAGCAACGTTGGGCGGCAGCGCAGCAGATTGCTCAAGAGACTGGCAGGGGTGTCATTGATGGCGATGGCGACTCCCAACCAGAACAGGGTGTGAAGATCCCCGGTTTGGCCGAGGGCATGGGCCCAAGGCAGAAAGGACAGGGATCGGTCCTGGGAGCCGATCTCGAAGCAGGAAGCGCCCGCCACGGCGTTGCTGGTCAGGTTGCCGTGCGACAGCACCACGCCCTTGGGGCGACCGGTGGTGCCGGAGGTGTACAGAAAGCCCGCCGTGTCGGCGGACCCCACGGCGCGAGTCGGGACGGATCGGGGGGGCACCTGATCGAGGTGGTTGAGAACCGACTCCGGGTGGTCGGGGGGGGCGTCGAGGATGAGGAATCCTCGCACGGCTGGGATGTCGACACGTTGGGCCTCCAGCTGTTCGCGCTGGAGCAGGTCGGTGACGATGCAAAGGCTCGCCCCACTGTCTCGCAAGACGTACCGCCAGTCAGCCGGGGTCTGCGCCGTGTACATGGGGACGAAGACGGCTCCCAGGCCCAGCGTGGCGTAACAGGCGAGGGCCCACTCGACCCGGTTGTCGGCGATGATCGCCACCCGGTCTTTGGCCGCGACCCCGAGGTGCTGCAACAACGCGCGCCAGCGTGCACAGCCCGCCTGGACCTCAGCGTAGGATTGCCACTGGAACACGTCACCGACGCGCGTTCCAAAGGCGGGGCGGCTGCGGTGCCGATCACAACTCGACTCGAAGAGATCTACCAGCGTACAGGGCGAGGTCATGGTGGGGCAGGGGGCGACCCCCGGGTCGCGGTCCTTCAAACCTATATTAAGCCTGGAGGTTCCGGTCAATGTCGAGGCGGGGGAGCCCGGCCGAATCCCCATGCTAGGGTGGCAGCAATCGAGCCCAAGATGTCCCGTTTCCTTCTGATTACCTTCGGCTGCCAAATGAACGAGCATGACTCGGAGCGCATGGCCGGGATGTTGGTGCGCGGAGGTCATGTGCCGGCCACGTCGCTTCAGGATGCCGAGGTCGTCATCCTGAACACCTGCAGTGTCCGAGACAAGGCGGTGCAGAAGCTCAAGAGCGAACTCGGTCGCCTGTCCATCACGAAGCGGGCCAAGCCCGACTTGCTCCTGATCGCGGCAGGATGTGTTGCTCAGCAGGAGCAAGAGAACCTGCTGCGTGCCGTACCCGCGCTCGATCTGGTGATGGGTCCCGACCGGATTGCGGAGCTCGTCGAGCTGCTGGCCGACCTCGAGCAGGGGGGGCCTCGGCGCGTTGCCGTCGGGTTTGACACTGACCAGCCACGATTCCTTGCTCCCGCTCCTGCCGCCGGGCGACGGGCTCCGGCGGCCTACGTGACGGTGATGAAGGGATGCAACGAGCGTTGCTCCTTCTGCATCGTACCAACCACCCGCGGTCCCGAACGCTACCGCCCCGCTCGGCAGATCATCGACGAAATCCGGAAGCTGGTGGCAGAAGGGGTCCGCGAGGTGACCCTTTTAGGCCAGACCGTCAACAGCTACCGTGATCCGGAGGGGACGTTGCCACGACCCGACGTGGTACCCTACGCCTGGCAGCACACCCCAGGCGAACATGCTCGAAGCGACGAGACCGAGTTTCCATCCCTGCTCGTTGCTGTCGCCGCGGCGGTCCCCGAACTGGTTCGCTTGCGCTACACGAGTCCCCACCCTCGGCACTTGACGGCGGGGTTGATCGCTGCGCACCGCGAGCTGCCCGTACTGGTACGGCACCTGCACCTGCCGGTCCAATCGGGCAGCAATCGGGTTCTGCGGAGAATGGTCCGTCGCCACACGGTGGAGGAATACCTGGAGCGAACCGAGACGCTGATGTCGGCGGTCCCGGGGCTCACCCTCTCGACGGACGTAATCGTGGGTTTTCCCGGGGAGACCCCAGAGGACGTGGAAGCGACTCTGGCGCTCATTCGTCGCCTGCGGTTCGTGGGCCTGTTCGGCTTCAAGTACTCACCGAGGCCACACACCCCCGCGCTTCGCCTGGGGGATGACGTTCCAGAGGACGAGAAGGCTCGCAGGCTGGCCCAGGTCTTCGAACAAGCAGCCCGCTTACGGGCAAACCACCTGGCCAGTCTGGTTGGGGCCGAGGAATGGGTGTTGGTGGAAGGACGAAACGAGGATGGAGCCTACACGGGTCGGACCGAGCGCAACGAGATCGTCCACTGGGGGGCGCGTCGGGATCGGACCGGCGAGCTGGTGAAGGTGCGTATCGTGCGGCAGTTCAAGAACTCGCTGGGCGGCGAACTCGACGATCCCGAGGAGCGTCTGCCCATCTCCGATCTTCCTCGGTTGCGAGCCGTTTCGCGTCAACCCTCTTTGTTACCGGTGATACCATGAGCATCGTTCGACCATTTCGCGACATCCTTCCCCAAATCGCCGAGGGTGTGTTCCTGGCAGAGACTGCCACCCTGATTGGAGACGTGGTCATCGAGGCCCAAGCCAGTGTCTGGTTTGGAGCCGTGCTGCGCGGGGACGTGGGCAAGATCCGAGTCGGCGCGCGCAGCAACATTCAGGACTTGGTCATGATGCACACCACCGGGGGGCGTTGTGACGCGGTGGTGGGCAGCGACGTGGTGGTGGGCCACGGGGCCATCATCCACAGCGCCAGGGTGGGCGATGGCGCGCTGATCGGCATGGGCGCCATCCTGCTGGACGACGCGGTCGTCGGCGAGGGCTCGATCGTGGCAGCCGGTTCGGTGGTCCCTCCCAACATGCAGATCCCCAAGTATTCGATGGTAATGGGCACACCCGCCCGCGTGGTCAGGGAGCTCGGCGCCGAGGAACGCTCAGCGGGTGCGCACGGCGCGAGTGGCTACGTCGAACTGGCTGCTCAGTACCGTGGAGCAACCACCGCAGGCTGACCCTGACTCGACCGCTGGCTAACCGCCCCCGACGAAATGCACGACCTCCAACACGTCACCATCCGACAGCGGAGTGGTGGCGTGCAGGGCGCGGGGTATGATTTCGCGATTACGCTCGACCGCCACCGGACCGTCGGTGAGCTCGAGGATATGGAGCAACTCCCTGATGGTTAGCCCCTCGGGGATGTTTCGAGATGCGCCGTTCACGGTCAACAGCATAGACGAGCTCTACCCAGTCGTTCGGCCGTCGGCAAGTCCAAACTGCGCTCGACCCAGGGGTTAGGGAGACACCCAGCGGCCTGCTTCTCCAGCGTTCGGTCCAGTCCTGGAACGTGGGTTGCTACCCGGATGGGAAGCAGTGTCTTTCGATGGGGTGTGCGACCACCACCTACAGCTCCACCTGTGATCCGATTTCCAGCACCCGATCTGGGGGCAGCTTGAAAAAGCCGGTCACGCTGGCGGCGAACCGTGCCGTCGGATTGAAGATTCGCAACCTTGGCGAACCCCTTCGCCGATCACGCCCAAACCCGAGAGGCGGTGGCTGCCACGCTTGGACGCCGTGATTGCGCCGCGCCTACCAACAGAGATCGAAAACCCCCGCGGTGGGATCATCGAGCCAGATCCCGAACCTGGTCCGTATTCCCAAGACCGAGAACGCCCCCTCCACGACACCCACCTGATAGCAGTCGATGTAGTTGTACATCTCCCGCAAGTGGAGTTGGGCGTGGCCAGTACGGAGGTCGAGGATCTTGACGGTGCCCACGCTGGCGGCCAGGCAAAATGCTTTGCATCCAGCTTCAGTCATCGCGAGCGGGTCATTCCCCACGGTCGAGAACAGGACCCGCCCCAACAAAGACTGAGCGAAGGCAGGATAGACTTCATGCCCAAGCCGGCGGATCCCCTCCCGGATTGTCAGGTCGGGATACACCCTGCTGGCCACCTCGGGAATGAGGCGGACCTGGTCGCTCAGCGGGTAGTTCTTGAACGGAACGATGCGCCGCTTGCCCGCCGCCAACTCCTGTCGGCGGGGTCCCAGGGGCTCCAAGACCGCATTCAGGAACAGGCCTCGGATGGTTGCGTCGCGAGGGACCCGCTCCACATAGTCCTCGACGCGCAGCTCCTGGTGGAAGGCGGGGGCCGAGAATCTCGTCGGGTTGGGCGGCACCTCGATTGAACAGACGGACATCGAACGGGATGGTTCAGGGGCAGCTTGTGGTCCAGTGAGGCCGGCCCGCGGTCTGCTGCCGCAGGGGCTGTTGAATGCCCATTCCCCAAGGGCTGAAGGACTGAACCCCGGGGCCATCTAGACCATTGGCCGATGGTTCAGAATGCCACCAGCGACAGCTCTGTCGCTCCCCGGAGGGCGAACCGCGGTAGCATTTCGGTGCCTGTCCCAAGGGACGCTTCAGCGCGAGCCCGAATGACCATCGAGCTTCTCATATCGGCCATCGTTCGTCAGACCACCATCCTGATTGCGCAGCTGGCCACCTCGGGTGGTGCCCGAGCGCCTCTGACTCAGGTTGCCAACCAGGTATTTCTGGATCTGGTTCGCGAGCTGGAGCGGCAGGGGGTGAGCCGCAAGGTGAGCGCCGATATGTTCGGATTGGGGCTTCGCACCTACCAGCGCAAGATCCAGCGACTCGTGGAGAGCTCCACCCAGCGCGGGCGTTCCCTGTGGGTGGCGGTCCTGCAGTTCCTGGAGAGCCGGTCCAGCGCTACGCGAGCTGAGGTCCTCATGCAGTTCGCGGGGGATGATGAGACCTTGGTCCGGAGTGTCTTGCATGATCTGTGCGAGACGGGGCTGGCCAAAGCCCGTGGGTCCGGAGCGGCAACTCGGTACTCGGCGACTCCGAGCGAGGAGCTGATGCGGCCCGGCCAGAGCAAGAAGGAAGACGGTCTGGACGAGTTGCTGTGGGCCCTCATCTATCGAGAAGGCCCGGTCAGTCTGGCGGCGCTGGCACGGCGCTGCGGCGGGGGCGAGGAGATCGGCCCCGCTCTGCAGCGGCTCCTGGAGGTGGGGCGAGTGAGCCGGACCGAGGACGAGCTATTTCGGGCCGAGTCCCTGGTGTTGCCCCTTGGTTCACCGGTGGGATGGGAAGCTTCGGTGTTCGACCATTTCGAGGCCCTGGTCAGCACGGTCTTGTGCCGGCTGCGAGTCGACCGTGAGCGTACCGACATGTTGGACCAGATCGGTGGCAGCACGTACACGGTGGAGGTCTGGCCAGGGCATCCCCTGCAGGAAGAGGCGGTTTCTACCCTGTCCGAGGTGCGGGCCAAGGTCGGCGAGCTCCGTGAGCGCATCGAAGCCTACAACCGGGAGCATCTGGTCCCTGAGGATCACACCAAGATGCTCTTTTACGTCGGGCAGTGTCTGATCCCGCAAGGGAACGGCGACCCCCAAGAGCAGGACTAGTCGCTCAGCTGCCGCTGCAACTGAGGACCTGCTCGCAGCTCTTCTTGCGCGCGCAGTTCAGCTTGAACTGCGAGGGCTTCATCATGCAAGCCTGGGCCTCGTCCGTCTCCAGCCGGAAGTCGCGCGCCGCCTTGCAGGCGGCCAGACGAACGCATTGCGACTGAACGTCCTTCTTGTCGGGCAACACGTCCGCGATCTTTCCGCTGTCCGGCAGGACGTTCTCGCCTCCCAGGATGCGCTTGCCGATGTTGGGATTGGCTCCGCACAGAAGGGTGGGCTTGGCGGTTGGAACCACGGTGCGATAGGCCGCTGCGAAATCAAGACAGGTCTTGGCCGTGCCGCAATGGGCCACCAGCGCCACCCCCTTGGTCGGCTTGTGTTCGTTGACGGTGAAGGCGACCTCGCCGGCGATTGCCGTCTTGTTCAGGTTGCGCACGAACTTGAACCTTGGATTGGCCAGGGCCACCTGACGGACATGGCGCCAACCGAAGGTATCCGAGGCGTAAAAGTTCTTGGGCACCGCACCCAACACCACCTGGGAGTCGACGCAATTCTCGGGGAGGGCTACCAAGCCCTCCGCTGAGTAATCGGTCAGGGCGGAGGCAACCGGAGCAGCCGTGGCTGCGGGAGCCGCACTGACCACCGGCTGGGCGGTCACGAAGACCGGCAGGGCCGGCACGGCGGTTGCCGCCGGGGCAGCAGGTGCCGGTGGCGTCTCCTTGTCGTTTCCGAAGGGGAGCTTGCAGGCGAACAGCGTCAATGCCAAAAGGGCGAGGGAGGGCAGGGTGGTCTTCATGGTGATTGGTTCATGGGTTGTCGGGCGCAGTGAAGTGCTCGACGCAGGTTGGCGCAGCGTCCGCGCAGGTATCGAACACATCCTCCGAATCAACGGCCAGGCTTAGGTTATCCTGGCCCAGCTGGCAAGTACAATTCCAGGCCGGGGCGGTTGCTGGATCCTCGTAGCAGTTCACCGCGAGTTCCTGCCGAAGCTCGATGGCGGTTTCGCCCAGCAAGACCGGCTGGATGCACTCCAGGTAAGCCGAGCAGTTGGTGCGATAGGACGAGTTGGATTCCTGGGTACAGCTGCGGGGCCCCTGCGGTACCATCTGTTCGGGGTTGTCACAGACGGAGCCCGCATCCGTGCAGGCCTGCTGGGATGACATCTCCTCAGGAAGCTCGAAGTTTATCCACGAGCCGAGACCCTCGCAGTAGCAGTTCCAGGACTCGGTATCCCAATGGTCGCAGAAGGTGGATTGGGACGTAACGCGATTAAGGGTCGCGCCGGGAACGATCTGGCCGGACTGGGTGCATTCCGTGGAGCGACTGCAGTAATCCGAGCTCGTTTCCTGGCCAACGTTCTGGCAGACGGGGGGCTCGTTGAGCGGGACCTCCGTGGTCCCCCGACACAGGTTGGACACGTAGTCGCAGGCGTTGGTGAACGTCGCCCCGGTGATCTGGAAGCTCTGATATCCCTCGCCGCTGTCGCAGCTACACGAGATGGGCTCGGTGCCATACACGGAACAGTAGGAGTAAAGATAGTCCTCGCCGCACATGAAGGACTGATCGCACTGGGAGGTGTCCGTGTAACGATAATCGGCCGTGCAACCCTCCGGGATCCCAAGATCGGGCAGGTTCACCAGGCCCGGGCCGGAGCCGCCCGTAGTCGGTGTTCCCCCACCGCTGGGTGTTCCCCCACCGCTGGGTGTTCCCCCACCGCTGGGTGTTCCCCCACCGCTGGGTGTTCCCCCGCGACCGATGGACCCTCCGGCCACTGAAGAGGAACCGGATACCGAGGAAGACCCGGCCGTGTACGTCCCGGCGACCTGCGATGTGCCGCCGTCCTCGACCGCGCCGCCAACGGTGGTCCCGCCTGAATGGTTGACGCCGCCTTGACTGATCGCGCCTCCCCCACTCGGACTCCCACCAGCGGGCCCCGAGCCGCCCTGGCCCGAGCCAGCGCTGGTCCCGCCGTCGGAGACGAAACCCCCGCCTTGGTCTACCGGCGTTCCGCCGGAGCTAATCCAACCTCCGTTGGTTGGGGCCGAGCCACCCATCTCGCTTCCGCCCAGACCAGCACGCCCTCCGTTGCCGACCTCTTGTCCTGCCTCTCCAGCGCGGTAAAGGCCAGCCTCGTAACTACTCCCCCCGGAGTTGCCAACCCCTCCGAAGCCGGTACGGCCTCCGTGACCGACCCGTCCGCCTCGGCCCGAGTCGTCTCCTCCGCTTCCCGCTCCGGCCGTGTCCTCGCCAGCCGAGCCAGCTTCGGTTCCGACGGCTCCCGTCGCTTCGCCGGCGTCTCCCGAATCACCCGCGCGACTCGGCCCGGGTTCCTCGGTGGTGCGCCCCCCGCAGCCGACAATCACGAACAACAGACAACTCGCCAAACCTGAGTGCCGAACAGAGCCCATACCGAACCTCCTGCATTGCCGGGACCCAGTATACGCCGGACCGCCGGGTGCACCCAGGGGGATCCGGGGTCGAGGCGGCCCCAAAGGGCTCCTTTTCGGCGGCCGGGGCTGGTGGTGGGGATGGATTCAGAACGACTCGTCCCGGCGCTTCACTGTGCGGTAGATTGGCGACCGAGACTGCCATGAGCCCTACCGTACGAACCAGGCCCAAACCCGGTGATGCCCATCATACCCTCTGGACTGTCGGGCTCTTGCTGCTGGCGTGCTCGCGGGCGCCCCAGAAGGCGCCCCCTGTCGACGTGGCGCCGCCGGCAAGAGCCAGCCAGACGATTCGCTGCGGCGCCGAGTCCTGCGACGTCGCGACACAGAAATGCTGCATGGGCAAGCCCAGCCGCTGTCTGCCCCGGACGGCCGCCAAGGGGGATTCTGAAACCTACTGCGAGCTCGACGGAGGCGTCACCGGGGCCATCGGTTGCGACGAGAGCAGCGACTGCCCTGACGGGCAGCGCTGTTGTTGGAACGCCGCGGACTCGGAGAACAGCTTCACTGGTTGTGCCAAGGCCTGTGACCTTGGGGTCGCGTGCCGGGTCGATTCGGACTGCCCCAAGGAGTTCGTCTGCGGGAACCAAGGCCAAGACCAACCGGGCCAGTGTCGGGTGGCCAAGCCCCAGAGCCCCTGCGGTTCGGAGCTGTGTCGGGGTGATACTCCCGTCTGCTGCTACGAACCAACCAACAAGAACCATCGCTGCGTGGCCAACGACGGGTCATGCCGGGGAGGCGAGGTGCCGGCCTTCGCCGCGGGCTGCGCGACGGCTCGGGACTGCGGCGGGGAATTCTGTTGTGTGTTCTACCAGAGCTACTGCGCGGCCTCGTGCATCAATTCGCAGCTCGCCTGCGAGAATAACGCAGACTGTCCCAAGGACTACGCAGGGTTCGCCCTGGTTGGCTGCCAGCCCACCACGGACTCTTACCAGCCGCCCTGGTTGAAGCTGTGTAACTACGACTCGGGCGCGCCACCCTGAAACGGGACTACTTCTTCTTGGCCTTTTTGCCGGTCAGCTTGCAGTCGTCGCTGGGGCAGTTCAGTTCGCAGGTGGCGCCTTCGGGGCAGTCGGTCTCGCACTGTCCGCCGCCGCCGGCACAGTCCACCTTGCAGGTGGAGCCGGCCGCGCACAGGCTCTTGCAGTAGCCCCCGGTGCACTTGAGGTTACACGTGGCCCCCGGGGCGCAGTTGACCTTGCAGCTCCCCGCAGCACAGTCCAGGCTGCAGGTTGCCCCCTTCTTGCACTTCATGTCGCAGGCGCCGCCCTTGCACTTCTCGCTGCAGGTCTGTCCGTCTTCGCAGGAATAGCGGCAGGCGCCATGGGGACAATCCTTGTCGTCCGTTTTCTCTTCGACCGCGGCCTCGCCCTCGGCAGGAGCGGCCTCGGAGGCAGCGGGGGCCGCCTCGGAACTGGTGTCCGAAGCCGCACCCTCCGGGGTGGCCGTTGGTTCGACGCCACCCGTGGGTTCAGGTGGGGGAGAACCGTGGCAACCCAAGATGCCGAAAGAGATGAGGCTGGCACACAGAATCGAGCAGGTACGAACCATGGAACCCTCCTTGGCGGCGACGCGCCCAGCGCTTCTACCTTAGTCTCGGGGTGGAGGTAAATCGGTTCGAGCCCGGGCCTGCCGTGGGCCTGGAACCCGCGGCCAGGGGGCCTCAGGTCACGGCGTCGGGAGTGCTGCTTGGCCGCTGGGCCCCACCGTTACGGACGTTCCGTCACCGCCGAGGTCACGCTGCGCTCGGCCCGGTTGGAGAGGTCACATTCGATCGTGTAGAACAGAGGCAGCTCCCCTCCGGAGTACGGATCGAGATCCACGACCTTGACACCGCAAGCCCCGTCGATCGGTTCGTCGAACAGTACTGCGAAGCTGCGCAGGTACTGGTGATGGGAGGCCGAATAGACGAGCTTGTAGTAGTCCGTCTGCTCGAATTGTACCGAGTCCAGCGTGCCCGATGCCGCGACGAATACCGGTGATTCGGAGATCCCACCGGGAAGCGCTGCAATGCGCACGTTGAGTTCGACCTGCCCACCCTCGAAGGTAACCGTGCTGTGATTGAGGGCATAGCGCTCGGGATTGCAGGAATCGAACCTGAGCTCATCCAGTGTGTTCGCGCAGGGATTGCTCGTGCACAACTGCAGCCAATGGGTGGTGCTGCCGGAGACGAACTCACCCACCAGGCCACTGCCATCGAATACCAGTGGTTCGGGCTCGCTCCCGACCGTCGACGTGTAGGAGGAGGAACCCAAGAGGAACCAGCCGGAGTCGAGGGGTTGGTGGAAATCTTGGTCATGGTAGACATCGGTGTCCAGCGTCGACGCCCGGTACGTGATCTCCCCGGCCCCCGCGAAGCGGGGAGCGGTTGCACCACCCGGAAACTCGAAGCAAGCCGGCAGAGCGAACGGATAGGTTCCGGCTGAGTCGGGCAAAGGATACGTGCCTTGTGCGACATGGATCTTCGCCTTGGCCGCGAGTTCTTCCTCGAGGGTGCGACCCTCGCGCCAGCCTCCGCAATAATCAGCCCCCGCGTGTACCTGCAGCTCCTGCTGCCATGCGCTGTTGCCGACGTAGTCAGAGCTGCTCGGACAATCCTGCATATCCATACCGCCCTGCCCGGGCTCGCCCCCGTCGGCTGCGCCGCCCGTCCCGGGGTTACCCCCGCTGGCAGGCTCGCCAGCGGCACCTCCCTGCATGGCGACGCCGCCCGTCTCGGCCATCCCCGCACTGCCCGACGCTCCACCCGCATCGGCGGCACCGCCCGTCCCAGGCGAACCCGCAGAACCCCCACCGGCAGCTTCTCCGCCCGTGCTCGGTGTCCCGCCACCGTTCGCCATTCCACCGCCGCTTGGTGCTCCACCCGCGGGGGAAGCTCCACCGCGACCCGCCGTCCCACCACCCGCCGGCGCGCCACCGCTCTGCACGCCACCCGAGGGGAGAGTCCCCCCACCACCGCCCAAGGACGTGTTGCCCCCCAGCGTTCGTTCGCCGCTTGAGCCCGAGGATGAGCCCCCGGCCCCGCCGCTCTCTGCTCCCCCCGCCGGGGGACCTCCGGAACCTCCCGCAGACGCCGTGTCACCCGCTGCGCCGGCTGATGTCTCTGACGACGAGTCGTTGCTCCCACATCCGCAAAGCAGTGCCAGCACGGCGACCCAATTCAAGCGACCCACCGTGACCCAAGTTAACATGCACTCAGGGTAGCACCCTGCCGAACCAGCGGCGAACCATTCAATCCCCGAACGGGTTCAGTCGTCTTGCTCCAGTGCGCCTGACGTCGTGCGGTTTGCTGGTAACCAGCGTCATTCCGTGGGCCAGGGCGGTGGCGGCAAGGAGACCATCCACCGTGGGCAGGGGATCAGAGACGTTCAAGCAGCCCCAACGGTCAGTCGTTGCCGCATCGACAGGCAGCAGGCGTTCGGCGAAGCTCTCCTTGAGTCGCTCCAACCACTGCTCGAGGGCGACTGCCGCCACGGGATCGCGGCGCCGGATCGATTCCACGCCGCGGCGCAGCTCCCCAAGCACGAGAACCGATGTGAAGACAGCCTCGTCCTCGACGGATGCTAACCAGGCACGCAGCGACGCGTGTGCACGAGCTCCCTTGCGGAGTTCCAACAGCACGCTGGTGTCAACGAGGTATCTCATAGCGCTGGTCCGCGAGGCAGATCGCGCACAGCAGCGAAGTCCTCGTCCTCACCAACGGCAGGCATGTCGAGCAGGAAGAGCTTGAAGCTCGGACGTTGGAGCTCGGAGCTGAGTGCCTCCCGCAAGATCTCGCGGTGCTCGGCCTCTGCGGAACGGCCAGAGCGAGCCGCTCGCTGCTTGAGAGCGAGGACCAGCGCATCATCGAGTTGGCGAACGAGCAGCTGTGCCATGGTGCTATCAATGATAGCACCACCGGACAGGCGAGCCACAACTGGCTGCATCTGCCTCAGTCCGGAGGGGCGGTGGCGGCAGCCGCCCCTCGTCAGTGGACCAGGCCAGAATCGAGAACGCTCCCCTGTTCCTCTGTGGGGACTGCGCGAGGGCACGCTACGCTGGTGGCGTAGATTTGCGTGCGTCGCGGGATGTGGATCCGCACATCTGGTGGTCGGGGAGCGGCTTGGTAGGTTCCGACACCCGCCAGCGCCTCTGTGCGTATCCTGCTCGAGATAGCCGAAAAGGGGACTCACGATGGCCGTCTCCAACGCCACCCTCGCACGCTCGCTCTCCGTCCTGTGCCTCGCCTTGGCGGCATGTAAAAGCAGCAAGGACGATGGGTCCGGGGCTGGCGCTCCGAGCGCCATCGCGGGGGCTGCGGGAGCTCTGTCTGCTGTCGGCGGCAGCGAGGTTACTTCGGGAGGGCAGGTCAGCGCGGGTGGGACTGTGGGTGCAGGCGGAGCGGTCGGTGAGGGCGGAGCGACAGGCGTGGGCGGAACACCCGGCGCAGGCGGAGCGATCGGTGAGGGCGGAACACCTGGCGCAGGCGGCGTGGTCGGTGAGGGCGGAGCACCCGGCGCGGGCGGCGTGGTCGGTGAGGGCGGAACACCCGGCGTGGGCGGAGCGGTCGGTGAGGGTGGAGCGGTTGGTGAGGGTGGTCTTGCTGGTGGTGGTACGGGTGGGAGCGTGGAATTGGCGGGCACGGCGGGAACCGAGCCGAGCGCTGGCGGAGCCTCTGCTGCAGGCGGCACGGAACCCACGGCGGGCCATGGCGGCCTGGCGGGGAGCGAAGGGATCCGGACACGCCAGATCGAAACGCGGGGATTCACGTTCGATGCGCTGGAGAGCGGACCCGCCGACGGCGAGCCGGTCCTCTTGTTGCATGGTTTCCCCGACCTATCGCTGATGTGGACCAACGTGATGACGGTACTGGCAGAGAACGGCTACCACTGCCTGGCACTGGATCAGCGTGGGTACAGCCCCGGCGCACGCCCTACCGAAGTCGACGCTTACCGGTATGAAGAGCTCATCCTGGATGGTTTCGCTTTCGGTAGCGAGCTGGGCGCTCGGTATCACCTGATCGCTCACGATTGGGGCGCCAACATCGCATGGCTGATGCTCGAAGCGGATCCAACGCCGATTGCGTCCTTCGTCCCGATGGCGATAACCCACTACCGGGTTTGGGCGCGCGCGGCCCTCGAAGACGAGGATATGGCTTTCTATCGTTCGCTGCTCGATACCTGGATGACTCCGGGCGAGGGAGAGGACTCTTGGACACCGGAGTCGATGCGGAGCATGTGGTCGGCAAAACCCGCCGACCAGACCGAGGCAACCATCGCGCACATGATGGAGGAGGGGGCCATGACGGCGGCGCTGAACTGGTACCGGGCGTCAAATGGCCACCAAAGCGTGCTCGACGATTTCGACGACTGGGAGGTTGGCGTGCCCACCCTTCTCGTCTTTGGCAGTGAGGACTCGGCACAGAGCACGGTGGCAGAAACCGAGCCGCTCATGACGGGCCCCTACCGCGTGGTACAACCCGAGGGCGGTCACTTCATCGTCGACGAGCAACCCGAGATCGTGGCCGAGGAGATCCTGACGCACCTGCAGGAGCATCCCCTGGTCCAGTGAGGGGTGACGGGGTTCGGAGCGACACCTGACCTGGCCGGCTCGGTTTGACGGGAAATCGTGGAGCAATCACGGAGGGCCGATTACTGGTTGGTGCTGCGCAGTCACGACGCGGGGCGCGGGGAGGGGTCCTAGTGTCCTCCCGGATGTGGTAGCTTCCGGGGCCGGCGCTTGGTCGACGAAGCGGTGACGATGTCTGAACTCAACAACAATCCGGCGGCGAAACGTCCTTTCCGAAGGGAGCAGTCTTGAACGAGTGGCTCCAGCTCATCGGAGGCGGACTGCTGCTTTACTTCGGGGCGGAGTGGCTGGTCGGTGGGGCATCGGCGCTGGCCCTGGCGCTGCGAATACCGCAGCTCTTGGTGGGCCTCACCGTCGTCGCCTACGGTACGTCCGCTCCCGAGATCATCGTGGGCATCCAGGCCGCGGCCACCGGTCACGGTGGCGTAGCGCTGGGCAATGTCGTCGGCTCGAACATCGCCAACGTCGGGCTGATCCTGGGCATTACGGCCCTGATCAGACCTGCCCGCGTCAACGGGACCTTGCGCCGCCGGGAGCTGCCCGTGCTCCTGGTGAGCACGGCGCTCATTCCGCTTGCCCTGCTCGATGGTGTCCTGAGCCGGTGGGAGGCGGGGGGGCTCCTTTTCCTCGCTGCTGCGTACACGACGTGGATGGTCCGCGCCGCCCGAACGGCCGGTGCGTTGGCGACAGCACAGCTCGATGCGAGGACCACATCGGAAACCGCCGACGTGGTGGGTTCGCCTCGGCCTGGTGGCACCTTGCGAGCAAGCGCGACCGCGGTCATCGGCTTGGCCGTTCTGCTGGTTGGCGGGCACCTCTTCGTCAACGGGGCGGTTTCGGCCGCCCACGCGCTGGGCATGAGCGAGCGCCTGGTCGGGCTCACCATCGTCGCGGTGGGGACGTCACTGCCCGAACTGGTGACGTGCGTGGTCGCCGCGCGGCGCGGGCACTCGGACCTGGCCGTCGGCAACGTCGTGGGTTCCAACATCTTCAACGTTCTGCTCTGCCTGGGCGCCGCTGGTCTCGCGGGTCCCGTAGTCGCGCCGCTTGAGACGCTGGGCACCGATCTCGTCGCGCTGTTCGTGATGACGGTTCTCGCGGCGGTGGTCATGCGTACCGAACGCTTCGTCACCCGCCTGGAGGGCGGGGCGGCCGTGGCGCTCTACGCGGCATTCACGGCGCTACTGACGATCCGAGGGTAGATCCGGCAGCCCTGTGCCCTACTCGGTACAATCGGCGGTGCGCAACTGCCAGGTGGTGGCGGCGACCCCGATGACGAACGTGACCGCAAGGACCCCGAGGCTACCCGAGGCGAGCGTCTCTACCCTGGGCCCGGCGACGCCGGCGAACAGCGGGATGATCGACCAGGGAAACCACTTGCCCCACCCGGTTGCCCCGAAGACGTTGCCCAGCACCAGCATGAAGATACTGAAGCCAAGCGGAGCGAGGTAGCCCCGTCCCAGGGTGGCGATCCAGGCCACGAAGGGGACCTGCATCCAAGCAACCAGCGCCGCCAGGAGGATGTCGCCAGCCGCACGGACCGCCAGCGCGGGGGTGAAGCCCGGTAGCTCGATGAGCCAGCACACCAGGAAGCCCTCGGCGATCAGCGAAAAGGTCAGCGCCATGAACCAGGCGAGCACGACCGCGAGTTTGGCGAAGACGAACCATTGGCGCTCGACGGGCAGCGAGAGGAGGTTCTTTGCCGTGCCGTCCGAGTATTCGCGGCCGAACACGTAGGCGACGATGACGGAAACCAGAATCATACCGCCGATGCCCATGGTCTGGAGCAGAAGGCCGAAGTAGCTAGGAAAGTCCGCGGTCACGCCGACGAACTGCGCCTTCTTGCCGAGCAGGCCAAGGCGGGCGGCGCGGTCGGGCTCCCGCACGATCCACATGAACAGAGCGCCGACCAGGGGCATGAACGAGAACACCAACCAGGTCAGCCACGTCACCTTGCTCCGCCGGAGCTTCGTGAATTCGGTGAGCAGGACCTGCCCGAACATCAGTTGAGACCTCCCGTCAGCTGCATGAAATGTGCCTCGAGATCCTCCTCGGCAGCAAACAGTCGCGTGAGCTCGAGCCCCTCGGTCACCAGGATCCGCGCGATCTCCGCGGCCCGGTCGAGCCCCTCGAAGAGGCGCAGTCGCCCGTCATCCGTTCGCTCCACCCGGACGATGCCCAGACGGTCCGCCAGGATGGCCATCGCGCGGTGCGGCTCCGACACGACGACCTCTAGGTAGCGCCGCGCCCGCTCCCGCAGCTCGTCGAAGGACAGCTCCTCGACGAGCTTGCCAGCGTGCACGATACCGATCCGGTCAGCGAGCTGCACCACCTCCGCGAGGATGTGGCTGGACATGAATACGGTCACTTTCCGTTCGTCGGCGAGTCGACGCAATAACCCGCGGACTTCGACGATACCCGCTGGATCGAGGGCGTTGGCTGGCTCGTCCAGAACCAACAGTTCGGGTCGATGCAAGAGCGCGCGGGCCAGCACCAGGCGCTGCTTGTTACCGAGCGACAGCTGGCCAGCGCAACGATCGGCATACTCATCGAGACGCAGAAGCTCGATGGCCTCTGCGACCGCCCCACGTGGAGCCCGGACCATCCGGCGCTGGATCTCCAGGTTTTCACGCACGGTGAGGTTCGGGTAGGCAGTCGCCGTCTCGACCAGGCTGCCGACTCGACCAAGTACCGCCTGTTCACCGGGACGAACTCGAGAGCCGAGCACCACGACCTCGCCGGACGTGGGACGGATGAGGCCGAGCAGCATGCGAATCGTCGTCGTCTTCCCTGCGCCGTTACGGCCCAGAAAGGCATAGATCTCCCCGCGGCGGACGCTGAGCTCGAGCCCATTCACGGCACGGATGTTGCGGTACTGCTTGGCCAGACTCCGGGTGGCGATAACGGTGTCATCCGGCACGGCTATCCTCCTTTGGGCCTGGAACGGTCAGTGAATTGCCCGTATGGCCGAGCGCGCGCAGCGCATAATCGGTGCCGGCGACGATGGCGGCGAGGAGCTCGGCGTGGTCCTTGAACCCTTCCTCCAACAGATGGAACCCGCCGAGGACGAACCAGGCCGCCACGCGCGGCTCCGCAACCGTGAAGACGCCCTCCACCATCCCTTGGCGCACGATCGATTCAATGAGCGGCGCCAGACGATGGGCCACCCGCTGCGCCATGCGGTCGTGGACGGCTCGATTCTCGGCTCGGTGATACGGCTCCGCGAGCTCCCGCCCGGCCCGGTCGTTGGCCATGGCCAGGATCGCATCGCAAAGCGCGAACAGCTTGCCAACGGCCCCCAGGGCGGGCGCAGCAACCGAGCGTTCTAGCTCGTCGACCATGCCTCCGACGAGCTCCTCGGCAATGGCGTTTATGATGTCGTCCTTCGTCTCGAAGTAGAGGTAGAACGTCCCCTGCGCGACCCCGGCAGCCTTCACGATGTCGCCCACCGTCGCCTTCGCATGGCCCTTTTCGGCGAAAACGCGACGAGCCGCGGCCACTAGCTCCCCCCGCCTCGTCTCGGGGGCCTTCCGTCTCAAGGTCTGCCTCTGGGCTGCCATAGTGACTGACCGTCAGTCAGTAAGGCGCGGCGGGGGCTGCAAGTCAATACCGGCCCGAGTTGTCCACGGGCCCGTTGGCCTGCGTGCCGGAGTTGGGATGGCCTCGAGTTGGTCAGACCGATGGGATGGGGGTCGAAATGGGCGAGCCGTTTGGGTTGGGCGGCACAGAAACGGTCGGGGCGGGTTTTCAACTCGACGGTCCCGGGCTCTCGAGTCGTCGAGCTGAAGAAGAGTCAGGATGTCACGCGACTGTCGCCATCGCCGTTCCGCATTCGTGGCCTCGTCCTCGATGACCAACTCCACTGTTACGATTGCGAATTCGAAGAGCGCCTACTCCCTCTCCTTCGAGGAGGTCTTATGTGAACGCGCGAAGGGAACAGCGCGAAACGATGATACTTCACCGTGCCGGACGAGGCATGGTGGGACGCCTACCGCGCTTACGAGTCCTTCGTGGCGCGCGAGGTGTTCCAAGTGGCGGATAGAGGCCCCTTGTCGGCTCTCTCTGCCAACCGGAGGCCCCAGTGACCCGACTGAAACCACCCCCCCCCGCCGCGACTGCCGCTGTCATCGCCTACATCGAGGCGGCCGTCGAACCGGCGCGCACGCGGCTCCGGACATTGCGCTCTGTGATCCGCGAGGAGGCGCCGGGCGCCGCCGAGCGCATGGCCTACGGATTGCCTACCTGGCATCAGGAGGAGAATTTGCTCCACCTGGGCGCGTTCGCTCGTCATGTCGGCCTCTACCCAGGGCCTGCGGCCATCGAGGCATTCGCCGAGGAACTCGAGTCGTTCAGCACGTCAAAGGGTGCGATTCAGCTGCCTCACGACCGCGACCTTCCCGTGGACTTGGTTCGACGCATCGTGCGCTGGCGTCTCGAGCAGATCTCCGAGAATCGACCTGGGCGAGCCGAACCAGGTGGCGCTCCGCCCAAGGCGAAAACCCCGTCCCGCGTTGGCAAGGCACGCGTGCAGACACCCAGACCTGCGGGGTGCACCAGGGCCGGCAAGCTCCTCGCAGGCGGCAACCCACAGATTGCCAAGACCTAGGGCGACGCCCCCGTACAGGCCTACATCTCCGCAATGCCGGAATGGAAGCGCGATATCGGTAGACGCCTCGACGCTCTCATCATGCGTACGGTGCCGAACGTGCGCAAAGCCGTGAAGTGGAACTCGCCATTTTACGGCATGGATGGTCAGGGTTGGTTCCTCTCGTTCCACGTCTTTGCGCGTAACGTGAAGGTGACGTTCTTTCGCGGTCAGTCGCTGCAGCCGCTTCCGCCCGGCGCCAGCAAACACGACGAGGTTCGCCACGTCGATGTCCGCGAGGATGGCCTGGACGAGGCACAAATGGCGCGATGGATGCGGCAGGCGGCGGCGTTGCCTGGCGGGGACCGTAGCCGTTGAATCCTGGTTTAGCTTGGTCGCTGGGCCGAGGTCGTCCTTGACGAAGGGAGCGACCGCGGTGAATAGCGCGGCCTTTGCTCGACGATCCACGACGGCGAACGCGAAGTACATAGTTCAACTAGCTCGGCCGACCCGGACGCGGCAGCGACGGCAAGCTGGCACCCTGAGTCGGCCCTACGGTCGACGTACACCCTCGGGAACTTGGTCTCCCCGCGACCACCCTGTCCGAATCTTGCGATCAATGGCTGTACCTTGCCGCATTAGGCAACGCCGGGGTTCATTGGTGATCCTGACAAGGCAGCAAGGAGTGTGGTCATGGCCGTGACAGTACCGACCCATCAGCCTTCCCTTCGCGGATTCCTCTCCTCCAGTTGTGTCGCGCTCACGCTGGTGGTCGCCTGCGGAAGTGGCGACCAGGGTAATCCGACCGAAACGGTGACGGGCATCGGTGGGGCTGGCAGCACTGGCGGCGCGACCAGCAGTCCGACGACGGGTGCCAACGCCACGGTCGGGGGATCCACGAACGGCGGCTCGGGGCAGGGCGGGATTGGAGTTGGCGGCTCGGGGCGGGGAGGGAGCGGAGTCGGTGGCTCGGGGCAGGGCGGAAGTGGAGTCGGCGGCTCGGGGCAGGGCGGAAGTGGAGTCGGCGGCTCAGGGCAGGGCGGAAGTGGAGTCGGCGGCTCAGGGCAGGGCGGAAGTGGAGTCGGCGGCTCAGGGCAGGGCGGAAGTGGAGTCGGCG